>JABAAB010000115.1 GCA_014238945.1 Lysobacterales bacterium
CTGCCTCATCTCCATCTTTCCATGCGCCGATAGGTGTATTCAAAGGATAAGTCTCATCCATGAGGGGTTTTTTCAATACCCGCTCTTTGAACTCATATCCTGTCGCGCTGCTGTTGTCGACTTCGTATTGGTATGAAGATATTGAGCTGACAAACAGGTAGTGACCCACGGCGTCTTTAAGCGTTTCGGTACTCAATTTAACCCACCGGTAGTCCCTGGCATTATTGTCCAATACCACGTCCCAGCTTCGTCCTTCCAGTGCGCTCAAGTCGTTGTTTCTGTCACCAATAAGGTGCTCCACGCCGGGCGTTTCACTCTTTTTATTTCCACGCGTAAATATGGATACTTCATGACCGCGTTCAACGGCATACTTGACCATATTGGGCCCGATAAAGCCGGTGCCGCCCAATATTAAAATCTTTCTTGGCGTCACGCTGTTTTCCGATTGAGGTTTGCCCGTTTTGGCTACCGCGGCCGAGCTGGGTGTGAGTGCCAGTCCTGCCCCAAGCAAACCCATTGAACCAATGAATTCCCGTCTGTTTGGTTTCATAACCCGATGTCCCCTCCTGAATGTTTGTGGCTAAATAACCAGCACGTGATTGCGTTAATTTTACGCATAGTCCTGTCAAAAACTAATATCCACAAGATAGCACAGGAAGATTCAGAGACGCTTACCAATGAAGATGTATTTCATTCGCAGACTGGGTCATTCGCAGACTGGTTGTTGGAAAAAAACTTACGGCACAACATTTACCGGTTTGTTTCTTATGAGGCGCCATACTCGTCTAAAAGGGTACCACCACTGGCTTGCATAGGTGGCAAGCATACTTGTGGGTCTGAGACTGTGCTCGCTGGGATATGAAGTATCCGTTACACCTGTTGGAGGGTATTCCCGAGGGTTCATATAAGCTGTTTGGAATAATACGTCCCAAATGACCAGCTTATCAGCAAAGTTTTTATCACGATGCTCAGCCAGTGAGGAATGGTGAATGCGATGATATTGAGGTGAAACAAAAATCCAGCGCAAAGGACCAAACGATATTTTCAAATTGCTGTGAATAAAGTAATCCCAAAATGCTGTGATCCAGTAATACAGCATCCAAACTTCAAGAGGACTACCCATAACAGCTAAAGGTATTGGCTTGATCAGTCCTTTTGAAAACAGGTGTTCCACAATATGAGTGCGCTTTGTGGTAAATGGATTTAAATGTTTTTGCGAGTGGTGCGTCATATGGAAACACCAGAGCGGTGCGATTTTGTGTCTCAAGTAGTGCGCCAAATACCCCAGAAAATCATTCACCAGCAATGCAACAAATAATTGCACAGGTATGGAAAACTGGTGAATCATGTTCAGTTGTATACCGGGCAGGTATTTTTCGATGAGGGTCTTTTGGAACACGAGTACAACCATGATCGCAGGCACCATGATTAACGTATGTATGACACCGTAAATAAAGTCATGCAGCATTGATATCGAATAATCGCGGTTCATTCGCTCGACTGCGAAAATCAGCGAGAGTCCGATCAGTATTGTTACAACAGCGTATAAATTCCAGTTCAGTAGCCACTTGGTGGTTTCGGAACTGAGCGTGCTCTGCCAGGTCAGGACTATTTCAGGCCAGGAAAACGACATAGAGTGCTGCTGACCCGTTGATAAAATATTTGTATATCATTACATGAATTTCAGGATATTTCGCTAATTGCGCCCCACCTGTTGGTCGACAAGCGTCCAGTTTGGGTGGCTGTCCGTTCCCATTTCCAGGTCCAAGGGCAACAGCCGATGCCGCATCCGCTTCAGTTAAGGAAGCGGATCAGGCAGTTTCTCCATCAAAAGCACTTCACCGGGGCAGGATGTGGCAGACGTTCCGATGCTGGCCCATTTGTAAGGGTTCAGTCTAAGGACACCGATAATTTGTTAAATTTCAAAACAGATGGTTTATACTTCCTCTCCACTTCACTGCTGATTTGGATTACTGAACTATCACAGGCCCATCACGGGCAAGTTCACACTTACACCATATTCAAGGCCGATGAAAAAACCCTTACTACTTTTGCTACTTGTGTTTGACACAGGGCAGGCCGACCTGCAATTCAGCGAGGTCAGCGTCGATGCGGGGGCATCCTATAGCCATGCACTGACCGGTGGTATCCAAGGCCCTGATGATGCCGAATCAGGTGGTGTCGCGGCCGGTGATTACAATAATGATGGCCATACCGATTTGTACATCGTTACCGGTGATTCCAGTGACAACGTATTATTACGCAATACCGGGTTAGGCAACTTCATCAATGAAACTTCAGGATCAGGCGTTGCACTCAGCGGCCATTGGAGCTCTGGCCCGGTTTTTGCCGACATAAACGGTGATGGCTGGCAGGATTTGCTGGTGGGCAGCATGCACGGTGAAGGTTATTACGTGTTTACCAACGACCAGGATGGCACGTTCACTGATACCAGTTCCAGTGCCAACGTTGACCAACAATTCAGCTCCCAGAATGACATTACCAGTAGTTTGGGGGATATCGACAATGATGGTGACCTGGATCTTTTTGTTGGCCACCATAGATTTATTGTGAGTGGTGACCGCAATCATTTGTGGGTTAACGATGGAAGTGGTGTTTTCAGTGCTGGTGATACAGGCACGGGCATTACTGTTTTCGGTGGATTCGACATGAGTTTTGCGGCAACATTTGTAGACCTCAACCATGATGGCTGGCAGGACATACTGATATCGGCTGATAACAACCAGTCCCAGATTTACCAAAATGATGGCGACGGAACTTTCAGCCTCACAACCGATGAAGAGGTGATCACTGACCAGAATGGTATGGGCTCGGCAGCGGCAGATTTCGACAACGATGGGGACATCGATTGGTTTGTCACCAGTATTTATGAAGCACCTGGCACCTTTCGAACTGGAAATCGGCTGTATATCAATGATGGAAATGGTGTGTTTTTCGAAGATTCTTCAAATGCCGGGGTGCGTGACGGGGCCTGGGGATGGGGGGCATGCGCAGCGGACTTCGACAATGACGGCTGGCTGGATATTTTCCATGTGAATGGAATGCACAGCAGTTCCGGTGTGACCGAGGATCATGATAATGATGCTTCCCGTCTGTTTCTGAATAATCAGGATGACACGTTCACAGAAAGCGCGGCGGCTTTCGGTATAGTGGATACCACGCAAGGCCGGGGCCTGGTTTGTTTTGACTACGATCACGATGGAGACATCGATATCTTTGTATTCGTCGTAGATGGCCCCACACAATTGTTCCGCAACAATCTGACCGATAATCCGGGCTGGCTTCAAGTAGATGTCGCACCGGAGGAAAGCGGGAAAACAACGGCCGGAACGGTGATCGAGATCGATATTGGTACACTGACCCAAACCCGGCAGCTTACCATTGGCAGCAATTTTGAGTCCCAAAACCCCCTGCGGCAGCATTTTGGACTGGGTGGATCGGTCATTATTGATGAGTTGCGGGTTACCTGGCCTTCCGGATCTCAAATCGTGATGCAGGATGTCGACATCAACCAGCTTCTGTTGGTTAAATTGATACCGCCCGAACCCCCTATCTACGAAAACGGATTTGAATAGAAAATACAGTCATTTTTAAAGAACTATTGTTGTTCTTTAGTCCCCCATTGACCGGGCAAATCAGTTACCGTATCGTGTGAGAATTGTGTTCTGAGCACAATCACCTGGAGTTCTCTGAGGGATTTTTCTTGAATATTATAGTGAATATCCGGTTTGTTCTGACCGTGTTGTCCTGCTTTATTGTTTTGCCGTTTACCCCGGCTGAAACCCTGGCCGACCCTGTTGTGCATTCCGTGGCGCGCCAATGGAATGAAGAACTGCTTGAAGCGATCCGCAAGGACTTCGCACGCCCAACCGTACATGCGCGCAACCTGTATCACACCTCCGGTGCGATGTGGGATGCCTGGGCTGCATTTGACTCGAATGCCCTGACATTGATCCATCATGAAAAGATGGATACCGGCGATATTCAGAGCGCGCGCGAGGAAGCCATCAGCTATGCCGTCTACCGCCTGTTGGTTTGGCGGTTTACCGGCTCTCCGGGTGCGAGTACTACGTTACCGGCTCTTGATGCAAAAATGGCAGAATTGGGCTACGACAAATCCATTGTCACCACGGCAGGTAATACCCCAGCGGCACTGGGTAACCGCATTGCCGAGACCTATATCGATTTTGGACTGGCAGATCATTCCAACGAGGCAGGCGCTTATGAAAACCTTTTCTATGAGCCTGTAAACGAACCTCTGCTACCGGAACTGCCGGGCAATCCTGATATTTGGGATCTGAACCGCTGGCAGCCATTGGCGCTGGAGTTTTTTGTTGATCAGAGTGGCCATGTAATCGTCGGCGGTGTTCCTGATTTTCTTGGCCCCGAATGGGGCACTGTTACGCCCTTTGCGCTGACTCCGGGAGATTTAACCATTAATCAGCATAATGGCGATGATTATTGGATCTACCATGATCCCGGTGCTCCACCCAGGCTTGGTGGTGTGGGAGATGCAGAGTACAAGGCGGGCTTTGAGCAAGTGGCTATCTGGAGCAGCAAGCTGGACCCGGCTGACGGCGAGATGATTGATATTTCACCGGCCTCGCGTGGCAACAACAGCCTGGGAACCAACGATGGTCATGGGCGCCCGCTGAATCCTGTTACCGGTCAGCCATATGAACCTGTCATTGTCCCGGCAGGGGATTACTACCGGGTCCTGGCTGAGTTCTGGGCCGATGGTCCGGATTCTGAAACACCTCCCGGGCACTGGTTCACCATAGCCAACTACGTTTCTGACCACCCCCTGGCAATCAAGAAAATGAACGGAAAGGGACTGACACTGGATGCTTTGCAGTGGGATGTGAAAGTCTATCTTGCGTTGGGTGGGGCCATGCACGATTCAGCCATTGCAGCCTGGGGCGTAAAAGGCTGGTATGACTATATTCGACCGGTATCAGCCATCCGTGCCCTGTGCGATCTTGGCCAGTCAAGCGATCCTGGACAGCTTTCCTATTATCAGCATGGAATTAATCTGCACCCAGGTTATATTGAGGTCATTAGCGCGCAATCGTCGGCACCCGGGCAGCGGCATTTTGGCCTGGGCGGCAATATGGACCAACATCTTGGGAAAATAGCGTTGTTTGCCTGGCGTGGCCCGGAATATATAGGAAATCCGGATACCGATGCCGCCGGGGTGGGGTGGATCAGGTGTGAGAACTGGTGGCCCTATCAACGGCCAAGTTTTGTCACCCCGCCATTTGCCGGCTATGTCTCTGGTCATAGCACTTTCTCGCGCGCGGCGGCCGTCATATTGACAAAACTGACAGGCGATGAATTTTTTCCGGGTGGTTATGGTGAATTCATGGCCCCCCAGGATGAGTTCCTGGTGTTTGAAGAGGGTCCCAGTGTGGATGTTCTATTACGTTGGGCTACCTATGCCGATGCTTCTGACGAAACCAGTATTTCACGCATTTACGGGGGTATACATCCGCCCGCCGATGATATTCCGGGCCGTCTGATGGGCGCCAGGATCGGTGCAAATGCCTATGAGCGGGCACTGAGGTATTACGGCCTGGGCACCACCGATTCAGATTCCTTGGTAGCGATTCCGACCCTCAATGCGAGCGGACTTGCCATCCTTGCCCTGCTGATATTGGGTTTGTACCGTGCTGGTGCCCAGACCCGGACTGAAGGCCGGGGCAGGTTTTGACGTGTTTCCACGATGAGTCTACGCCCAACTTCAGGCATCGGGGAAAGATTGTGCCGCGCTCAACTGATTGTCTCTTTTGTGACGAGAGTTGTCTGTCGTGACGGGCTGTTGTATTCGATTTACAGACAGTCAGAATCTCACCTAATTGATAAATGACACTATAAACAGTACAGTGACTTCCAGTGGAGAAACTACAACAATAATCAAGGATTGTCTTTGGCTGATTCACTGTTCACCGAACTCAAAAGACGTAACGTATTCAAGGTAGGCGTTGCCTATCTTGTACTTGCCTGAGTAGTTATTCAGGTAACGGATACAGCGGTTCCTGCATTACATTTATCTGAATGGATAATCACTGCTGTTTTCTTCTTTGGTATTATGGGATTTCCATTTGCAATCTTCTTTGCATGGGCATTTGAGATAACACCTGAAGGCATCAAAAAAGATTCCGATATATCACCTGAAGATTCCATCGCATCACACGCTGGTCGCAAACTTGATTTTATTATTATTGGTCTGCTCGTGATAGGCATGGGTTCTTTCATCTACGAGAGTCGCTTTGAGACTCAACCCGATGAAACGGTTGCAACTGCTGAACCCGTAGAAACTATACCAACCCCAGACCAGGCCAAACGGTTACCTGAACATATCGAGAATTCCATCGCGGTACTGCCTTCGTCAATATGTCCTCGGATCCGGAACAGGAGTACTTCTCGGATGGCCTGACTGAAGAGATTCTGAATCTACTCTCCAGGATCCCCAGGCTGAAGGTTATCGGCCGAACATCGTCATTTGCTTTCAAGGGGAAAAATGAAGACCTGCGCGTAATCGGCCAAACACTCGGAGTGACGACGGTGTTGGAGGGATCGGTGCGCAAGTCGGGCGAGCGGGTCCGCGTTACAGCTCAGTTGATTGATGTGTCGGACGGCTCGCATCTGTGGTCCGAAACCTACGATCGGACTTTGACTGATATCTTTGCGATTCAAGACGATGTTGCGGCTGCCATCATCGATGCCCTGCAGATCCATGTCGGCACAAAACTGACTCGCGGTCGTCCTACGAACAATACCGAGGCCTATGCATTGTTTTTCCAGGCGAGAGTATCACTCAATGCGAAGGGCGTCGAACATGCCGAAGAGATCTTGCTCAAGGCTGTCGATCTCGATCCGAATTTCGCAGAAGCCTATGAACTACTGGCCTTTACCTATTGGGAACAAACCGGATGGTTGGTCGCAGAAGCCGAAGGAAGAAGGCTGATGGGTGAGGCTGCCGCCAAGGCGCTTGCCATCAATCCTGATCTTGCCTTCGCGCAAGCATTGTTCGGATCAGCAAGCAACTTCTCATGGCTACGGGAGATACAGGGGTTAGAGCAAGCCCTGCACGAAGAACCGGGTAAGACGGAAGTTGTCGAAGCATTGGTGTGGACGTTGCTGAATGTCGGTTACCTGCAAGAGGCATTGGACGTTGCCGAAGGATATGTTGATCGCGACCCACTCTTGCCAGCAGCGAATTATTGGATGGCACAAGCATTCTATGCTCTCGGGCGTACCAGTGAAGCTGTTGCTGCATGGGAACTCGCGGCCCAACTCGGTCACAACTTCGCGAAGCTGTTTATTGGCCATGCAAATCTGGTGGACAAGCGGGATGACATCGGCATCGCTCAGATTGAAGCCTTCATGCAGGAATACGGATATCCCGACACAAACTGGGTCAGGGAACTGGTGACCGGCGGCCGTGATCCGGCAACTGGTCTGGCCTACCTGGATCGTCGTATCCCGCAAATCAGTTCTTCCGTGCCGACAGAGGATGCGTTGGAGTTACAGGGGATTTTGACCTCTTTGTATTTTGGACTTGGATACCTCGATCAATGCTTCGAAATTCTTTTTGATATTGCTCTTGAATCGGGCTGGGGGGATGCTGCGAGCGATTTATGGTTTGGCACTATATTTCGGCAAACAGGCTTCACAGCGCATCCAAAGTATCTCGAAGCCGCCGCAGCCAACGACTTCATTGAACTGTGGGAGCAGCGCGGCCCGCCTGATTTCTGCAAGAAGCTTGATGGTAATTGGCAGTGTGAGTGACTGGCTGTTCTGTGACGAAAGTTAACGGTCAGTGCACTAAAAAACATCTGAATTCCCCCTGTCACTACCCCGAAAATTCAGGGTGCCAGCTTCCGTCAAGAATAAGTGACAAAAGCTGACATATCGTTTCACCAGGACGACAGGGTTTGAGATCAAATAATTTTTTCAGACAAGCGTGGCTCCAACCCAAAATAACTGAGAAAATGAGTGAGAAAATAGGTGAGGAGGCCCGTGTCTCATAGTGTTAAAAAGCCATGAGTGCCTTAAGTTTTCAGGTCCAACAAGGAAACGAGTCCCACTTTTACAGACCTTCTTCCCTGGTGGCCACGTTCCCATTCATCTGTACCCAGGTAAACTGCATCGTCGGTGAGATGATTGAAGTATCGTTGCTTGTCACCGTGCGTTGCAGCATCATGAAAATCGTCGATAACCTTGCTCACCGCTTCAGATTTCTGCCCTGGGTTCTGTGCAACAGCGACCAGGGGAATCAGCAATATTAAGAAAAACAACTGTGGTATTTTCATCATAGTCTCCGGATTATTCAATGTAGCAACCTCAAGTGAGCGGTGCTGATATACATCATGTTCACAAACATTATATTCAGAGCGGCGCATTCAGACCGACGGATTCAGTCGAAGTCGATCGTTCTGATATCCTATACCAGGAAAAACGTAACCGCCGGACCTTGTCATATTCCCGGGATCAGGGTCAAACCCATAAGATGAGCAGCACCGCTCCTTTCTACCTTTCCCGGGAAACAGATGAACCACTAAAGAGACCGGATAAATTTATAACCTATGCACTAAAAGGGGAGGGCGCAATTGAATGAGCCCAAGCCCTTGCTGGATGAGGAAATGAAATGAAGAAACACATGATAATCACACATACCTTACTGGCATTGTTTTGGGCCGGCCTGGTATCCGGAGTTTTGGCAAAAGAGGCCAATACCCTGCGTGCCCTGCAGGTGAATGACTACTTTGCAATTAAGGGTGTGGGCGGTGCGATCATCAGTCCGGACGGCGCCTGGGTCGCCTACACGGTCGGTACCAAGGACCTTGAAAATGACCGCTCCTCATCGCGGCTCTGGGTGGTGCCAACCGCTGGCGGTAAACCGAGGCCCATGACTGCCAAGGGGAGTTCATTCAGGAGTCCGGGTTGGAGCCCTGACAGCAGGTACCTGACCTTTATTGCACCTGGCCAAGGCGATGACTGGCAGCTTTTCAGCCTGGATCTGCAAGGTGGCGGCGAGCGTGTCCAGATGACCAATATCGAGGGGGGTATCGGGAGCTACAAACGATCTCCAGACGGCAAACGCCTCCTCCTGTCCATAAGCGACGAAGCCAACGACGACAACTCAATCCCATGGGTCATCGACGATCTCATATTCAAGCAAGACTATGTCGGCTACATTGATCACGTACCCACCCACCTCTATGTCTACGACCTTGAATCACAAACCACCCTGCAGATCACTGATGGCGACCACGATGAGTACAGCGCTGCCTGGTCGCCGGACGGTAGCATGGTCGCATTCACAAGCAACCGCACAGCAGACCCCGACCGCAATTACAATTCCGACATTTGGCTGGTCAAATCCAACCTGCCCGCGGACCAGCAGGAACCCATCCAACTCACCACGAACCCCGGTCCCGACGGATCCCCCATCTGGAACCCAGACGGCAAGCGGATCGCTTATCTGACCAGTTACACAGAACGGACCGACATACCTGCGTCCTACCTGCAGACAAAAATTGCGATCATTGGTATTGGAGACGACGAACCCGTGCTGCTCACCACAGAGGAACTTGATCGCAAGGCCTATGGCCTGAAATTCTCGCCCGATGGGAACACCGTCTATGCCATGCTCGAGGATGATGGTCGTGTGGATCTGGTGGCCGTGTCAGTCCCCGATGGCAAACTGACCCGGCCAATCACGGGCCAACTCAGTGTCGGAGATATTGAGGTAGCGCCGGATGGCAGTGTCCTTGTATCCATCAGTAAGCCGCGTGTGCCCGGCGACCTGTTTGTCCTCGATGCGAATCCTGCTGCTGGTTCTGAGCAGCCACGTCGCCTCACGGACGTCAATGGCGGGTTAATGAATTCAATCTGGCTGTCGGATGTAGAAGAGCTGCGTTTTCCCACGCTAGATGGCACCGAAATCCAGACGTTTGTCTACAAGCCACAGGACTTCAACCCGAGACGCAAATACCCGGCCATTCTCTGGCTACACGGCGGGCAGGAATCCCAGTATGACTATGGTTTCAATTTCCGGGTCCAGTTGTTTGCCGCCAATGGTTACGTTGTCGTGATGCCCAATGTTCGCGGTTCGGGTGGCCGGGGGCAAGAATTTGCTCTTGCCCTCAACAAGGCTTATGGCACCGCCGATGTTGAAGATGTCATCGTGGCGACCGACCACGTCATTGAAAAGGGTTACGTCGATCCTGACCGGCTCGGCGTCGGAGGCTGGTCGTCTGGCGGTACGTTGACGAACTTCGTGATTGCCAAGACGGAACGATTTGCGGGCGCCATCAGTGGCGCCAGCGTTGGATGGTATACGTCCACCTATGGACACGACCCCTACTACCTGTGGTGGCATACGGAACTCGGTGCCCCGTGGAAAAATCGCGATCTGTGGGACTCAATCTCACCGTTCATGCACGTCGAGAACATCACCACACCGACGCTCTTTATTGGTGGTGAGATAGACTGGAATCAGCCGATCATCCACTCCGAGCAGATGTACCAGGCGATGAAGCATCTTGGCCGCGAGGCTTCGCTGGTGGTCTACCCTGGCGCCTATCACGGAATCCGCAAACCGTCTTATCAGAAGGATTTGCTCGAGCGTTTTGTCGGGTGGTTTGACAAGTATGTGAAACCCGAAACAGATTGATAATTCAGTAATCAATAATACGTAACAGCGGTTGGTGGCAGAACTGGCGAGGAATCCGATAGATCAGGGTCTGAAAGGGGCAAATTTGGGTCCAGTCTACAGACTCTGTTAACTGGTTTGATTCCTGAAAGGGCGCTTCTTACTTCCTGCCCAAATTTGCCAGGGTGGCCGGATTGTTGCTGCTGATTTTGCTGAAGACTACAGCACGCAGATGCCATAAGTGTTTGTCCACCCTGTTTCAAGCATCTTTTGCTCTCGAGATAAAATCATCCACGACCCGCCCCAACACGGTCATCGGGACTGCCCCGCCAAGAACAATAGCGTCGTTAAACTGACGGAAGTCGAACTTATCCCCCAACGCCGCTTTCGCCTTTTCACGTAACTGATTAATGGCCGCGTGGCCGACTTTGTAGCCGCATGCCTGGCCGGGCCAGGCACAGTACCGGTCGACTTCGCCACGAACTTCTATGGGGTTGGACCCATTGTTTTCTACAAACCAGGTATTGGCCTCTTCACGGGTCCAGCGTTTGGCGTGCAGCCCGGTATCAACGACCAGGCGACAGGCTCGAAAAGCCAGTGATTGCATATAACCAAGTCTGCCAACGGGTGATGACTCATAGACACCGAGTTCATCGGCCAACTGCTCGGCGTAAAGCGCCCAACCTTCGGAATAGGCGTTGAAAGCCAGCAGAGAACGGATCAGCGGTTGTTTGAAGGTATATTCACCCTGCCATACATGGCCAGGAATTGCTTCGTGATAGGTAAGGTCCTTGAGGTTGAACTTGGTGTGCAGGTCTGGCGTACGCAGATTGATCCAGAAATGACCGGGTTGTTTGCCGTCGATAGAACCCGCACCGCCATAAGCTCCAGGCGCACCCGCCTCAACTTCTGGTGCAATACGCGTGACTTCCAGAAAACCGGGAACCAGGGTAGCAAATGCTTTTGGCATTAATGCACGGATTTCGACAAGTGTTTCCTCAATAAAAGCCATGATCTCTTGCCGGCCCTTATCCCCGGGCGAGAAATGATAACGGGTGTCTTTGCCAAGGGCTGACATACGCTCGCCAATTGATCCTTGTGTGTAACCAAGGGAGCTCAGGATTGGGTCCATACGTCCATGCAAGCTGGCCAATTGATCCAGGCCCATTTGATGGACTTCATCCGCTGACATGGTCGTTGTAGTACCGGCCTGCAGCGCCCAATCATAATACTTGTCCCCATCTGGTTTGGCCCAGACACCGGCGTCACTGGTAGCTCTTGGAGCAAGGGCTTCGAGTACTTCAATCTGGCGGTCAATAGCTGGCCCAATATTCTGTGCTGCAAGCATTTTGGCTTTCTCCGCAAAGCCGTTACCCAATTTCTGTGTCCGAGATTCAAACGAAGTAACAATCCCCCATTCCTCCGGAGAGCGGGCGCGGGCATCGCGCAGTTGACCAAGGGTTTTTTCCATCAGAAAATCCGGCAGGATGACACCCTGGCTTCCTTCAATTCTTGTGCGCTCGGCTTCTCCTTCGAGTTGTTCGGAATATGCTTTCATTCGTGAAAGATAGGCCTCTGCATCTTCTGCGGTCTCTAGTGAGTGACTGGCATCCAGAAAGCTTGGTATTTCGACGAAGGCGCCGGTGTTCTGGGCCACCGCATAGGGGCTGTTGCGATACGACCAATTAATGTTCAGAAGGGCCATGTCACCGTAGGCGAGGTCAAAGCCCTCCGCGCTCATCTGGAACACGGTGCGCACGACATCTACGTTGAGCGCCTCATCTGCAGGCAGGACATGGGTGTCGATGGCGTCTAGTCTGGCAAGCATGGCTTTCACGTCAGTTTTGATGCGGGCCTGGCCCTGGGGTGACCGGTCAGTCAGTTCAAATTTATGACGTGAATATTTTCCATTGTCGATTCCGGCGCTGGATGTACTTTCAGGATATGCATTCAGAATCAAATCCGTGGCTTCGTTAAGTAGTTCCTTCGTCCCTGGATCTTGCGGTTGTCCCTCTATGGATACCTGCTCTGGTGCCAGTGGTTCACAACCTACAGTTGTCAAGGCGACTGATGCTGCAGCTGCAACAGACGTTTTCAGAAGGGTGCGGCGAGATAATTTCATGGGCGGAACCTTTGCATGAATAGCGGTTTGTATACCAGATGATGAGTTAATACGGGTAAGTCATGAACAGTTATTCGCATGGTAGCACGGACACCAACAACAGTAGTTGCGCACACTGGCTGTATGCATTTGTTCAAAATATCAGGAGAGTCTGGGCATCCGGGTCTTTCATCCAACCGGTCCAGATCATTGCATGTCCGATAGAAGTAAGAAAGCAGGAAAAGAAACCCAGGACAGCCATGCTTAATCCGATTCCCACAAGGGCACAGTCAGGACACCCATCAAATTCCGCAGAGAGGTACCCGGGTGTCCCTACTTTATGCGACTGCCATAGGCATCGCTGTATCTCAAAATAGATCCCGTTGCCAGTTTGTCGCCGTTTTTGAATTCACTGTCTCCCACGGTGGCGTCCAACATGGCTTCGCCAATTTGCTGCGCGCGCACGGTGGCACCAACGGGTGCGAAGAACCAGTACAATAAATCCTGGTCCAGGTGGGCTTCCTCTTCAGTCGGGCCTACGTAATCAGGGCGGTACGCAATCACTCTTAGTTTTGTGCCCTCGGCCAGGGTAAACAATTCCTTTTCGGCGCGTGTAAGAATGTAGGACCCTTTTGGACACTTCATGTATTTTGAATCACATGGAGGGCTCAGTAATGAAAGCAGAAGAAAGAGAAATAAGGCGTAAGCGACGAATCTTAGATCACTGGCAAAGCCATGTTCAACCGTCTTGCAACTCCGCCTGAGGACAAGAAAATGTACGTGGCGCCAGCTGACCACATGGTGCCTCTGGATATGCTGATTCGGGAAGTTCTGGACTGGTTTGATCGGTACCAGGGTTAACAACAGATCGTTGTTTTACTCATTGGGTTTTCTTAATGTTGCCCGATTTTCGGTCTGTCTATTCCCCCTGCGCCACAGCCTGGCTCTCAGCGTAAGAAATGGCAGGATACCTGGCTGGTCGTCCCGGCCCACAGCAACTGGGAATGCACGTCATTCTGTAGTTGCTATTGGCATTGAAAAAAAACGCGATTGAGTAGCGCGAGGTCCCGCTCAGGTTGTTGTTGGCGAAATGCTTCACACTGACAAATTCGTCATTACTCCAGTATTTTAGCAATTCTCCTGTATTGACAATAATTGCGTCATCGCGCATTGGCACGGAGAGCCAGCATTGCCGTTCTTCGCTGAATATACACAAGCCAGGGCTGTCCTGGACCAACAGTGTAAAGAAGGTGGTGTCCACGTGGGGGGCAATTCCAAACTGATCGGAATTGTCGCGTGAAAAGTCAGGGTAGTGTGTCAATCGCAAACGATAGAAAGGGTCGGTGAAGGCCGGTTCGAAGAATGTCTTCTCCAGATTTAACGCACGAGCGTAGATTGGCAGGAGTCTTAGAGCCAGGTTTTCCAACCGGTTTGTAAACCGTTCAACGTTTTTTCTGAATCCTGGCAATTTTCCATCGGCTGGCCAAAGGTTGTCGGCAAGAGCGATATCGCCGTCTCGCTTGATCAGGAAAGACTCATTCAGGTTACCCCGGGGCCGGTGCGGTAACTTTTTGTTCTTGAATGGCAAATAACCTGCACCTGTGATGGGGAAGCCGGGTTGATCCATACGTAAATCAAGTTTGGTTTTAATAGGGAGTTGGTGATAACGAGTCGACTGTTCCAACGCGTCTTCAATGGATTTCTGCGGGACGCCGTGACCGGAAAGGAAAATGAATCCCGTTTTTCGATTCGCTTCACCCAGTTGGATCGCGGCTGTTTCCAGCGCGGCTTCATTATCAGTGTCGAAATATTCACTGACATCGATAACCGGGATATCCTCTCGCCTGGCCTGTTCAACCCGGGTGGTGTCCCAGGTCTGCGACTCCGCCTGGAGCGCCCTTTCCTTTTCAATCGGGTCAAATTTTCTATCTGGATCCATATGTCTGCTTCCGCAATCATTCAGGAAAATGGTCAGAGCCCTCTTGTATTATAGAGAGTCGGTTGAATATTGTTGCCGGAAGCAAGAGACGTGTCCCGGCGACACCGCAACAAGATTGTACCGCACCGGACGCGGGGCAGGGTGGACAGCGGCAAGTCCAATGCTCCCATGTCATGGATGCAACGCCTCAAGCCGGTACTTGCTATAGATACCGAGACCTGCCTGGAGTGTGGTGGCGGGTTGCGGGTGGTGGTCTGCATCGAAGATCCGATTTCGGCACAGTTTACAGTTTCGGATGCTTAACTGAATCCCAAAAAAGTGATTTATATTGCCTATCAGCAGTTCAAACACATTCGTTTTTTTGTCGTCAACTCCCGGTTCCAGAAACCTCGATTCTACGGCCCTGGTTGTTTTTGATTCTCGTCGAAACTGTGAGCTTACTCAGGAGGCATGAGCGACCGTGAAGCGGGCCAGGGCTCTTGTAATTTTATCCAACGCATTGAACTGGCCGTAGTAATCAAGCTTGAACTGCATCCGAAAACGGTTCCCAAAGTTGGAAGACAGATGCCAGGTCCAGCCGCCTGAGTTCAGTTCCACGGCGTACAGCGCCTGTGTTTCAATATCGCGGACAATGTCCTGACCCAGGACCGGGATCATCGGGAATTTTCGATGAATCCGCTCACCCAACTCAATAATCTCCTGGTCGTTAACCAACTCCATAATCCGGTCATCCGTTGAGTTGGCAGCAAATGGAGAGAAGTTCGCCCTGGCGATCGATTGCTCAACATCGAGCGTCAGACTTTGATACTTGACGCAGTAAATGACCTCACCCAGGACCGAGAACACACGATAACTGGTCGGTTTGGGACCTGTGTTTATCGCCTTTTGCGCGATCAGATCGAGATCGCTTTCGCCGAACCTGGATCTGACAATGTCCTTGCAGGCTGTTGCAGTCACCAGTATGACGCCTTTTCCCTGCTTACCCTCGTTGGGTTTGATCACAAAACGCTCACCCAGATCAAGGTCGTCGAGGTCCTCAAGTGTGGAGATGTGTTTTGACTTCGGAAATGGAAGGTTCTCCTGAGCCAATAACTCGTATTCCCCCATCTTGGTTCTGCTCTGAGCAATCATACGGGTACCACGGAACTGATCCGGCAGATCCAAAGGTGTCGGCGCGAATATCAGCGTTGGAAGACTGTTTATCGTTTCCAGCGCAGTATTTGGTAGTCGAACCGTTCCATCGATTTGAGAGGCTACAAGAATGCGAATTTCCGGAGCGATGCCAAGCATCATATTTCTCACGGTCAAGAAGTCTCCGATGTGCTGGAAGTTGGGCAAATGCATTAGAACCAGGTTGTACTCAAATTTATCCATCGGGAGTTTCCTAATTTCTTATAAACCAAGCGTCACAGATCGGTAGGAAATAGCCACCGGCCGTGTAGACTTTGTTGTATTACCGTTAGTTTGAATACTGAACTTCCCTGCAGTCACCTGGCTGTAGTTCACCCAGGGACCAGTCACCTACACGTATACGTATCAATCGTAAGGTGGGCAGGTGAACGGCTGCAGTCATACGCCGGACCTGCCGATTTCGGCCTTCTGCGATGCTAAGCTCAAGCCAATGTGTGGGAATGGATTTACGATCTCGAATGGGTGGGTCCCGGGCCCAAAGTGCGGCGGGCTCCGATGTCAGCCTGACCCTGGCCGGTTGGGTTTTGACGTCATTCAATATTACGCCAGCACGGAGTTGCTCACGCGCATTCTGGCAAGGCTCGCCCTCTACCTGGACCCGGTATGTTTTATATTTGGCGAAGCGGGGATGAGTGATCTTTTGTAACAAGCGTCCGTCATCTGTGAGTATCAGCAGACCCTCCGAGTCATAGTCGAGACGACCGGCAACGCGCAGGGATTTGTCATTGAAGTACCGACTCAAAGTCGGCTTGTTTTCGATTTCACGAAACTGCGACATGACCCTGAAGGGCTTGTTGAATAAAATCACACGACTCATGCAGTTACTTTGTCCGAAAACAGATCATTATGCGTGGTTGATGAACGACTGTGAATGAGTTTCGCAATTCAGGCTGTTTCCTGAATGTGAGAAATCACGAAATTTTGGCATTTTTCCCGCAAGCAACTATGCTGGGTAATAATAACTGAGGCGCAGACTTCCCGTTCCAAGGACAGATACCGTGTGGAAGTACGCTGAAAACAGTAGCAGTTGCCTGGCAGATTGATCCATGAGATATGTCGATATCTACAAAGAACCGGTTGAGCTTTACAAAATTCTTAAGTTTGAAGGAATGGTCGCCAGTGGCGGCCAGGCCAAGAGTGTAATTGATGAAGGATTGGTTCGGGTCAATGGCGAGATAGAGGTCCGCAGACGGAAAAAAATTGTTTCCGGCGATATTATTGAGTTTGCAAATGAGATTATAAACATTCGGTATCGGTAATCCCGCTGTATTGCGGGAGCAAATTACAGCCCGGTTTCACGGTAGTCCTAGGCACCCGCACCGGGAAGAGCCTGGACACCCAGGACTTTTACCAACCAATCGGATCTGATTGTGGTTGGGCTTATTAGCAACCAGGATCACCAGCCCCACTCCGAATTAAAGCAGCGGGGTTAAGTCAATTTAATATTGAGAAATGAAATTTTGACCTCAGACTGGCAATCTGGGGGGGCTGGGACATGCAAGATCAACCAGGCAGCTTCATCTTGCGCATTATCGGTGCCGTGGCCGTAGAATAGGCCCGTACTGGTCATTTCAGCCAGACGATATTCAAGTCTTTCTCTGCAGCCCTCATTAACGTTCTTCGCGTCGTGTCAGTTTGTTCCAGGATGAGACTTGTCAGCAAAAAAAAAGGGTGGCACTAAGGCCACCCTTTTCTGTACAGATGTTCTACTTAGAACACATATCTGAGGCCAAACCGCACTTCGTAACGAGAGGCATCACCAATTCGTGATTCCGATGTGCCTTCTTCCACTGTGCGTGGGAAGTTGTGTTGATTCAGGATACCCCAGCTATCATTTATCATGTTACCCAGGTTATCAACAATCATGAACACTGAAAACTTGTCGTCCCCAAGGAATCCGGGAATCCCAACATCGATGCGGAAATCAACCTTGGTCCACGACGAACCGGTTTTATCATTGCGCTTGTCACCCGGTGCCAAAACGACGTCCCGGAAATCCAGATAAGGTGTGAACCCATAAGGATTAATCGTACCGTCGCAGGTAATGCTATAGGGCCTGCCGGTATTGTGTGACCCATAAAGCGCAATATTCATCGGGTATTTATCAAGCAAATCCTTTCGCCAGGTGGTTGTAAAGGTGAACCGGTGCTCAATGTTGTAGTTAGAGGTGGAAAGTACATCCTCCCGGGGGTCAAAGAACGCACGATTGAGATAATTGGAAAATGCCACTGAACTGGTCATTGGGCTTACATCTTTGGCGTCATTGTAGGCATAACCCATGGTAAAGTCGAAACCATTGTCAAAGCCCTTTGCAAGACCAAATGCGAGAGACAGGGACTCATTACCTTTGGAACTGTTGGTAAGAACGAAGCTGGCTTCACGCACACTGTCGTAAATGGGATAGCCGTCCGAATTCGTGCCCACCTGCTCAAGGTGCCATGTTGCACGATTGCTGTGTCCTTGCCCTTGGTATACAAAAGGTCAGCCGTAAATACATAGTCCCCTGGGAATACATGGGTCATGCACAGGGCGAATTTCCATTCCGAGGGTAGTTTGAAGTTCGGATCCAGGTAATTGATCTCAAAATTGCTACCGTCGCCTGCTGTGATGTCATCGTACAGTGGAGAGGGGACGCCCCATCCTGGTCCTGCGCCGGCAGGAGCATTTGGATCAATGTCCTGATAGGTGATCGAGGGGTCAAAGAGATCAACGTTTCGGGCATTTGTCCCAAATTGCTGCACATTGTTGGCTGAATATGTGTTTGACAACCACACGTTCGGGTTACCTCCTCCGTAAAGACCAACACCGCCACGAATATCGGTGGTGTCGGACAGGTCAAAGGTAAAGCCTATGCGTGGCTGAAAAAGACTCTCTCCGTCCAGGGTGGCATTATTGGAGAATCCGTAATCGGCAACAAAGTCTGCGTTTGTAGGCGGTGCATCGTTGGTCGTATAGCGGTCGTAACGAACACCGGCAACGATGGTCCAACGGTCTGCAAGGGTGAATTCATCCTGCAAAAAGAGGGTGTTTATTGAATATCCCCACTTTGCAGCTGCGTCGTCAGGATTGTGTGAAGGAGCATTGTTGTAATAAACACGGGCTGCCTGACCATTGCGGAAATTCTCGATACCGTCAAATCGGATTTCGGTTTCTGTGTGTTGCACAAAAAGATTAAAGATGTCCAGTTTTTCCTGCTCGATACCAGCACTCAGGACATGGCCATTTACCTCATAATGTCCCTTGAGGCTGATGGTTGTTACATCGTAGTCAAGTTTATTCGACTGACGACTGTCATCTCCACCCAGATAAACATCAACATCGTCCAGTTCAACCCTGATCTCACCAAAGCCAACAGGACCTACAGATACCTGGCGATTGTCGAGTTTGATATGGCTTGCCCGAAATTCCGTTGTAAAATTATCGTTCCAGACAGAATAGAGGGATCCCACATAGGAATTGAGTTCTGCACCACGCTCGTACAGATGATTGGAAAATTCAATCTCCGATTGATCACCGTCGGACTGGGTAAAATTCTCACCGTCGTTGAAGGTATAGGTGAATGCTGCCCGATGTGATTCGTTGATATCCCAATCAAACTTGACCAGGATTTTTTCATCTTCATGGTCCATGCTGGCAGGAATGACGCCCGGATCATATAAATAGATATCACGGGCAATGGCTGCAATTTCATCCAATTCGCCCTGGGTTACCAGGACTTCGTTTACCGCACCGGACCCGATAGGACCCCGGTCAAACAAGTTGGCTCCTTCGAGTTTTTCATAGGCAATTCGTCAACATAAATTCGCGCATCAGCACGAATGACATCGGTGATGTTTCGATTAATGGCCGGAGCGGACTCAAGTACTGCAATATTGAAGTTGGCACTTGGTCCTATCGCCAGTTCGACACCAGCGAACGCGGCTGACCCGGTAACGATAACCTCTTCAATCGCTCCCGCTTCCAGTGCGATATTGAAGGTAGATGCACCTGACAGGTTTGTATACACATCTGTGACCAGAGCACCTTTGTACTCGCTGGAAATGACGCCGATCGTGAAAGGGCCACCAATGGCCAGACCACCCACTTTAAATACCCCGTCTGCATCGGTTGTTGATATACGGGTGGAATTGGTTCGTGTGTCTGTAATAGTAACTCTCGCGTCAGCAGCGGGAGCTCCTGAAGGAGTCTGCACTGTGCCGCGTATGGAACCGGTAACAGTCTGTGCAAAACTTTCTTTAGGTAATACAGCTAGCAACGCCACAATCAGACAGGCGTGGCTGGTAATTTTCAGAACACTAAAAATGGAACGCTGTGGTGCAATACTATTTTTTATAATTATCTCTGCGGTTGGATGAATAACTCATTGATTGCCACAATTATTGTGCGCATCAGTTGATGCCAATTTTAAGGCCGAAATCTTACAGTAATTTACGCCGGCATTCTAACAAAAAATTAACACAGATTTCATACTTTGGAATTACAAATTAAAGCAGACCAGCCAACACGTCAGGTTATCGGGGAGGATATTCATACCAGTCCCTGAATGCTTATGTTCCAGGACAGTTATTTTCCTGTTTTATATTCACGTTTAATGAAAACCAATCGGTCACCAGAAAGCGGCAGATTTGAGTGTTGAGAACACTAATTGAGCGCATCCTTGCAGGAATCCAGTACCTGCAGACGTAACAAAAAATGGCAGGACCCGGCCAGATGCAGATGTCCATCATCATTAATTATTGAATCATTATCCAAACATCAGGAAAAGCAGGTGCCCGAATATGCCGGCGCAAAGACCACCTGTGAAATGACAGCCAATGGCGACGCTGGCCAGGCTGCGCTCGCCAATACCGTACATCATTCCCACATGGGTGCTCAGGAATCCGGCGTTGCAAATGCCGATTGCCGTGTAGACGCATATGTCATTTGCATCAATAATCCCGCTTTCAAGGAATTGTGGAACGATGGCAAGTGATGCGCCCACGGACCCCAGTGAGGTCACCGGAAAGGCGATGGCCTGCGGTGAAGTGAAGCCAAACATTGGTTCGATAATAAAAGAAAAATACGCACCCACCCAGGGGAAGAAACCGACCCCCTCAAACGCCGCCCCGGTGTACCCGTCTGCACCCGGTCCGAAGGCGAGCATCATGACAGCCGTCGTGATGATGATGACCCCTGGCATGATAGCCAGCCCTGCCTTGACGCCATGGACACCACCGTCAAGTAATGCCTGAAGTGATCTCTGTGCGAAATTCCCCTGACGAATTTCCCGATAACGCAGGAGGTCATAGCCCATATCAATTTCGCCAATAGCGTCTTCATCTATGCCATATTTTTTCCTGCCGAAGTAACCCATGAGCCTGACACTCACAATACCGCCGAGAATCGCTGCAATGAACCCCAGTAATACGGCATTGCCCAACGGCACTGTCGCCGATGACTGCGACAGCATGAAGGTGATCACAATGAGACCCATACCGAAGACCGTGCCAAGATTAACCAGGGTCGTGACCTGCCACTTTTTGAAGTACTTCAAAAATCCATTCTCCGCACTCAATGGCATGATCGCGGGATTATCCGAAAGATAGGTTGCAACTACGCCGATCGATGCCGCACCCGGCAGCCCAAATAGTGGTCGCATGAAGGGGGACAGGATACGGTTGGCAACGCTCACGATTCCGAATTCGGCAATAAGTGATGAGAAGGCCCCGGCAAGTATGATCACACCCATCAGGAAAAATACCGTGTTGAGCATCAGATCATGAGCAGTCGCCATCATCGTCCCAAACATGTTGGCAAGCCCCATCCGCCATGCGAAGATGCCGAAAATAGCACCAATAACGACCAGCGCAACAATGGTCTCAACGGTGATGGCCGGGACGACCTTCCTGCCTTCGACCGGTGCTTGTTTGTCAACGCCAAAACCCATTTACCATGCCCGCCCAGATGCAGATACTGATCAGAGCAAAGTATTGCACAGGCGCAGTCCAGAACCCAGTTCAGTTATGGAACACTCACCGCGTAATCCTTACAGCACGTTACTAATCTTTCCCTCGGACGAATTCTTGCGACGGGTTATACCGCGGTCTTTCCAAATTCCAGGTCAGTCACGCCGGTTTCACGGTAGCCTGAGATGTACCGTCTAGGCATCTGGTGCGCCGGGGTCTTTTTCCATCGATGCCTGGTGGTCCGTTATCACTTTCCATAAGGGAGTGTCCACCCAGGTGTCATCAAGATAGAATTTTTCGGGTTCTTCTTCCTTTGGATCGATGATCAGGTTGTAGATTGATGTATAGGCAATGTCTTTGACGGCATAGTTCGTATCGAGCTCCTTGAGAAGGATTTTCCAATTGCGCCATTTCGCACCAAATAGTTCGCTGGTGAGGTAAACCACCATGGACTCTCGCGCAGATTTCTTCACTTTGCCCATCAGGAAATCAGATTGGTCAACACCATCCAGTATGCGATCCTGGGGGATATCACCACCGACTAATTTGGCCAGTGTGGGAAATAAGTCTATGGTGTGAACAATGTCGTTTGAAACTTGCTTCGCTGGGATTTTCCCTGGCCAACGGATCAAAAATGGCACGCGCAGGGAGCCTTCATAGGGAGAAAACATCGTTCCTCGCCAGACTCCGGTGGAGCCAAAGGATCGTCTTATGCCTTCGCGCCCATTGTCGGATGTAAAGATAAAAATAGTGTTGTCTTTGAGTCCGAGTTCATCAATCGTATCCAGGAGTTCGCCTACATAGACATCGGTTTGCGCCAGTACATCAGCAAAACTGCCGTTTCCGGTCTTGCCCTTGAAGTCGGGATGGGCATCGACCGGTTCGTGGGTTTGTGTATAGGGGAGATAGGCAAAAAATGGCTGATTGGCTTTGGCCTTGCGCTTGATGAAATCGATGGCGTGATCGGTGATTTCCCGGTCGATGGTGGCGCGCTTGGCCCGACCATAAACCTCGTGTTTTTTGGGTGTTTCACCTCGCTTCGACGTTGTGATGTAGGTGAACTCAACACCAGCGTCCGCCTGGAAGCTATCGCTATCAGGCCAGAAGGCTCGATCCGATGAATTGGGGATTCCATACCACTCATCGAAACCCTGGTCCGTGGGAAAACGGCCCTCGGTGTCTCCCAGGTGCCACTTTCCGAACATACCGGTCGCATAACCGGAATCCGAAAGCATCTCGGCCAGAGTAATCTCCCACTTGCTGATGCCGTACCACAGGCTTCTTGGCGGGCCCTCCGGGCGCAGTCGCGTACGAGCCCCATAACGACCGGTCATCAAGGCGGCTCGGGATGGTGTGCATTCCGCCTCGACGTTGTAATTGGTCAATTGAAAACCCTCGGCCGCAATAGAGTCAATACGCGGCGTAGGCGCGCCACGCGTGATACCACCGCCGTACACGCCAATTTCGCCGTAGCCAAAATTATCCATCAGTACCAGCACGATATTGGGTTTATTCTCGGTTGCCGGTTCCGCCAGGGCCAGTGGCGTGACCAAGATCAGGGCCAGGAGGAATGCAGGGGGTATCTGGTTTCGTTTGTGTATTGACATTATGGCCTTCATTGATGTAGTTGACGATTCTGTAAGTATAGGCAGCATCAAAGTCATATTGCCAGAAATCTGCACATATTTAATATCGCTGTTCATCGGGATATTGACTAACTCGTCACGATGTCTGGCGACCGGGGTTGGTGGAGGAATTTGCCGGCTTCCCGCTGCACACGATCACAGCCAGCCAGTGCAGCGAATGCTTGCGTGCTGCCTTGGAACGGATCAGAATTTGCAGTTTCCCATCGCAAGAATTTATTGGGTTGGGCTGTGACATACCGGATGATTTCAGGCAATATAGTATTTGATTTACCTGAACTCGAGACTGGTTCCAGTCCCACCTTTTTTTGTAGCATACTGGACTCTGACCCCCTTAACCGCAACCGGATTAGCATTATGGATAACTTAAGTAAATTTTATATCGACGGCGCCTGGGTCACACCTCAGTCTGAGCAGCGCTTCCCGGTGCTGAATCCGGCGACCGAGGAGCGCGTGGGCGAGATTATCCTGGGTAATTCTGACGACGTAAATCTTGCGGTAGCGGCGGCAAACCGAGCCTTCGAGACTTATTCTCGCAGCAGCAAGCAACAGCGACTTGCATTGCTGGATCGTCTGTTAGAGGTGACCAAGAGCCGTTTGGAGGACCTGGCGCAGGCCATGACCCTGGAAATGGGCGCGCCAATCTCCATGTCGCGTGACGCCCAGGCGGATGCTGCTGTGGGCCACCTGGTCGCCTACATTGAGGCACTCAAGACTCAGCAGGAGCGCAGCTTGTTGGCCAATGGCGACACTCAGTTGTACGAACCCATCGGTGTTTGTGGCCTGATCACGCCCTGGAATTGGCCGGTGAACCAGGTATCACTCAAGGTTGTTCCGGCCCTGGCTACCGGCTGCACTTGCATACTCAAGCCGTCAGAGCACACCCCGATCTCCGCCACCATCTATGCCGAAATCATTGATGAGGCGGGCTATCCGGCGGGGGTTTTTAATATGGTGCACGGCTACGGCCCGACGGTCGGTGCAGCCATGTCACGCCACCCCGACATACAAATGATGTCCTTCACGGGCTCGACCCGGGCGGGAACGGCGGTCAGCAAGGATGCCGCCGACACCGTCAAGCGAGTGACCCTGGAACTGGGCGGCAAGTCACCGAACCTGGTGTTTGCGGATTGCGACCTGGAAGAGCGGATAACTTCCTCGGTACAGGAGTGTTTTTACAATACCGGTCAGTCCTGTGACGCGCCGACCCGCATGTTGGTCGAGCGCTCCTGTTATGAGGAAGTACTGGAGATCGCGCAGCGGGCCGCCATGGCACAGAAAGTGGGGGACCCGACCCAGGAGGGCGATCACCTGGGCCCGTTGTTTGACCAGATCCAGTTCGATCGGGTACAGAATTTGATTCAGGTTGGAATCGACGAGGGTGCCCGGGTACTGGTTGGGGGAGTGGGAAAGCCGGAGGGTCTGGATACTGGCTGGTTTGTTAAACCTACGATATTCGCGGATGTCACTGAATCCATGCGGGTCACACGGGAGGAAATTTTTGGCCCGGTGCTGGTGATCATGCCCTTCGAGGACGAGGCAGAGGCCATAGCCATGGCGAATGACACGCCCTACGGTCTGGGAGCTTACCTGCAAACCGGGGACTCCGAGCGGGGCGAAAGAGTTGCCGCGCAGCTGAAGGCGGGTGCAGTGCACATCAACGGTGGTGGTTTTGGCTACGGCTCGCCTTTTGGCGGCTACAAGCAATCAGGTAACGGCCGGGAAGGGGGGCTGCAGGGTCTGGAGGATTACCAGGAGATCAAAACGCTGCACTTTGGCTGAAGAATGATCGGTTCGGGGAAGTATGAGCACTGAAACCACCATACTCGTCGGGGTGTCGCTCTATTTGCTGGCGATGTTGGCGATTGGCATCACCGTCGCCAAACGAGCGGGAACCCAGGATGACTTCCTGGTTGCCGGCCGAAAACTGCCCCTCTGGATATGCGTTCCGACGGTGATGGCCACCTGGTTCGGCGGCGGTACGATGTTGGGGGCAGCGGGCACGGGCTACGAAGGAGGGTTTCTGGCCTCGATCTCTGTTCCTTTTGGTACCTCCCTGGTGTTGATCCTCATGGGCCTGTTTTTTGTCCGCACCTTGCATCGCATGAAACTTTTGACGGTTGCGCAGTTTTTTGAAAACCGCTTCAGTCAACATGCCGGTGTCATCGCTGCAATGGCCATACTGTTGGCTATCATTGGCTGGGCCGGCGGACTGATGGTCGGGTTCGGTTACGTATTTCAAACCATGACTGGCGTGCCGATGGAGATCGGCATTCTCGTAGGTGGAGTGATTGTTATTGGCTACACTGCCGTTGGCGGCTTGTGGGCCGTAGCGCTGACCGACTTCGTACAAGTGGTGATCATTGCCATCGGCCTGTTGATACTGTTGGTGGTTGTGCTGATTGACATCGGAGGCTGGAGCGTCATCGCCCCTCAGTTGCCGGAGCACACTTTTCGCCTGGTGCCTCTCGAACACGATTTTGAAATCTGGCTGAACTATCTCAGGCTTTGGATCATCTTCGGAGTTGCAGATCTGGCCTCCCAATCACTCATGCAACGTGTGTTTGCCGCTAAAAGTGAGCAGACGGCACAGAATGCGTTCTACCTGGCCGGCGCCGGCTATTTGTTTCTGGGAACGATTCCCGTCATCCTTGGAATAATTGCTGGTGTCAGCATGCCCGGTCTTGACGACCCGGAATCGGTCATACCGAGAATGGCCGTTGAGCATCTGCACCCCATCGCCATTGCGATCTTTGTTGGCGCGATTCTGGCAGCCATTATGAGCAGCGCCGACAGTGCCTTGCTCGCAGCGGCCAGTCTTGTCAGCATCAACCTGGCGCCGGTGTTCAAGCGCGGCATCAGTCCGGACCAGAAACTCTGGGTCACCCGCATTGCCATTCCCGTGTGCGGCATCATCGCTGTCTATGTGGCATTGGAAGTCCAGGCCGTTCTTGAAATAATGCTCGATGCCAATTCTTTTATCCTGGTGGGTGTCGTGGCACCATACATCGCCGGGGTTTGGTGGAAGAAAGCCAACCGAATTGGCGCATTGTCGGCCATGGCAGCAGGTTTTGTGACCTGGATATTGGCGGCCTTGCTATATCCCGAACTGGCAGGTGATGTCATCGCTTTCGGAGTCTCACTGGCGACAGTCTTCATCGTGTCGCTGCTAACGCAGAGAATCGACCCGCCCAAGTCTCTGGTCGATGGGGACGGCGAACCGATCAAGCTAGAAGGGCGTTTTCGCATACTACCGTCGGTGGGGTCGGCAAGGACGAAATGAGACCACGAGGATGCTGTTTGTAGCATTCTTCATATAAGCAGAGTACTTCTGCGATCAGCCAACGGTATCTCACCAACTCGAATTCAGTGGCTGGGGATTATTTCTTCAGGGCTGGCCGGGTCAAACTCCACAGCGGTCACCGAAATCTTGACCAGCGGCATAAGTCATACCGAACTGACCATGAGGATAGCCAAAGGGGTCCGGTAAAAGGGGGCAGAGCCCATTATTGCGTTTTGTTTTGGGCCGGGCTATTTGATCATCGCCGCTACAACAACGTAGGGCTAAGGGCACAGGCTCCGGATTCTGTGAGATTCCTGTGCAGCCTTCATCCAAACAAAGGTGGCATCATCACTGAACATGTAATAGGCCGTGTCGTTGGGCAACAGTAGAACGGTTATACCCCCGTAACCCGACATGAATGGCACCCACACATCTGAACTGCAGCTGATGTTGGATTGGATTTCGTGTGCCCAGAAGCCGTTGTTGTATTTGAAATCAGCCAGCGGATCGAGGCCGCGGTCGGAAGGAACCCTTTGCAGTGCCGCATCCAGCTCATATCCATCCACCAGCAGGTTGCCGTCGACCTTGCCGTCATCCACGTTCAGGAACACGGCGATCTTGGCCACGTCATCACGCAGGTACGTCATTCCCCAGCCGGTGAACGGCTGTTGAACCGAATCATAGGTCCTGCGCGAATAATGCGAGGTGGGGCTGGTGCCTACCGGTTTGAGAATGTCATCTACCAGCAGGTCATCGAACAGGTCTTTTGAGCCGCCCTCGAGGTCCTTGAGGTCCTGGTTCATGGCGGTGCCCAGAATATAGGTATCCGAGGTGTGATATATCCACTTGCTGCCGGGTGTCGCCTTGCGGTCATATTGTGTGCAGGAATAATCGATCTTGCTGGCGTGATCCAGCGGCAGGAAAAGGTCATTGGTGTGCAGCGAACCCTCATCGCTCATGTAACCACCTAAGTTATAGTTGCCGGTGCCCATATCGATAACATGGCCGTAGTTAACATCACCCCAGTTTCCATTGGCTGCGCAATCGTTGACCTGGCTGGCCACGTTATTGCCCATGAAGCCCGGGTAATTAAGTTCCATGCGCATCAGCGCCAGGCCTGCAAACACGGACTTGGCGGTGGAATAGGAAGGCAGTGCGATTGCATCACAATAGGGATAGGCGCCATAGCGCGTGTCGCAACCACCCGTATAGTGCACGCCATCAATAGTGAAGCCGAATAGGGTGACATGGTCCGGGTCGGTTTCCGAGGCGCTGCCAAACTGGCTTGGATCGGCGCCCGGATGATCATTGGCAAGCTCTGAAATCGGCTTGCTGGGCATGCGATTGTTCACCTCCAACTGGTAGTTTGCACGCTGGTCATCGGCATTCGTCACGCTTGTCGGCGAGTAACTGGCCCCCAGCAGACCCCACATATCGAATTTGAAATACAGGCAGGTCTCAGAGGCGATCTGGTAGGCCGCCTGTGAGGTTGTGCCATCGTCCATGAACAGGAAGGAAAGCACACCGTTGTGCATGCAGTCGGCGTTTTTCTGGTGCAGGGTAAAGGGTATGCTCGCACGGCTGTAGCCGTTGTCACCATTCTCTTTCCAGACCCTGCCGGCCTCGAGTATGTACTCCCATTCGGGGTGGTTATCGGTCATGGTGCCACGCGCTACCGGAAACAGGTGGGTACCCGTCTGGATGAATTCGAAATCGAATTCCGGCAGGTGTTTGCGCGTGGTATCTCTATTTT
The DNA here is from genome assembly GCA_014238945.1 of Lysobacterales bacterium. Lineage (GTDB taxonomy): Bacteria > Pseudomonadota > Gammaproteobacteria > Xanthomonadales > SZUA-36 > SZUA-36. The sequence goes on from JABAAB010000115.1 coordinate 28,537, forward strand.
TTCTGGTATATCTGAAGGTATCTTTTCTCTCCTTAAAATCACCCCCCGATGCTTCTCCAGACAGTTGCAGCGAGCCCTCGAATTGGTGATCTGGCTGGGCAGCATTGGCGGGAACGGCATAGGCCGACAGGTTGATCCGCGAGCCCGGATCTGAGCCATTGATTAGTGTGTTATAGGTCAGTAGATTGCGGTCCGTATTACCGTTACCGCTCAGCGGATCAAAATTCGGGTCGAATCCACCACCGGGCTCGGTGCCGGTTCCGTTCAGTACCACGCCAAGCACCGGTGTGTCCGGGTCATTGGATGAAATATCCAACAGGTCCGAGTCAGGGCCTGCAACCGTCGGTGCAAAGCGCACTGTGAGCTGGCAATCGCCGCCCGGAGAAACGGATGTTGAGGAACAGGCATCCGCGATTAATGAAAACGGCGGAGTTATGCCGCCAACAGAGCCAACAAGCAGTGGCGCCGAACCGGTATTGCTGATGGTCAGGTTGTGATCACTGGTGGCGTTGATTTCAACGTTTCCAAACGCAGGGTTTCCACTCAGTGCAATATTCGGTTCCGGCTCACCGGGCGGTTCGTTGCCGGTTCCGCTCAGTGCAACGGTAAGCACCGGGGTATCCGGGTCGTTTGATGGGATATTGAGTGTGTCCGACTGCAAACCGGTATTTGTTGGTGCAAAGCGCACCGTTACCTGGCAATCACCACCCGGCGAAATCGTTGCAGAAGAACAGGCGTCCGCGGTTAATGAAAACGGTGCAGCAATACCGCCCAGGGAACCAACCAGCAGATCGTCGTCACCGTTATTACTCAGGGTCAGGTTGCGGTTGGCGGTGGTATTGATTTCGACCTCACCGAACGCACCATTGCCACTCAGCGATATGTCCGGTTCGGTTTCAATAACACCCGGCGTACCGCTGACCGTAACCTCGTCACCCCAGCAGTAGTCGCCGTTGTGGCGCCCGGTTGCGCGAAACCTTAGCTGCAGGTCGGCGTTGTCGTCTGCACCGGCGGGCGTGACCGTGTTGCTGAAAAAGGTGCCGTTGTCATTGCCATTGTGTACCTCGACCACCGTGGACCAGGAACTGCCGCCATTGGTGGATACCTCGGCATAGCAATCATCATTCTTTTCCAGCGAGGTGGCCGCCAGGTTCATGGTGATCGAAACATCTGTAAACCCGGTGGTTGGAACTTGCAATACGGATGTACCGCTTTTTTTATGCCGCAGTGAGAAATCCCCGATCGCCTGAATGCCATTGACTACAATATTGCCGTTCAGCGTCCAGCCATCGGCGTTTTCATCTTCGAAGCCATCATTGACGATGACCTCGGCCAGGGAAGTGACAGGCAACAGCAGGGCCGCCAACAACAGGGTCCTGTGAGTGATATTGGCGCGCGATACCTTGAAGCGCTCCATTAGGTATTTGTTTCTGATCATAATCAATTTATTGGGTGTTACTTGATGTAAGTATATACCCAAATTAAAGACACTCGAACTGTGGCAGGATTTGAAGGGGGCGCGAGGCTGAAGCTATTCGCACTGGATGATGGTGTTGCCTATCGTTTGGGCGGATGGTTTCCAGATTGCAGTGACCCCCGGCTCGAGCAGGTCAATTAGACGCTTGATCCAAGAATTACCGGTGGTGGGTTGTACTATCAATCAATTGGAGCCGTGTAGAAATGACCCCGATTATTTATGGTTTTTACTTCTACCCCAATTATTCCGGCCCCAATAAATCCGACCCCAATAATTCAGAAAAATTTACCTATTGTTTATCTATGCTGGTCAAAAAGAATGGTGTTTCCATCCGGATCAACGATGACAAAACTGGCTGGCCCTTTTGATTCCGGGTCAGCCTTGGATTTAAATTCAATATCTGATGCCTCAAGATTGCCCTGTAATTCACGCACATCAACGAATGCTTCAAGCTCTTGAGCGGCACTGTTCCAACCGGGATTGAATGTAAGGATGTTTTCCTCAAACATTCCTTGAAATAAGCCAATGATGGTTGTTCCATTTTTTAAGATCAGCCAATTTTGTTCCTGGTTACCGCCGGTCACCACAAACCCAAGGTTTTCATAAAATGTTCGCGAGATGGCAATATCTTTAACCGCTAAACTTACTGAAAATGCACCTAATTCCATTGGTTTTCCTCCACTGCTTTGTGCTACTACCACATTAACTGACCAACCTGCTATCAGCAGTCCGACCATGCCCGCCAGTATCATTTTTCTCAACTTATTCAAAATTACTCTCTCCCTGCTGTAGTTGTCCTGATAAACAGACATCAGCGGGAGAGTTGCGAAACTATCTGCCATTGGCCCGTCTACTCAATTGCCCAATGCATCCATGCCAATCGGAACGATCTCTATTGAATATTAAGTATAGACAATAAATCTGGACTCATTGGATTTGAATTTCCGCAAGATTTTGTAATTCGAAAACTTGCCATAGGCAAACAATTGAAAAGCCTTTGTAATAAGTAGAATGCACTGTATGCCATTGTCAACGATAACGACCCACGGCTTCTTGTGGCAGTGGAGTGTACTCGCGCCTACTTTTAACTGATTCCCACGGGCACCGGGCCAACACACAGAGACCAGCCACAGCACGAATCTGGCGATCAATACTTCCATGTGTGTCTGCGTTATGCATTGACCGGCACACAGTCGTGGACGTCGCTGGACGGGGCAGGGGTGTTGGCAGAACTGGTCCGGGGTACTGGGGCGGCAGGCCCGGGGGTCCGTTCAACTGAGATGCGTGAAACAGGCCTTTACCGGCCTATCGGGTGCCGTTCTGGCGGCAGAGATTAAGGTCGTTGGGTCGCGACCAGTATCCAATCCGGAGTCGGCTTACAGATTCGGATACTTGCCCGATGTTCAAAAAGGGTGGTTTAAACTTACTATCCACTTCTCAATTTCTGGAGATGTCTGGCATAATTGGTTCTATACTACTTACTCTCAAGGAGAGTTTTGGTGTTAAAGCAAACAACGGGATCAAACCCCTGGTTTTTCATTGTCACTTGCATGGTTATCAGTGCAGCTGGGCTGCCTGTTGCCACGTTTGCTCAGCCGGCCCAGGTGGAAACAGCACAGTTGAACATCGTAGCGGGGCAGAAGTCTCTGCTGATCATGCTGGATGGGCTCCGGTCCGACGGTGTCATGAACGCAATAACACCGAACATGGACAGCCTGATCGATGGCAGCTTTGGTGGCGGCAGCTACCCCGGTGGCTACGGCTATTTCGCCCAGACGATACAGGATGCCCCAACATCCAGTGCTTACAACCACGTTTCGATCATGACGGGTGTCGGCGCGACCAAGCATGGTGTGTCCAGTAACAGCGCTGCGGCCATCGCGGCGGTGGATTACGGCCTTTGGCCGACCTATCTGTCTACGTTGGAATCGGTCGACCCATCCGTCAACACGGTCTTTCTTGCGACCTGGTCGGCCGACTTGTCGATGATAACGGGTGCGGATTATGACAAGCAGTCGAGTGATGCTGGCAACCTGGGCAACTTGGTCAGTATCCTGAATGGTTCCTATTCGGACTCTTCTGGTGACAACGGAACCAGCTGGGTCCTGGGTACCGACGTGGACGCGATTGCTCTGTATCTGGACGACATCGACGGTGCTGGTCATGGTTTTGGCTTCAGTCCGGATGTGCCTGAATATATTGCGGAAATCGAAGAGATCGATACTCAGATTGGGCAGTTGCTCAGCGCCATTGAAAACCGGCCCGGTTTTGCCACCGAAAATTGGCAGATTGTCATTACAACGGACCATGGCGGAATCGGAACCAGTCATGGTGGGCTGAACCCCAATTCCGAAACCATTCCGTTTATTGTCGCCAGTAAATCGACTTCACAAGGCTTGTTGGCCGGGGGCGTCATTAATTACGATGCGGCAGCCACGGTCATTGCGCACATGATGGGCGATGCTGCTGTACCTGCTCATTACGATGGCATGACCCAGGGTGATTTCATCATTACCTCCCCCCCAGCCGTATTAACAGACAACATGGTCGTATACCTGCCCTTCAACGGCGACACACTTGATGCCTCCGGACAAGGCAACAACGCGGTCATTGGAGCAATGTCGGACCACGATCCAAGCGTTCATGCCAATGGCGGAAAGTTTGGTGGCTATGTTGAGATCAACGACCTGGGTGGTGGCTCCGGTGACTCCTCGTACCTGACGCTGGGCACGCCAACAGACCTCGAATTCGGAACCGACATGAACTTTTCAGTGGCCATCTGGTTCCGTGCCCAGTCCGACCAGTCTGGGGACCCGGTGATACTGGGCAACAAGAACTGGGTCAGCGGTCTGAACAGTGGCGTTTTGCTGCTGGCCAATGAAAGCAACGGCGACGATTTTGGCTTTAACATCTCTGACGGATCATTCCGCAGGGATATTGAACCCATTGATTATTCGCTGAACGAATGGTGGTTCCAGGCGGCTACTGTTGATCGGACCGGCAACGCCGTGATGTTCGTGGGTAGCCCGAATGGACTGCTGTACGTCATCAGCGATTTTGCATTCGATCTCGGAGACATTACCTCGGTCTTGCCATGGAATATTGGCCAGGACGGTACCGGTGACTATCCGCACAACCTCGATGGCGATATTGACGAGATGGCCATCTGGCAGCGGGCATTGGTGCTGGACGAAATTCGCCAGCTCTATAACAACGGCAATGGCATCAACCTGCAGGCAACTTTCAACCAGCCGCCAAACGCAAGCTTTGGATATGCCTGCGTGTCCCTTGACTGCAGCTTCACCGATAGCTCTTCCGACAGTGATGGCACCGTGGTCTCCTGGGGATGGGACTTTGGCGATGGAAATTCGTCAAGCAGTCAGGATCCTGCACACAGTTTTGCAGCGGCCGGTACGTACACGGTCCTGCTGACGGTGACCGACGACGATGACGCAGCTGCCAACACCAGTACCCAGGTGACCGTAACGACTTCGGGCAATACTGCACCAACGGCAAACGCCGGTGGTGACAATGGAAACTACGCCGTGCGTCTGCCCAAGGGCAGGAATGCGACGGCTACTGTCACACTGGATGGATCCGATTCCTTTGACCCGGATGGCGATGCCTTGTCGTTTTCATGGGAAGGCGGGACCTGGACAACGCCACAAGTCACCGTGAACGGCCTGACGAGAGGGAAACACGAGTTTGTGCTGGAGGTTGATGACGGTTTCGGCGGGAGTGATACGGCCATTGCCTGTGTGGAGGTTCACAAGGGCAAGACAGCGGATGGGCTTTGCCCCACAGATACCGGCCCGACACCACCGGTCGCTTCGTTTGATTACACCTGCTCCGATTTGGCCTGTGATTTCACCGACACCTCGAACCCGACGGACGGGGATCCGATAACCAGCTGGAGCTGGAATTTCGGCGATGGGTCAGGCTCAAACGAGGCCAGCCCTTCACACACATTTGCGGCGGATGGTAGCTATTTGATTGAGCTGATCGTCATTGACAAGGACGGAGCTGACGCAAGCAGCCAGCAGGTCTCCGTCAGTGTCGGTGGTGGTGACATTACGCTGAGCACTTCGGCAAGAAAGCGCAAAGGTGTCAAGATCATTGATCTTAGCTGGAGCGGTGCCACAGGGGGCAGTGTTGGGGTCTATCGTGACAACGTATTGATCGAGATCACTCCAAACGATGGCTTCTTTACTGACACCACCGGTGAGAAAGGCGGTGGAAGCTATACTTCGAAGGTTTGCGAGAGCGGTGGGGTCGTCTGCTCAAATGAAGTAGTGACGACGTTCTGAGACCCGCTACCCATCTGTTGAGATCCGGTGAGCATGACATCAGACTACCTGTCTGCCTCCCGGTATGGTCGCCTATGACTTCAGCAAGGTAATCCGGTCTTTTGAAACACTGATCAGACGTTGTTTGTAGAGGCTGCCCAGGGCCTTTTTGTAATTGCCCTTGCTGACACCGTATTGCTTGTAGATTGCATCGGGTGGGCTGTAATCGGTCAGTGTGGAAGTACCCCCGTTTTCGCCAAGAAAGTCGAGGATACGCCGGCTCAGTTCATCCCTGGATTTGCTGTGGTGACGCTGTAGTCTCAGGTCGATTTTCCGGTCTTCACGGATGGTCTTTATAAAGCCGGTGGTCCTGTCTCCCGGCTTCAGCGGCTGGAAAACTTCATCCTTGTACAATAATCCCAGGTGTGTGCCATTGATCACCGCTTTGAATCCCATTTCGGTTTTTCCCACAATCAGCAGATCCACCCGTTCGCCCGCTGCCATGTTCTTGGCACGTTCGTCGAGAAAGCGGTACAGCTTGCTGGTGGCGATAATGCGCTGGTCGGGATCCAGCATCAGGTAAACGACATACGACCTGCCTTCGGCCATCGGAATGAGTTGTTGACTGACCGGTACCAGCAGGTCCCTTTCCATGCCCCAGTCCATAAAGGCACCGGCCCGGGTGACATGGACTGCTTTCAACAGGGCACATTCGCCCAGTTGGATTTTTGGTGTGCTGCAACTGGCCAGCAGTTGGCCATCGGGATCCGGATAAACGAACACATCCAGGTTCTGTCCTGGTGCACAATCCCGGGGGGATAGTTTTCGTGGCAGAAATACGCCGGAATTCTCACCGCTACCCAGCGTGAAGCCTTCTTTGTTGTCACTCAGGACCCGCAGTCGGTTGATTTTCCCAACCTGGATGGGTTTGCTGGTTTCATGTGCTCGCATTGACACAGGGTAACGTACTTTCAGCCTCCATGTGTTCCTCAAATGACGGCGCTGCAGAGGAGCCAATTGTGGTGGGTCGAATCGTCGCTGTAGTGATCTGATGGATATCAAACTCTTTACTTCGAAAGCACATTTAGATGACCAGACGCAATATCAATCTGTGGTTTTATCCGGCACTGGACCATTGAGTGCCAAAGCATGATCATTTAAAGTATCGCTACCCTGGTTGACCGGATTTCTATATGTTGCGCAGCCCCTGTGTTATAACCCCACAAGATGACATTTTTCCAGGAGGGAAAAATACCCATGAGTTGGGGAATAGTGACAGGATCCGCCTGAAGTTCGGAAATTTCGGCATTGAAGTCCTCGAGCATGGCTCCGGAATCCGTGTCTCAAACCTGTACAGTGTAGAAGCGGGTAAAAGAACAAACCGCACTCTGGCCATTGTCGCCTGTCCCGCCGTGATGGAACCTGCTTTCAGCGACGAGCACGCTGCCATCATGGGTGGTGAGTCCATTGGCATTGTTTTTCGAAACAGTGGGTGGGAAATTGAAAAACGCCACCACTACTTCGGAGACCTTGATTCCCCAAATGTTGATTCAGGTGATGCATGCCTGTTCGGTGACACCGAATGGGCCCACGCAGCAATTCATGTATATTCTTTGATTGTGCGCAAACAGGATACAGGATTTCTGTATGCGTCCATTGCTGAGCTGCACCATCCAGAGTACTTAACACTGGATGATCTGGGTGCAATTTATGGGAATGTATTAGATCCAGCCACTGGCTTCAACAAGAGTGTTGGGGATATGCTCAAGATGGTAAAAGACCGGGTTGGGGGAGGGTGACGGCAGCGTATTTTACTGGCGTGAGCAATGCAAAGTTGAAATATCGCCTGAATTTGGTGCTGCTGTGTTTGGCCATGCTGCCGTGGTCTGCAACTGCTGATGAACTGAAGTCATTTACCAGCGATGGTTGCAGCGCATTTCCGGACGGCACATTTGAACAGAATGAGCTCTGGCTGAAATGTTGTACCGAGCATGATTTTGCCTATTGGAAAGGGGGTACATACAAACAGAGGGTCGCCGCGGATGACGAGCTCAAAGCCTGCGTATCCAGGGTCGGAGAGCCTCAGATTGCCCTGCTGATGCTCGCAGGTGTCAGGGTCGGGGGATCACCTTATCTGCCCACCACATTCCGTTGGGGATATGGCTGGCCATATCCCAGGTTTTATGCACCATTGTCACAACAGGAATTGGAACAGGTCCGGCAGTTGAGTAAAAACTGTGCAGAAACCTGTCCCTGACCATACTACCGTTCCGGCCGATATCGGTAGGAACCCTAATCACCTCTACAGGATTGAGTTATGACCAGTAAGCAATTGAAACCAATGTTGATGTGGATGACCATTGTCTGTGTTGTTGCCTGCAAACCCGCCGATGAAACAGCCAAAGCAGAATCCAGGGTGAACGTCGAAGGGTTGCAGACCCCGGCAGCAATTGAAGCGATAGAAGAACCGACACTGGCAAAGCGCCCGCATGAAATGACCATCCACGGAGACACCCGCGTGGATGAGTACTTCTGGCTGCGTGACGACACCCGTAAGGATCCGGAAATGCTTGCTTACCTGGAAGCGGAGAATGATTACTACGGGAAAATGATGGCCCATACCGGCGAACTGCAGGAATCGCTTTTTGCCGAGATGACCACCCGGCTTGATCCGGATGAGTCCAGCGTTCCTTATCAGCGGGGCGATTACTGGTACTACAATCGTTACGAAACGGGGGGCGAATACCCGATCTATGCGCGCAGAAAAGGCAGCATGGATACAGAGGAAGAAATTCTGGTCCACGGGAACCAGCGTGGCAAAGACCAGACGTTTTATTCATTGAGTGGCTTCGAGGTCAGTGACGACCATCGTTATGTTGCCATCGCCGAGGACCGGGTTGGCCGGCGAATTCATGAAATTCGCATTTTGGACACCCAAAGCGGTGAATACCTGCCGGACCTCATCACCAACGCCAACAGTTCGCTGGTCTGGTCGGCAGATGGCCAGTACCTGTTTTACCTGAACAAGCACCTGGAAACCCTGCTCGGATACCAGGTGATGCGTCATGAACTGGGTACCGACCCTGCAACCGATGAGATGGTGTACGAGGAAACCGATAACACCTTTTACAGCGGAATTTGGCGTAGTCGTTCCGGGGACTATATCGTACTGGCACATGAAAACACGGATACCAGCGAGGTTAAGCTACTGGCGGCATCTGACCCGCTGGGTACATTCAAGGCCTTCCTTCCACGCGAGACCGGTCACGAATACAGTATTGATCATGCCAACGGCAGGTTTTTTATTCGCTCCAATTGGCAAGCACTGAACTTCCGGGTCATGTCGGCGAGCCTGGAAGATTCAACGGACAAGAGTCGCTGGAAAGAAATCATCCCCCACCGGGATGATGCCATGGTCCGGAACATCCAGGCATTCGACGACTGGCTGGTCATCGGCGAGCGTAAGGACGGTCTTCGCAAGGTGCGCGTGATGGCCCACGATGGCAGCGTGGACCGTTACCTGGATGCCACGGAAAAGGCCTACGTCATGTGGCCCTCGACCAATGTCAGTACCGATACCAGTTCCATTCGCTATGGATTTTCCAGTCCGGTTACACCCAACCAGATCTGGGAGATTGACCTGAAAACAGGAGAAAATAATCTGTTGAAGGCCGACCGTGTGCTGGCTGGATTCGATAGTGACAATTACCAGACCATGCGTATGACCGTCACCGCCAGGGATGGCACCGAGGTTCCGGTGTCGCTGGCCTATCACGCTCAAACTCCACTGGATGGTTCCGCGCCCGCCCTGGTCTACGCCTATGGTTCCTACGGCAGTTCGACTGAGCCCTGGTTCAGAAACTCTGTAATCAGCTTGCTGGACCGCGGATTTGTCTATGTTATCGCACACATACGTGGAGGACAGGAACTGGGCCGTCAGTGGTACGAGAACGGTCGCCTGATGAACAAGAAAAACTCATTTACAGACTTCATCGATGTTACCCGGGGGCTCCAGCAACAGCAGAAGATCGATGCAGGCAGGACCTATGCAATGGGTGGCAGTGCCGGTGGATTGCTGATGGGCGCCGTGGTGAATATGGCACCTGATTTATATCACGGTGTCATAGCCAGCGTGCCGTTTGTGGATGTGATTACCACCATGCTGGATAGCTCCATTCCATTGACAACCGGTGAGTTCAGGGAATGGGGAGACCCCCAGGACAAGGATGCCTATGAGTACATACTGTCCTATTCACCCTATGACCAGGTCAGGGCGCAGGATTATCCCAACCTGCTGGTGACCACGGGATTACATGATTCACAGGTGCAGTATTTCGAACCTGCCAAGTGGGTAGCCAGGTTGCGTGACCGCCGCACGGATGACAACAGGTTGATATTCCATACCAATATGGAGGCGGGACATGGCGGTGCTTCGGGTCGCTACAGACGCTATCATGAGACTGCAGACAAGTTCGCGTTCCTGGTGGATTTGGCCGGACTGGAGCGCTGAGTCCAGGGCCGGAAGTTTTCACCAGGGAATACTCCGGGCAGGGGAGAATTAAGCGCGGAAGTGGCTACTGAAAATCGCGCGGAATGGTCTCTTTCCAGTGTTTTTCCCGTATCAATACGCCGTTCTCTTTCAGTCGACGGCTGAAGGACAGATGGAAGTTTTCCAGGTCACTGTACAGCTGAAGTTCGGCTTCCAGCCGGAAACTGCGGCTTTCCAAATCCACCTGCAACGCGTAGCTGCCCTTTACCGAGGTGTCACCCGGATTGGAATCGGAGGTGCGATGTTCAATCTTCTCTTCAAAGGTCTCCACACCCCACGGGTAACGTGTGCCTCCGCTGTTGGTGGCCACGCCGGTCGCATCGCCGTTGCGCGGGTCCCGTTCAACGGAAGAAATTTCGCCGTAACCGGAGACGGTACCACTATCAAGTGTCTCGAATCCTGCCAGCACCGGACCCGAAACCGGTACCCTGAATACCGGTTCCGGCCAATCCCCCGGAGGAACAACCGGCAAGACCAGCTGCGCGCCCTGTGTGCCACCGATCGCCAGGGTCGTTGTCATGGGGTGGGGCGTTGGCCACATCATTGGCCACTGGGCATTGCTGATTGCAAAGCGGATCCGGTGGCCCTTTGGAAACACCCACGAAGTAAAATGCATTTCTATATTCAGCGGAAATTGTTCACCGGGTACGATGGCCATTGGTTCACGTGCTGATTGCCGATGCGTGCCATTGAAGCCGGCACCACTTACCTGTGTCACTGAACCGTCCGGTGCGATATCGGATACCCGCACGAACCAATTGGCCCTGGGGGCATCCGAAGACACCGTGATGATGGCCGTTGGAAAGCCCAGAGTCTCCAGGTCTTCGGTCAATGGTTCACTGTCGTATACCAGCGAGTGGGCATCGGTCGGGCTCTGATCCTGGGCAATACTGCCCCACCACATTACCGGTCCTCCGGCTTCAAGTCCGCTGGACGGTTTGTACCCTAGTTTGTGCACGGTGCTTTCGGGACTCGTTTCGGCCAGCGTATGGTTATGCTGGGCAAAAAGAACCCGTTGCTGTGCCCGTTCAATCGGCCATCCCTGTTCCCAGCGCCATTTTCCCGGTGCAAATTCCAGTGTGGGTCCGGGTGGATGCCAGTCGCGTACATACACGGCAAACGCCGGTTCATCCATGATGCCGGTATCGATGTCCCTGAGCCAATGATCAAACCAGCGCACCGCCTCGTGTCGCCACTCAATAGCGGGTGCGGGTGCGGCGTTGTGGGGGAAATAGTGATCCCATGGGCCGATCAGGGCTTTGACCGGCGCGGAAACATTTTCCAGCATCCTGGGCAAGCTGTCGCGATAACCGTCATACCATCCACCGATGTGAAAGCCGGGAATTTTTATCCGGTCGTATTTGTCGCGTGCGGATGCACGGTCCCAGAATGGGCCATCCCGTTGTTGTTTCATGTAGGTGAACACGGTTGGCTCGGTGTCGAAGCGATTCTCAAAATACGCCTCGTCGATGATGTACTCCGGAGCACCAGGCAGGGCATTGTAGAGATTGTGGGACATCACCCAGGAGTCCATGTGTGCAATGCCGTCCATGTAGTGGACATCGTCCTGGTACAGGTCTTCAGTGGCACACAGGGCAATAAAAGTCTTCAGGGCTGGAGGGTTGCGCATCGCCAACTGAATGGAGTTGAAACCACCCCATGAGATTCCGAACATGCCGACACCGCCACCGGACCAGGGCTGTCTTGACAGCCAGTCAATGACGACCTCACCATCATCCAGTTCCTGGTCTGAATACTCATAGGGGATCAGTTTCCCCTCGCTGTTGCCGGTACCGCGAATGTCCACCCTTGCAACGATGTAGCCACGTTCAACAAAATAGGAATAGACACTGTGGTTACGCCTGCGGGACTCATCCTTGCGATAGGGCAGGTACTCGAGCAATACCGGAAAGCGCTTTTCTGATCCTTCACCTGCTGGCACGAACAGATCAGCGGCAAGCCTGACCCCGTCAGGCATGGTAATCCAGCTTTGTTTCATAGCCATACTGTAAATGGGAGCAGATACGGGGTCGAGAGCATCAGCAGTTCCGGTCATCATCAACAGGCTGATCATCCATAGGCGAAACATACCGGTATTCCTTGTTTATTCCTGAAGTCCAGAGGCGACGCAGAGACTGCCAGACTAGCATAGTGGGTTTTTCGGTGGCCTGCCATTGGATATGGCTTTGAATTGCTTGAATAATTGAAACCGGTGCGGGAGTCTGATGTTTTCAGGGTGGTGCCACAGAAGTGTTCTATAATTCGTATTGGGGTTCAGACCCGTGCAACAGGGGACCAAGCCGGCTGATGAACATAGTGAAATCGCGAACCTGGTGGAGAGCTTCAGCATTGCTGATCATGGGCGGGTTGTTTGCGTCCAACGCCCACGCTGAACCCGGTGTGTCATTCTCACACATACCCTACTTGTGGGCCCTTGGTGCTGTCATTTCACTTTTGTTGAGTTGGCTGGTATTGAGTGTTCTGAGCTTTGCCGGAAAGTTGAAATCCTCGAAAAAGAAATGGCTTTTGGGTGTCCTCCTGTTCGTTCTGTTTCTGCTGAGTATAGGACCCCTGGTGGTGGTTTTTGGCAGTATTATTGTCACTGGCAGAACCATGTAATTAATGCACTACCCTTATCCTTGCAAGCAGCTTTCAGCACATTGAAGAAGACAGAAAAACCAGGTACTGGGTAAAGGACAGCAATTGGCTATGGAATAGCCGGATGATCAGCTGTCGTTATCATCCACTTCAAGTTGACCACTCATACGGCGCCAGATGTGAGCCCACGACAGGCCAGTGGCAAACAGCAGTGAAAGTGCGATTAATACCAGCCAGGTTACGGTGGTTGCCGATTCCACATTGATTGCACCGATGTCGGACAACCACCAGATCACGGTCCCAATCAGTGCCACGCTCAGTACCGTACCAAAAGTCCCCAGACTACGACTGGTGGCAATGACAAAAATTGACCAGCCAGCAACCAGGACAAAACCCAACAAAAAGTGGATGGCCGATAAACCGTCACCCGTAAACGCATCCTTGACCCAGTGAACATAGGAATATCCACTGGGATTGAAAGTTACAAAAACCAGCACCAGTGCCGCGAATAAACGCCATAGAAAATCCATTGCACCAAATGATTTATGGGGTTTTGTGGGGTTTGAATCGGTCATCGCTTGTTGCCTTGTGTTTATCGTAATGAATTTACCATGTCATGGTGAGCATTTTGCTATTCCACGCGAAACAATACTGCCTTGAAGCGTGGCTTTGAGTGACGTTCAAGATAATAGATCAACTCGGTCCCGTCGGCCGACAGACTGATGAACCACTCGTTGCTGGCGGCTTCCGGTATCAGTTCAGCGGTATACGCGTCGGCGGGAAAGGACTGGCTCAACTCGGTTCCCGGACTTTGGGTGCTGCCACCATAGTTTGTCAGCTGATCCGGGTTACCGTCGGCATGACGATGGTCGTGTTTCAGTTGCAGACTTTCTGGGGTGCGGGTCAGAATCCATGTTCTTGACCGATCCTTGCCCACCACGAACGGGATGTGGATCTGCTGTGCATCACAACTCGATATCGTGGCAACCAGTTTTTTGCCACTGAAGCTGTCGCCGGGATCGGCAGGAAAAGTGGATTGTCCTTCAAAACGAGCGCCACAAACAGACTTGATGCGATGGAAAAATGCATCCCGGGCACTGACTTTCATACTCTCAGCCTGGCTTGATCCAGGATAAAGCAGCAACAAACATGGGAAAAGTAAAGATATAGTATTAGTCACAAGCCCACCATTGAACCGAGTGTGTAAGCATGAATTCTACCCTCGTAACCGAAGTGTGTGTACTGCAATAACGTTACTGAGGACCAGATACGGTCCGGGGCCGATTCCGGGAGGGGTAGGGTTTCTCAATCCATTTTTTTATGGTTGAATACCGCGCACAAATATCAGATTGTGTCCCGGGCATCGAAAGGTTAATCTACAGCAAATGTCGTATTTCATTCAAATGTCCATACAGGTCAATGGAAAATCCGGGTTTTCGACAGCCCTGGTCCGTCTGCAGGCTTTCTGGTTTGGTCTGTGTATGATGGCGACGACGGTGGTTGCCGGAACCGGTGGTTCGTTCCCCCAGCATGATGATCATGGCAATCCCGCACCGATACCGAAGGGAACACAAAGTGCGCACTGTGAGTCCGGCGTCTCGTCCGGGTTTGCCTGCCGTGCAGTAGAAATGCTGGCCCGCATCCCGTTGGTGGACATGGGTGGTGGAACAGGGGCCGACAGTTGGGGATGGAAAGACATCCAAACCGGTCGCTATTACGCATTGATGGCCCGTTCAAACGGAACTTCATTTATCGATGTCAGTGATCCACAATCACCCGTGGTGGTGGGTAATCTTCCATCGACATCGGATAGCAAACCGTGGCGAGATGTGAAAGTCTATTCGGATCACGCATTTATCGTGGCCGATGGTATCCCGGGTCATGGTATGCAGGTTTTTGACCTGACGCGTTTGCGGGGCGTAAATTCTGCTCAGGTCTTCAATGCGGATACGGTGTACCAGGGTGTCGGCAGTGCGCACAACCTGGCCATCAATGAAGACAGCGGTTTTGCCTATATAGTGGGAGGGGAGGAGTGTTCCGGCGGTCTGCACATGGTGGATATCAGCAATCCAAAGTCACCGTCATTTGCAGGATGTTTTTCCTCTGACGGATATACTCACGATCTTCAGTGTGTGAGTTATTCGGGTCCGGATCCAGATCACCAGGGGGCAGAGGTCTGTTTCGCCAGTAATGAAGATTCATTGACCATAGTTGATGTTACCGACAAGTCAACTGCAAATATGCTGGGCAAAGTAGATTATCCGCAAACCGCCTATGCCCACCAGGGGTGGCTCGATGAAAATCAAAGTCTGTTCTTCATGGGCGACGAGATTGATGAACTCACCTTTGGGATGAATACCCGAACACTGATGTTCGACGTGAGTGATCTTGACAATCCGGTTTATGCAGACACGCACCAACACGGTACTTCCGTGATCGATCACAATATGTACATCAAAGACAATTACCTGTACCAGGCGAACTACCTGGCAGGGTTGCGGATACTTCGAATTGATCGGGGCCCGGCAATCAGTTTGACCGAAGTAGCCTATTTTGATACCGCACCGGAAACGGATGCACTGGAGTTTTCAGGTGCCTGGAACGTGTACCCGTTCTTTGACAATGGGCTTATTCTCGTCAGCGATATGAATAACGGATTGTTTGTCCTTGAGGCTTCATTGCCAGAAAATTTACCGGGTTCGGCAGCAATAGACGGGCGCGTCAGTGGTGTCTGGGCAGCCGATGGTCTTAATGACCAGGGGATTACACTGTTTGTCGGGGAAAATGACTCTGGACCATTCATCTTTTTTGCCTGGTTTCTGTATCTTGAAGGTCAACCATTCTGGTTAACGGGTAATACGATGTTTGAATATGGTGTTGATGAAGTCACCATACCGACGCAGCGACTGCATGGGCTGGAATTCGTATTGCCCGGTAGTGACATGGCGGTTCGTGACGATATTGGCACGCTGAAAATACATCTTCATGGTTGTAACGATCTCCACGTTGAATATGACTTCGATACACTGGGTGAACGTGAACTTGATTTTCAGCGCCTGACCGGGGTCCAGGGACGGGAGTGCTTTGAATAAAACTGTGCAGTAAGTCCTGTCGAAGTGAATTAATTTGCCGTAGCATACGGTTTTCAGTCTCTCCGGGTTCGGTTAACAATAATGGCACAGGAAACTCCCCATGTGATTTGTATCGGTGCAGGGCCTGCCGGGCTTACAGCGGCGTATAGCCTGACCCATGAGGGGGCCCGGGTTACCGTGCTGGAACGAGACCCGGATTTTGTCGGTGGCATTTCACGTACTGAGACCTACAAGGGGTTTCGATTTGATGTCGGTGGGCACCGGTTCTTTTCCCGCTCGAATGAAATTGAAGCACTTTGGCAGGAAATCCTGGGTGACCAGTTACTCACACGATCCCGAAAGTCCCGAATTTTTTACAACGGCAAATTGTTTGATTACCCGTTGCGGCCGTTGAATGCCCTGACCAAGTTGGGAGTGTTTGAATCCGTTAGATGCATGGCTTCCTATATAAAGGCAAGATTGTTACCGGTAATCGACCCGCAAACTTTTGAGGAATGGGTGACCAACCAGTTCGGGCACCGACTTTACAGCATATTTTTTGAAACCTACACGGAAAAAGTGTGGGGTATGAAATGCAAAGAAATCTCGGCAGATTGGGCCGCACAGAGGATCAAGGGGTTATCGTTGGGTTCAGCTTTGTGGCAGGCATTGGTGCCCGCGCGATTTATTCGGGGAGATACACCGAAATCCCTGATTGAAAGTTTCCGTTATCCGCGGCTGGGTCCCGGACAGATGTGGGAAGCGGCGGCGGAGAAAGTTAACAAAGCTGGCGGCGAGATATTAATGGGTATGAATGTGGACGGTCTTGGACGTGACCCGAAAACCGGATTATGGACAGTTAGTGCAGTTGACAGCAATGGAAATAAGAGTGAATTCATCGGTGACCACGTCATTTCATCTGCCGCAATTGCAGAATTGGCCGGATTGCTGGATCCCATTCCACCCGAAGCAGTACTGACCGCTGCACGTATGCTTCGTTATCGTGATTTCCTGACTGTCGCTCTGGTGGTCAGAGACGTGGACTGCTTTGATGACAACTGGATCTATATTCACGATTCAGCGGTCCGGGTTGGACGTATTCAAAACTTTAAATCCTGGTCACCTCACATGGTTCCAGATCCGGATCTCAATTGCCTGGGAATGGAGTATTTCTGCTTCCGTGGCGATGGTCTTTGGGACTCAAAGGATGAGGACCTGATCAGGCTCGCAGATGAGGAATTGATTCAATTGGGTCTGGTCACTCCGGGTCATGTTATTGACGGTACTGTGATCAGACAGGATCGGGCATACCCTGTTTATGATGAGAATTACGAAGAGCGGGTTGCCCTGTTCCGAAGCTGGCTGGAAGAAAATTTGCCGGGTCTGCACCTGGTCGGACGAAATGGAATGCACAAGTACAATAATCAGGATCATGCCATGATGACCGCACTACTTGCCGCAGAAAATATCCTCTCCGGTGAGAAAAAGTGGGATCTCTGGCAAGTAAACCAGGATGCTGAGTATCACGAAATGGGTGAGGATCGATCGAGGGCTTTCAGTGAACGAATTACCCCGCGCTCTTCTTCCCTGCGATCTGAGTAGGGATACCAAAGCGAAATTCCCATAAACCAACCGTGAACAGAATTAGCACGCAGGTCGTGGTTGCTTTCGCCCAGTAATCCAGTCGGTCAATACCCAGCAGGTTGTACAAAGAGAGATCCATAAGACAAATCAGTCCAACCACCGGAAGGAGTCGCTGCATAATGATGGCCGGTAATTTCTTGTGGCGGATATCCTGCCAGGGACGCAAAGCAACCATCAACATGGGAATAGTCAGCAGGTAATAGTGAATCCAGACCAGTGCTGAAGCCAGCATGGCAATAACACAGCCCATGGCAATCAACAGGGTGTTTTCCAGACTTTCCGACGAACCGAAGCTGTTATCCGAATTTGTGTCCGTTCGACCCCTGTGTCCCCACCAAAGAAATATTAATACCACCACGCACAGGGCAGTTGCCAACAGCAGCTGATACAGCGGGCTCAGGCCGCCGCCGAGTTGGGTCATGACGGCATAGTTGCCACTGCCCTTGCCGGGTCCATGCTCTACCGTCTTGCTGATGACCTGCAACCAGTCCAGCCAGCTTGTCATACTCCCCATCCACCACGAGGACACCAACGCGGCCCCAATCACACCCGCTGTCATTCCAAACAGTCCGGTGAACAGTTTTGAATATTGTTGCCGCACCAGCCAGCCACCTGCGAGTAACAAGCCAATCGGTGCGAGGTTGGGTTTGAACATCACCGTTAATCCGGTGACCAGGCCCGCGATAAACAAAAACCGCCGGTCCGAATCCCTGCTTTGCAACCACATCAGCAATCCGATGAGGCCCAGTTGGAAACCATTTACGTTACCGACATTTAAATCCGAATGCAGGGGTGCGTACCAGACAACAACCGGCAGGAGAATGGCCAGGCAGGTTGTGGGTTGAAATTCGAGTAACCGGTATATCACGAGAAAAAATATCAGCAAAGACAGCAGGGAAAGCAGGTGCCAGGTGGAGACATCGTTATCATAGTTTCCGGTTGAGAACACTCCTGTTACCCAGTACAAGAATGGTGTTGCCGTCATGTGCAGATTGCTGCGTCGCTGTGCCAGCAGCTTCTGATGTGGCGCATGATCCAGAGCATCTGCACGATTTCGGTATTCATAAGCAAGTTTAAAGCCGGATGCCGGGTCGTAAATATCATGTTTGGTTTCATTCTTTACTGCGTCTGAAGCAACCCAGGCGACGTAATAATCTATACCCGGCGCCTCCTTGGCAAACTGCCATGCACCCAGAAATGCCAGCATGACCAGCACCAGCAGGATGAAGGCCGAGGGATCCCTGAAACTGTGAAAAATTCCTTTCATTGATTCGTTTCTCATATCAAAAGCGTTCAGGCGGATAATATCATTCCAGATATCAGAATGATTCCGCTCCGGTTTCAGGCAACTTCATCGGTCCGTGAAGAGTCCATACGTGTGTTGCGTTTTCCCTGGTAATGGCTGAAAAGCGCCAACGGAACCGAAGCGGCACAACCCAGGAAAAAAATGATTAGCATGGGTACAACCGCCATCGCAAAAGCTCCATTGCGTGTGTTCAAAACGCAGCGATAAAATCCGGCGTGTGTCCAGATCATGGCAAGGATTGCTGCCATCGGAATGATGGCCAGTGGGTCAGGTGAAAGCCGGTAGGCCAGCAATGGTGCCAATAAGGAGATTAGTGTTGATAAAACCGTTTTGATGGATCGACTTCCGGGTAACCCGGATAGTTTAATGCCGATACTGGCCGCAAGCAGGAATGCTGCTGCGGGTAGCAGTGAAGCAAGATGTCCTGTCATTGGCAATACCATTGCCAGCAAGACAAGAAACCCGGCCAATAGGGTTGCGATTCTTGATCGACGGCTGAGATTCAGATCGCCGGTGACATTTCGGTCGTGCAATACCAGTTTCATCCACGGAACACCCCGATCAAATATATCTGTCTTGATCATGTTCCAGAATCTCCAGTGTTTCATGTGCTTGACCAACATCGTTTTCTCAAGACGTATGAGGTGTCCCGATTTGCATAGCCGGGCTCCCAGTTCTATGTCCTCAATACTGGGGCGTTCATAATCTTCATTGAAGCCATTTATTTCAATAAAAACATGACGATAAATTGCACCACAACCGGTCCAGAAAGTTGATGCATCATTACCACTGGTCTGGTGTACCCAGTGATGAAAAAGATTTCTGTATTGGGAGAGAAATGCGGCATGACCGGGTTGATCGTCGTAACTGCCAAACACGGCACTGAGCTCGGCATATGTATGAAAGGCATGCACCGCGACAGCCAATGCATCGGGGCTTATCACTACGTCAGCATCGGTGAAAAACAGGATGTCGCCACTTGCTTCCTCGGCCCCTCGGTTCCTGGCTACTGCCGGCCCGCCCTGGCGGTCAAAAGAGATCACCCTGACTGCATGGCGCTCGGCGGCAACAGCAGTCATTCCATCGGTGGAAGCGTCATCCACCAGGATGCATTCATAAACGGGGTACGACGACGCAAATACGGCTTGCAGACATTGTTCCAAGTCTGCTCCGCCATTGAACACGGGTATTACCACCGACACCCGAGGTTGTGACAGGTTTTGCCGAGATGGGTCCAGACTCATACCAGAAAACCTGTCCTGATCCGTGTGCCGATGTCATGCCCAACGAATTCTGCTTGTTTAACAGCACAATTGATAGCCCATGGGAATTTCGCATATGTACGCAAGGAAACACCTGCTGCTGTGTAAATCAGCTAGGAAGTTATCACAAACTGTCTGTACAGCGAAACTGTATCGAGTGCATGATTAAATACATCACCATATGTCCCTGGCTGGCCGAAGCTGTGGACCCAACCCATCAATCAGAATACTTCGCCATTCTTGCTTATGCACAAACAAAAAGCGGAATATCCTGGAGTAACGGCCTGACAGATTATGCGGTTGACATCGGCAATGCAGGTATTGGGCATGTTACCGTGCAATGGTGTCCCAGGAAACCTCAACAGATTGTGCCTTAGTCGGCGCACCGGCGGGGATGAGGAACATTGAGCGAGAAGAATTGCTGCCGGTTTCTGTTCATGTTGAAATACTGCCGGTATAGTTTCCTCCTGTTTAGAACTGTGTGATTTGCCGCATGATAAGCTATCTCATCTTGCAAATCATTGGGCAAACTTAGCCCGCTTAGCCGTGGTGCCACACATTACAGAATTTTTTGTATGGCGATATTATTGGCTGCGGTCTCTGCCAATGTGCCATCAAATCCCCATTTTATGATGTCAATGTGATCGGGTCGCCGAAAACAGGACAAAAACAGGATTTAAATTCGAAAAATAAATTAACAGTGAGCGTGATAGAATCATAGTCTAACCAAGGGTGTTCCTTATGCAGATTCGGGGACTGATATGGCAAAAATACTAATAGTGGACGACTCCGCATTTGCGAGAAACCGCTTGCAATTAGTTATACAGGGCGGGGGTCACAAGGTCGTTGGTCACGCCATGAATGGCCAGCAGGCCCTGGAACAATATCGCGAGCTAAAACCGGATCTGGTGACCCTGGATTACCTAATGCCCGGTATGAATGGGGAGGAGGTTCTTTTAGAGTTGATCAAACTTGACCCGTCGGCAAAAGTGGTCGTTATATCCGGATCAGGTGATCACAGTATCAAGACGAAGGTGCTGAAAGCGGGAGCCAAGGAATTCGTTGAAAAGCCCAGTATGCAAGTCGAGATTCTTAAGGTTTTAGATTTGGTGATGGAAGCTTGATCATGACATTTAAGTTTCCAAACTGGAAGTCACGTTGGAAAAGAAAACAGAAAATTTCTTGTCACGAAGATTTAAGTCAGAAACAAATTGAGTCATTTGACCGGTTTCTTATTGATGGAACCAACAGCGTTCTAAAAGCACTTGAAGGATTCTTCAGTCAAAAAATTGACAATTCAAGTTCACGTATTGAAATATCGTACGCAGATAACAACACAATCCTGGAAAATCTGGGACGGGGTACACTGTACACCGTCAAGTGCAACATTGATGGTGACTTGCGGGGCAGTATTATTTTGTTACTGAGGTCGATGGATTTCAAGCGCCTCAGTGATATCATGAAGCCGATTTTAAGTCTGCTTTTTCTATCAAGTCCTGATACCGATCTGGCTGAGCTTGAAAGTCAAAAACCACACTGGATGAAGGACAGTGGTGCTGGGCGAGCCGGTGACACCGTTTTTTACAACCAGATGATGGATCTGTTGGCAGAGATGGGCAATGTGCTGGTCGGTGTCTATACCAAGAGTATTTATCAGTCATTTGATTTGAATACCCATCACGGTCTTCCCGAGGTCCTGCGGGACATTGATCAAAGGGAAGTCAGACAATACCTGGCGCTGGCACAGAATGAGGAACGGGTGCAATTGGCAATTGAAAATGAGATCGAGGTAATGGATCAATCTTTCAAATTGTGTTGTTTGATTTCGCCCAGTGAGGAATCATTCCATACCATGCTCAATACAGTCGATGCCCGATAAATAGACATCACTCCAGTTTAGTATTATTAGCAATTTCTCAGCAGGACTATATTTCCCGGTAACTTTGCCTGGGCAAGTGCCTGGCTGATGTTACTCTTCATTAGACAGTTGATGCTTTCAATTGCCTGGTCTACAAACAATTGCCCTGATTCGATCAAATCAGAACCGTCGATCCTGATAGAAAGGGGTGACGCTTTTGAACACTCCATGACAATTATTAGTCGGAGATGTGTTTTTCTTATCACTGTTACCGGACTATCCTACTGAAAAATATAGATTCATATTCAATGGCATAATTATTGTATATATAATTGTGTCGCTACGAGGGAAGAGACACAAAACTGCAAAATATTTTAATATAGGACCGGTGCGTATCCATGACTGACAAGAAGGTTTGCGTTAAAGGGTTTACATTGATCGAACTGATGATCGTTATTGCCGTGGTGTCAATTCTGGTTGCACTGGCGGTTCCCGCCTACCAGGAATATACCATCAGGGCCAGGGTAACAGAGTGCGTATCAGCAGCAGCTGTGCCAAAGATCCAGGTTTCAGAGTATCGCCTGAGCATGGGACGTTGGCCATCCAATGCAATGGAGGCAGGTATTGATCAATCATTTTCGGCTTTGCAGGTGGGATTGAGCAAGTACTGCCGCATATTCTTTTATAATTTTTCTCAGGGTGATTTTGCGATTTGGGTCAATTCGGAGGAACTTGACTCGGCACTGGATGGTGTGCAAATAATTCCAGTAATGAGTCCCGTGGAGTCCAATAGCGGGATTGACTGGTTTTGCACACGGGGGTTTACCCAGGACGATGCACTGAGATATCTGCCTTCCAGTTGCAGAGTCGATAACATATACTGATTTTGACTACAGTGGTTTTGCCTGAATCCGGACGACGGTCAAGACCCCACGGTATACGAAGCAGGTACCAAATAATGGCAAATATACTGATCGTTGATGACTCTGCATTCGCCCGAGCCAGGCTGAAGAGAACCCTTGAATCCGGTGGACACAAGATCATTGGGCAGGAACAGGATGGGAAGCATGCCGTACAGGCATACAAAGAACTGAATCCTGATATCGTTACCCTGGACTATCTCATGTCGGGGAAAAATGGTTTGGAGGTTCTCAGTGATATTATCCAGATAGATTCCGAAGCAAAGGTCATCATTGTTTCTGGTTCCGGCGACCGATTGATCGAAGAGAAGGTTTTCCAGTCGGGCGGTAAGGGGTTTGTGCAAAAATTTAACCCACAAAGTAGTATTCTGGCTGTAATCAGCGAGATGTTTGACACTCAGCCATAGTATCTATTAAGACGTCTAACCCAAGTCCGGCAACTGTTCAGTTGATACCGGAATGCTCCTTTCACAGTGCGTCACTGATCTGTATCACAGTGAATGAATAGCAAGTGCATATAGTCTGATGGCACCTTTTCATCTATTATGTCCGAGCACAAATTAACCAGAAAAATATCTTTGAGAAGATTTGAGCACCGCCACCAATATCGTCGTATTGCAGGATTGATCTACTGCCTGGTATTGACAGTTGTTCTGATCTCGTGCAACGAGCAATCAGACACGTCTCTGCGAATTGGCAGCGGTGTCTGGCCAGGATATGAGCCATTGTACCTGGCTCGCAGCCTGGGATATTACGAGGAATCGCAGGTTAATCTGATTGAGATGATCTCCGCATCCGAAGTGATGCAGGCCTTGCGAAATGGACTGCTTGAAGGAGCAGCGTTGACCCTGGACGAAGTGTTGACTCTCGTTCAGGATGGCGTGGAATTAAGGATCATCCTCGTCATGGATTACTCCCTGGGTGCAGATGTTCTTCTGGTCAAGCCCGATATACTGGAACTTGATCAACTCATTGGTAAACGGGTGGCAGTCGAAAATACGGCTGTCGGTGCGATCATTCTGGACAGTGCACTTTCCGAAGCCGGTCTGTCGGCATCCGATATCGAAATCGTTTCCTGCACCCACGACGAACATCTGGGTTGCTATTCATCTGTTTCAGCGGTGGTAACCTTTGAACCAGTCACAACGGAACTATTGAAGCAGGGGGGCCGGCAGTTGTATGACAGTAGCAAGATGCCGGGTCGCATCGTTGATGTACTGGCGGTGTCCCCCCAGGTCATCACCGCACAGGCAGCTACGTTGGACACGCTGTTGGATGGTTATTTTAAGGCCCGTCGATATCTCGAGTTACCGCCTGAAGATGCTGCGATGCGTATGGCACCCCGGCAGGGTTTGACACCGGAGGAGGTTTTAGCAAGCTATGAGGGAATGAGATTGCCAGATCTGCTTGAGAATCATCAGTTACTGGAAGGAAATATATCCCCTTTACACATCAGGGCAAATGAACTGGCAACATTTATGTAGGATAGAAACCTACTCAAAAGGCAGCCCTCAATTGGGTATCTGACCGATGATCGGTTTCTTCCGGATCCGGACCAGTGAAGCCACCGTATTCCTTTGGTCTCAGAACTGGTTTGCCGTTGCTTGTGACGATCACGTTCACCCTGTTGGGATCGTTTCTGGTTTGGAACAACTACCAGAACTCTAAAACTGACCTGGTCGATCAAAGTCTGCGTTTTGTCCGTCACCAGTTAATCTTCCTGCAGCGCGAATTGAACAAGGAGGCAAGCTCCGGCAATATTGCCGAGCTTGATCAGGCTTTGTCATCGAGAAGCGTTGACACTCGTTACAGGGTATTGGCCATGGTCGATGATCAAGGCCGAATCACACACGCCAGCAGATTTGAAAAGAAAAACCAATTGGCAGTCAATGCGTTAGAGGATTTTGACCGGATACGATTTACCAATCAGCTACGTCAAGATCGGCCCGATGTCAGTTTCAATCCGGAGCGTAATTTCATATACGCCTATTTGCCATTGGCTTCAGAACTTGAGACTGGTGTCATCCGTTCACAAGGAGGAGGGGTTCTGTTTGCCGTCTATGACTTGAGTTCTGATCACGCACAACTCTGGAACAGGGTATTACGCACCAGCCTACAGGTTTTGGTGTTCATGTTGATCGCAATGGTCTTGATGATGGTCCTGTTGCAACTACTGGTAACCAGGCCAATATACAGCCTGGCATCTTCTGCGCGAAGTTTTGCCAGTGGAAACTCGAAGAAAATTGCGGCGATTGGGGGCCATGGCGAACTTTCCATGCTGAGCAATGTTTTTAATGAAATGACCGAACAGATAGGAAACCGTTTTGCCCGTCAAAAGACCATCGAAAGAGACCTGAGAAACAGCCTCCAATTGCGCGACGAGATGGGCAAAATGGCCAAGATCGGTGGTTGGGAACTGGATGCCAAGACGCTTAAGGTCAGTTGGACGGAAGAGGCCGGAAGAATACACGGTCTTCCACCAGATGCTTCATTGTCTCAGGATATGGCCATTAAGTACTATCACCCCCAGGACCGACCGATTCTGAAAAGGGCTGTTAGAAATGCATTGGAAAAGGGACAGCCATATGATCTTGAACTGAGGCATATCACCGATGACGGTAAACTCCAGTGGATGCATTCGATTTGCAACCCGGTTACCAGAAATGGGGAAACGATCAAACTCAAAGGGACTTTGCAGGACATTTCCCGTCGTAAATTCGCCGAGACTGCTCAGAAAGAAAGTGGGCAACGGCTGGCATTGGTGGTCAATACGCTGCCCAGTGGTGTACTTGAAATCGACCTGCAAGGCAAGATCACTTTCAGCAACAAGGCGCACCACCGCATCTTGGATATGGAACCTGGTGAATTGATTGGCAGATATTTCTGGGAGTTCTGGCCGGATGAAACTGGCAGGAAAAAATCTCAAGAATTGTTCACCAGTATAAAGAAAAAACAACCTGAACCGAGGTTTATGATGGTTGAAAACTTTACCAAGGATGGCCGTTTGCTGAATCTCGAAGTTCAATGGAATTATCAATACGACAGTGAAGGTGTGCTAACCGGTTTTGTTGCGGTGGTATCTGATATCACCGAACAAAAGAAGGCTGAATTAAAGTTGAAAGAAAGTGAGCAGAAATTCTCTGCAAGCTTTCACGGCAATTCAACCGCAATGGAAATTCTTGATCTCAGTGAAGGAACGAGGATAGATTTCAATGACAGTTACTGTCGTCTGACCGGATTCACACGGGAGGAGATAACCGACAGCACCATTTTTGACGACGACATGGTACTGGACAAAGATCAACGAAAAGCGGGAATTGAGAAATTCATTGCAGATGGACATATCCGGGATTATCCGCTGGATGTGAAGACCCACACGGGTGAATACCGTAACTGGTTAATCAGCGGAGATTTCCTTGACTATGGTACAAATGACGTGGCCATTCTGACCTTTGTAGATATCACCGACAAGAAAACCACCGAGGAAGAATTACGTCAATATGAGCCAATTGTCTCAAGTTCAAATGACCTGCTGGCCCTGATTGACAGTTGCTTGATGTGGTTGTCTTTAAATCAAAGCTTTCTGTGGTGCAGATAGCCAAAGTCTGAATAAGCAACTTCCGTACTGTAACGTTGAGGATTGACACGCTGCAGTACAATTCCAGCAAGGTCAATACCAGCGGAGTGTAGTTGTCCTAATGCGTCCCTTGCGATCTTTTTGGGTGTCTTATTCCAACGCACTACAAACAGGGTTTTGTCTACCAGTTTCCTGAAGACAATGGTGTCGGCAGACATCCTTACCGGCGGTGTATCAAATACGATGAAATCGTATTGTTCTTTTAGTAATTCATTAATCGTTTCCATACGCTGAGATGAAAAGACAACATCCGAGTTGGCGTGCACAGCCGTTCCGGCTGAAAGAAATTGCAGATCGCTTTTCTTGTCATTCATGACGTATTCGGTCAATTCTGTGTCATTGGACAACATCAGGTCAGTCAATCCTTTCGTGCCCACCGGAAGTCCAAGCATTTCTTCGATTGCACTGCCGCGTAAATCCCCATTTACCAGCAGCACTTTCTGACCTGATGCGGCAACCACCCGGGCAAGGCAAATTGCAAGCGAGGTCTTTCCCTCTTCTGGAATGGAGGAAACCAATTGGATGGTCTTCACCTGTTTGTCCAGGTCAGACAAATCCAGCGTGATTTTCAATGCCTTGACTGCATCGACGAATTTACAGTCCGGTTCATCCAACAGATATTCGTGGGCCTGGTGCCCGCGCGGGACGATGGGGATCACGCCAATGGCAGGGGTGTGAAGTTCATGTTCCACATGTTGTGGACTCAGCAAGCCGGGGTTTCGAAGTTGTAACAGGAACATCACCAGCAAAGCAAATACGAAACCAATAATCAGCGTGCGGAACATTTTTCCATTCCTGCCAGGATAGGTTGGCAGAAGATTGAGCTGTGCACGCGATATGACCTGTGAATCGGGAGTAATCAAATCGGTAGAAAAACTTGATTCCTTCAATCGTTCGACAACTGCCTCAAACTGTGCCCTGTTGATCGCGGCGTCCTTTTCAAGTTCAGCCAACTGGAGAATTCTTCGGTGTTGTGTTCCCGCCACAAGGGATAATTCGGAAAGTCTGGCCTCAAGTTCAATGGCACGTTCACTGGCTACGGAAACCTCCTGCTGTAACCCGATGGCAAGTTTGCTGATTTCCTGTCTGATCACCGCGCTGATTGCGGTAATTTCCGCATTTCTTTCAGCGATTACCGGATCGGCGGGATCATATCGCAAAGCCAACTCCGATGCGGTGTCAATCAGGGCAGACCTTTTCGACTGCAACTGTTGGATTCTGGGAGTAGCCCAGGAACCGATGGTTCCGTCAAAAACGGCTTCATCGTCCGGTATAGAACTGATTTGTGCGAGTCGTGATACTGATTGTGATTTTTCTGCTCTGGCAATGATGATTTGAACATTGATATCTGACAACTGCTGATCAACTGAGTCGGTGCTGGCCGGACCAGCCAGATCATATGATTCCTTGTAAAACTGCACGGCTTTATCGGATAACTCCATTTGCTCCTTCAGGGCTGAAAATTGGCTTGCCAGCCAGTTGGATACATTCTCAGAAGCATCAAGCTTGTCCTGTAATTGTTTTGCTATAAACGCATCGGCCAGCGTGTTTGCGATCTGGGTGGCCAGTTCAGGGTCAAACGATGCAAATGTAACATTTATCACATTGGAACGTTTGACTTGATGCACCTCCAGCTTGTCAAGAAAAATGTCGAGCGCGACCGATGATTTGCGTTCATGTGTTGACTCCGCTCTCACCTGGCCGTTTTGTTTCTTGCCACCGCCAAGCACACTACCAATGGAATCTTTCCATATCCCCAGAGTGGTGTTCCCCTGTTCTACCAGACCGGCCAGGCCCCTGGATTGCATCTGTTGATCAGGATTGAATTCGCCATAGACAAGTAATTGAAGGTCTTTGATTATCTTGGACACAAGCTCCCGTGATTTCAACACTTCGATTTCATTGCCGACATCATGGGCATTTCCATCCAGACCAATCGAATCTGCCAATGCTGAATATGATGCTGGAACATTGATCATCAGGCTTGAAGATGAAATATAAACGGGAAGTTGTTGACTGAACCATGCCATTCCGAACATACCAATCAATACTGTAATCAGGATGATCGGCCGTCGTCTGAACCAAAGCAATTGAAGATAGTCGAGTAAAATGGAGCGTGGGTCTTCTTTCATACCAGGATAAGAATTGTCCATCGTTTATGCCGTCCCCTCAGCTTGATTTTGAATAACACGAGTCAGTTCAGATGTATCATCCCGGCCAAGAGTATAGCACTTTGTTGGAATATGACCGTTTATCCGCTGAATTCCAATCTGGGCAACTTGCCGGCCTGCCACTGGCTGGGGGTATTTAGGTCAAGGCATGGATAAACTTTGTGAAACCATGCATTTTCCAATGAAAGTCTGTCACTTTCTACAGTGGACTTGTAAGTGCTGGCAAAGCACTATCATTGCTGAGGATCGGATTTATACAAGGAAGAAAAGGGCAAGGATGCACTTGGGCGACACGGACGTTGAACGAACCTTTGGGTAGCGAAGCGGGTGGCAAAGCTTAGAGCCCACAACCAGGGTCGGAAATCATAAGGAAATGATTCCCGAGTCTGGCCGGTCGTGGAGGCCAAGACATTCTTCTTCTCAGCACTGTTGTACTTCGATTATGACGAAAAAGGTCATTTAAAAAGCACGCAGGGTTGACTAAGATGTTGAATGGGCTGAGTATATTCGGCAGACATGTTGAGTAAACGGGGGTTTACATCATGCAAAATTCAGTTTTAGAATCTAGCCCTTCACAAAATCTTGAAGATTATTTGGAGCGCGAGTCCGCCATCGAGCTGGCACGACGGTCTCAATTGGGGGCACCGGTATATACCGCTATTTCTCTGATCATGTTGGCGGGTACGCCCATGCTTAGGGATTATGGTTGGTGGGCGGGGGCTGAAGCAATTCTGCTCTTTTTGCTCGGGTCGGTACGGGTTTGGTTTGCAAGAGATTTCGAGAATCGGTATGACGCGGTCGGTGAACGCGCAGTAGTGGAATTCAGTGTGCTCACCGCCCTTCAGAGCCTGACCCTGGGTGTCCTGTCGGGTATGGTGATCTGGCAGTACTGGGCCGCACAGGAAGTCATGTTGACCATAGTTTTATCGGCTGGTTGCGTCGCCGCAGGTACCAGTGCCTTGTCCGTCAGACGCAGCGCACATCTCATATTCTTGCTTTGTGTTCTTGCGCCATTTGGATTTGCTGTATTCCTAGTGGGGGGGATGGCCAAGGCGGCGTTGATCCTGGGGTTTCTTAGCCTGATGGCTTTTCTGGTCCAGGATGGGGGCCAGGCAAAGCGTGTATATATCAAGGGATTGAAAGAACTGTATGACGAAAAAATACACAGGAAACGTCACGCTATGGAGAGTCAGGCGAAGCGTGACTTTCTGATGGATATCGGTCATGAAATTCGAACTCAAGTCAATTCAATTACGGGAATGACCGACTTGCTACTCGATGAGGAATTGGGTTGGAGATCCCGTGAAATAGCAGAAATTATTTCTGAAAGTAGTGGCGCCCTGTTAAGCCTGGTTGGAAATATGCCCGGTGCAATCAAGTCGGTGCAGGATTTGTCAGATTCTGAACTGAGTTCCGTTGACCTCGCTAGTTGTATTTCTCGTGTAACAGGCCTCTATCAGCCCGAGGCAATCTCAAAGGGACTCGAATTTGTGATGCAAATTGATGATTTGCCCGACACCGTCATGTCTTGTGATGAGAACCAACTTCAGCAAATACTTGCAAATCTGCTTTCCAATTCACTCAAGTTCACCGACAAGGGCTCGATCACTCTGAGCAGTCGCACCACCATTCGTGCAGACGGAACTTTGAATATCGAATTTTCAGTAGCTGACACTGGTATTGGAATTCCTTCCGAACACCTGGAAGATGTATTTGATCCGTTTAGCCCAACGCTCAGTGACCGCAGTGATACATATGATGTGGGAGGGCTGGGACTGCCGTTATGTAAAGGACTGGTTGAATTGATGGGCGGCAAGATCTGGATTGAGAACAATCCCGAGGGAGGTACAGTGGTCAAGTTCACCATCCATGCCGAACTCAATCCTTCAGATTCGTCCTGGAAGCCTGCAGAGAAAACCAAGGGACCCAAGCAGACCCGCGATGAAACTGAACTGGCGAAGCTCCATCCACACCATATTCTGGTGGTTGACGATGATGACATTCACCGTCAGATTGTGTGCGCACTTCTGCAAAAATTGGGTTATGAAGCTGATGAGGCAGCAGATGGCGAGGAGGCCATTACGGCAGTAATGAGAAGTCAATATGACCTGATTTTCATGGACTTGCGGATGCCACATATGAGTGGCACAGAATCCAGCAGATGGATTCGGGAACGCTTTAATGGTAATCGGGAGGTGCGCATAATAGCACTGACGGGTGATGCAACACATGAGGCCCGTGATCGTGCCATGCTTGCCGGAATGGACAACTTTGTACCCAAGCCTGTTCAGATAAAGGATCTTGAAGCAGTTCTGCGGCATTCAACAGGAAACATGGGAGTCTCGGTACACTGAGACCCAGCAGGCAGGTGGTGATAATCGCCCTGGCTTATCTGCTGTCGATCATGGCACGCAGACCATTGAGGTCAGGCAACATGAGTAACCAGGCCCTGAGGTTTTCTCCGGCTACTGTATAGTCGACGCGGATTACAAAAGCACAGTTGGATTCATTTTTGTTTTTTCGCAGCGCTTGTTCAAGCAACAGGTGCTGGTCGTCCCACTCATTGGTTGGCGTATCGTAGTAAACACCCAATTTGCAGCCGTTGTATAAAGCTGTCAAGTATATTCCAAACAATACGTTGCCCATTTCAGAAACCGCATCAAACATCTGTGCTTCCAGTTCTTCGGTATCCAGGTTCTCGCTTCGCTGCTCTTTGAGCCAATCAGGAATCAGATATTCTGTAGGTTCATTGGCCATTCGCTTGATGCTTGATGAAATACTATCAATCAGTATGTGACCCAGGCTGAGAAAATCTTTTTTTGATTGCAAGAAATAGAACATCCCTTCTACGTCCCCATGCATTGAGCCAATGACCGTTGCGAGTGGTTCCGGGTTCATATCCATATACCGGCTCACCTCTGAACTGGGGATAATCCTGAGTTGGATTGACAACTGATCGACAGTTTGGGCGGTAAGCATCTCAAGAGTTGGTTTTACCTGGCTGTTGCCGCATTCCATGACCTCCTGCAAAAACCCGAGTTGTGATTCACTGAGGTGTGTAGAAGCCCGATTCATGCGACATATGCCCTGGAGGGGAAATTATTCATCCAGTCAGTGCGTTGTGTATATGCTCCAGCAGATCATCAAGCTGGAATGGCTTTCTGACATAACCAACAGCTCCGAGATTACGAGCTTCTTCTTCCTTTTGTTCCTGGCCTACGGCAGAGACCATCAACACCTTGGCAGCCGGATCCTGTTGGACTATTTGTTCCAGACCGGTCATACCGTCACCACCTTCCATATGAATGTCCATGGTGACCAGTTCGGGTTTGAGTTGAACATACCTTTCAAGTGCCTCAACACCATTGGTGGCATTGCCCACAATTTCATGCCCGGCTTTTTCAAGCATCAAGCGCAGAATATTGCGCATGATCTGGGCATCGTCCGCGATAAGTATTGTCGCCATTATAATTCTCAACCGTTGATTGACAATACAAGCATACCAATTTTATCAAGCCAACACTTGTACTTTGATCAATTGACCCCGACAGAATCCTGCCAGGGTCAATGATGTATCCGTCAAGAGGGTTTGATTACCAGTGAATTAATCGGCCTAGTGTTGCAACTTCACCACGTCAGCGCTGACCCGGTCCTGTGTGTTGATGATGCGGACCATGTTTAGCACCACCGGCATATGCTCTATGGATATCAGGAAGCTTTGCACCTCAACAGGTAACTTTTCCCCGTCTTTTCTGCGTATGGTCAATTGATCAGGTCCGGAAGTTTTTTCATTGGTGATAGAGGTAAGTGACCGCACTACGGTTTGAATGTCCTCAGGGGGCAGCAACTTCAATTGAAACAGATTTTTTCGAAACATTTCAATGGGCTCAAACCCGGTTAATCTCCGAGTTGCAATATTTCCGTATATGAAAACACCACAGAGATCTGTCAAATAGCACGCGTGAGGTGAGTAATCGAATATTGTTTGAAGCTGGTCGTCCATGATTTCAAATTTATACAGTGGCTTCGCCTCATCATCTGCAGTAGCAGTTAAAGAAACTGAATTCCGAATTGCATCGCTTTGTTTTGAAGACCGTTTATAAGTTTTTCTGGTGTCAGGTTGAATCATCCTTTTCTCCCGTTGACCTCTTGGTGGTTTGTCAGTGATATGAAAGGACATCCAAGACCCAAACCTCGGCCACAGAGTGGGGGGGAGGAAGGTAGCAGAGGTATTTGGGCCTGGATGTTTTCAAAATCGTCCTTGATATTGATACCTGTGTAGCACTAATTTGCTGTATGAAAGTGATGGTTTTGATTGTTGAGAATCAAGCTATTTTCGCTATTGGCTGTGGCGCTGCCCGTAATTGTTTGAGTTTGGTGATGTCAAACACGACACCTGCCATTCGTACCGGACTGCCTCCGCTGTTGTTTATTATTTCGCCCTTCATGTGAACCCAGTGAATGCTATTGTCGGGCCAGTTGACCCTGAATTCATGATCCAGAGCCTCATCTTTCACCAGGCACTGTTTATAAGCAGCTTGCAGTGCTTCGTTGTCTTCCGGGTGTGAAATGGAGGTGAACAAGTCAAAATTTGTTATCTGATCAGCACCACGACCGAGTTTTTCGCAAATGTTCTCGGACCAAGAAATTTCTCCGCTATTAATATGCCAATCCCAGGTTGCCATATCTGCACATTTGAGACTTATATCAAGTCTTTCTACAGTCAGTGCAGTCTGCAGTCGGGCTACTTTTTCCTGGTGAATGTCTGTCCATGTACCGATAATCTGGTAGGGCTTTCCTTGTTCATTATTGATTACAGTGCGTGATTCACCAATCCAGCGTAGTCCCCCATCCGGTAATTTAAGACGATATTCAATGTATTCATGACCATTTCTGCGTAAAGCTTTCAAATCCGGCTTTATGAGATCACGGTCGTCTTCGTGGACTAACTGTGGCCAGAATGCAGCGGTTGTAGTGATGTCGGCTGGGGAGTAACCAAATACTTTTTCAACATTGGGACTCACGTAGGCTACTGGAAGACTGCCTGTGGTCTTGCGTGTATACAAAACGATGGGACTGGTTTGTAGCAGATATTCAATCATTTCCCGGGTTTTCTGTTTTTCCACATCGGCCTGGGAATCTGCACTTTTATCCCGGAACACCCCGATGTAGCCCTTGTTGCCGTAATCATTGATTGGCCGGACGGTCAACTTGATGGGGAATTCACTGCTATCTGCCTTGCGGCCCATAATTTCATAGTTGACACCCATTAAAGTATCGGATTCGGGTGATCCACCCGACATGATTTTCTCATGTTCTTTGCGGATCAACTTTGGAAGCAGGAACAGGAAGCTCTTGCACAGAACATTCTGCTCCTGGTAGCCGAACATGAACTGTGCGGCCATGTTGAAACTGCGAATCTGGCCACTCTGATCCGTGGTGATGATTCCATCGGTAGAGGAGTTCAGAATTCCCCGAATATAGTCATCTGAGTCCTCGTTCAGTTTTTCACGTTCCAGGTGATTGACCCGTTTTGTCCAGGCATACAACAACAGTGAGAGCACTGCGGTAGTGATCGCGAGTATCCAGTTTAGCAATTCAGCAGTCAAAGTGGTTCATCCTCATTGTGCCTGCACGTGACTCCAGGACAAGAACTCCCGGACCAGTAGAATTGAAGCAATACCGGAGCGCCAACAAACCATGGGTATGTGTATAGTTTGTCAGCTGATTTCCGTTAGTTTTCATGTTTTCTTCGTATGTCGATGCCGTTGATCATCAGAATTGCCTGAATGGTTGTGCCTGATGATTTCTGTCGAACCCCTCCGTGATCTGGATTTCCACCCAGGGTGCGGTTGCCTGAAAATTGGCCTCCTGCAGTTACAGAACAAATGTGCGCCAAAATCGAGATACGGTCTACTGTAGAAATTGCCAGACTTGTCCTGTAAATATGCATGTTTGCCAGCTATTGCTTCCATTTTCTTGTGTCAATTGATCGCCTTGGAAGCTGTTGCAAAAATCTGGTTGGGCCAACGTAGTTTGCGATGGGTTGGGAAGGCCGGACAGCCAACTTGAAACCAGGATGTGGTATAAGTCAAAAAACGACTGAAAATTGCTGTGGCAGCAAATGTCAGTATGTGTTAATTTTTATGGTGGGTGTGGGGGTGCCAGTATATTTCTGAAACTCAGCCATCTGATTTTGACCGATCCAGAGGACAGAACTATCAAATTTGAATTCTTAAAACAATTAAACTGCAAACACAGTTACAGAAGAGATGCTACCTTTCGCCAATTAAAGAAGGATGATGACAAGGTTTTGTGGGTGTGCCCCAAATGTAACAAAGTCGTAGAACGTGATCGTTGGAATCCGCCGGACGGAGTAAAAAGGTAGCGAATTTGGGGTGTTGGATGTGTAAGGCTCGTGTTCGGTCTTGCCGGTACTGGTGATTAAAAGTTATTGATAATTTCCCGGCCTGAAACGACTCAACGCCGAGAGTCAAATCCATATGAACTCACGGCGTTGGTTGATTTAGCACGACAGTCAAATCCCTATGAACTCCCTGTGCTGGTTTGGCTAAAATCTTTTTCCTATCTTACTTTTGGCCCCTATTGCGTTTGCTGTTTTTTGCCACAAGCCCATGTTCAGGTATTTCGATAAGTGGTGTTACTGTTAGAATTAACAGGCTTATCAAGTAAAAATACGAGAAATTAACGAGGCGATACGTTAACTGACAAATCCGTGTTTTATGGCATATTTGATCAGATCGGAATTGTTCTTGATATCCAGGTCTTCCATGATCTGATATTTATGAAATGCTACCGTTCTGGGTGTGATGTTCAGGGTAGAGGCGATCTGCTTCATGGTGTTGCCTTCTGCAAGTAATTGCAGCACTTCACGCTGTCGAAGGGTCAGCGTGCCGTGAATTTTCTGACCGCCGGGGTTCTTGATAAAGGCGCTGATCATGCCCCGGGCGATCTTTGGGGTTACGTAGTTTCCTGAATTGAGTACAACATCAATGGCCTGAAATAATTCGGAGGCGGCAGAACTCTTCAGCAGATACCCATTGGCACCGATTCGGAAAGCCTCGGTAACCATGTCAGGGTCTTCATTCACTGTGAGGAAAATCAATTTGATATCGGGAAGCTTTTTTTTCAGTTTTTCACCCGCATCAAAACCGTTCAGATTGGGCATTGCAATATCAAGGACTACCACGTCTGGATTCAGTTTTGTTACTTGCGACAGCATCTCCCTGCCATCAGTTGCAGTACCAACGATATCGTATTTGGATTCAAGCAGATTACTGAATGCTTCCAAAAGCAGTGAATGATCGTCGGTAAGAAAAACGCGCGGACGCCGCATTTGTTACCCCGTTTGCTTCCTCTTAAGCATACTATGCCATTAATACGGAATTGCTGCATCATGTTCAGGGCAGGCGTAGAATTTGTTCATGATCAGAATTTACAGATATCACCAGTTTAAATGCGCCAGGTACTTGTCCGCCAGGTCAGAATGGAATCAGTGAAGTGATTGACAGTATTGATGACAAAAATGTGACCCGAGCCCACATTCTGTTGGCCGAAGACGATGTCATAGGTCAGATTGTCACTGCCAGGGTACTTGAACAGGCGGGATACGGGGTGGATGTGGTAAATGATGGCAGGGAGGCACTTGACGCTTTGAAGAAGGACAATTACGACCTCGTTGTCATGGATTGCCTGATGCCTGGAATGGACGGTTTTGCGGCTACCAAGGCCATCCGGGGTTCTGATTCACACATGTTGGATGAAAACATTCCTGTCATAGCGCTGTCGGCACTTGCCCAGTCCGGGGACCGGGAGAACTGTATCCGCTCAGGTATGAATGAATTTGTGAAGAAACCGGTTGATGCCGATGTCCTGGTTGCAGCCATAGAGCGTTGCCTTGATCGGAAAAACAGCAGTGCCGAATTGTCAGCCACGGAAACAGCAGATAACCCGGCATCCCAGCGCATGCTGGACCTTGAGTTTATGGATTCGGTCATTGACAAATTCTTGCGGGGAATACCCGAAGTAATGGCAGGCCTGCAGCAGGCGCTTGCGTCTGGTGATCTCATCGAACTTGGAAGCATCAGCCACAAGTTGCGCGGGGCGGCGGATTTGCTGGAGGCTACGAGCCTTTCCCGACATGCAAAGGAACTTGAGCGGGCGGGCAGGGGTGGAGAACTTGAGCTGGCTGACCAGCTTACACCCCGATTGATTGAAGAATTGAAGAAATTGACGGCTGCCCTGTCGGATGGTTAGCGGGAATTCAAATCCCAGGCCGGGTTTTGTACGAGTTAATGGCCATTATTCAGGTTTAGATTTCAATTTTGTATTGACCTGATGCAATCAGGTTCCGTGGCGGTCGGTGCAAGTAATCATTCAATAAAAATGAGCAACAATTACCTTCATAGCATCAACCCCACAACCAGTATTACCAATCGGCCGACTGGACCTGGCGGGGTCAAAGTACCCTGTGGGTCAAATTGAAAAACTTTATCCATTGGTTTTCTGATGGTCATCTTGATGGGCTCTGAACTACGGGTTAATAATGGAGTCTAGTACCTGCAGTAACTACAGGTTCAAGTAAATTTATGAGTAACTTGTCAGGAGATTCATTTCCCATGGGGATGGGACATTTATCCCGTTCGACTCAATGCAGTCCGGAAACCATCAGATATTGTGAGCAGCAGGGACTGCTCTGCGTAGCCGAGCGCAGCAAAGGTGTTCACAGAAAATTTAGGGAAACCCATTACAAGATGCTGAAGGGCATCTTGCATGCCGAACACCTGGATTTCGGACAATATGACGACCGGCGACTGGTGGAAATGGCGGACCCAGCAAAGACAGATTGTGACAATGTTCAGGACTTGGCCGCTCAGAAGTTAAGTGAGACTCGTGCCAAAATCAGGGATTTGCGGCAATTGGAAAAGTCACTCGAAACCCTGTTTCGGAATTGTGAAACAGGCAGAGTATCGGCAGAATGCCCACTGATTGATTCGTTGATGGACTAGGGCACTATGCAATTTATGGAATTGTGGAGCAGAGTTTGGCCCAGGTGTCTGTTGACCTGCTTTATATGTACATCAACACCCGCTGACGCGCTGCATAAAGATTGTGGCTCAGCACCGTTGCCATACCAGGCAACCTACACGGTTGAGCGAAACGGCAAGTTGGTTGGATTGATGCAGGTAGTGCTGGAAGAGACAGGGGAGGGTTCCTATAGCTATACAATGGATAGCCGATTGAAGTGGGGAATGTTTCATCCCCATATCCAGCAGTCATCAAGGTTTGATTGGGTAAATGAGACCTTCAAACCGGTGAGCTTTCTGTCAACCCAAAGGGCTGCTTTCCTGAGCAGAAAAGAGACGGTGGAGTTCGACTGGGTAATCTTGAAGGCCACAGGAAGAAAGAAAATGCGCAGGTTTGAACTGGACATCAAACCGGGAATGCAGGACAAGTTAACCATTAACCTGGAGCTTGCCCGGGCTTTGTGCAATGGTGAAACTCATTTTGATGAAAATGTGGTCAGCGGTCCGCTGCTTAAGCCATACATTTATAAGTGGCAGGCGAATGAGTCCCTGCAAACCGAAATGGGTTTATTACAGGTGATCCATGTCAGACGAGGGTCTTCAAAGACGAAAAAACAGACCGACTCCTGGCATGCAAAAGAGGCGCGGTTTCTGCCGGTTAAAATCGTCTATCGAAACAAGGGTGAAGAATCGGTAGCCAGGATTACCGCAATTTCATTTGATAACACGCAGGAAGTTGTTTCCGGCGCTACGGCAGCCACCGAGTAAAATTGAATGATCCAAAAACTCCTGATTTTATCAAGCTTGTTATTACTGGCTTGCTGCGCAACCAGCCCAACCGGTCGTCACCAGTTGCTGTTGGTTTCGGAGGAAACGGCCATTGCAGCATCCAAAGAGGCCTATCTTTCAACCGTTAGTGAAATGGACAAGAACGGTAGGATTGATAACGGTGCGGCAGTCAATGCGCGAATACGGATGATCACCGGCCGTTTGGTGACCGAAGCCATTAGAATGCGTCCGGATACTGCAGAATGGGAGTGGAGCATCATCGTGATTGACGACCCCGAAAGTGTCAATGCCTGGAGCATGGCCGGTGGGAGGATGGCCATCTATACGGGACTATTGCAGCAAATAAAACCCACCAATGATGAACTTGCACAGATCATGGGGCACGAGATATCCCACGCATTGGCCAGACATACGGCGGAAAAAATGTCCTTGCAAATGGCCACCAGTGTCGGTGTTGCGGCGGTCGGTGTAGCCACCGACAACGATGAGATTGCACTGACCGGGGCGGCATTGGCCGCCGCACTTGCTGTTTCCCTGCCCAACAGCCGTTCAGCAGAAAAAGAGGCCGACAGGATGGGCATTGAATTGGCCGCCAAAGCCGGATATGACCCATACGCCGCTGTCAGTCTCTGGGAAAAAATGGGGTCACTGCCCGGATCACAGATCCCACAATTTCTGAGCACCCACCCGAATCCTCAAAATCGCCTGCAACGGTTGAACAGGCTGGCGGCGAAAATGATGGATCATTACCAACCGGATGAAACACATACTGTTTTCCTGCTGCAGTAATAATCTGTCAGTTCTTTATTGAATATCCTACCGCAATAAATCTGCAAAAAATACCGCAAAAACCCAATTCCGGTCCGTGTTAACTACTAAATACTGGGCTTTGTAAAAATGACACTGGGTCAAATAATCAACACCATTGTGTTAAACACGTTGACAGATACCAACTTCCTCGGTGCCCGCTGGTACTTTTATACAGGAGTACTTGAAGAGAAAATCAGGAGGAGTGCTCGAAAATGACCACATTTAGGAATGTCAAACGAATCAGAACCAAGCACCACTACAACGGTACGATTTTAGCCCAGCAAGGCAGTATCACCCTCTCAACCCACGACATCGAGCTGAATTCACTGATCACCATCCTGCCATTTGAGGATTTGAGTGGCGACAGTGATCAGCACGGTTTTTGTGCTGATCTGGAGCGCGGGATTCTGTACTCACTGAGTGGAATTGAAAATCTGAGTATTACGGCCCGATTTGCCACTGCACCATTGGAAGATACCAGGACAGCAAAATCTGAAATTGGCCAAAAGGCAACCTTGTTCGCTGTACTCAAGGGCAGTGTTGAAAAAACTGGTGACCAGTGCAAAACCCTGGTCAAACTTGTTTCAGCCAGTGGCGACCACCAATTTTGGGCGGGTCTTTATTATCACGACCCACAGGGTGTAGATGGAATTCAATAGCAAATAGCAGACGCGGTTGTAACCGCGCTGCAGTGGCAAAATGCCCGGGCCACGCCGGCCGAAGTATAATTACTGGTCCCGATATGTCATCACGTGGATAGAGGGGCGCTAGTTACCATAGCTGCGGGCGATGTCCTCAAGCTGATCGTCAAACCAGGCACTGGAATTCCATCTGCCGTCCAGCATCACCCCCAGGATGTCCTTAATATTATCTACAGATTCAATCGGGTTGCTTCCCAGCAATAGCAGATCTGCACGAGATCCTTCGGTGATGGAGCCAAATGGTACTTCAAGTGCAAGTGTTCTGCTGATGAAGTCTGCACCATTGAAACTGGCTATTCTAATTGCATCCAACGGCTCAATACCGCTGTTTACCAGTGCCTGGACTTCATCCGCAGCCGAGAACCCCGGTACGCCCAGAACCGTTGGCGAGTCCGTGCCCATCATGATGGGTGCGCCCCCCTGGTGCAGGGCCAGGGTGAAGCGTCTGAGAAAATCCCGCGTTGGTGTGTAACCACCGTTAAAGCAACCGTCGGGGTTCCAGCGCCACTTCGCATTGATGCTGCGATCATTCAGTCCAACGGTCGTGGGGTGCATATAGCGTGTCTCCGCTCGTGCCCAGTAGTTGCTGACTCCGGCAGTGTCATTACACCAGATACGATCTATGATCTCTTCAATTCCAACGGTAGCGGTGACACTGGTGCCGTTTTCGACGGTCAATTGAACCGCCTGTGCAATTTGTGAATCGCTGGCGCTGGTGTTGCCACCGAAAAACCTCCACAGATAGGCACCGGAATGTGCCACCATATCCATTCCATTTTCCAGTGTTTCCCGGGTGCTCATGGTTTGTGGAAAGTGACCAAGCACCGGCATGCCCAGGCTGTGTGCTTCATCCAGGATGGCCAGTACCCCGTCCCTTGGTGTGTAGTTGTAGATTTTCATAAAATCATAACCGGAATCATACGACTGGCGCGTAAACCCACGTGCCTGGCTGGCATCGGTAATTGCCCTGTTGGGGGGACCTCCGTCCGGTGTTGTATTGTCGCCACGAGCATATTGAGCGGCGTAAAT
This sequence comes from Lysobacterales bacterium, assembly GCA_014238945.1. Taxonomy (GTDB): domain Bacteria; phylum Pseudomonadota; class Gammaproteobacteria; order Xanthomonadales; family SZUA-36; genus SZUA-36. Next base: position 69,692 of record JABAAB010000115.1, read on the forward strand.
GTGGGGCCCGGTCAGGACGCCTGCTTCAACTTCAGTGGCCCAGCGAGGTAATGGCTCGCCAAAGTCGCCATTGTTCAAAATCGTGGTTACACCCCTGGCGAGGTACAGCATTAACTGATTTCGGGCGGATTCCTCGATGGTCTGAGCAGAGGGGTTTCCGCCAAGCAATTCACGAACATTGGTCGCCAGGTGAGTATGCGTATCCACCATGCCGGGCAGCAGATACCGTGAGCGGCCATCAATGATCATGGCATGCTCCGGTACCAGGTTCACATTGGCATCAGATATTCTGGTGATTATCCCGTTTTCCACCACGACCATTTTTCTGGTGCGGGTCTCACCAGCGAAAAAATCCAGGTAACTGATGTCCATGAAAACCGTGGTCTGGTGCCGCTCAAGCTGTTCTGGCACCGCTTGCAGCGGGCGCAGGGCGAAACAGGCGTTCTCATTGATGGGTATGGCCCGCTCAAGGAAGATATCACCCTGTTCACCCGAATCATCAAAACGGTAGGAGATCTCGGCCTGGTTTCATGCCGTGAAGCGGATGGTGGCGCTACCAATCTGACTGGTCTGAATGGGCTGGGGACCTAAGAATGCGCCACCGGTGGTCTGGTAAATTCCGGCTTGTGTCCCGGTGTTTCCATCTGACCAATTCCCCTGGATCGTGTACCAGCGATGATTGGGATGATCTGATTGAACATCTTCAGAGTCCCTGGGAAAGACAAACCAGCCAATAAACATGACCCGGGGATTTTCGACGACTTCAATTATGAAACCCTGTCCCGGCATCGAGTTGTTCAGCCAGGCCCCTTTTAATGCTGGCCCGACTGTCAGGTCACCTTTTTCATCTGCAGACAATCCCGCGGGTAGCATGCAGGCAAGACTGAGTAGCCAGCCTGCCCAGACTGGAATCATGTTGGATCTGTTTGTCATTAAAGTTCCTGGATCAATCTAAAGTAGGAATAGTCTTCGTACTTCATTGTATAACAGTTTGTCGTGACCCGGTCGAGTCAACTGCTACGGAGATGATCGTTTTGAAATCATTTTGAAATATCGTTCCGGGAGCCAACGTTTCAGACGCCAGATGGAATAGGTGTTTTTGTGGGTCAACAGGAGAAATTGTTTATTGGTTACTGCTCTGGATATATCATCCGCCACCTGTTCGGCAGTTATTCCCGAAGTCTCCATCCAATGCAACACCTTGTCCCGGGTGTGCGCCCGTGAAGAACGAAACGTATCCAGCAGACGGGTTTTTACAAATGCCGGGCAAACGACCGTAACACCCACGCCATGGGGTTGCATTTCCAACCTCAGGGCCTCGGACAAAGCTATGACACCCGCTTTGGCGACACCGTAGGCAGCGATAAATGGTAAACCGGTGAAACCGGCGAAAGAAGAGACGTTCACTATATGCCCGCTTTTTTGCCGCTTCATCATGGCGGCGAACTGGTGGCAGCCTCGAACCACACCCATCAGGTCGATGTCTAACACCCACGCCCAGTCTTCCATGCTGGTGTCTTCGACATTGCCGGCAACGGCAACACCGGCGTTATTGACCAGTACCGCCAGACCCTGCCAGTGTTGGTTGATGTTTACTTCCAACTGTTTCCAGTCTTCGGCTTTTGTGGTATCCAGTTTCATGGAGAACCCACCTGCACCGAGTTCCTTTACCTGGGCAAAGACCTGACGGGCACGGTCTTCATCTATATCGGTGACTGCAATATTCCACCCATCAACAGCGTACCTGAGCGCCAGCGCGGCACCAAAACCACTACCCGCGCCGGTGATCGCAATGGTGTTTTTCCATGTGGGTTGAGACACTGGAATTGCCTGGTCCGGTTGACTTAACCGGATTTGAGACCGTCCAGTAGCAGGTGGGTAACCGCAGTTGTCAATGGATGGACATCGACCGGTGCAGCCACGGCTTCGTCCAGGCTACCACTGATGAACAGTAGTGACAGCCCATGGATGGAAGACCAGAGGGTCAAAGCCATCAATTCGATTTCTGCCTTTTTGAAGATGCCCATCGATTGCCCCTCCTCGATGATCATCTTCAGACGATCAAACGCCAGGTCGCCGGATTCACGTAATTCCGGATAGGTATCATCACAGGGCAGAATTCCTCCAAACATCAACTGCACACACTGGGGATTTTCAATCACCATTTGTACATAGCGGTGTCCGGCTTCGAGTAACTGGGCCGCCGGGTCACCGGAGTGCATTTCTACTGCCTGTGCTATCTGCGTGGTCAGTTCCCTGAACCCTATGGCTGCAATGCCGGCCAGGAGACTTTCCTTGTCCTTGAAGTGACGGTAGGGCGCGGTATGACTGACACCGATTTTCTTTGCCACTGCTCGCAGACTCAAAGAAGCAATATTATTTTCTTCGAGTAACTGGCGGGCGGCGCAAAGACACTGATGATGCAGGTCACCGTGGTGATAGGGCTTGGTAGACAAACACCCCGCTGGTTCACTTTTTGTGGTGGCAGTTTGGCTGTTCATGACGCCATCATACAACACCTATGTTGACAGTGACAACATTAATGTATACAGTGCAAACATTGCAGCTACCATTATCAGAGAATCGCAATGAATTACATGAACACAGCCATCAGAACCTGGGCAGTTTCCATACTTTTTCTGGGTCTGTTTGTCACCCACCCTGGAACCGCTTCAGCAGATTCCGCCAACGCCGTGGCCGTTACAGTCAGTCCTGTCAAACATGAACAGCGTCAGCAACTGATCAGGAACAGCGGGCGTATCAGTCACAAGAACGAAATGCGTCTGTCGTTCAAAACCGGTGGACTTGTAAAACAAATCAATACGGAAGAGGGGGATGTTGTGCTTGCAGGACAGATTCTTGCGACACTGGATCTTGAAGAGATTGATGCGCGGCAAAAAAAAGCCGAGTCAAACTATGCAAGGGCTGCGGCAGATCTGCAAAGGTTTGCCACGCTGTATGAAGATTCACTGGTTTCATTACAAACCCGTCAGGACGCACTGACCACCAGGGACAGCGCCGCGGCGGAGCTTCGGATTGCCAACTTCAACAAGAAACTGTCGGTGATACGCGCACCTGCCGAGGGTCGCATACTGCGGCGATATGTTGAGTCTCACGAACTGGTGCAGCCAGGTCAACCGGTATTCCTGTTGGCATCAGGCGCGCAGGGCTCCGTGGTCCGTGTCGGTTTGATTGACCAGGAGATTGTCAGGGTCAGTGTTGGTGATCCCGTTGACATCTTACTGGACGCCTATCCGGGCAGGGAGTTCCGGGGTTCGGTTTCCGAAGTAGCGTTGAGTGCAGACCCGGAAAACGGGACGTTCGAGGTTGAAATTCTGATCGGTGATCAGGGTTATTCACTGCGTTCCGGACTGATTGCCCGGGTGGAAATCACACCGGTAAACAATGATCTGCAGTACTACATCCCGGTCGAATCTGTGTTCAAGGCCGAAAATGGATTCGCAACCGTATTTGTGCTGGATGAGCAGACCAGCCTGGTGCACGAGGTAAGAGTTGAAGTAGTGGAGATACTGCAACGCGAAGTCGCCGTCAGAGGCAGTCTCAAGTCATCAGACAAGGTCATCAGGCTGGGTGCTCCCTACCTGAGCGATGGATCGGCAGTTGCGGTCGTCGATGAAGGCTAGCCCGCTCAGGCTGCTCACAGAGCCATGAAGTTACCCCAGGTCGCCATAGACAATCACCAGTTCACACTGATCGTTGTTGCGTTGTTGACTCTGCTTGGTTTTTTGTCTTTTCAAACCATGCCACGTTCTGAAGACCCGCAGTTTGATTTCCCATTGATCATCGTCACCGTGACCTACCCAGGCACCAGTCCGATCGACATGGAAAAACTGGTGACCGATCCGGTCGAAGAGGAAATCAATGAGCTTGAAGACATCAGGGACATTGAAACCACCATCATGGACGGTGTCACGATCGTCAAGGTTGAATTCAATTACGGTGTGGATCCGGATGAGAAATATGACGATGTTATTCAGGCGCTTTCCAAGATTCGCACCGAACTTCCGCAACAGATTCACAGCATCGACATAAAACAGGCTTCTCCCACCGACGTCAACGTGTTGCAGGTAGCCCTGATGTCGGAAACGGCCAGTTACAGGGAGTTGCGCTACCAGGCCGAGCGGCTTGAAAAAATATTTACCCGGGTGCCCGGTGTCAAAAGGGCAGAGGCCATGGCCTATCCGGATCAACAGGTGCAGGTGACCGCAGATCTTGCCGTCATGCGTGAACTGGGTTTGGGGTTGACGGTGCTCAGGGATGGTTTGAGCGATGCGGCTGCCAATGTTCCAGGTGGATTTATAGATGCGGGTGCGAAACGCTTTTCGGTCAAAACCAGTGGTGACTTCCAGTCGCTGGAAGAGATCAGACGCACGGTCCTGTCCCTGCCAAATGACCAGGTGATTCACGTTGGAGACATTGCCCGGGTCGAACTGGTCGACGCAGAGCCAACTTACCTGGGGATGTTCAACGGCAAACGCAGTGTTTTTATCTCCGTGGAGCAACGTGAGAGTACCAACATATTCAAGGTGCTTGAGGGACTGAAAGAGGAGTTGGTCGTGTTCAGCCGAAATCTGCCCGAAGGCTTGCACACAGAAATCATCTTTGACCAAAGTGTCAGTGTTGAAAAACAAGTTAATGGATTTTTTAATAATCTAATTCAGGGTCTTGTATTGGTAGGAATTATTATACTTTTATCTTTAGGGGTAAGATCTGCCAGCATCGTGCTCCTGGCCATACCGGCCTCCATGTTGATTGGCATCGCCGGTCTGGATTTCTTTGGTTTTGGTCTGCAACAAATGTCCATTGTGGGTCTGGTGATCGCCCTGGGTCTGCTGGTTGACAACGCCATCGTGGTGACGGAGTCCATAGGCCAGAAGATCAAACTCGGTCTGGAACCTCAGCGTGCAGCAGCCGATGGTACAAGCCAGGTTGCATGGGCCATTGCCAGTGGCACGGCAACAACCGTGTTGGCCTTTGTTCCCATCCTGTTGATGGCGAGCAATACCGGCAGCTTTATGCGCTCCATGCCCGTCACGGTGGTGCTGGTATTGACTGCCTCGCTCTTCATAGCGGTCACACTGGCCCCATTGATGGCCAGTAAAATGTTTCAGCAACGACAACCGGGGGAAACCGGTAGTGGACGCAACTTTGTTCAACGCAGGCTGGAGCAACTTTCAAGTCGGCATTACCGCAGCGCTCTGGACTCAGCGCTCAAACACCCTGTGTGGGTCATTGCAATTTCCTTGGTGCTTTTTACTGGCAGCCTGGCCCTTTTCCCGAAAGTGGGTGTCAGTCTTTTCCCAAAAGCCGAGAAACCCCAGTTGCTGTTAAACATCGAACTGCCGGAAAGCAGCAGCTTTTATGCGACCTCTGACCTTGTGTCAAAAATCGAGGAAAAGGTTCGTGCCCATACCGAAGTCAAAGCGGTGGCCGCCAACATCGGCAGGGAAAACCCCAGTGTCTATTACAATGAATTCCCCGGCGGTGAAGCTGCCAACAAGGCGCAATTGTTTATCATCCTGAACGAACTGGCCCGTCACAGCTTGCAGCAGTTGGTCGTGAACCTGCGTTCAGAGTTCGCCGCCACGCCTGGCGCCAGGGTGACCATCAAGGAGTTTCAGCAGGGCCCACCCATCGAAGCACCCATAGCAATTCGGATGGTGGGTGATGATCTTGAACTGCTGCAAGGCGCGGCTGCAATCGTTGAGCAACTTTTACTGGATACGCCGGGAACCGTGAATGTGGATAATCCCATGGGTCGTCCAAAACTGGACATGGACATCATTATCCACCGGGACAAGGCCGCATTGCTGAACGTTTCGATCAACAGCATTGACCAGACCATCCGAACCAGCCTGGTGGGCAGTGAGGTGGGTAACTATCGTGACCAGAACGGTGATGACTATGACATCGTCATCCGCCTCGACAGTGCAGAGACACCTGATGTCAATAATATCAATGGCTTATTGGTCATGGCCAACGATGGCACATTTGTGCCGATGAAGCAGTTGGTCAGCACCCGGTTGCAAACCGTGCCTTCACAGCTGCAGCATTACTATCTCGAGCGAAGCGCAACCGTCACCGCCGACACCAGTGCGGGATTCCTGACCGCCGATGTGACCGGACAGGTCGTGTCCGGACTGCGGGGGCTGAAGCTACCGGCCGGGATCAGCTATCGGATCGCGGGTGAACAGCAATCCCGCGATGATTCATTTTCGGGTCTGCTCAAGGCCTTGCTGGTTTCCCTGTTGGGAATCTTTGCTGTGCTGGTGCTTCAATTTCGTTCTTTTGTACAACCCGCCATTGTTTTTGCATCCCTGCCGTTCGCCTTCACCGGTGCAATACTGGCCTTGCTGAGTTTCGGATATTCCTTTTCCGTCATGGCCTTCGTGGGTCTGACCAGCCTGATGGGTATCGTGGTCAACAATTCAATCATCCTGGTCGACAGCGCCAATCAGTTGCGTCAAAAAGGATCTGATATACGACAAGCCATTGCAACCGCTGCCCGCACCAGGCTGACTCCCATCGTATTGACCACCCTGACCACCATCGGTGGGCTGCTGCCGTTAACCCTGATGAACAGCAGCATGTGGACCCCGCTGGGTCTGGTCATCATCGGAGGGATGCTGATCTCGACCGTGGTGACGCTTTTTATCGTGCCGGTTTTGTATTTGTTAATCACCCGCAGATAACTTTCACTCAAAGTTCCACCAGTGTGCCAGGGCTTTGTCATCAGGCTGAATCGAACTTGGTTTACTTGTCTGATTACCACTGTTCGGTATAGTCTTTGGTCCAACATTATTCAATGGAAATGCCCAGTTTTATTGGGGCGAGGTGGAATGGGGGTATAGGGAGTGTTGGTAAAATTGATGAAATACAAGCAACAAACAATCAGGATCCGAGCGAATCTTGCTTGGCTTTTCTTGCTACTGTGCGCGCTCAGCCATGACATCAGTGCACAATGGTCCGGTACAACGGACGACGAAACCGTCATCATTGGAGGCTGGTTATTCACCGCCACCACCGATGAACGGATACCCAACCCGGGCATCGTGATCCGCGACGGAAAGATCGATCGGGTTGGACCCTTGCCTGCGGATTTTGATTCCGATCTGGCCACGGTCCTCGAACTCGACCCTGATGCAACCATTTTGCCCGGTATGATCGATTTACACGCGCATTATAACTATGACCTGGTGGATCAGGGCAGGGTCGAGGAGGTCCGCTATACCGGCCTGGTGTTCCTCGCCAATGGTGTAACCTCGACCTGGTCCGCCGGCGAGTTTGTGCCGCAACGGGTGCTGGAGCAACGCAGGCTGATCGATACCGGTGAAGAAACCGGTCCGCGTCTGTTTGCATCCGGTCCGTACATGGGTGGTTTTCGATGTGAGTACCAGGTCAAAACGGCTGAGGATGACTGTATCGGATGGCCCAACGACATCTCCGAGGCAGAAATACGCGCCGAGATCGATTACTGGGCGGACCGGGGGGTTGTCAGCATCAAGATAAAGCAGGCAACACCGGAGGAAACCCGGGTGCTGATCGAACAGGCTCAACTGCGTGGTATGACCACCACCGGTCACCTTTCCAACTATCACGGTGAATATGATGTTGATCCGCGTGAGGCCATCGCCATGGGTCTGGACCGTCTTGAACACAATATCACCCTTGGCAATGGGGGCCCGCGCAGCTCGGAGATGGATGAGGTCATCGGGTTGCTGATCGAAAATGAGGTCTACTTCGACGCCAATCTGCAAATGTACGGTGGCATCAACCTGCGCAAGGAGTTACCGGGACTGGTGTGGACCAATGAATCCCAATACTTCACACCCTATACGCAACACTTGCTGGAAATTCGCGGAGCGCCATCACCGGAGTCCAGTCCGGAGGAGTTCGGCCAACGTGTGGTGGAGTTGCAAAAACTGTATGGGGCAGGGGGTGCACATTTGCTGATCATCGGCACCGATGAACCCGTGTACACCTCGCTGCTGGCAGGCTTCGCCTATCATCGAGAGCTGATGGCCATGGTATATGCCGGAATCTCCCCCTCCGATGTATTGAAAGCTGCAACCATCAATGGTGCCAGGGCGCTTGGTGTTGATGACAGGCTGGGCTCCGTCGAGACGGGAAAACTGGCCGACCTCGTGGTGGTTAACGGAAATCCGCTGGAAGATATCAGGACCAGCCGGGATATTGAACTGGTTATCAAGAATGGCAAGGCCTACCGGCCGGGTAAATTGCTGGATCAGGCCAGGGGAAAAATTGGTCCTTCGGGACCGGATGACCGGGCTGACTGGGTCTTGAGGGTACCCGCTTTTCGGGACTAGTCCGGTCATCGAAGAAATCAAAAGGCGGAGAAAGTTTAATAATGACCCATTTTAGTGGTGGCTGTCTTTGTGGTGCCGTACGTTATGTCGGCAAGGGGAAACCCGAGCTGACATTTTACTGTCATTGCGTGGATTGCCAAAAGGAGTCTGGCGGAGCCTTCTCGGTTGAAATTTACCTGGAGCGCAACGTGGTGACCATCGAGGGAGACACCGTCGAGTACGACGTCGAGGGGGAGACCGGAAACCGGGTCACGAGGGAGTTCTGCGCCGTCTGTGGTTGCCCGTTGTTCCTTGTTTCGGACGGATATCCTGAGCACATTTGCATCAAGGCGGGAAGTCTTGATGACGCCTCATGGTTGACCCCGGAAATGCATATTTATACGGCGTCAAAATTGCCCTGGTTGCAGATCAATGATGGACTGCCCCAGTTCGAGGGGGATATGGAAGAGTAGAGCCGGTGGTTCACCCGGGATGTAAATATCGGGATAATGGCCACATGAATCCCAATTACAATCCTGTCAGTGGGAAAATATTACCGGTTTTTCTGCACTACGCGGTGCCTTCCGTCATCGGCATACTGGCAGCCACTTCGGCCGGTGTCATTGACGGAATTTTCGTGGGTAACTACGTGGGTGCAACAGCGCTTGCAGCCATCAACATAAGTTTGCCGGTATTTGCCCTGTTCGCGGGGGTGGTGTTCATGTTGGCTGTCGGGGGATCGGTCATGTGCGGCAAATACATGGGTGAAAAAAACCCTTCTGCAGCCTCCGCCATATTCAGCAAGACCCTGTACGCCAGCCTGGCTATGGCCGTGCTGCTTTCAACCGGCTGCCTGTTGTTTCTTGATCAGGTGGTTTTATTGCTGGGAGCCAATGCCGAACTGCAACCGCTGGTCCATATCTACCTGATGATTATCCTGTTCGCTGCCCCCTTGCTGATACTGGGTCTGACCCTGGACTACTTCGTGCGCATCGATGGCCGTCCGTTGCTTGCTTCATTTGCGCTGCTTGCATTTGCAGTCATCAATATCGGTCTGGACTGGTTGTTCATCGTACACTGGCATTGGGGTCTTAATGGAGCGGCCTGGGCAACGGCCATTGCCGAGGGCTTAATCTTTTTTATTCTGCTCGGTCACTTTTTCTCTGATCAATGCAGCTTGCGTCTGGTGCGGGTACGGGATGGCTGGAACGACCTGTTGAAGGCGGCCTGGAATGGTTTCTCGGAATTTGCCAACGAGATGTCCATCGGTTTGCTCACCCTGCTGTTCAACTGGGTGATGATCAAGCGCCTCGGCGTGGAAGGGGTGGCCGCCTTTACCATTATCGGTTACCTGTTGTTTATCGGTCTTGAACTTTGTTACGGAATCTCCGAATCCCTGCAACCCCTGGTGAGCAAAAATCTAGGTGCCAGGCAACCCCAGCGGATCGTTGCATTCGCCGTGACCGCCCTGGTATCTGCCCTGTTCATTGGGCTGTGTGCGTGCGTCCTGTTCGTGTTCTTTCCCCAGACCCTCATCGCCATGTTCCTGCGCGAGGGCGAGGACAAAACCGTTGAAATTGCACTCGCGTTCATTTCGGTATTCTGGCCGGCTTTCATATTCAATGGTATGAACATCACCATGGCATCTTATTTTACCGCCCTGCACAAACCGGTTCAGTCCACGGTCATTGCACTGTCCCGCAGCCTGGTACTACCCGCCCTGGGTCTGATTTTGTTACCCATCTGGTTTGGCGATATGGGTGTTTATATTGCCATACCCATCGCTGAGGCATTGACCTTCCTGTTCGCCTTGTTGTTGCTGTTCATCTACCGGCCGGTAACGATCGTGCAGCAACTGGTCGAAGACAGAACCCGGTATACATAAAACCGGGATGCTTAAAAAATTCCGGCCTCAAGACCGGCTGCCATCGTCATGCCGAGTTCCTCACACTGGTCAATAAACTCATCCTGCCAGGTACCACAGCAAATGAGGGGTTTTTGCACCGGTTTCCAGGCAAGTCCTTTTGCAATACGCTCGATGCTCGTCCGCGCACCAAGACCATCATTGCCGGCACGGATGAACAGGGCGAAGGGCAAGGCCTCGGTATGTTCCAGGCAGGGATAATAGATGCGGTCAAAAAAATCCTTCATCGCACCACTCATATAACCGAAATTCTCGGTGGTGCCCAGGATGATCCCATCGGCTCTCAGGACTTCATCGGGACCCGTCTGGAGCGGTTGCGTGAACCTGACTTCGATTCCTTCAATTTCGGTATGGGATGCACCGTCCACAACCGCCGTGGTCATTGCCCGTGTATTGGCTGATGGGATATGCGAAACAATCAGCAAATTTTTCATTTTGCGTTGATGTCCCCTGACAACAAATGGCTACTTGCATCTGCCACAGTTCTATTTGCATATGACACTTTGTTCAATCCTTCATACGCAGACCGGTCGGGTCGTAAACAGCTTTGTCAAGCAACACTGCAGGGCATTTTCTCCCCAGTATCTCCACCAAAAATTCATTGCCGGGTTGGTGAAACTCCAAGGTAAGAAAACCCAGGGCAAGACTCTTTCCGACATGGTAACCGTACCCTCCAGAGGTCACGTACCCGGCAAGCCGGTCGTGATGGTAGATGGGCTCACCACCATAGGCGTCGGTGTCCGTGGTATCGACGACAAACGTGCCGATTTTTTCCCTGGGGCCTTTCTCCCATTGATCCATCAGCGCTTCACGACCACAGAATTCAGGCTTGGAGGTGGCGATAAATCGATCCATACCGCACTCATTGGGATAATAATCCGAGGCGATCTCCAGACCCCAGCTTGGGAAACTCTTTTCCAGTCTCAGGGACATCAGTGCATGTGAACCGGCCAGGTGCAGTCCAAATTCGGCACCGGCTGTCATCAGTTTATGGAATACATCGACCTGCCGGTCAGCCGGAAAATAGAGCTCATAACCCAGTTCACCGGTGAAGGACACCCGCAGGGCAATGGCCTGCGTGGAGCCTGCAAGGTCCAGCAGGCGTCCGGAAAGGAATGGGAAGTGCTCATTGGAGACTACCTCGCCGGTTATTTTCTGTAATACATCGCGTGCCCTGGGTCCGGCAATATGCAGACCCGAGTAATCACTGGTCAGGTTTTCCAGTTTGACACCCGTGGCGGGAAGCCGGGATGAAAACCAGCGCATATGAATACCTGCCATGCCACCGGCACCTACCAGCAGAAACAACTGTTCACCGAGACGTGTCAGTGTAAAGTCGCCGATAACCTGTCCCTTCGGACTCAGCATGGGCATCAGCGCAGTTTTGCCAATGGCGCTTGGAATGCGGTTCGCAAACAGCTGATCGAGCCAGTATTCGGCAGCTGGACCGCTGATGCGGTACTTGGCGAAGGTGGAAAACTCGAACAGCCCCACACTTTCGCGGACCGCCAAAGCCTCTTCGCCGACCGCGTCGAACCAGTTGGCCCGTTCATAACGATAGCGTGGCGTTTGTTCATCCTCGTTACGGGCAAAATAGACCGGGTCTTCCCAACCGTTGTATTCCGCGAAGACCGCACCCGATTGCTTCAGCAGATCATGGATTGGCGTTTTTTGCAGGGGTCTGCCCGCGGCGTAATCCTGGTAGGGATAGACCCGGGCGCTGCGGTGTTCGTACCAGTATTTTGTGCGGGCTTTTGTATAGGCCTTGTCGGCCCAGGGTCCAAACCGTGCCACGTCCCAGAAACTGATATCCATACCCGGTTCGCCTTCCAGGATCCATTCGGCCAGGACCTTGCCGATACCCGGTCCCTGGTTAAAACCGGTCATCACACCGGTGGCACAGAAGTAATTGGTCAGTGCGGGGTGCGGTCCCAGCAGGGGGCCGAGGTCGGGTGAGAAAATCATTGGGCCATTGATGATCCTTTTTATACCGGCGCTTTCCAGGCAGGGGACACGCTCCATCGCCAGCAGCAGGTTATCCTCCATCCGACCGAGGTCGTTGGGCAACAGTTCGTGACCGAAATCCAGCGGTGTACCTTGCTCGGCCCAGTGCACACATTTGGATTCATAAGCACCCACCAGCAGACCGTCCGCTTCGGGCCGCATATACACATTGGCTTCCGAAAAACTGATGGCCTGCAGCCTGGTCTTCATCGCCTGTATTTCAGGGATCGCCCCGGTCACCATGTAGTGGTGTTCCACCGGCATCAGAGGCATGGTGATACCCGCCAGGGCCGCCACCTCACGTGCCCACAAACCCGCTGCATTGACCAGATATTCGCAATGCAGGGTCCCCCGAGTGGTGGTTATATCCCAGCCACCATCACCACGCTGTGTGGTTCCGGTGACCGGTGTAAAACGATGAATGGTGGCTCCGTATTTGCGTGCTGCCTTGGCAAAGGCCTGGGTTACGCTGGCCGGATCGCAGAATCCGGCATCCGGTTCGTACAGTACTGCCCGTAACCCATCTTCCTTCAGTATCGGCGCCATTTCACAGGCTTCGCGGGGAGATAAAAACTCTGCCATCAGGTCATGTCTGCGGCCCTGACTGCGGATGATCTTGAGCGATTTTTCCTCTTCTTTACTGCAGGCCAGCCACAGTTCACCGGTCCGGTGAAAACCGCAATTCTGATCGCTTTCCTGTTCCAGTGTCGCGTACAGGTCGAGTGCGTATTTCTGCAGCACGGATGCGTTGGACGGGCTGGTTAATGAATACAGGCTACCGGCCGCGTGCCAGGAGGATCCGGCGGTCAGTTCATCTCGCTCGAGTAACATAACGTCACGACAGCCCGCCTTTGCAAGGTGATACGCGATACTGCAACCTACCACGCCGCCACCGATCACGATGACCTGGGCAGTTGTACCGTCAAGTGTCTGGTTCACCAGTAGTTCCTCGTTGCAAGCCGGATCCGTCGCGGTACGTTAGCGCCCCCAAAAGGTCGGGTCAACCCAGGAAGACACATGGTCGGTATTGGTGATCCGCTTTCCCGGTAGCTATCAGACCGCCCCCGGAAGGAGCCCGATGCCGGTGATTGCCCGGGCTATAGCAGCGTGGCAATATAGCGCATCCCGTGTTGAGATACATTCGCTATTGATGAACCAAAGCCCATGCGAAATTATTCATCCTACGCACTGATCAAAAACGCACTGACCGGCAACACGCGCTGGACACCCGCCTGGCGCAACGCCAGACCCAGGAAGAATTACGAGGTCATCATCATCGGTGGTGGGGGACATGGTCTCGCCACCGCGTACTATCTGGCAAAAAACCATGGCATCACCGACGTGGCCGTGCTGGACAAGGGCTGGATCGGTGGTGGCAATACCGGTCGTAACACCACCATCATCCGTTCCGATTACCTGTTGGAGGAAAATGCCGGTCTCTATGACTTTTCATTGGGTCTGTGGGCGGGTCTATCCCGGGAACTCAATTTCAACCTGATGTTTTCCGAACGAGGGGCCGTTACTTTGGCGCACAGCGAAGCGCACTTGAACCAGCTGGCCCGATTGGCCAACGCCATGCTTTTGAGAGGGGTTAATGCGGAACTGCTGACCCGAGAAGAGGTGCTGAAGGAAATACCAGTGCTGGATGGCGGAGCCGGAACCCGCTGGCCGGTAGAAGGTGCATTTCGACAACCAGAAGCAGGTACCGCCCGTCATGATGCAGTGGTCTGGGGTTATGCACGTGCTGCAGACAGCCTGGGTGTGGATATTGTGGAGCAGTGCGAAGTGGTCGGGATGAACATGGAAAAGGGCCGCATCAAGGGGGTACAGACCAGCCAGGGCGTGATTGCTGCCGACAAGGTTGCGATCGTGGTTGCAGGTCATACATCAACGGTGGCTGCACTGGCTGGATTGACGCTGCCGGTCGAGTCCCACCTGCTACAGGCAATGGTGTCAGAGCCGATCAAGCCGGTGCTGGATACCGTGGTGATGTCGATGGCCTATGACGGTTATGTCAGTCAGACCAACAAGGGTGAAATAGTCATGGGGGCCGAACTGGATGGGTATCCGAGTTACAGCCAGCGGGGTAACCTGCCTCGAATCGAAGACTGCGTGCGTTATACCCTCACCATGTTCCCGAGTTTTTCGGGTCTTCGCCTGATGCGTAGCTGGGCCGGTATCAATGACATGACCATGGATGGCTCACCGCTGATCGGTCCGACACCGGTGGATGGTCTTTATATCAATGGTGGCTGGTGTTATGGCGGATTCAAGACGATCCCGGGTTCCGGTTGGGCCTTTGCGGACACGCTTGCCCATGATCGCGCTCATCGGCTAGTCGAACCCTACCGACTGGACCGCTTCAATACAGGTCACACCATCAATGAAAACGGGCACGGGCCTTTGCCCCAGCACCACTAGGATCAGCGGCATGCAGGAAATCAGATGTCCATGGTGTGGCCCCCGTGTGCAAACAGAGTTTGAATATTACTGCGACGATAGTTTGCTGACTGAGGTGTGGGGCAGTGAGGCGGTGCAGCAAAATCTGGACAGGGTGTTCCTGCGCAGCAACCATCTGGGTTACCACCAGGAGATCTGGCAACACACCCATGGTTGCCGGGGTTGGCTCAGAGTCCTGCGTCATAACCTGACCCACGAAATCAAGGAAAGTCAGCCATTGGGTTCAAACCCTGTTGTTGACAAAGACGGACGAATGCAATCGTGAGTTTGCAGCCAATGCGGATGTCACAGGGAGGCCTGATTGATCGTGGGCGCATCCTGAATTTCAGTTTTAATGGTCGGTCCTTACAAGGTCATCCGGGAGATTCACTGGCCTCCGCCCTGATTGCCAATGGCATCAGGCTGGTGGGTCGCAGTTTCAAGTATCATCGTCCCCGTGGTATTTTTTCTGCCGGGTCCGAGGAACCCAACGCGATGTTGCGGATTGGTCCTGAAGCCACCGCCGAACCCAACACAAGGGCAACGCAGACTCCATTGTATGAAGGCCTGCAGGCGCGCAGTCAAAACCACTGGCCTTCGCTTGAAGTTGATCTTCTGAGTATCAACAATCTGCTATCACCTGTTTTTTCCACCGGTTTTTACAACAAGACGTTTATTTCTCCCAGAAAACTCTGGCCCGTCTATGAAAAGATGCTGCGTCATATTGCCGGTCATGGCCGGGCACCCGGGCAACGGGGCCCGGAGCAATTTGAACAATGCTTTAGCCATTGTGATGTACTGATTATCGGTGCAGGTCCGGCGGGACTCGCCGCCGCCAGGCGACTGGCCAGCACCGATTTGCGTGTTGTTGTTGTCGATGAGTGTGAGCGGCCAGGTGGATGGTTGTTGAAGGAAAATACGAGCATCGATGGTAGCAATGGTACCGACTGGTGTGATCGGATTACCCGGCAGTTGAGTGCCGCTGAGAATGTCACGTTGCTCTACCTGACCACGGCCTTCGGTTTCTACGATCACAACCTGGTTGCACTGGCTGAGCGGCTACCGTCAGGTGCGGCGACTTTTTCCCAGCGTCTGCACCGGGTCCGAGCGAAGCAGGTTGTCTTTGCGACCGGCTCCATCGAACGACCACTGGTGTTTGCCAACAACGACCTGCCCGGCATCATGCTGGCCGGTGCGGCGAGGGCGTATCTGAATCAGTTTGCTGCAAAAGTTGGTCAACGCATGGTGATTTATACCAACAATGACAGTGCTTACCGTAGTGCTGTTGACCTGTCTGATGCGGGTGTAGATGTTGCCGCGGTCGCGGATCTGCGTGAAGCCCCCCACGCCAGTGCCATTGCCCGGTTGAGTGAGCGTGGCATATCGCTGTACAAGGGTGCCAGGATCGCCGCTCATGGACGCAGGCATCTGCGATCTGTAAGACTGTGTCACAGCGGTTCTGAACAGGCATTACAACTGGACTGCGATACGCTGGCTGTATCGGGTGGCTGGACACCGACCCTGCATCTGCATTCACAATCCGGTGGTGCAGTTCGTTTTGAACCCCAATTGGATACTTTCGTTCCCGGCACACCGAAACAAGCTACCGTTGCCGCCGGAGCGGTCAATGGTCTGCATGGGTTGCAGGAATGCCTTGATGACGGTGAGCGGGCAGCGGTGACCATTGCCAAGCGATTTGGTCTGGTAACCGGAGCCCCGAATGGCAGGTCAATCGATCCTTCCAATGAGTCGGTCGAGAACCAGTTGCTATTTGATACCGACTGCCCAGCCGTGAAAGTGGTGAATCAGCACAAGGCAAGGCGTCGAGGAATAGGAGCCAGTGGAAAATATTTTGTGGATTTTCAAAACGACGTCACCATCAGTGATGTGCGTCAGGCATACCGGGAAAGCTATGTGTCGGTTGAGCACCTGAAACGTTACACGACCCTGGGGATGGGAACAGATCAGGGTAAGACTTCAAACCTGAATGGACTCGATCTGCTGGCAGGACTACGAGAGGAGCCAGTACCCAAGGTGGGTATTACAACCTTCCGGCCACCTTACACACCCGTCACCTTGGGTTTGCTGGCCGGTCAAAGTCAAGGCGCACACCTGTCGCCCACGCGGAAAACAGTGTTGCATGCAAAGCATGAACAAGCCGGGGCGGTATTTGATTTTAATGGGCTGTGGCTGCGCCCTCGTTGCTATCTGCGTCACGGGGAGACCGAGGAAACTGCCATCGGTCGTGAAATCAGGGCTGTGCGTGAGGGCGTGGGTATGACCGATGTATCCACGCTTGGGAAATTCGAGATCCAGGGTGCTGATTGTGCTGAATTTCTCAATCGAGTTTACATCGGCAACATGGACACACTGGTATCAGGCCGTTGCCGCTATGGTCTGATGTTAAGCGATGACGGTATGGTACTCGATGACGGTACGGTCACACGACTGGACCAACAGCATTACTTCATCACCACCTCTACCGGGCATGCAGAGCACGTTCTACAACATTTGGAGTTCCTGTTGGACGTCCTCTGGCCGGAGCTCGATGTCAATCTGGTGGCGGTCACCGAACAATGGGCCGGGGTTGCAGTGGCGGGCCCTGCCAGCAGAAAACTGTTGCGTCAATTAGCCGGTTCCGACACCGAAGTGCTGGAGTCGGTGCCCTACATGGGCTATGCGTCGATTGAACTGGAGGAATCTGGCCAGTGTATCAAAGCCAGGTTGTTGCGTATCAGTTACTCGGGTGAGATGGCCTATGAAATTTACGTCCCGGCACACTCCGCCACGCATGTGTGGGAATTAATATTGAACCACGGACCAGGCTTTGACCTGCAGCCCTATGGTATGGATGCCATGGATGTATTGCGTATCGAAAAAGGCTTTATTGTTGTTGGTGCCGATGCGGACGGGCGTACAACCCCGATGGATATTGGCATGGGTGCCATGCTGTCAAAAACCAAGCATTTTATCGGCCGGCATGCTCTGACCCGTCCGGCCATGCACGAGTCTGGTCGTTTTCAACTGGTGGGATTGCAGGCCGTGAATTACCAGGATGGATTGTTTGAAGGTGCGCAGTTAACCAGGCTTGCGGGTGACCGTGGCTATGGCGCGTCCATCGGCCACATCTCCTCGGCCGGTTTCAGTCCCCTGCTGCAACGTCATGTAGCACTGGCATTGGTCAGGGACGGCCGCAAGCACCTGGGCCAAACCATATACAGCCAGGACCCGGCCCGTGCTTGTCCCACACCGGTTGGGGTGACGATCGTTGAACCCTGTGCGTACGACCCTGAGGGAGCGCGTCTCAGACGCTGAGTAACAGGAAATGACAAAACTCCAATCATCAATACAAATCCCGGTCCGCAACACCTTGGCTCCAGGGGTTACATTGCGGCAATACACGGGCTATTCGCTGCTCCACTTCATGACCCGCGGGGATCGAGACAAAGCCACTGAATTACTGGCCAGGCAACTCAATATGAGTATCCCGACCTGTCCCAACACGGCCATCAGCCACACCAACGGCATGCGGGTCTTATGTTTCGGCGATAAACGCTGGCTGGTGCATGCACCGGTTCCTGACTGGAAGCTTGAACCCGTAGAGGGTTGTGCTGTTACCGATTTATCTGACAGCCGTGTGCTCTTTTGCATAAAGGGAGAACCGGTGAGAGAGCAGTTGGCACGCGTTTGCACCCTGGACCTGGCGTCCAGTGCCTGTGCCCCGGGTGGTTGTGCGCTCACACAATTTGAGCAGATACCGGTTTTGCTGCACGTCAACGACAATTGCAGCTATGATTTGTATGTCGAGAACAGTTTTTCCGAAGACCTGATGCGGGTGTTGACGGTTAAAAAGTGACAACTCCTTAATTGTTGTCATCCCCGTATGCAACCCTGGTGATCATGGGTCACAAAGGTCCATTGAGTCTCCAGGCAAGGTCAATATCTGTAGCATTTCAGTGCTGTCCATGTGTTCAAACCGGTCGTAAGCATTCCATAGCCTGAAATTTCCCCATTTCCCCCGGTCATGGTACTGTGCGGGGACGACAGCCAGCAGGTAGCAGGTAAATGGGTTCGGATTCAAAAGGTCAATCTGAGGTTAAAAAGGCCAAAACGCCAAGTGAAAAAGGAACAGTGGTCGAAATAAAGCCAGGGGCCGGAAATACCATGATTGAAGATCAATACATGGGCGGTGCCTATTCTTCGGCCATCATCAAGAAACTGCGCAAGGACCCTTCTGCGATAAGCAAACTGTTCAAGGAAGGCAAGTATCCCTATACCGACCATATTCCCCGGCGCAAGTACGACAAGGAAAAACAAAAACTTCAGATCGAACTGTTGAAAGTTCAGAACTGGGTGAAGATGACCGGTCAGAAAATCGTGGTCATTTTCGAAGGCCGTGACGCTGCGGGCAAGGGCGGCACCATCAAGCGCTTCATGGAGCATTTGAATCCCCGCGCTGCCAAGGTGGTGGCACTGGAAAAGCCCACCAAGCAGGAAAAAGGCCAGTGGTATTTTCAGCGTTACGTCGTGCACCTTCCCACCCGGGGTGAAATCCTTTTCCTTGACAGGTCCTGGTACAACCGGGCCGGTGTTGAGCGTGTGATGGGGTTTTGTGACCGGCATGAGTACCTGGAGTTTATGCGTGAATGTCCGGATTTTGAACGTATGCTGGTTAACTCCGACATCAAGCTGTTCAAGTATTATTTTTCAGTAACCAAGAAGGAGCAGCGCAGACGATTTGCAGCCAGGAGCAAGGACCCATTGAAACAGTGGAAAATGAGTCCGGTTGATGAGGCCGCAGTGGGTCTGTGGTCCGAGTACACCCGTGCCAAGGAATCCATGTTTTTCTACACGGACACCGCATCCTGCCCCTGGACGATCATCAAGTCGGACGACAAGAAACGTGCACGGCTCAATGCCATGCAACATTTTTTAAGCAATCTGGACTATCCGAACAAGGACTTGAATGTTGTGACCAATCCTGACCCGTTGATCGTTGGGATGCCCAAGCAGGTGTTACGGAAAAACGCTCACAAGGATGACTGGCCACACACTTGAAACACCGGTTTGGCAGGCCCCGAACCGTTGCCCGGGCTCATTGCCTACCAACCGATGTCCGCTGCCGTGGGAGATGACTGTGCACCCGCCCGGGTAGCTGTCAAAGCACCCGCCCTGCAGGCAACTTCCAATGAATCTGCAGGTGACATCCCACCCGCCATGCATACCGTCAGGGCAGCAGTGAACGCGTCACCGGCACCGGTGGTGTCCACGACTTCTATTTTTGGCGGCAGGGCACTGGCCACGCGTTGACCGTCCCGGGACAGTACCGCTCCCCGTGAACCATAGGTGGTTGCCAGCAGTCCCTGGAAAGAGGAAAGATCATCACCGAGTACCTGTGCTTCGACCTCGTTGACAACCAGCAGGTCAACCCGGTCCAGAATCTCTGAGGAAACGGGTTTCGCCGGTGCCGCATTAAGACAAAAGAATCCCTTGTATTGTCTGGCGGCGCTGGCAATGGTGTTCAATGGCACTTCGAGCTGGGCGATGATGGCATCGGTTGCCGGTAGCTTGAGTTGCTGTGCGGAAAATACGGCATTTGCCCCGGGTGCCACCACGATCTGATTCTCACCGGCTTCATTGACGACAATCAGGGCCTGGCCGGTGGAGGTGTCCGCCAGGGTGTGACAGTAACTCAGATCAACACCCTCGCTCCTCAGTGTCTGCAGCGCCTCTTCCGCCGCCGCGTCATCACCTACGCAGGCCACCATGTAGACCTTTGCGCCAAGGCGGTGTGCGGCCAGCGCCTGGTTGGCGCCCTTGCCACCCCCAAAACGACTGAGACTGGCATTGGTCACGGTCTCACCCGGTACCGGAAACTCGCGCACCCGGGCAACAATATCGAGATTGACAGAACCGATAACGGCAACCGAAACTTGCTTATCCATAGCGGCAAAGTCGCTGGATCAACAAATCAAAAAAACCATCTGCATCCACTTCGTATAACCAGCGGGCGTTACAGGGACGGTCGGTCACCTGCCAGAAATCTACCGCGGTATGGCCCATGGTCAATTCGGACTGTGTTTCCACCTCCACATTGCATCGTTTCCCCTTGAACAAGCCGGGACTCAAAAGATAGGCAATGGTACAAGGATCATGCAACGGTGCACCTGCGCTGTCATATTTCTCACTGTCAAAGCGGTTGAAAAACTCCAGCAAACCAACCACAGCATCACCGACCGGGGAGTCCAGTTCACGAAATTGTTGCAGCCGTGCCCGAGACACCAATGCCTGGTGGGTGACGTCAAGCGGTGCGATGGTCAACGGTCGTCCACAATGCATGACAATCTGTGCGGCATCCGGGTCTACATAGATATTGAACTCGGCACAGGGTGTTGTATTACCGCCCTCACGCATGGCGCCACCCATCAGGACAATTTCCCTGATTCGCGGCAGGATCGCGGGTTCCTTGATGATGGTTGCTGCAATATTGGTCAGCGGTCCGGTAGGGACCAGTGTCACTGAGTCATCCTGTGCACCCATCAGGCACTCCACCATGAAGTCCACCGCATGTTGAGGCTGCAGACGGATTGTGGGCTGATAAATGTCAATACCATCGATACCGGTCTTGCCATGTACATTTTCGGCCGTGATGAGTTTTCTGCGCATCGGCCGGTCATGTCCTGCGTAGATGGGTACATCGGGTCTTCCGGCAATCTCGCACATGATGCGTGTATTACGTTCGGTCAGGTGCAGTGGTACGTTACCGGCGACGGTGGTAATCCCGAGGATATCGAACTCGTCCGGTGATGCCAGTGCCAATAACAGCATGATGGCATCATCCTGCCCGGGGTCGCAGTCAATAATAATTTTTTTGCTGGCCATTATGCTGATCTTGAATTCAGTGGTTCAGGGGATTCTACGCAAAGTTCGAGATTATTTCCGAATTGGGTTGAGGAATGGCACGACTGGTTTAAAATGGTTGGCATGAACTCACAGATGCACACACTGTTGTTCCTGCTCCTGGCCATTGTTTTTTACATTGCCGGCCTGACATTGGCCGCCACTGCGTTCCTGGTGTTGGGTATGCTGGCCGAAGCTGTGTTCTGGGTTCGCTTGTTTCGGGGCGGTGACGGTAAACCTCGACAGTAACAAATAACGGGTCAATAGCCACGGGGTTTATGGTCTGTGTGGGTCAGTCCGTCTTATCGGACAATCGGGTTTCCTGGCTCAGTTCCTTTGCCTTTTCAACACGGTATGCATTTTCTATTTCAATGGCCCGGTCCTGAAGTGCATCGCGTGAATGCCTCGTTTTAAACATCCCATTTTTACGTGTCAGTGATTCTGCCCAGAGTTCCCTGGCTTCACGTGCGGTTAACTGGGGCAGCCATTCGGGATTGTCCGGTAAGGCGTGGATGGCATCATAGAGTTCCCGTGCTTCACGCATGGACTTTTCCATGATCAGCATCCTGTAGTCCGATTTGTGTTTGTAGGGGGGGCCAAAAGGGCCACTGTAACCTTTGTGAATCTCTACCGGTAGCCCGGTTGCCTTGGGGGGTGCGGCCTGCGCCATTAACTGGGCTGGTATGGTGACTGCCAGCAGGATGGCAAACAGATGTTTCATTTGATGCCTCGGTATTGCTGTTCAACATTTGACCAGAATCACGATCTACGGTATCGAATCACAACGATGCTGAACAGAACCTGAACATACTTGCGGAATTTCATGTGAAACCGCCGATCACTTCTCCGTCATTGAGGCGAACGCGACTACCCCGAATTGAGTGTACTCAACTCGACCGGCTTTTTACTTTTTTTAGGACAAAGCATTTGACTCCGGCAGCAATTCACTGGATTCTTGACCACCTCCTCGCAAACTCAAACATGAAAACCAAAATATGAATGCACTGGACGAAAGCAAAACACTGCGCCCGGACGATCAGTTCTGGGGACAGCCCAAAGGTCTTTATATCTGTTTTTTTACAGAAATGTGGGAGCGGTTTTCATTCTATGGAATGAAGGCCCTGTTATTTCTTTACCTGATCAAGTACCACCTGTTCGGTGATACCCCCAGCTACCAGTTACTGGGAGCATACGGTGGCATGGTGTACGCAATGCCGGTCATCGGCGGAATGCTGGCCGACCGTTGGCTGGGTATGCGCAAGGCGGTCGTTGCCGGCGGTGTGCTGCTCTGTCTGGGGCACTTTGGTATGGCCTTTGAGGGTGACCAGGCACGTCTGGTTGACGGTGTGGTGCAACGAGATGAAGGCGCATTACAGATCTTTTATTTTTCGTTGGCATTGATCATAGGCGGAGTCGGTTTCCTGAAACCGAATATCTCCACCATCGTTGGAAAACTCTATCCACAAAACGATCCCCGCAGGGATTCGGGTTTCACCATTTTCTATGCCGGTATCAATGTGGGTGCACTGTTTGCGAGCCTGATCTGCGGTTACCTGGGTGAGACCTTTGGCTGGAAGTACGGCTTTGGTGCAGCGGGTATCGGGATGTTACTGGGGCTGACCGTTTTCCTGAGTGGGCAAAAATATCTTTATGGTCATGCCGAACCCTCGAACCCGGCATTGCTGAAAGAAAAAGTCTGGGGGTCAATCAACCGCGAGTGGGTTATTTATGCGGGTTCACTGGCCGGTGTCGCTGTGATATGGCAATTGATGCAGCATACCTGGACCGTTACCGGTGCCATGCACATCATGTCGGCAGTCCTGGTGATCTGGTTCAGTTGGTTTATTACCAAACAATGCAACCGGGTTGAACGGCAACAGATGCTCAGCCTGGTCATGTTGATATTGTTTGTACTGGTGTTTTTTACCCTGTATGAGCAGACTTATGGTTCCTGGGTTGCTTTCACCGACCGGTTGTTGACGAAGGATCTTTTCAGTGTTGCCGACGCAGGTGGTGAGCCGGTTTTGCCGTGGACAATTGTGCCACTTGCAATCAGTCCGTTGGCGATGTTGCTGGCCCTCAAAATGGCTGGAAAAGGTTCCCTGCGTAAAGGTGAATTGCTACTGGGTTCGGTAGCCTTGTTGATGGTTGCCGCATTCATTCGGGATATGTCATTCGTCCAGCAAACGGCTGGATCCCTGACCTTCCTGGGTGCGTTTTTCATCGTTGCGTTTACACCCCTTTTTACCTGGCTGTGGCCGTGGCTGGACAAACGCGGACTCAACCCAAGTAAACCGGCCAAGAGTGCGATTGGTCTGCTGTTGGCCGGACTGGCCTTTTTGCCAATGGCTTACGCGGCACACCTAGCCGGCGTCAATGGCGTGGCCAGTGTCTGGTGGCTGGTGCTGGCCTATGCGGTGCTAGAACTGGGTGAACTCAGCATTTCCCCAATCGGATTGAGTGCCGTCACCCAGTTGTCGGTACCCCGTGTCGTGAGTGTCATGATGGGGGCGTGGTTTCTGGCCACCGCGTATTCAGAGGTGCTGGCGGCCAAATTTGGTGCGATGACGGCCATGGATGTGCCCGAAGGTGAAACATTGGATGTGACTGTGGCAGCCGCCTTGTACGGAGATCTGTTCATGATGATGTTCTGGATCGGTATTGTAGCTTCGGTGATCGCGATAATACTGATACCCGTGGTCAGACGGGGTATGCACGGGGTTAAATAAAGTAAATCAGTCGCTTTCCAGGTCGAGTTTTTCACACAGGGCGATATTGTCGTGTGCAATGCGCTGGATCGGTACCGTGCCTTCTCGTCCGATTGAGGGGATCAGGTAATTAATGCTGCCGTTGTTACAATCCTCGAAAACCAGGGTGATCGTGCCGTCATTACGACGATTGATCTGGGTTGTGGTGTCAAACAATCCACCGGAAGCGATACTGATGGTCATGTCTGCACGATTGTCAGTAAAAGAGCCCAGCGCAGTCAGCCAGCGATGCCCTGGGTCACCCAGATTGGATGGTGCATCGTCAGTCGGCGGGGCCGTGTCATAGGTAAACCAGGCCAGCGAAACCAGTCCAAGATCGGGAAACACCGTGATAAAAAAGCCCTGGCCATCGGTCAGGGGGTTGAACCAGGCATCGTTCAGACCGGCGTTGATCTGGAAACCCGGGCAGTTGTCTGAAAAAACACAGGCAGCCCATTTTGGATGGTCTATAAAGGGATTGCGATTGCCCTGAAATGTGGCCACCGTCTCATGGTGCTGAATTTCAAAACTGTCTACCGGATCTTCCTCGTGCCATAGCAACAGGTCTGTCAACATTCCCATATGGGCAACGGTCTCGTTGTTGCCAGTATTGCCGTCGTCGATCAGATCCACGTCATCGGTAAGGATCAGGTCGGGTTCGCTGGCACCGGTGACCCCGTGGGTGCCGCCAGCATAGCGAAGATCCATGTACATCATGGCCCGGGCCATGTCACCGCGTCGCTCTTTCCAGACCCCCCCAGCGGCCATCGGTTAAATCACCATCCGTCCAGTTTGAGTCACCGGGGTATTCTCCCCCATTGCCGCCCCTGCCATTGTTGTTGTCCGTTATGTGTTCACTACAACCCGCATCACAGTATGCATAGGGTTTGTTGGACCGGAAAAAATTGTAGTCAGCATCGGCGAGGAACAGGTGGTGCATATCGGTAAAAGGGTAATTCAGATTGCCATCGTTGTCCGGGAAACCGTAAGAACGGGGCCAGGTATGCTCTCGGTTGTAGAAATCGTTTCCACCACCGCGTTTCAAGAAACTTGCATTGCGGTACACGGTGATGATGTGGTTACTGTTGTCGATGTCTTCATCAGCGCTCTCGAGTACATCCCAGGTATCTGTATCTAAAGACGTATAGGGGTAACGCTGGTGATCATCGATGATGGCATGCAGCGACTCCCGAAGTGTTGCCGCTGATGACCGGTCCACCCCGGTGTAATAACTCTCTTCGGCTATTACAGGCAGGGAAAGCATGATTCCGGCCAGCAGTGTGGCCCATTTCACGGGGACACCGGGGCAGGGTATGTTGAGCGATTATTGCATATCTCAGTCGGGCATTATAAATCAATCGGGGCTGGCCAAATGCAAGCAATATCAGGGTCAACTAACTGTCCTCGAAGGTCAAGCACGGGGCGGGTCATACACATAAAGTAGATCCAGTCATTTGACCTGGAGGACGCCATATGAAAACCGATGCAGTTTTAATATTTCTGGCCGTACTGGCCCTGACACTTGCCGTGCTCGAAGGGTTGTTGGAATTTGTTCCACCTTTGTTGGTACAGTTCAACGGCTTGATTGTCATTCTTGCCACACTGGCCATAATCCTGGTGACACTGAAGCTGCAGTTGCCCGCGTTCAATGAAAAATGACCCGTTTTAAAACGCGAGGTCCAACAGGAAGGCATATTCCCTGGCGATATCCCTGAACCGTTTATAGCGCCCTGATGCGCCTCCGTGGCCGGCGTCCATATCTGTGTACATGATCAGGATATTGTTATTGGTTCTGAATTCGCGTAATTTTGCAACCCACTTGGCCGGTTCCCAGTACTGTACCTGTGAATCATGTAAACCGGTGGTGACCATCAGGTTTGGATAGTCCTGTTCCCTGACCTGATCGTAAGGAGAGTAAGACAGCATATTGTCGTAGTGTGCCTTTTCGGCCGGGTTGCCCCATTCGTCAAACTCCCCGGTGGTCAATGGTATGGATTCATCCAGCATGGTGGTCACGATATCGACAAACGGTACCGCAGCTATCACACCATGATACAGTTGTGGCGCCAAATTGATTATGGCACCCATCAACAGACCACCGGCACTACCCCCCATGGCATAGGTTCGTTCAGGGTCTATAATCATGTGTCTCTGTAGATAAAGTGAAATATCAATAAAATCGTAGAACGTATTGTATTTATTTAATAATTTACCATTTTCATACCACTGACGCCCCATATCCTGTCCTCCTCGGACATGGGCAATCACATAAACAAATCCCCGCTCCAACAGACTGATTACGGAACTGCTGAAACAGGGATCAACAGAGTATCCGTAGGCACCATAAGCGTAAATCAATGCGGGTGCAGTACCGTCAATTGGCGTGTCCCTGTGATGCACCAGGGACACAGGTACCGGTGTGTTGTCTCTTGTGATGACCTGTCGGCGCTGGCTTAGATAGTTGCAACTGTCATAACCGGCGACTTTTTCTGCCTTGAGCAGACAGCTGTCTCCTGAAAGGAGGTCAATTTCCCGGGTCTCGGTGGGTGTGACAAGGCTGGTATAAACATACCTGACCACGTTGCTGTGGGTAGTGACATTAAAACCTGGCCACATTGCAAATACCGGTTCATCTGACTTTATGTGCTGGTCCATCCCACCGTTGTGTGCAATGACCCGCATCTGGCGCAGACCGTTTTCGCGTTCACCCAGCACCAGCCAATCATCAAATGCCTGGATACTGTCAACCAAAACATCGTCTCGAGCCTCGATAATTTCCAGCCAACGGGTCTTGTCCGTCGAAGTGACCAGTGATGCGGACATTACTCGAAAATTTATTGCTTCCCAATTGCTGCGAATGTAAAACACAGCACCGGCATGGTCAATGTCGTAGTCATGGCCCTGTTCCCGGGCCAGAAAAGGTCTGAACGTGCCTGTTGGCTTATTGGCCTCAAGCAATTGCACCTCCGAGGTTTCGGTGCTGTGGTGAAACATGAAAATGTACTCGCCCGACCTGCTGCGTGCCAGGGACGTATAAAAGCTGTTGTCGGTTTCCTCATATACCAGCACATCCAAATCGGACCCGGTACCCCGTTGGTGACGCATCAGTTGGTACGCCAGCAGGGTTTCAGGGTGCTTTTTGAGGTAAAAAAGATAGTGTCCGTCCTGCGACCAGGCCATGGCGGCAGATGCGCCTGTGATCAGGACTTCCGCGAATACACCACGGTCAATGTCGTAGATCCGTAATTCAAATTTCCTGCGTCCGACTGTGTCTTCGGCAATGGCCAGGAAACGATGGTCGTCGCTGACCTCGATACCACCCAGGGCATAGTATTCATGCCCCGTGGCGCGTTCGTTGGCGTTCAGCAGCAGCTCCTCATCACCATCCATGTCACCCTTGCGGCGGGCATGAATCGGGAATTCAGTACCTGCTTCAAAACGACTGTAGTACCAATAATCGTCTACGGGGTAAGGGACGCTGGAATCATCCGGATCCAGCCTGCGGGTCATCTCTTCATACAGACTGGTCTGGAGTTCCCTGGTATGCGCCATGGTGGCCTCAAAATGCCTGTTCTCGTCACCAAGTTGATCCAATACTTCGGGATTCTGGCGAGTGTCATCCCGTAACCAGTAATACGGGTCATTGCGGGTGTGGCCGTGGATGGTAATCAGGTGATCGTGTTTTTGGGTCATGGGTTGAGGCATCGTTTCGTATTAAACTTGTTCGATGTTGTATTGTAAATCCTATTCCTCCATGGCCGATATCCCCACAAAGGACTGGGATGGAATTTTCAACTCGGATAATCCGTTTATCAGGCACGCATTTCTGCTGGCCCTTGAGGAAAGTGCCTGTGTGGGGGAGGGTACGGGTTGGCAACCGCTGCACCTGCTGTTGTTTGACAATGAGCGCCCGGTTGCAGCCATGCCGCTCTATGCCAAGATGCATTCCTACGGAGAATTTGTGTTTGACTGGGGCTGGGCCCAGGCCTACGCACGTCACGAGCTGGATTACTACCCCAAACTGGTCAGCGCTGTACCATTCAGTCCGGTCACCGGGCCACGCATCGGTGTGGCGACAGGAACCGACGCAGTGGAGGCTTTCCGGTGTCTGCTGGGCGCGGTAAGAAAACTGGCGGACGGGGGTGCATACTCGAGTTGGCATTTGCTTTTCCCCGACCGGGGCGGTATTCAAGTGGTGGAGGAGTCAAAGGAAGGTTCTGAATTGCTACATCGAGAGGCGGTACAGTTCCACTGGTTCAATCGCAATTACAATAGCTTTGAAGATTTTCTCGCTGGCCTGCGCTCCTCTCGCAGGAAAAATCTGAAACGGGAACGACGAAAGGTCAGCGAACAGGGAGTGCGTGTACAGCGAAAAACCGGTGCTCAAATCAGCGACGAGGAATGGTTGGGTTTTTATCACTGCTATATCAATACCTACCGTAAACGCAGTGGTCACGACGGTTATCTTAACCTTGATTTTTTCGACCGGCTCAGGGATTGCCTGGCCGATAACCTGATGCTGGCGGTTGCCAGCAAAGGAGACGAAATAGTCGCCAGTTCCCTGTTCATGTATGACAGCACAAGTCTCTATGGCCGCTATTGGGGCGCCCTGGAAGATGTCTCCTGCCTGCACTTTGAGACCTGTTTTTACCAGGGCATCGAATTTTGTATTGAACACGGATTGCAGCAGTTTGACCCCGGCACACAAGGTGAACACAAGTTGATGCGTGGTTTTGAACCACTGCGTACCGTTTCATGCCATTGGATCGCAGATGCCCGTTTCCGTTCAGCTATAGAAGATTTCCTCAAGCTGGAGCATCAAGATCTGGAAAATTATCAACGACAGGCAGAGGACTTTTTACCTTATCGGAAAGATGGTTTATAAACGCAACAGAGGTGTGGCGACCAGGTCCGCCGGCGGCAACCTGAATACCTGCAGATCTGCATAGAAGTTCTCATCGATTTTCTTTTCAGGCCACCATCCTGGAATACCCGCCAGTGGCAATGGTGACAGACATCGGGTACCTGATTGTAAACGCCCTGCGAGCAGGGCTTTGGCAATCCCTTTGTCGAGTTTGTCTATTTGCACCTTCCTGGGCAGATTCATCAACTCCGTGTCGACGCAAATCAGCAAAGCCTGGGCGGTCATGGATTTGTAGGGTTTTAAGTATTTTTCGAGTAGGGCATGGCCCGTGACAGCCAGCTGTATTTCACTCGCCCAACAGGTCCGGTCACGATGCGGCTGTTGCGTTTGAAAGGCCTCGTCCCAACGGCGCGCGGCAATGCTCCGCAGCAACTCGGGACGACTCGAATAAACCAGCACCCCACTCTCATCCAACAGGGTCAAGGCGTCACGCAGCTTACCCCGGTTGCCACCCGAATGGCTGCGTGCCGCTTCAAAATGCAATGTGTTCATGGCTGATTTGATGTGCGGAAAGCGAAACCAGACCAGCGCATTGAACAGGTCATGCCAATTCTCCGGGCGAGTACTGACCAGGCCTGTGGTGTGGACCCGTTCCTCATAGCCACCCTCTGGTAAACCCGTGCTTGGGACAAACCGGATGAGGTGTCCGCTTCCGGAGCACAATTCTTCGCTCAATAAATCATTGAGCTGGTCACAGCCCGGGAAATCATTGCCCCGGAGCAAATCAAAAGCGGGGAGATAGTCCTGCCAGCAGGGCAATGAAGGATCAAAGTGTATGTTTGATAGCCTCACCAAGAATTTCCAGCGCGGTCTGATCACAGGGTGGTAACTCAGCATCACTTTCAGACAAAGGTGTGGTTCTCTTCCCCCAACGGAGCAGACCTGCTGCACGGGTCAGTCCCGCGCCAAATGCTGCCAGTAAAATGCGGTCACCTGCCCGAACGCGCCCACCCTCCAGCGCTTCCGTCAGGGCGACCGGAATGGTTGCCGAGGAGGTATTGCCGTACATCTGAATATTCATCACGACTTTGGACATATCAACCGACAGGTATTTTGCCAATGATTCAATGATGCGCCGATTCGCCTGGTGCGGGATGATCAGGTCGATATCATCGTTAACCAGACCCAGTTCACCCAATACAATTCTGGTCTCTTTGGCCATACCCTTGACCGCCCGTCGAAAAATTTCGCGGCCATCAAACTGTATATCCAATACCCCATAGTTGTCCGCAAATCGATTTCCCGAGGTGCCAAATTCCGGAACCTGCAAGGCATCTGCCGCATCACCCTCACAACCCAGATGGGAGAACAATAGGCCGGATTCCTTGTCACTGGGTTCCAACACAACTGCTCCCGCGCCGTCGCCAAACAGTACGGCGGAATCACGAAAGGACCAGTTGATAAACCAGGTCACGCGTTCGGAACCGATCACCAGGGCCTTTTTATATGAACCTGAGCGGATCATGGCTGTTGCGACACTCAGGCTGTACACAAAACCACTGCAGCCGGCGTTGAGATCAAATACCGCAGCATTTACCGCGGCAATCTTCCGTTGTACATGTGCGGCCGTACTGGGTATCACGGTGTCAGGGGTGCAGGTGGCCAGGATCAGCAGGTCAATTTCTTCGGGGCCGATATCGGCGGCTGCCATGGCACGTTGTGCGGCTACCGTCGCAAGGTCACTGCAGGGGACATGTGAAACGCGTCGTTCCCTGATGCCACTGCGGGTTCTGATCCATTCATCGGAGGTATCGACTACGCTGGATATCTGCTCATTGGTCAGGATCGCCGGGGGTACACATTTACCCCATCCCGTGATTGCAGCAAATTCAGACATGTACTGGTTTGTCCCTGGTGAATGTGTTGAGCAGACTATCAGTGATATTTGTAAAACTCAAACCCCTCCGACTCACTTTGACCAATGAAATTTGTTTCCGGGACTTGCCCAATTCAGTTGCTTGCTGCACTCTGCAATTCTGTAAGTAAATTGCGACCAGACAGATGACCACGCAACTCCCACTGGAAGTCAGATTCCTGAAACGGTACGCCCGGCAACTGCATGCGGCGGGTGTTCCCGCACACCAGTTTGAACTGATGATGCTGGCACTGGCTGACAGGCTTTGTTTCAGTTGCCAGGTGCTTTCCAGTCCGACGGCGATCTTTCTGTCCTTTCAGTACCGCGATGACGAGGAAGATCAACACCCGATACCGATGCAATTAATTCGTGTCAGTCCGCCCGGTATCAATATTGGAAATTCCTCCGGGTTGTATCGTCTTGGAAACGACCTGGTCGATGGCGTGCTCAAGCTCGAAGACGCTTATGCCAGGATGCGGGTCTGGAATCCAACACCCTTGTATCCGCCCTGGTTGCAGGTTCTTTGCTGGGGCCTTTCCGGGGGAGCAGTGGCTGTCATGTTGAGCAGTAGCTGGATCGGAATCCTGGCAGCAGCATTGACCGGTGCGATGCTGGGTGTATTGGTGACCCATTCGGGGCAAGTGCTGCGGGAGGGCGGTCTGGAAGCGCTGGCCGCATTGTTCAGTACCTTCATGGTATTTGCTTTGAACAGTCTGGTTCCGGGAATCAATGTCTACGTGGTCATCATGTCCAGTCTGATCGTGCTGATCCCTGGTCTGGGATTGGCGATGGCGGTCACTGAACTTTCAACTGACCACCTGGCATCAGGATCCGCACGTCTGGCCGGCGCCCTTGTGACCCTGCTTAAGCTGGGTCTCGGTGTGCTCATTGGAACCATCGCTGTACGTTGGGTAGGTTGGTCGGAAGAAACGGCAGCAGTGGGTAACCTGGCCTTGCCACCGGAATGGTTTCGCTGGTTTGCTCTGGTGATCGCGGCTTTCAGCTTTGCGGTGCTGTTTTCCGTGAGGTTGAAGGATTTTCATATCGCCATGGCCGCAGCCATCATCAGCTATACGGTCTCACGCGTGGGCGTGGCTGCAGGGGGTCTGGAGTTTGGAGTTCTGCTTGCATCCATGACACTGGCGGTGCTGGCCAACGGATACGGCCGACTATACAAGCTTCCGGGGGCATTGATCAGAGTGCCAGGTATCATATTACTGGTTCCCGGCACGGTCGGTTACAGTGGTGCAACGGCCTTGTTTTTGGAGGCAGGAGCAGGGCTCGGCGATGCGGTTTTGATGGTCCTGAGACTGGTTATTTCCATGGTTGGTGGTCTGTTGTTTGGCAACACGCTGCTGTCACCGAGACGCGGACATTGACGGCCAGGATCAGATCATCGTGACTTTCTCAACAAGGCAGTCGCGATCACGACAGCCCTGACCGATGGCGCTAAACTGTTGCTTGCCAGGTATTTGGGCCTATCGGATCTGCTGGGAAGGAACATCGGGGAGTACTAATTTATGACTGCCAGGCAGGGTTTTGTTGTCATCAGTATTGGAATGCTGGGATTGATCGGCGTATGGATGAGCCACTGGTCATCGGCAGTATGGTTTCTATTACCCTGGTTGTGTCTTGTAGCGCTGGGCGTGTATGACATGACACAGCGTCAGCATACCATCCTGCGTCTTTACCCGGTCAGCGGCCATTTCCGCTTCCTGTTTGAGTCTTTTCGCAAGGAGATTCAGCAATATTTTGTTGAATCAGATACCGATGGCAGACCCATCAACCGGGAGTTCAGGTCGCTGGTCTATCAGCGAGCAAAGGGGGTCCGGGATACACGTCCTTTTGGCACGGTGTTCGATGTCTATCGTGACGGTTGTGAATGGATCAATCATTCGTTGTCGCCCAGCCAGATTACAGATCATGATCCAAGAATCATCTTTGGCGAGCACAATTGTTCAAAGCCCTATGCAGCCTCGCCCCTGAATATTTCTGCCATGAGCTACGGCGCGTTGAGTAAAAATGCCATCATGGCGTTGAACAAGGGTGCGAAGCTGGGTGGCTTTGCACACAATACCGGAGAGGGTGGTCTGAGCCCCTATCATCTGAAATATTCGGCAGACATCATCTGGCAGATTGGTACGGGTTATTTTGGTTGTAGAAATTCCGATGGTGAATTCGATGCCGAGTTGTTTGCTCAATCGGCCGGTCTGGATAGCGTCAGGATGATCGAAATAAAATTATCCCAGGGTGCCAAACCCGGTCATGGCGGGATCCTGCCGGCGGCCAAGCTGAGCGAGGAGATTGCGGCCATCCGCCAGGTACCACTGGGTGAGGACGTGGTATCGCCATCGGCACACACGGCCTTCAGTTCTCCACTTGGTCTGTTGCAGTTTGTGCTTCGTCTGCGTGATTTGTCCGATGGAAAACCGATCGGATTCAAATTGTGTATTGGCCGGAAAACCGAATTTCTTGCGATCTGCAAAGCCATGATCGAATCCGGGATTACACCAGATTTCATCACAATTGATGGCTCGGAGGGCGGCACCGGTGCGGCACCTGTTGAATTGACCAACTCGGTAGGCACACCGCTACGCGATGGACTGGTTTTTGTGCACCGGGCGCTGTTGGGTAGCGGTCTGCGGCTGCGGATCCGGTTGATTGCGGCCGGCAAGGTGATTTCGGCATTTCATGTGATCAGATTACTGGCATTGGGTGCTGATACCATCAACGCAGCCCGAGCCATGATGTTCGCATTGGGCTGCATCCAATCCCGAAGTTGTAATACGGACAAATGCCCCACCGGTGTGGCGACCCAGAACCCGGCGCGATACAAAGCCCTCGATATTGACCTCAAGGGTCAACGTGTTTACAACTATCACAAGGCGATGATCGAAAACCTGGTGGAAGTATTGGCCGCCGCCGGACTGGAACGGCTCGAGGACCTGAGGCCACATCATATCCACCATCGAGTAGGTGGTACGATGGTAAAACATTACGATCAAATGTACCCGCCCATACCCGAGGGGTGTCTGTTGAATGATTCTTCTGTACCGGATGATTGGAAGGATGACTGGTCCAATGCCCGCTCAGATTGCTGGTAATAACGGATGACTTTTGGCAGATTTAGAACTGAAACATTCATTTATACTGTGGCCATGAACAAAAAATCGATATCTTTGTTTATTGCGCTGACATGCATTTTTCCGATAAATTCTCCGGCTGCCGACGAACCTGAGACCGCGGAAAGTGCGTTCATCACCGATGCACCAACAGCCGAAGAACTCGAGGGAGCAGAGCGGTCACCGTTGGTACTGGACACGGTCAGTGTTACCGGCCAGGCGATGGAATTCAAACAGGAAGTTGCAATGCGTATTGTGCGCCAGGCTTACAATTCACCACGCAGCGACCGGCATGAAGACATCGACAAGTGGGTGTGCTGGCTGGAAAAACCCACCGGGTCGAATTTTAACCGTCTCGGTTGTGCCCGCAATGGTGATATCTGGGCATTGCGGCCCGATCCTGGTGGTAATTTTGCCCGCTCCTTTGGTAAGGCGGGTTATGGTTCGATCATGGTCACTGAGCGACCGGTCAACCGGGCAAAACTGGAACGCGCACTACGGTCCCTTCCGGGGTCAGGCGATTTTGACCAGGAATTTTTGTCCATGGTGATGGCTGGCGGGCAGCCTCCGAGGGATATTCCCGATGACGATGAAATGGATCAGTTTGCACAGGCATGGCTCACCGTCGACAAACTGTTCAAGGCGGGTAAGTCCGAAGAACGGCAAATTGCAGCTATTGATAATGAAGGCCTGACACTGAAACGATACAACCGCATAGCAGAGTTGGTTGAAATCTATCAAAGCATCGAAAATGAAATTGACCAGCGACTGAAGAAATTTCGCTAGAAATCATTGAATGGTTTGATGCTGGGGGTTTGTCAGCAACCGGTTAATAACCATAGTCAAATAATTCTATATCGCGGGCCCAGTGGGTGTTCACCAGTGCCTTGCTGTCATTGTCGTAGTAATCACGGTATGGTTTTCGCTGACCGACCTTTCTGAATGGCAGGGCCTGGTGGGGAATTTCAATGTGATCACACACCTTTTTCCAGTCATCATCCAGGTTTTCCATCTTACCCACAAAATTTGTCAGCAACCGACCCCTGCGGTCAGACAACATATTGACCTGGTATGCATCATGACGCGGAATTTGCATCTTGATAAACGCATGAAAGTCTTTCAGCCTGCTGACCCTGCCATGACGGCCGTGTTGGGGTCTGCTGAGTAAAAACTCATATTCTGAAACCAGTCTTTCCCATGGATTTCGTACAAAGGCAAATTTGAAATAATCGTCAAATTTTTCTACTGGCATCAGTGACCTTGCGGCCAGCAGCTTGTCGTGGGCGCGAAATACGTTTTTGCGATAATTTCGTTCAACATGCAAACGGCTTTTGAAATGTGCCAGTCGACTCGCCGGAACCGGGATACAGTATGGACGCAGGCTGTCCCTCATGCTGGTACTGGCTACCTTGCGTATGCGCACAAATATGAATTGATGGCTATCAGAAATCAACATGGGCGCAGACTTTGGTTAGTCAGATCCTCGGTGGGAAGCGGTTTTATTATGCACCCTATCTGTGCCTGATGTGTACCCCTGGAACAGGCGGGTAGCGGCGGTATCCAGAATGTCTGCAGCCGCTGCCCGGTTTCAGACTGCCTCTTGCCTGTGCCACCCCAACTGCCTGTACAGCCCATTTTTCAATCGATTTAAAGGAACTATTTTCCTGTTGGAAGTTGGGTCACACCACGCACATCTGTTGACCTGATGCCACCGCTGCCGTCTTTGAGTACACGAAAATCACCACCAATGTTCTTTGCCCTGATGTCACCGGAGGAATCCCGCTCCACTACGAAATCACCGTCAACGCGGGTGCCGTAAATATCACCGGAACTGTCCATAATTTCAAGCGCCAGGTGCTGTGGTACATCAAGTTGCAAATCCAGCCAGGCGTAATTGCCGCCAAACAGACTGAAACCCGAATCGGTGTCCGGTAGTTTAACTTTGATTGTGGCTTGCTCACCTGTGCTGGTTAGCACTTCCGATGCGGCCAACCAGCTCTCTTTTGACGCACAGGCTTTGGCATAAATGACGGCCTCCTCAGAACCTGCTACGCCAGTGACCGTGAGATCTCCCGCTGCGGCCAATATTTCCAGAGAATCACTATCGCTCAAATCCAGTGTCAGGTTGGTGTCTTTCTCGTACTTGCACCAATCGGCAGCGCTGTTGCCCGCAAGCATCCAGAGCAGAACACTGGCTGTAAGAAAGGCAAGCAACCGTGTGGGGATCCTGAAAAATTGTGTCATGGGGTTTCTCCTCATTCCTGATTGTGTTCCAAGCGGTTAATGCAATAATGAGGCCAGATACCGGGGTGTTCCCGATTTCCCCTCCACTCACGCCAAACTGCTATATAATCTGTGGAATAAGTTGCTATCCGCCTGGCAATCATTATCTTCGCTAACGCTTGCAGCTTGATGGATGTTGGTGGTTTTCGCCAAAATACGGATTTTTACCAAAAGAATTCAACCAGAGTTACAAACTTCCGATGCTTTGGGTAATATCCATCGGATGCGTATGTCCGCCAACAGTAACGGGAACTCTTGATTCAAGGTCGTCAATGTCTAAAACATCAAAAATTTCGTGGTTCAGGTACTTGAACGTCATCGCAATTTACGCTTTATTGGTTATCATCACTGTGCCGGTGCACGCGGCTCGAATACTGGTTGTTGGTGATAGCTGGGGGGTAGCCGCAGGTCCGGCACTGCAGGCGGTGTTGATAGACGCGGGCAGTACTGAGACGGTGGCCAGTATTGCCGTCGGGGGTGAGACCGCAGCCAACATCAACACCCCAGCGTGGCTGGCAACCATCAGCACCGCACTGGAGGATAATCCCGACGCCACCCACCTGCACCTGAGTCTGGGTGGTAATGATTTTCTCGGACACTGGAGGGCTTCCAACAGTATGGAGCAAGAGGATCAGCTGGTGGCCGATATACTCGAAGATATAACTGCCATAGTTGATCACATCCTGGCACAGCGCCCGGAAATACGTATCTACTGGTCCAGCTATGATTTTCCCCGGCCATTGATCATCGGCAACCCTGTTGATGTCAATAATGCGTCCTTGCGCTTTTCCGTTCATGCCCAGACGCTGGCAGATTCAATGGGTGACGCGCTCAGCTACGGTGATTTCAACGGCATGACCCAGGTGGTTTATGGATTTGACGGAGTACAGACCTCCGGTCATGACCCTGATTTCGTCATTCCTCCCGGTGATCCGTCGTTACCCGACCCACAGTATCCGGGACCGGCTCCCGCCTATTTTGATTCAATCCACCTGACACCTGAAGCCTACCAGGTGCTGGCTCAGAAGCAGTACGAACATTTCTATCAATCCGAGTTAAGCTTCCAGATCAATGCAGGACTGAATGATGCGTGGTTCAACCCGGTCACCGATGGTCAGGGATTTTTCATTACCGTGTTCCCGGATCTGGGTGTACTGGTTATAGCCTGGTTCACCTATGACACCGAGCTTCCGGATGAGGGCGCAATGGCAAAATTGGGGGACCCCGGTCACCGCTGGCTTACGGCAGTGGGTCCTTACGCCGATAACCAGGCCGTCCTGGACATAACCATTGCATCCGGCGGTTTGTTTGATACCGCCACGGAAATTGATCGCGTGACCGATGGCACCTTGCTGGTGACCTTCAGTGACTGTAACAGCGGTACGGTGGAATACAGCATCCCTTCAATTGATCGCGAGGGCACAGTACCCATTCAGAGAATTGCCAATGACAATATTTCCTTGTGCGATGAATTGAGTCAAGAGTAAAAATATTTGATATAATGTTAGTAATAATTATTATATATTAATAAGTTAAATATTATTTATAATAAAATACATTAATTATAAATGTTATAAAGTCAAGTCCACCAAGCTCGAAGTCTAATTATAAGCTTTGGATCATTTGTCACAAAAGATCTGCAGATCCTGTTGCAGACAACTGATGCGTGCCGGTGTTTTTCCCCGAAATTCACCATCGGGCGCCATCAGCATGTCCGTCGGTGACCGGATGAAGACAGATGAAACCCTGTGTGTTGAAATTTCCTTGTGTTCCACATGGCGGCCGTCGTAGATGGTTGGAAAGAGTTTCAGCAACCTGTGACGGGGCAGGGCTTCCAGCAATACTACATCCAGCAATCCGTCATCAATGACGGCATCCGGCGCAATGAGGAAATGTGTGCCGGTGTATCGTGTATTTGAAATGGTGACAAAGATATTTTCCTGCTGCAGTTCCCGTCCATCGAGTTCAATAACAAGTGGGTAGCTTTGCATGGTCAGGGCCCGCCACAGGGTTGCAACGGTGTAAGCTGCATTTCCGATGAATTTTAATTTTTTCGCCGTCTGGCCTGCGTCCACGGTGAATCCCGTTCCCAGAATATTCAGAAAATAGTAATCATCACCGGCCGATTGCACGTGGCCAACGTCCACCCAGCGAGTATGGCCATGGCGCAGCAGCTCAATTGCATCCTGCCACGCGGCCGGTGCCAAGCCCAGATCCCGTGCAAAGGCGTTACCTGTGCCAATGGGCAACAGACCCAACGGGATCCTGGCCGATTTTTGCAGCCTGTACAAACCATTGAGAACCTCGAACACGGTACCGTCACCACCTGCGGCAACCACCCCGTCGTAGCCTGAAAGATCTGTATTTGCAACCAGTTCGCTGCCGTGGCCCGCGTGCTCCGTCGGAATAAAGTCAGCTTTGAGGCCGGCACGCTTAAAATGTGAGCTGATGGCCGACATTTTACTGACAGACCGGCCAAATGCCGCCTTTGGATTAAAAATGATCAGCAGGTTCAATGGCTTGTAATCCTTGTTTGGGGTTATACTCGCAGGATCAGGCATATTCTAGGATAGATGAAATGTGTTTGGTATGCTTAAGCTTAGTGCACTGGACGGAACCAGGAGTCAGAGACCACGATGGCAGCATTAAAGACGCATTTCAGCCAGAAACTACACATGGCGTTCGCTGTGATGCTGGCCATTACACTGGTGTTGTCATGGTATTTTTTTAACAGTGTTCAATGGTTTGAGCACGACATCAAACGCATTACGATAGCCAACACGGTACTGAACGGATATCGGGCTGTGTCCATGCAAACCGTAAGAAAAATCCGTCTGATCGAAGACAGTGTCACCAGGGGCAGCATCAGCGACCTGCCTCAGTGGCACGACAACGTCCGCAATATAAGGGTTGTTGTCGGTGGAATCCGACAGGCACTTGCGGATGAAAACGCCTTGGGAATGTTGGATAACGGAAATGTCGAACTGGAAGTCCTGGACGAGTTGGAAGGACTGATTGAAACCATTATTGCTTCGGGAGAGTTGATCAGAATTGCGCTGGAAGATCAGAATATAGAGGAAGTTACGACTGAATTCAGCAGTCTCAATTACAATGGCACGGCCGAGAACTTCAATGACTTGATGGG
The DNA here is from genome assembly GCA_014238945.1 of Lysobacterales bacterium. Lineage (GTDB taxonomy): Bacteria > Pseudomonadota > Gammaproteobacteria > Xanthomonadales > SZUA-36 > SZUA-36. Next base: position 109,362 of record JABAAB010000115.1, read on the forward strand.
CGCAATTCTGACCGCACGCGCACGTAAACTGGTTGAAGCAAATACCGAGAGTATCTCTCTGGCACAATATATTACCGGTGTACTTCCCTTATTCATGTTGACCCTGGTGGGGTTCACTGCACTGATTGCCTGGCTTTTTTCCAACAGCCTGACACGCTCTGTCAATGTTTTGCACCACGGTGCCCAGGCATTTACCGGTGGCGATCTCAATCACCGGATACCGGAATTGGTTGAAAAAGAATTTTCACGGCTGGGAGAAGCCTTTAACCAGATGGCACGAAATCTTGCCGAGCACCGGACCGGTTTGCGTGATTCAAACGTTCGCCTTGAGGCTATCGTTGAGGAACGTACCCGCGCTTTGAAAAGCAGCAACGAAACACTGGCTATTGTTGATGAAAATCGTCGCAAACTGTTGGCGGATATCAGCCATGAGTTCCGCACCCCGTTGACCGTTATCCGTGGTGAGGCTGAAATAGCCCTGAGGGGCAAGGTGAAGAGCAGGGCTGAATACCAGGAAACCCTTACACGGATCATGGACCAATCTGACCAGACCACGCGTCTCGTTGATGACCTGTTGTTTATCGCACGTGCTGATGCCGGGGAGCCAAGACTGAAAGTTCGCCCGGTATCTGTTGGTAGTCTGCTGGATCCGGTCTGTCTGGATTTCAAAGCCCGGGCAAAACAGAAAAAAGTGGGCATAGAGCAGGCTTTTGAAGATGAAAATGCCGTGGTTATGGGTGATGCGGGTCGGCTGCGCCAGGTGTTCTCGATTCTGATCGACAATGCCTTGCGCTATTCCAATGAAGGGGGCAAGGTGGAGGTTGGTATGGAACGACGTGACAAGGTCATCATAGTAACGATCCGGGATTATGGGATTGGTTTAACCAAGGAGGAAACCCGGCAGGCTTTCAAACGGTTCTTCCGTGGCGGACAGGCCCAGGGCCACGCACGGGGCACCGGTCTGGGGTTACCGGTGGCCAAGGCCATCGTAGAAGCACACAAGGGCAGTATCACTCTCGAAGGCAAGTCGGGTGAAGGCGCCTGGGCCAGGGTAGTTCTGCCGGCTGAAGACCGGCTCAAGGCCGTAGCATGAGAACCATTGTATGAGAATACTGATCGTTGAAGACGAGGTGCGCATTGCCGATTTTCTGCAACGTGGACTGCGGGCGGAAGGTCACTTTTGTGTCGTGGCGAATGATGGCGAGCAAGGTCTTTCACTGGCACTTGACGGGGACTTTGACCTGCTCTTGCTCGATTTGATGTTACCGGGGATACACGGACACGAGGTGTGCCAGCAATTACGTATTAACAAGATCAACACGCCCTTAATCATTTTGTCTGCGATGGACAGCCTCGATGATGTTGTGGCCGGTTTGCGTATGGGCGCAGATGACTACATGACCAAGCCGTTTTCTTTTGAGGAATTGCTGGCCAGAATTGAAACCGTGATGCGCAGGAGTTCGGCGACCGCAATTCAGGAGCAAATACTCAAAATCGGGCCATTGGCTTTTGATCGTCAGTCGTTGCGATTTTCCGTGGGTGGGAGAAACATCAAAATGACGGCCAAGGAACTGGCCATCATTGAGTTATTGATGAGCCACCCGGGCACACTATTCAGCCGCGAGCGCATACTCAGCAATGTGTGGGGTCTTAACATGGATCCCCTGACCAACGTGGTGGATGTTTACATTGGTAAACTGCGCAAGAAAATTGACGGGGAGTTTGATAACTCCCTGATAGAAACGGTCCGCGGACTTGGATATCGTCTGCATATTGAATCGCAAACTGACGAGAGTTGTTGATTTGGGCTTCACATAAACTTTAATTTCCGTTCATCTTCCTTTCAGTACCCATTCAGACACTCCCGCTACCATGATTATGCGGTCTTTGATTTACCAAGTTCAGTTTAACCCTTGCTGACTTCCCACGTAGACCATTGACCGCACAAGGTCCCGACTGCCGGCAGTACGTTTTCATCGGGTGGCGATGAAAACAGATGGCAGAAAGGTGACTGGTTACCCGGCTAGAACCGGATGCAAGTGTTCGCAAGGATGCGTATATGTAGCTTCCCCGGGGTCAGGACAATCGGTCGGAGAGAAACATTGGCACCGCTTCAAATGGACTTTGCAGCGGTGTTTTTTTGAGCGCCTGATTGTTAACAGGTTTCCAGCAGGTTTTATTCCCGGATGTCATAACGCAGATGCTGATCTGACAGTCTGGCTTCAGCCTGGAACAATTTGCCGCCAATTACCACTGTTGCAGGTGCCAGCAGAATGCGGGCGGGTTGTGGCTGGATTTCAAGCTGTAACTGGCCCGCAAAAAACGCGGCATCAGCACCGCTGAGCGCCTGTTCAACCTGGTCGATTTTCAGGCCGATGCCACAAGTGGCAAGCAAATGCGGGTTTTCTGCGAACATGGATGCCAATGGGGTTGGGTCGACGGTCAGAGGAAGTACAAACCCGGACCAACTGGCGGTCAGTGCGTTGTTGCCAGTTGTCATGGTGGCCAGCATGCTGTTAACGGTTGTGGACGGAGTGGCCCGGCTAAAGAAAGGGGCGCTCCAGTCGCTGATACATTCGAGCAGCAACTGTGGCACATCACCCTGACTGAATTCCAGGTCGCCACCGAGTTCGAGATTCGACTTGAGTGCCACATCCAGTTGCATACGTGCGAAATCACCCTCAATTTTGAAGTTTGAGAACACGATGCCCAGCTTGCCCAGAATCTTTGTGTCGGCATTTGCGTGGGCCAGCGTTACCCCCGGTTCCAGCTCAGAAATACTGAATTTGACAAATTCACAGGCAGATTTTTCGAATCCTGAGTCTATTTCGCAACTCCGGGAGAGTTGTTCTTCCAATTGTTCACAGGTACTTCGGCGACTCTCCATATTTGCGATGCACCTGGCGCGGTCGGCATCGTATTTTGTGTTCTGACGGCTCCTGGCCGCATCGCATATAGGATCTATGGCCTGACTTACACAGCGGTTGTTCAATGGGTTTCGAAACAGACACGAAGAGCAGTCACGTGTGTCCCTGATGCGTTTGCATTGACCCGGTGAAACAGTGCATAGGTGAGGTGGTGGGCAATTACTGTGTTCGCAAACAATATCCTTGTCATCAAACAATGCGAGTTTGGTTGAAAAATTTAAAGACGGCTGGGTGTCCTGGGCGAATTCGGTCTCTATGTATAAATCGGTGAGTGATGACGTGAGTACGTCCCGTAAAAACGGGCGTTTTGTCTCAATCAGTGCCACATCCGGGGATTGGGAGGATATCGGGAAATCCGAAGACCTGGTATTGAACGCATTGCGTAAATCATTGAATGTGACAGTCGAAGTAGCGGGATCGTCCGCATTTTCAGAACGCTCCGACTCCAGTGTCCGGATCGATTTGGAATGCATGATACAACCCGATTCCTTTTCAACCACCAGCACTTCCCAATGCGTCACACCCGGTCGCTGGCGGCCTTTTGCCGACCATGTCCTCCAGCGTGTACTCGGTCCAACAGGTAATTCCTCGACCACCACCGGTTGCCCGTTTGCAAACCAGTAGTGAATGATGTTCATGGGACGTTGTACGCCTGATATTTCTGAATAGAAATACTTGAGGTTTTTGGAGCTATCCAGGCTGCGGGCCAGGCGTACCGGCTCCCTGGATACAATATCGCTGGCAAATACCGAGCGGGTAACCCGGATTTCTGCCGGGCATACGGATAAATCCGGGATGAATTCCAGATCCAGTGCCACCGAGGTAACTTTGGACTCAATCAAGATTGCACTTCCCGCTACGATGAACACCCCGTTGAGCGTCTTTGAATTCTGTGCGGACAATCCACCAAAATCCGGCAGGGTTGCACCGACCTCTACCTCTCCCAGGGGGGTGGCGTGCAGGGGGATGACGTTCTTGTCATTGACCATCAAGGTGTTGGTAATTTCAGTATTCAGTCGATCCAACAACGCCTGGTCCAGTTCAGGCACCGACAATGGGTAACGCTCACCATCGAATTCGAATTCGACAGAGTTGACCTGTAATTGATTAAAACGTGGGAACCATTCCAGTTGGTTGCTGCTGACATCCAACAGAATGTCACCGTTGGTTGTGGCTGAAATCACGTTACCTGTGTTGTCGGCAATATCAACCTGTGCCTCAAGTGTGATCAATTGTTTATCAAAGTCAATTTTCAGCTTGCGAAAATAATGATTACCGGAAGCCGAGGCCTGTGCTTCGAGAGTTGATGAAATTTGGTCTGCCAGGTGATTGTTATCCAGCTTGATAAGGGTGTCGATTTCATCCAGCTGTTGCAATGCCAGCACGGCACCGGTGGCACGCTGATTTTGAATCAATTCCTTTTCAGTCACCGGAAGGGTCGGTTGCAGCACACCACAGGAAAACACCAATTGCGTGACGATTATCAGTAGTATCAGCCGTTTCAACACCTTATTCCTTGCAAAACCTGACGAATTACAATGTTGTAGTGGACTGGGTGGAAGCCGCAATACAGCAACGTTGGTTACCCCTGTGATTTTTAGTTCTGTCACAATCATTGTGATCAGTGACCGGCATAAAATCAATGTGGGGTTTTGAACTGCCCCTCAGTTGGCTCGCACTCAAGTCCGTATCGATTGAACCTGATTTACCGTGTGGGGGCTCTCTGGTACTTTTTATTGTTCGATCGCCGCTCCCAAAAACGTCAACAAGATGATACCGCTCTATTGAAGAATTGTAGCAAATCGGGTCTCATCGCACTCGTCAAACAGTGTATTGTTCCAGTGGTTCAGGAGTAGGGTAACTGTAAATAGCAGACCCGGTCGGAACCTGTCAGGAAGACAAAGCCAGGAGCGGGGCAGAATTCGGTTAGGCGATCTTCATTTCTGTTGAAATGTGGATGGGCACAGAAACCGGCATGAACGCAAAGACAGGATTAAAGTCAGGGAGACTGTTTCCAGCCGCAGCCGGCCATCACCAGCATCCAGACACATTTGACCTCGGTTCCCCTGTCGGTGGTCCATCCAAATTCCGGGGTGATAACATCCCAGAATCTTTGCAGTTCACCCTTTAGTCCTGGATCGTAAGCGAAGTAAATCAATCCTGGAGTATATTCAAAAGGCAGGTCCGGCATGGACTTTTCAAGGTAAGAAATCATGTTTTCCTTTCCCGGGTAATGAAAGGACTTGCCATGGACAGGTTCGGGTCTTTCGATCGATGGACCGAATATCTGTTGGGTCACGGATTCTTCGGAGATAAATTGCCTGAGCAGCAATGAGTTTCTCAGACTGGCCAATTCTGCCTTGTCCATTTCGCGCGGACCCCTGAATTCAGCCGTCAAAAGCTCCCCGTCAGATGGCGGAGGTTTATCCGTGGCCTGTGTCATGGCTTTGGATGGCCGGGTAGTCTCAGGTGTGTCGGGCGGGTCCCGCAACTCGGCAGGGTATTCGGGTGGTACTTCTGAAGCCGGTTCAGTTGAGATTGGCGGATCGGGGTTCACCCACAGCATTTCCACGGTCAGGCGGGTGTTACGCTCAGTGGGGGATTGCGGCCATTTGAGCAGGCCCAATACGATGGCGTGCAGGGCCAGTGCGATGAACAGACTGACCCGGATAGCGTATCTGGCAGGGGAATAATGCCATCTGCCGCTACCGATATTTATGTCCGCTGTTGTGTGCACCCACTTATATTACTTGTCACGCGTTAAGCTGACGTTAACCATCAAAATACGTCGTGACTTATGTTAGCCTCTGCTACGGTGTTGTGCGTAAGGGTAGAAAAATTGGGTGTTTTCGTCCAACCCGCCTGGCAATTTTGATAGGACCTGATGGGAGACTAGATGACATGTTGAAGAATGGGCTGTTGCCGTTATTCATAGGGTTGATGTTAATAAATAACATACTGGCCTGCGAAGTCGCACCTGCTGTTCAAGGCGAGGATGTCAGTCTGACAATGATGCATGATGGTGTTGAGCGAAGTTACGTGCTGCACCTGCCCTCAGGCTACGACTGTGAAACACCACTTCCCCTGGTTTTCGGAGTACATGGTTACACGGGTTCAGGGTCGATTTTTGAGAACAGGTGGGCGCAGATCTTTGATCATGTAAACCGGCACAACTACGTGGGTGTGTTTCCGGATGGCATGACTGCCTCGGCCGACGCTCCGTGGGCAAAAGGGTTCAATGACCTGGGTTCGCGCAATGACAGCGGTCCGGACGGACTGACTTGTATACCGCCACCTTATGCCTATCCGTTTTTTGAAAACTGTCCCGAGGCCGAGCGTGAAAGACAGTGTTACTGGGGCAACAGTTGTGCCGATGACCTGGGGTTCTTCCGTGCCATCATTGAGCATCTTCTGAGCAATTACCAGATTGATCCGCGACGGGTTTACATGGTGGGTTACAGCCAGGGTGGATCGACGGTGAACGGATTGGCCGCTGACATGGCGGACCTGCTGGCCGCGGTGGCACCCCTGCATGGCTTCCAGTCCAATGGATATGCACGTGGTGCCGAAGTCCCGTTGCCATTTATGCAGGTCTGGGGCAGAGCAGACACCACCGTACCGGGAACCGGTCTGCCCGCATCCGATCAGCTGATTTATGAATCAGCGGATGAAACCGCTGCCATCTGGGCACAGGCCCAGGGTTGTTCCGCGGATGGCCAGACACCCTATCCCACATCCGCCGATGGCAAGCTGGGCTGGCAGTGCACCCAGCATGCCGGCTGCAACGGGGAATCCGAAGTCGTTTCCTGTGCCTGGGATGGTGAGCATGTCATGCCCCGTGAGGGGGAAGATAATTTTGGCTGGGACGTGGTCTGGTCCTTCTTTGAATCTCACACCAAGCACTGACATCCGGCACCGGACCCGGCGCCTGGCAGCCGTGAGGAAAGACACAGGAGCAATCAGGAAACGCGAACCCTGGGGACGTGTTGACGGCCGGCGGGTTGAACGGGTCAGCCTGACCAATGTGCATGGTATGCAGGTGAAGGTCATTAATTTTGGTGCCAGAGTGACAGAAATCCAGGTACCGGATCGTGTTGGCAACCTGGCAGACGTGGTGCTTGGTTTCGACCACCTGCATGACTACATCGAGGACCGGGCCTATCTTGGTGGACTTATCGGACGGGTTGCCAACCGCATCAACACCGGTGAGTTCATGATCGGTGGTGAGACCTACAAATTGACCAGGAACCATGGTCGTCATCACCTCCATGGAGGTGCGTGTGGCTTTGACAGAAAGGTCTGGGATATTGTGGCAAATGGAGTTTCATGCCCATGGGACACACAGCAAACCCTGACCCTTGAACTGATTTCACCTGACGGTGAGGAAGGGTATCCGGGCAGGGTTCAGGTGCGCGTTTGTTTTATTCTGACGGATGATAACGAGTTGCGTCTCGAAGTGACGGCGCGTGCTGACAGGCCAACACCCATCAACCTCGCACACCATGGTTACTGGAATCTCAGCGGGCAGGATGGCAACGACATCCTCAAGCACGTATTGCTGCTGAACTGTTCCGGCTACACAGTTGTCGACGATGAAGGAATACCCAGCGGTGCCATTGCATCTGTCCGGGACACGGCGCTCGATTTCCGCCATGCGCACCCCATTGGAAGAGACGTGGGTTCATCCCCACCACGCGGTAGGGTCAGCGTTCGCAACGGCTTTGACCACAACCTGGTCATCGATGGCGTGCCTGGGTCGTTGCGTGGCGTGGGGAGCCTGTATGATCCGGAGAGTGGCCGGTTGATGGAGGTTGAGACAACACAGCCCGGTCTACAATTGTATAGTGGCAATTTTCTGGACGGTTTGACCGGCGGAAAAGGAGTTCTGCACCGCCAACATTCGGGTGTCTGTCTGGAAACCCAGCATTACCCGGACAGCGTCAATCATCCAGGGTTTCCTGAAAGCATGATCGCACCCGGCAAGGATTATCATGAAGTGACGGTTTTCCGGTTTTCGAATCGATAGGCATACAGGTAATGCAACATAGACAAGGACCAAATCATGAATAGATTGCCCCTGCTTCTTTTATTGACCTCGATGATGCTGGTGACCTTGCCAACTGCAGCAGAGCCCGTTCCATTTGTATCGGCCTCCGGGGTCGATGAAACCCGTCACCAGATCGAGTCATTACCCAGGGACGACATCTGGTGGACGGTCAATGGCAAGAATATGGGTTGGAATTTCAGAAACCTGCACCGGTTCATGCCCACGGTCAATGTGTACCGTGACGGACCGGTTCGTGAGCTAACAAATTAATCGATGACCGAGATTTCGGGATTTGAAGTGGAAACACCGAAAGGCCCCATGCGATACCTTGATTTTCTGGACAGTGACCAGTCCACCACCATGGGCATGGTGATACTGCACAAGGGCAATATCGTGTTCGAACACTACCCACGTCAGCAAGCCTATGAGTAGCCCATTTACTGGTCGGTCACGAAGGCGGTTGTATCATCCATAGTCGCGATATTGGAGGACCGCGGACTGGTCGATGTTGACCAGGCCATCAGTGTCTATATTCCGGAAATGGCGCAGTCTTCCTTTGCCCCGATCACCGTTCGCAATATCCTGGATATGGCCACAGGTCAGAAATGCAGCGAGGAATACGTGGACAAGAATTCCTGTTACTACCAGTATTCCATGACCGTGGGAGACGGTTTCTGGGATGCGGAATCCCCGGATAATCCTTATACCTTTGCCGCAGCCCTCAAAGTGGACAAATTTGCAGAACAGGCTACCTCGTTCAGTTACTCGGGGTTCAATACCTTCCTGTTGGGATGGCTGGTGGAAAAATTGACTGGTATGCCGTTCCAGGATGTCCTGAGCAGGGAGATCTGGCGCAGGATCGGGGCCGAAAGTGACGCGGCCATGTTGGCACCACGTTTTGGTGTGCCCAACGTGCATGGTGGGCTGATGGCGCGTATTCGGGATGTCGCGCGGTTCGGATTGTTGTTTACCCCGAGTTACATGGTGGTCAGTGATGAGAAGATCATGTCGGATCGCTACATCAGGCTGATCCTCGATGGTGGTAAACCAGGTCTCTTGGAGAATTCCCTGTATGGAAATGTGCGTGGCGATGATGTGAAGCACAACGTATACCAGTGGGACCGGGTATACACCAACAACGATATATTAAAGGGCGGATGGGCCGGGCAGGGTCTTTTGATCAACCCGGACCGGGACCTGGTTGCGGTGTGGACCGGTTATTTCAAGGACGACGATGGCAGTGAGGTCAAGCCACTGCCGGTACTGCGCAAGGTGCTCGAGGGTGTGTTCGGTGGTGCTGCAGGACAGGCAAATACCGGGCGGTAAAGATCACTCCAGGAAAATATCTGTAAGCTGGTCAGAGACCGCCACCGGATTGTATTCAGCACGGTTGGACAGGATTATCACGGTTAGTTTCAGTCCGGGATAACGGGAGATCGCGGTATTAAAACCAACCCACGAAGCACCATGGGCGATACGGTCGTGACCCTTGTAGCTGTCCAGTCGCCAGCCGAATCCGTAGTCAATTTCTTTCCCGTTGTTCAGTCGTGCACGGCTAAATACCCGTTTCAGGGTCTCTTCACTTACCAGCTTGTCCGTGTACAGGGTCTGATCCCAGTGATAAAAATCCTCAAGGGTGGAGTACTGGCCACCGGAACCGGTGATACCATTTAGCGGATCATCGTCATTGAGTTCATAGCCTCCATTAACTTGTGAATAACCCATAACCCGCCGCTCAATCGAGGGACGATTGTGATCATGGATGAGTGAATCCTGCATACCAATCGGCTCAAACAATTGTGATTTCATGAAGTCTGCAAATCCCAGTCCGGACACCGATTCGACAATCAGCGGCAGGGCCTCGTAGGCCGGGTTGCTGTATTCATATTTTTCCCCGGGCGGAAACAGGGATCTTTTTATCCTTCCTTCATAGGTCATCACGTCCTGATTGTTCGGTAGCGTACCTTTTGCGACCCAGTCGGTGCTGTCAAACTCGTCGTAGTAATCGGGCAGACCGCTGGTATGTGTCAGCAGATGGCGGATGGTCCTTTCTTTTACGGTGACAGGGCGGGCACATGTTTGCCGGTACGATCCGAATAATTCAATTTGCCCTGGTCGGCCAGCATGGCGAGGGCCATTGCGGTGAATTGCTTGGATATTGATCCCAATCGGAACGTAGAGGTGGCTGTGATGGGTGTTTTCTCTTCGAGGTTTGCATAGCCGTAACCCCGTGAATGTACGACTTGTCCATTGCTGATAACCATGACTGCGTTGCCCGGTTGCACTCCAACAGTAAACGCCGAAAAAAGTGCATCAACCTGGTCAGACCTCTCAACTGTGACCGTGGAGCCTGAGGCCTGAACTGCAAATGGATTTATTTAAAACAATATGATCAAAGGAATCGCCAGTGGCATTACGGTCCTTTCACGGGTGAAAAACGAATTCATCCTGTTCACATTCGATTTCCAGATTAGATGCCTTTAGCGTCGTCGTTGCTGGTCTGCCTCCGGGCAGACAGCCAGTAAAACACCGTGCCCAGTGCGAAGAAACCGGCAGTGGTCATCCAGTGTGCTGCTGATGCGTGTGTAATCAACCACAGGCACAGTACCAGGGCAACGCCGGGCACCAGTAGCCCACCCCGCAGCCTGAACTGGTCTTCATTGACTTCCATCCTTTTTTCCAACACCGGCAATGCCGCAATGCTGAGCATGTAGCTGAGCAGACGGGCCAGGGTGCTGACCACCGCCAACCAGATGAAACTTCCACTGAGTGCCAGAACCAGGGCAACGGCGGAATAGAAAATTATTGAATTAACCGGTGTATGAAACCTGGGGTGCACCCTTCCAAACCAGGCAGGCATGGTACCGAGCTGGGCCAGTGCATAGGTCATACGGGGAGCCGACAGCATGGATGCCGAACAGTTTCCACCAATGGAAAAAACGGCGCCCAATGCCAGCAACGAGGCCCCGGCAGCGCCCATCAGGACCCCCGCGACATCGCTCAACGGAGTCTTGCTGGTGCTGAGTTCAGGTAGTACGGATATGGATACAAACTGAATGAGAAAATAAAATCCGGTAACGGTCAATACCGTCAGGGTCAAGGCGGTCGGAATATCCCGGCGCGGGTTGCGGCCCTCACCAGCGGGTACCACTGCGCTTTCAAAACCGACAAAAGCGTAGAGCAAAATCAATATGGTCTCTCCGAATGATGACATCACCGGCAGGTCGGCCTCCAGCAGAATTTCAGGGCGAAGATGGGACAGACCCAGTAGCATCAGAAGGAACAGCGGGACCAGTTTCAAGGCCGAGAAAACGTACACCACGGCCATGGAATGACGCACACCAATCACGTTAAAAACGGTCAGCATGATGAAAATGGTGATCACAGCGAACTGGTGAATCGGCCCGGATTCCAATGGTGCCCAGAACCAGCCTGCATAGGTGACCATCAGCAGGATATTGGCACCCAGGGCTGAGATTCTGCCAACATAGGTGAGCCAGCCGGTCTGGTAGCCGACGAATGGACCAAAGGCCTGTCCCGCATACTGGATCGGACCACCGGTGTCACGGAAGAAACTCGCGGCACGGGCAAAACTGAGCACCACGGTCATGATCAGGACGGAGCAGAACAGGAACAGCCAGGGGCTGAGGTTTCCGCCGCGCTCGGCAGCAACTGCCGGCAGCGCGAAAATGCCTGCCCCGATGACACCATTGAGTGTAATGGCGGCAAATCCCAACTTGCCTATGTCGCGCTTTAATGAAACTTTGTTGTTGCTCATATTATCGTCCCGCCGCTAGCAGTGATGTCATCTTATCTTCATACAGGGGTTCACCTGTCTGTTCAGTCCAGGTGAAATTTGCGCTCAATCCAGAGCAGGGTGGACGATAGCACCAAAATCAGCCATAACCAAAACGTATCAATGGGCACAGAGACCCACTTTTTATCCGTGTTTGTGGATTTCGGTACTTTTTGGCTGCGTGTGCGTGTGGCCGTTGCGCGCTCTGCGCGTTTCTGGGCCCGCCATTGGTCATCACTGAAAATGTGGATGGCTTGCTGATCCAGAACCGAATCGTTACCCGTCCGCAGCAGCCTGAGCCCGTGCCAACCAGAATGTTGTGGCCAAAAGAATGCACATTGGCGAGGCGAACCGAGCAGGTCGGTCTCGAGTTCCACCCTGAAAACAGCGGGTATGATGTTTGCACCCGGAGGGGTGATTTCCACGCTGAGATGCTCACCCATGGACATGACGCATACCGGTACTCTTTGGTGCGTACTAAAAAATTCACTGCTGTCCGGTGGCAGCAGGTAACTGGTCCGTTTCTGCCTGCCCAACCGGGCAATTATCCCTGACCAGTAACTGCTCCAGATATCTTTTCCCTGTGAGGTCAACCATTCGTGGCTGTGGCTCAAAAGGCTGACTGCGATGTGGCCCAGTCCGACCTTTCGACGTGCAAGCAGCGGTTGATCGAGGCCATCGTCGATCAGTACATCAGCATCAATCGCCAGCATTTCCATTGCCGGCAAGGTCAGTGGTTCCCGCCATTCAGCCGCAACATCGGTCAGCAGACGGGGTGCGGCTTCCCCGTCGATGCGGGTAGACGCGGTCAGCCTGAAGTCCTTCAACAGACCGGATTGGGTATTTGCCGGGTCTTCCAGCAAACTGGAGTCCGCCAGTACCAGCAATCCCAGGCCTTGACCAAGTGCCCCATCCAGCCATTGTCTGCGGTCTGCATCGAGACCGGCCAGTGACCTGCCATCCATGATCAGCAAGTCCTGTGACTGCAGTAGTGATGGTGACATTGCGGTTGGAGAATTGTCCGGCAGATTAACGAGCTGGCTTATGGTTCTGTCCTTGCTGAGTGTTGTATTGACCAGCACATGGTGGCCAAGACTCGCGGCATAATTCTTGAGGTGGCGGGTTTCAAATGAAGGAGCGGATTGAACCACCATGATATTGAGCAGGCCGGCCTGAGTAACTGCAACCGGTACGGTCTGTTCGGATATCAGTTGATCACCGTCCCAGCTTTGCAGGATGTATTCGAGATTTCCCCGGGATCTGGGTCGTGCGCGAAGACTGAAACCGCTGTTGCTTTTGATTCGGGTTTCATCCACCCGGTTGCCCGCAGGGTCCAGTAACAACAACTTGAAAATCGTATCGGTGATCCCCCTGCCAAAGTGACCTTCCACCTGTAACACCGCACCCGCTGACAGGCTACGGTCCCAGTTCATATCAGTAAAGCCGGTGACCGACGGTGGAGCGAAGCTGACCTGCAGGTCGTCTGGGAAACCTGACCATTGTTCAGCATTCAACCCAAACCCTCTTACCTCGATTTTTGTCAGTGCCGGCTCCCTGTAGATCAATTGTGCGCTATCGAGTAACTGGTTTGATCTTGCTTGGTCCAGGACTTCTACATCCACACCAGGCGCAGAATAGATCTTGTCGTGGGTTGGCAAATTTCCGGCTTGAGCCACGAAACCTTCTGTGAGGAGTACCACTTCGCTTTCCATGAAGTGCTCAATTTGCGGGTCACCCAGCAAGGCCAGGATCACGCAGCAGGATACGATGTTTAAGGTCACCACACCCAGCACACGAGCGGGCTTACTATGGCTCAAACGCCGTCGGGCTGCGCGAAGGGTCAGCACCAGTGATATCAAAACCAGCACCGACACTGCCGCCACCAGAGGTTGACTGAAATCAAACTGCCAGTTACCGGCGGTCATCATGGATTATCCGCCCGTGAGTCTTCAGTTGCACTGGCGGCCGGGTCCGCCGTTGGGCGATATTCCTGGTAACCACTGATCATTGGGTCCCCGGGATACCAGGCTGCATTCGGGTGACGAAGCAGGGTGTTGCCTTCATCCATCAGATTCCATACGGTATGGGCGAGTTCGATGGTGCACCGTTCGCAATCTTCCAGATGCAATCTGCCGGCCCTGCGCAGCTTCTCGCTCGTTGCCGCCTGTTTTATCAAGCCGGGATGTTGTTGGGACAGAGCGGTCAACTCACGACTCAGGTGACCCAGTATTTCGTTTTGTGACGGCGACAACGTCACTGCGGGATCCAGTGTATTCAGAAGCAGAAATGCCCTTCTGTACAAGGTTTGTGACGAAGCCGGTCCCTGTTCTTCACCGGCTTCATTGTAGGTTTGCACGCGGTGGGTCGGGATCTCATCGAGTTCTCCGCTGAGGCGTCGCTCTTCGGTCACCGGCGGGGGTTCGAATCCGAGTCGCTTGACATAGATACGATCAGCCTGGCGTGCCAGTTTGAGATACTTGTAGGCTTCATACTCGAAGGGCAGGGCCTGCTGCGGCTCGGCCTGTTGCAGGTGCTTTTCCGCTTGCCACATTTCGCTGACCGCCCGCTTCATCAGCGCGACAGGGTTACGCTGGGTGATGGGGCCAATATCCGGATTTCCGTGGTCATGGCCAAAACGTTGAAGAAGGTCGGTGGTGTTCCGGATTTCCCTGATCGATCCGATTTCCTGACCCTCACCCGGTAATGCACCATTTTCTTCATCGGGATGATCCTCTTCGGTCAGATGTCCTCCACCCGTATCGTGCGCAGCAGACAGCTGCTCTCCCGGACCCTCACCGAACTCATCACCCAGGAATTGGCCATACTTCAGTTTCAGATCGGCCTGTGCCTGGCCAATTGCATAGGCGGTATCTTTGAATTCCTGCGTGGGCAGACTGTCTTCATCAGCAATCAATTGTTCAGTATCAATAATGATCTGTCGCTGGCTCTTGAAAAACTCGGGTATAAAGTCGATGGCAAGCCCTTCTGCTGCCAGCCCACCACGGTCTTCTTCAAGCCAGCGAACAATGGTCGTGGCCGATCGACCGGTGTTGGCTGCCGGTTTTTTGTTGTCAATCGCGATAACGGTAAAATAGACCTCGTCGCCGGGCTCCATGCCCAGTGCGGTCAAATCCCATTCACGCTGATAAAGCGTTCCGTTGGGGGTTTCACTGCTGCTGTCAAAGTCGAGTTGCTGATCACGGAATTTGACGGCCTCACCGGAACCCTTTGCAACTGAAGCCAGGATCACTACCGATTCAATACCAAAGTCATCACGAACCAAAGCAGAAGATTTGAAATGGGCAGGGCCGTTGGGGGGAATTTCAAGACTGCTGACGAGGGGCTCAATGATACGTATGTCCGGTACCTTGTCCAGGGTGACAGTGAGCGAGTAAATATCGCCCACGGCCAGCGCCTGCTCGCCCCTGGTTTGAACAATGTGGTACAGACCGGTCCGGTTAACCACGGTATCGGCTTGCCATTTGTGGTCGTCGGCCATTGTCATGCCGAGACGGGGACTATCCGTTATGACCAATTCGAAGCCAGCGGCAGCGGAACCCATTCCAAGACTCCAATAAACGTGGCTGCCTTCGATCAGTTCAAGATTGAGCTGGTCGCTGTTGCTGGCGGCAAGACCCGTGTACGACGGCGGCTCTATATGGACAGATACCTGTCCAATCCGTAGCTCGCCCGGTGATGTATCCAACGCTGAAATCAGTGGTGAAGAACTTTCCAACAGACGTTCGCCAACAGAGCGCAAAGGTTCGGCGACCAGGTTCAGTAATACGCCGCTAATCAGCAGGCCGAGCGCTAACCGGTAATGCATTGCTGGTCGCCAACGGTGGGTCTGTGCCAGGTTTTCATCATATACCCTGCTTGCACGTTCACGTTGTAACTGCTGCATACGGGTAAATCCGGAATGGTCGCCAACAAGCAACTGTGCACTTTCTTCAAATGCCGGGAAACGGCGGTTCAGGTGCTGAACAAAATTATCGGGGGTCAGGCGTTGCCAACCGTTGCTGAAGAGCAACTGGACAAGAGACAGGACCACCAGTGTGATCAGCCATTTCAGACCGGTGCCTGGCGGTATCGCCAGCAGCGAACCTGCTCCTGCCAGCAGTACCGATGCCGCCAGCAAATTCATCGCTCGTTGCCACAGCAGACGGTGACGCCAGTGACCGAGACGGGAGATGATATCCCTGTGAATATCTGCGCTGCTCATGCGGCGTCCAGGCTATGGTCCTGTCGTTGCCCGGAACGTGTCCGGGCCCGCTCGCTTAACCATCGTTCCAGTACCCACAAAAGGGCCAGCAACAGGGTCAACACTGTTTGCAAAGACCGGTGGGTCAGAGGCTGCCCGGCCAGCGGGTCTTCATCACTCCGGTCGAGTCTCCCGGGTTCTATCCTGGCATCGGGAAACCGTGAAATTTGCTGGCTGGCTGGAAGCAGCAATTGTAAAAGCAATTCGGGAAATTCGGCCTGTTCGGTTAATGTACTCCAGTCCGGGTTGAAACGACTGTTGAACTGTAACCATCGTGCCGTTCCCGTCATCGTAAGCTGTAAAACGGGCAGGCCAGCGGAACTGCGAATCAACATCTGATCTTTGGCCTGTTTGTCTGTGACGAGCGCACCAAGCCGGTTCAAACGAAAGGATGTAAAGGGGAAAAACGGGAATTTGACCGGCAGCGTGTCACCGCCATGCGCACCATCGCCAGCGTCTGTAAGAATCACTGTAGGTGCATTGATCCCTGCCAGAATATTTTCATCGACAGGCCTGGCAGACAAAAGAATCAGCCAGTCAGCATCAACTTGAGCAATGTCGAACTGATCAGTATTCACCAGTTCCCAAACCAGTCCCGGGAGACGGTGAGCTTTAATCGCCCTCAGGGCATTTGAAATGAGTGCTGCATCGGTTGACCGGTCATCATCATGGGCCACCACGGCACTGATGGATAATTGCTCAGCTATGGGTGTCATGTCCGGGTGGCTGATCACCCACTCAACAGCTTGCGGTAGTGCCGGTCTGGATACGCCAAACTGTTGAAAATAATCCGTTGCATACACGGAAATGGGCCCTTCGTGTCGGACCAGGCTGAGCCGCTCTGTCAGCAGAGGCCATACGGCGTTGATGTTTGATAAATTAACATTGACCGAATCCACGGACCCGGTAGAAGTGCCCCGCATGGTATTAACCCGACTTTCCTCGAGCTGGGGAAACCCTGCTTCAAGCACTACCACGGCAGCGGTGCCATTTTTAGTATTGCTGAACAATTGGTCTATCGCATGCTGGTCTGTGGTCTTGAGCCACGTCGGGGTTACGTAAATCGTTGCCTGATCCCGGGTAAACAGACCCGGTCGGGCAAGCCCGGCCAGTATCAGGGCCAGCAGCAGCAGAATTCCAACACGCAAGGCCAGCAAAATACGCTGAGTCAGCTTGATTTCGGTGACCTGCAATTTACGTGCTTTCCGGATCAGTTCAATATGACCAATGCGTACCAACCGGCCTCTGCTCCTGTTGATCAAATGGATCATCACGGGGATCAACAGGGTTAGCAGGGCCCACAGGCCTGCAGGATTGGCAACGAAAAGGCTGGAGAGCAGTTCAGGCATTGCCATATTGGTACATCAAGCCAGTTACGTCAGGGTTGCAGTTTTTGCCGGTTTTTCAAAAAGCTGAAAAGGGCCTTGTCCATGGGTTGATCGATGTTGACCCTGCACAGGCCCACTTGCAGTTTACGCAGGGATTGCTCCAGCGCCTGTTGATGACCGGCCAATGCATCAAACCAGCGGCTACGGGCACTGGCTGCGGAGACCAGCAGTTGTTCCCCGGTTTCCAGATCTTCAAAACGAATGGCTCCCTTGTAAGGAAAATTCACTTCATCTTCGCATTGAAGTTGCATGGCAACCACTTCGGTATCGCCAGCAGAAACTTGTTTAACGAATTGAAGTAATTCATCAGAATGTTCATAAAAGTCACTGATTATAAATATTAAACATTTATTTTGTAGACGCGAAATGGTGGTTCTGACCAGTTCGGGTTTGGGAAACATTGCGCCGGTCCTGACCTGTGCAAGATGCTTTAACATCCGGTGCCAGTGCCGCTCTCCGCTACCCGTGGGAACCAGTTGCTGACGTTGGGAAGTCAGTGCCAGCATGCCCACGTGATCGCCCTGTTTCTGAGCAATGTATGACAAGGTGGCCAGCAGGTGGCGGGCGTAGTCAAATTTTGACCAGGATGGATGTGACTGCTGTTGTTTGCGATGCCATTTACCTGTTTGCGTCCGTATGGATCTTTGTGACATGGAAGCACTGGCATCGAGCACAAACCAGATGGATATTTCACTTTCCCTTTCCGCCTCGCGTACAAAATACCGATCGGAGCGGGCAAACAGTTTCCAGTCAATGCGGCTAAGCGGGTCGCCCGGTTCGTATGAGCGGTACTGGCTGAATTCTATTCCGACACCGCGTTGATGGCTTTGCTGCAGTCCGTGCAGAAAACCATCGGCCACGGTCCGGGCAATCAGTGGCATGTCCTTGACACGTGCCAGTGTGCGGGTGTCAATAAATCGTTCCACGTCTAATGATTCAACAAGGTTCCGCCCATCACAAGCATTGATCGACGGGTAAGTATCACTGGCTTAATCAAGTGGGCTGGCAGGTGATTTCACATGCGCCAGCAGACCGTCAATGATGTTTTCTGTCGTTACTTCATCGGCTTCGGCCTGGAAGTTGAGCAGGATCCGGTGACGCAGGACAGCATGTGCCACATCGTGTATGTCTTCCAGGGTAACGGCATAGTGTCCACTCGTTAGAGCGCGCGCTTTGGCACACAGGACCAGTGCCTGTCCGGCTCTCGGTCCCGAGCCCCAGCGGACGTAGTCCCTGACCAGGTCACTACTGGCCCCAGTTGGACGGCTGGATCTGACCAGGCGGGCTATATAGCTTAACAGCGGATCAGAGATATCAACCTGTCTCACCAGTTCCTGCAGTTCAATCATGTCTGCGGCGGTGAGAATGGTCCTGAGCTGGACGTCCTGGATACCGGTGGTCCGGGCCAGAATTTCCACCTCCTCAGTCTCTGAAGGGTAATCCACATTAATGAACATCAGGAATCTGTCCAGTTGGGCTTCGGGCAGGGGATAGGTGCCTGCCTGTTCCACAGGATTCTGTGTGGCCAGCACAAAAAATGGCTGTGGCAGTGTATGCACTTCACCCGCATAACTGACGTGCTTTTCCTGCATGGCTTCCAGCAAGGCTGCCTGGGTTTTGGGTGGCGTGCGGTTTATCTCATCGGCAAGCAGGATATTGGTGAATACCGGTCCTTGCTGGAATTTGAAAAACCGTTTGCCGCTGACGTGATCTTCTTCAAGTATTTCAGTGCCGATGATATCGCTGGGCATCAGGTCAGGGGTGAATTGCACACGTCGGAAGTTGAGTTCGAGACACTGTGCCAGGGTACTGACCATCAGCGTTTTGGCCAGACCGGGTACACCTTCCAGCAGACAGTGTCCACCCGCCAGGATGCTGATCAGTAACTCGTCCACTATGCGGGTCTGGCCAACGATTACCTTGGCGATCTCGGTCTCAACCAGGGAAAGTCTGGCCAGCTTATCCTGTATGTCCAAATCTTCTATCCGGGGGTTCTTTTGTTCATTGCCATGCATGGGATCAAAGCGTCTCTTTTCTGTGTGAAATGTTATTAACGGGTCATGCCGTCATGGAATAGATGACAATATTTACTGCGAAACGAGTGTTGTCCACACGCATGAATCGTTTGTTGCGGAAATCGAAGTCCCATTCGCAGCCCAGATCCTTGTTTGAATACAGCACCGCGATGCGGCCATTGATTTCTATGGCCTTGAGATACTTGTGCACCAGGTCATCACCCCAGCCGTTGAGCTCCTGGGAACTCATGGGCGGGCCATCAAATTCAAAAAAACTGCTGTAAACGGGGTGATTGTCAGGAATTTTCTGAAGTGCCTCGGTTCCGAAAAGATCTGCCATCTGTTTTTCAAAACTGGTTGCGAACATACCGTCGATATCGTGATTGCAATCATCGACAAAGACAAAGCCGCCATTGTTTACATAGCGAACAAAATTTTCACTCTCGGCATGACTGAAATTAACCAGACGTCTGCCAGCCAGGTAGCAAAATGGTGCAGTCAGCATGGCCGGGTCCGCCAGCGCGATGACCCGTTCGGTCAGATTGACACGCAGGGTGGTATATTCAATTAATGAATTGAGCACATTGGCGGGCATACGCTCATCGACTTCCCAGTCACCGGACTCGTAACTCAGACGGGTAAATACAAAGTCATATTCTTCAGCGGCAAGCTGTGCGTACACGGGAACGGAGCCGGTTGCTAAACCGGCACTTGATAATGTCACCGCCTTGATGAATGCCCGTCTTTGCACAGTCTGTGACCCTTGAAATAACTTCCGCCCATTATACGGTGCCAGGCGATGCACACACAGCCTGTGTACACCACCCTGAATCTTTCTGCACTGAGCGGATTGTTAAGCTGTCAGTACCTGTTCTATACCGCGTCAGACAAACTGCTGAAAGTAAAGTCACGGATCTTCATCGGTGGGATCATACTACCGTTGATACGGACCGGTTTGCCCAGTGCTTCTATGTTGTTGAGCATCACGATCGGGCTTTCATTGAAACGGAAGTTCTTTATCGGGTACTTGATTTCACCGTCTTCAATGTAAAAGGTGCCGTCACGTGTCAGACCGGTATACAGCAGGGTCTGGGGATCAAGCTGACGGATATACCAGAGCCTGGTTACCAGTACACCGCGCCGGGTGTTCTTGATCATGTCTTCCAGCGATTCATCGCCTCCTTCCATGACCAACTGCTGATTTCCACCGAATATGCCTCCACCGGTATATGCGGTAGGCATGTAGTCCACGCCAGTTTTCTCGGCCCAGTATCGTGAGTTCGGCATGGCATTGATGACACCCTTTTTAATCCACACGGTCTTGTCGACATTGCGTCCGTCACCCGACCAGGGTGCGGTTGGGCATTCCGGATGGGCAGGATCACTATAAATCGTTACCCGCTCATCAAACATTTTCTCACCGAGCCGGTTGGTCGGTGCACCTTCCACCGGTTCCTCGCCTTCTGCCGGTTTCTTGCTCAGAAAGCTGCGACCTTCATCGGCGCCACGTTGGCCCATGTTGCCAAACATGTTACCCAGCAGGGTTACACTGGCGGCTGGTTCAAGAATGACCGTGTACTTACCCGGTTCCATCTCTTTTGCATCCACCGATCCCATTGATTTCTGAATTGCAACCGAAGAGGCCTTGCCTGTGTCCATCTTGTCCACATCGTTAAAATCACGTGAAACCCAACCTGAACCGGTTCCGTCTTCGGTACGAATGGTAGCGGTGAAGTTCACATTGGTAGACAGGTGGTATGCAAACATACCCTTTGCATTCATTACCGCGTTAAATGATTCCGCATCGTTCAGGTAACCTGAAGCGATCAGTCCGTTTTTCTTGGACGGGGTAATGCTGGCGCCGGCTGCGGCTGCACGATCTTCTGGTGTGACCGAGGCGGTGGATTGATGCCATGCGTTCACACTGGAATACTTGTGTGCCCCGAGATTGGGCATGTGTTCCGGATTTTCGGGGGCTACACGTGCCAATTCCTCGGATCTTTCGACTACTTTTTTCAGGGAAGCGTCATCAAATTCGTTGATGGTGGCTACACCGGTCCTTTTGCCATAGCAAGATTGCACGGCCAGTGTGACATCGCTGACTTCGCCCGCGGTGGACACCGTGTTACGTGCATAGCGGATATTGCCAGTGTTGGAACCGTCCAGGTTACACTCGCATTCGTCGGCATTGGAAAATGATATTACCTTGGTCAGCAACTCTTTGGCTTGCTGTTCAGTATAAATTGCCATTATTAACCTCTTGTGTTGTCTGCTCAGGGTCAGCCGGCTTTCCGCGCGGTATTGATCACGTTGATGTTATTGAACCGGGTGGTCGGGCAACCGTGTGAAACGGCGCTGACCTGCGGTGGTTGGCCCTTGCCATCGAAGAAGGAACCACCGACACGATAATCGCTTTGGCCTGCCATCTTGACGCAACTGTTCCAGAATTCCTGGGTGTTGGACTGGTAGGCCACATCCTCGATCTGCTCGGTGATCTTGCCGTCCTTGATTTCGTAGAACAACTGCCCACCAAACTGGAAGTTATATCGTTGTTGATCGATGGAGAATGAGCCGCGACCTACTATGTAAATACCGTTTTCAACATCCTTGATGATATCGTCCGCGGAAAGGTCCTCGGTGTTGGGACGAAGTGACACGTTGGGCATGCGTTGGAACTGGACATCGGACCAGCTTTGCGAATAACAACAACCGTGCGATTCATCCTGATCGATAATGTGTACCTGGTCACGAATAGCCTGGTAATTGACCAGGATTCCATCTTTAACCAAATCCCATTCCTTGGTTTTGACCCCCTCATCGTCGTAGCCAACATAACCGAGGGAGTTGGTCTGGGTCTTGTCTGCAAACAGGTTCACAATGTCAGAGCCGTAATTGAAGGTCTTACTCTTCCATTTATCAAGTGTGGCGAAACTGGTGCCGGCATAATTTGCTTCATAGCCCAATACACGGTCCAGTTCCAGCGGGTGACCCACGGATTCGTGGATGGTCAGCATCAGGTGGTGCGGATCCAGCACCAGGTCATATTTTCCTGGTTCCACGGAACGGGCCTTAAGCTTGGCCTGCAACTGCTGTCCGGCTTCCTTAGCATCCCTGACCATGTCGTAAGACCAGCGGTATCCAACATTGGCACCCTGAATCTGGATCTGCTCGGTGGGGTCACCGTCAAGGTATTCAAACCCCATACCTACCGGATTGCCGAGACCGGAGCGTTGCTTGAATCCACCGGGGCCAATGCCTGTGGCAAAGAACGGAGCCCAAAGGCGGTGTACATCCTGATCGATGTAGGAACCATCGCTTGAGGCGAAATACTTTTGTTCGTTCACCAGGAACAAGATGGAAGTAATATAGTTTGCCCCGTTATCCAGAGCGGCATTGTTAACCTCCATCAGCAGGTCAACCTTATCCTGAATCGAGATTTCCATGGCGTTCTTGACTATGGGCGTTTTCCAGGAGACCTCTCCCACCCCTTTGACCGGGGCCAATTTCACCGGATCGGTCTGGAACTTCGAATTGGCCTTGGCCACCGCCACTGCCTGCGCAGCGGTTTTTGCAATGCTGTCGGTCGACATATTCGATGTGGCGGCGAATCCCCAGGTCCCGTTGGCAATAACCCGTATCCCTATACCCGCGGACTCGGTATTGACCACGTTGCTGATGCGCTTTTCCTGGGCTGTAATGAACTGGTTAAGATATCGGCCGATACGTGCATCCACGTAGGTTGCACCGCTGGCTTTGGCAGCGTTTAGGGCGATATCTGCCAGTTGCTTTTTGGCGGCAACGTCCATCGGGTTGGCGGTCAATTCAGCCGCCGAAATGAAACTGCCTGGTATGGGTAACATCAGGCCACCCATTCCGACACCCGTGAGTTTAATAAATTTCCGTCTGTCCATTCATCCTGCCTCTGATCGTTTTAAGTTATAACCACGTTGGTATCAAGGTTCCAGTAGGGGGATCCTGAGTTGCATCGACAGCATTATTTAATGCTAAATCGGCTAAACCGGGCAAAAGGTTAGAGATCCTCGGCAGTCACTGATAGTGAGAAAAGTCATGAATTGGCAAAATCTGGAAAAAACACCACTAATTTCCTGTATTTTATCCATCAGGTTTGCTTCCGGACAAACACGAACGGATAATGTAACGACAGGCAGCAGTCAGTTAGCCTCCAGTCCAATACAATAAACGGAATCATCATGGAAAATAATTTAAGCTCCAAAGATATTGTCAATGGGTCCCTGCGTCATTTATTGGGAATTTTGATGCTGGCTGGACTGGTTGCTTGTGCAGCCGTCCCCACCGATTCAGCCGATGACATTGCAGCTGTGGAAACGGCACCCGACCCTGGATTATCGGCTGCCGGTGATTTCTACAGCAACGGCAATTACCAGGCTGTTATCGCAACCCTGGATGAAATCATTACGGATCAGAGCCGTAACGCCAACAGCCGGCGATTGGCACAGCTGGGTAAAGCAATGATTTACCTTGGTGACAATGATGAGTTCCGCAGTGTAGAAAATGCGAAAATGGCGCTCGCTGCTGCCGGCCAGATCGTTGCGGACGAAGGTGAGGGATTCGCGGTGGAGACGGCCGTATTGATGGATGCCATATCAGAATTGATAAGTGCAGATACGACGCACGCATCACTGTCTGCAAAATCCAGGGATGCAAACAGGGCAGTGACCAGGTTGACGCAGGAACGCGATGACCTGATGACTGAACGTGATGAATTACTTGCTGAGCAGGTGGCCTTGAACGATGCAATTGAAAAGCTGAAACAACTGACGCTTGGAGACTGATTTTTCGTAACCGAAACCGGATCAACCGCCTGTGTGCAACAGGCGGTTTTTGTGTGCCCGTAATTTACTCATTCGGGTTCCCGGTCAACTTTGCATCCTGGTGTATACGAATAAAACTGAGCAACTGGTCCGTATCCATGGCTTCAAGCTCAATTGAATTCAACAGTACGATGGGTGTGTCACCATGTTCGGTGGAACGCTCCACGTCATCCATGAAATTGGCAACGGCATCCATATCCGAATGCTTGCCAACCAGGATGGTGCCAAATTCTCTTTCATTCACCCAGGTTCCGGCCTCCACAATATCCGCTGTCTGCCGTACGTCAAATTCCCGCTCTCCATAGCTTCGCGTCATCAAATCGATAAGCGTGGAGCCTTCCTCGATAATTAACACACCCTTATTGAGATTGAGATCGGGTAACAGTT
This sequence comes from Lysobacterales bacterium, assembly GCA_014238945.1. Taxonomy (GTDB): domain Bacteria; phylum Pseudomonadota; class Gammaproteobacteria; order Xanthomonadales; family SZUA-36; genus SZUA-36. The sequence goes on from JABAAB010000115.1 coordinate 134,036, forward strand.
TTCTGACCGCGTTAGGTAAGTCGGACTTGTGTACCGGCTTGGTCAGGTAGTCATCTGCCCCCATGGACAGACCCAGTTCCCGTTCACTTAGCATGGATTGCATGATGATCGGAATACCCGCGGTCTCGGGTATTTCGCGTAATTTCTCGAGAACCTGCCATCCATCCATACCGGGCATGATGATATCCAGCACGATGATATCGGGAAGCTCATTTTGGGCCATCTCCACGCCGTCCGCGCCGTTATCAGCGGTCATTACGGAGTAACCCCGTTTGGATAAAATCCGCTTGGAGAGTTCCAGTGATGATTCATCATCATCCACAACCAGCACCTTGGCCAGTCCCTCTATCTGATCACCACTGTCTTCTTCAATGGAATCCTGCTGTGCCTCTTCCTGTTCTATGTCCTGTGCAATGGCCGGTGCCACAAAGGTAAAACAAGTGCCCTTACCCGGTGAACTTTCCACGTCAATCCGGCCCAGCATCAGTTCTGCAAACTTCTTGCAGATCGCCAAACCGAGACCGGTACCACCAAATTCACGTGTCGTTGAGTCGTCCGCCTGTGTGAATTCTTCAAATACCTTGTCCAGTTGTTCCTGTGTCATACCGATACCGGTGTCCGCGACCGAGACACTGATCATATCGACATCTTCTTCAATGAAGCGATTGGCTTCAATGGTGATTTGGCCCTTGTTGGTGAATTTCGCCGCATTACTCAGCAGATTCATCAGGATTTGTCTGAACTTGGTCACATCAGTGCGAATTTCACTGTCTTCTAATTTGAAAACGGTATCAAGGGTGTTCTCGTAATTGGCCACCAGCGGTTTGACAGTGCTGCTGACGTCGTTGATCAGTTGTTCGAGGTCCGCTGTTTCGTTGTACACACCCATTTTTCCGGATTCAACTTTTGACAGGTCCAGTACTTCGTTGATCAGACCCAGCAGGTGTTTACCCGCACCATGTATTTTGCTCAGATCGGCCTGTACGTCGTCCGGTTCGAGGTCCACGCCGTCTTCTATATCTTCCAACAGCATTTCGCTGTATCCGATGATTGCATTCATCGGTGTCCTGAGTTCGTGACTCATGTTGGCAAGGAATCCGCTTTTGGCCTTGTTGGCATCGTCGGCGCGGAGCCGTTCTTCATGGGCTTGTTCCATGGTCGCATCGAGTTTCTCTGCCATGGAGTTGAACGCGTTAGCCAACTGGCCCAGGTCGCCTTTGCCAGTTATCCAGATGCGGTGTGTCAGGTTACCCTGGCTCCACTCTTCGGTACCCAAACGCAGTGCAGACAATGATCGCTTGGTATAGCGAATCAGGAAAGCAAGCAATATCAGTGCGATCAGGGCGGATGCGAGGAACACCAGCATGGACACCTGGTTGATCTGTGCCTCTGACTCTTCAATTTGAATATTGATCTGCGATGAAAGGTTCCTGAGAAATGAACCGTCCAGTTCAAGTTGCGTCTCGGCTTTGTCAAACTCATGTCCAAAAGCGACCAGTGAGTATATCTGGACCGGTTGTCCGACCTCTTCAGAGCGGGCGATCAGTTCCTTCCATTGAAGAATGATTTCATCGGCCATTTCAATGCCAGCGAGTTGACTTGCCACCTCCTTGCCAGCGGTTGCACGTAATGTATCCAGCGACTCACCGGTCGATACGATGCCGCCGAGCAGGTTTTCCTGTTCGTCCGGATCAAGTTCTTTTTTGTCCTTCGCTGAAGCCACCGCATCAAGAACTTTGAGCCGGGTGTTCAATTCCTTCAATTGTTGGGAGATATCGCTGACCAAATACTGTGAGCGTATCGAGGACTGCAAAGATGACACCTTTTCCCGGCTGATCTTGGTTGACCACAGGAATACCATTACAGTGCCGAAATAAAATATCAAAATAACCAGTGAGGTCAGGGCAATCCGTTTGCTGAGATTCATGGTGATTCCCCAGTATTGAAAATCCTCATCCCAGCTGTGCCTTTATTTTTTCAAGTAGACGTTTTAGATCAATGGGCTTGGTATCGTAATCATCACAACCGGCGTTCATGGCCTTGCGTCTGTCACCCTCCATTGCATGCGCTGTGAGCGCAACAATTTTCAAATCAGCGGTTCTGGGCGCTTTCTTGAGGGCTCGTGTTGCCGCCCAGCCATCCATGATCGGCAGGCTCATGTCCATCAGCACCAGGTCGGGAAGCCATTCTGTCGCCATTTCCACGCCCTGTTGTCCATCAACGGCTACCCGGACTTCAAAGCCTTTACGCTTCAGTCTGCGACTGAGCATATCCCGGTTCATTTCATTGTCCTCAACAATAAGTATCCTGGCCACTATTCACCTCTGTCTCATTTTGCTTTTCAATGAGTCACCATCAGTGATCGAATATAGCTCCGTGCACTGAGTGGTGCCGATGTCAATTTAATTATGTAATGGTTTGTATCCGATTGATCCGCTGCGATACCTGTCACCTTGCTGAAAATCTGATCATTTTCCGCACCGGGATAACCGCTGATACTCATACGCAAATTGGTTAGTATCTCCAAATCAACAGACGTATGCAGGTGTGCAATACCTTCGGCAGCGGCCGTTATTGTACCTTTAACTTTTTCAGCTGCAACGGCTTTGCCTGACAACCGGTCAAAAGAAACCAACAATGGTGTGATCAGCGGTTGTACCGTTTGCTCCTCTACTTCCAGCCTGACATTGTAGGGTGCGCCTATACCGGTAATTTCATGAATCTGCACAGGTTGCTTGATGCCCTTGGCATCGACCTCAAGGGAGCGTGCCACGGTAACCTGGGAATCAAGTTCCGCAATGGTGAATTCAGAAACCATGACCTGACCACCCACCGTAAACGATTCGATACGAGCGGTCAGGTTGACGTGGTGTCCAACCACACCGTATTTCGAGCGGTCTTCAGAGCCGATATTGCCAACGACTGCTTCACCCGTGTTCACTGCAATACCCGCTTCAATGGGTGGAAGACCCCATTGTTGATTGATATGGTTAACTTCTGCCATGGATTGTTGCATCTCCAGAGCACACGCGACTGCCTTCTCCGCATGGCCTTCACAGACCACCGGTGCACCGAAAATGGCGAGGATGGCGTCTCCCAGAAACTCATTGATAATACCGTCGTACTTCTGGATCAACGGGGTCATGACCCCAAAATAATTATTGAGAATCCTGACAATGTCCTTTGGGTCAAGTTCCTGGCTGAGCATACTGAACCCACGGATATCGGTCATCATGATACTGATTTTCTGCTTTGCACCACCCAGCAGCATGCCGTCATCCGCATCCAGGATTTCCTTGACCACTTCATCCGACATGTAGCGCCCGAAAACCTTGCGAATAAAAGTGTAGCTTTTCTCCAGTTCCTGTTGGTATTCCTTCTCTTTGTCATGCCATGCCTTGCGTTCGAGACAGGCAACCACCCGCGCCTGCAGCAGCGACGGGTTGACCGGTTTGATCAGGATGTCAAAGGCTCCGGCCTCGATACATTTAACCGCAGCATTCTTGTCACTCAAGCCGGTAATGATGATGACAGGAACAGCACGCAGGACCTCGTCTTCGCCCATTCTTGTCAGCACGTCAAAACCGTTCATATCCGGCATGAACAGATCCAGCAATATCAAATCCGGTAGCAACTCCCTGACCTGGTCCAGTGCCTTGCGTCCCGATTCCGCGGTCGTGATTTGATGTCCCTGGCGGCGTAACTGGTGTGCCAGCAGGTTCCGGTTGCTGGCATTATCATCAACCACCAGGATTTGTCCCGTGATGACTTCGTCCGCTTCCTCGTCCTTGCGGTCAAAGCTGTCAAATACCGACTGGATGTTGATATTGAGGGTGTTATCTGAGTCTTCGCCAAACTCCCGGTCTGCCTTGAATAATGAATCCAGCATCTGTAACAATTTGCTGGAATCCTCTAACAGGTGATCAAGGTAACTTCGGGTGTCCTGCGTCAGTTGTTCCTCTTCCTCAAGTTCCTCAAGGATGATTTCGGAATATCCGGCAATGGCACCCACCGAATTTCTCAGGTCATGCCGGTAGGTTGTACGCTGTTCATCACGCTCTTTTTCACTGCGGTCCCGGGTTTCTGCAGCCAGCATTTCTGCAACCAGTGTGCGTGTCTGGCCAGCCGCTGTCTGGACTTTTACCAGGTCATCCTGGCTATCACCCTGGGAAATTTGTTCGGTCAGTAATTCTACGTATCCGTCTATGGACAGGATGGGTGCGAGCAACTCCTGGCGCAGCATGTCCAGGCGCGCATTCTCCTGCCGGGAAGTATGCAGACCAGAACTCAAACCCAACCTCTGTAAATGGCCCATACATAGACTGCCTTGCACAGCAAATGCAGCAACTGGTCAACGTGTAAATTGATCCAGTGTTCACATTTGCTGAAATCGATCAGACTGTGCAGCAGCGTCTCGATGATACCCAGCATCAGACTGCCGCTGATGATGAATACCGCGCCACCGTGAACCAGGGCATGAGATATGAGCCAGTAATACCAACCGGGAAAGCCCTTGCTCGTGGTGCTGTGAATCTCGGCGTGCCGGCTTTTTGCTGTCGCCATGACTTCGCGCTGGAACACGTAGTCACCCAGTGCATGACCAATCAAGAATTGGAAAAAAAGCCCCATATTTTAACCCCTGGTACCCGTTTTAATTTTCGTCATCGTTTCCGTTATTCTACAGGAAACACCCGCTACATCCGCCCATACGAAGAAATTGTCGGCCATTTTCCTGTCAGCCTGGCTCAACGACAGATGAATCCCTGGCTTTTCCTTCGACCTGGCTTTCTGACAACTTCCGGGCCATGTGGGAGGACAGGACCACGTCCACAACACGTTTGATGTTCTCATTCTTATTGCAAAGGGCTCTCAGCGCTTCCTGCTCCCAGCGTATGCACATACATGATTCCGTACTGGTCACGGTTGCCGAAGCCGGGCACTGCAGACGGTAACTTACCTCTCCGATCACGTTGCCCTGTAGTACCGGCACGGTATTGCCGTTGGGCAATTCCGCCTCCGCCTTTCCGCTGATAAGGTAAAAAAGGTCCTTCAGTATCTGCCCTTCCACGGTATATACGTGTCCGGGTCCTTCAAGGTGCCATTCAGAAATTTGCAAAACCTGGTTGAATTCAACCCGGCTCAGGTCCGAAAACTCATTGTCATAGAGGAATTGCTCACGCTGGTCAAACTTTATCCGGGAGTTACTCCATGCCAGCCACACCATCATGAATCCGTTGATGACGATCAGGGCGAACTCGGAACCGACATCAAGCCACAGGGGCTCGGCTGGAAAAGCGTAGTAATAAATGGCATAGGCAGCTGAGGACAAGACGATCAGGAATCGCAGTTTTTGCATGTTGGTCATGGTGAATGCCAGCATCGAAGCGATAAATGCAAACCCATAGAGCAGGTAATAAGTCAAAGTGGATGTATCTTCAACCATTGAATTCGCCTCGATTCATGTTCTACTTACCTTTAAACAGGTAAAACTAACACAATGTATTCGAAATGCAATCCAACTAGCCACCCGACTTGCATACAGGCCCGATACAGGGCCGGGTTTAATGCCGAGTGAGAAATGTGCCGGCACAGGTATGGCGTTTGATGATCGCCTATGCACTGATGATGTCCGGAACCTCATTGATGGTCTTGATCGCAGGTATCATCGCGATCGAAATTGCTCCGTCTCCCGGCTTTGCAACGCTCCCGCTGGCGCTGACCATCGTAGGCCTGGCCGTAGCGACGCTGCCAACAGGCAAATTGCAAAGCAGGTTTGGCCGCAAGAGGGTATTTCTGGTTTATGGTTTTGTGGCTGTCGGTTCTACGTTGCTGGCAGTGCTGAGCCTGGTACAGGCCAGCTTTTGGGGTTTTTGTACGGCTGCAGTATTAATGGGCTGGTCGGCAGCGGCAGGTCACCAGTACCGTTTCGCCGCAATGGAAAGCGTTGCTGCTGAACATGCAGCAAAGGCCACTTCGGTATTGCTGTTTGGTGGAATACTGGCGGCGGTGGTTGGTCCGGAGATTGCCGTGCGGGGACGGTATTTAATGGAAACTGAATTTGCCGGGTCTTATCTGTTGCTGGCGGCTGTTTATATCATCGGTATATTCATCATCATCTTTTATCATGAGGTGCGGGAATTCGCCGGTTCGATGGTCATGAAGGGCCGTAGCCTGGTGCAATTCGTCCGCTCGCCGGTGATCGTGCTTGCGGTCAGCGCTTCCGCTGTGGGTTATGGCCTGATGAGTTTTGTCATGACCGCAGGCCCGGTCAGCATGCATGAGCATGCCGGTCACGATCTGCAGGCGACCAAGTGGGTACTGCAATCACATATTGCTGCAATGTACCTTCCGTCCCTTGTTTATCCCTGGTTGTTCGGTCATTGGAAATTCCGGGGCATGATGTGGGCAGGGATATGTTGTCTGTCGGTCAGTTTATTCGTAGCGTCTTTGGGCACACAATTCATACACTACTGGCTGACCCTGGTCACCCTGGGTATCGGCTGGAATTTCCTGTTTCTCAGTGGTACCAACCTGTTGCGCTACGGTTACCATGATGAGGAGCGGTTCAAGGCACAGTCACTGCATGATTTTACCGTGTTTTCATTCCAGGGCCTCGCCAGTCTGGGCTCGGGTTGGTTCCTGTATCACTGGGGATGGCAGGGTGTAATTTTTGCATCTGTGCCATTACTATTGGTTTTTGCCTTGCTTGTGTTTTTTAGTTCAGCCTGGCCCCAGGAAGGTATCACAGGTAAAAAACACCCCGGGATAAATCAAAACCCGTTGAACAGCTGACGCGGTAGCACTGATTGGGACCCTGGGTTCAGGTCAAAATGCCGCTACGCGATTGGGCCCGATTGACCGATTCGGCAACCTGGTCCGGAATTAAAATCCATTTTGGTAGCGTTGACACTTTTAATCCCTCGTGGGTGGCCTTATATGTGGTGAAAGCCCTTGGTCGTATTAGTGGTCCTGAACGCGGGTACCGTGGAGAAATGGTATGTTCGACAGATTTTTGCTGGCCAGCCTGTTATTGATTTTTTCACAGCTGGCAACAGCGGCCGAGAATTTTATAACACACGAAACCACGCCTTACCCGCCTGCTTGTGTCTCAACGGCTGATCTGGAGGATGTTTTTACACCGAGCAGTTCCCGGATTGTGTACGGCAGTTCCATCGTCCAACTCACTGGTTGGCCTGATACCAACGTCAAAGCCAATGTTGAAATGGAAGTATACCGGCGGGGATGCAGCGATACGGATCGTTCGGTCATGTTTATATAAACCCTGCTGATCAATAACGCGAATTCATATTTCGTACCGCGAATGTTTGCCAGGATTGGCGAAGACCGATATCCCCTGAGGCTGGCCAAGGAACCCAACTCCTTTGAACAGGATCTTGGTGGCCAACTGGAAGGCTCGGGCTCGCAGGTGTTCATCATGGATGGTGTTGCTGAGTCCGATATTGCAACGACCGAAAACATCTTCACAGCCGGACAATATAATTCAGATATTACATTGATCATTGAAGATGGCTTTGACGGTACGGAATTCGAGGTAGCAGTTCAGGCTTATACAGACTTCCAGAAACCACGAAAATTCCCGCTCAATGGACGTCTGTCCGGTAACTGGGTGGTGGAAGGTGTGCCGGACCAGGGCTTTGTTATTTCATTCAATGAATTTGTCGACGGTAATGGCGCCCGCAACCAAATGTTTCTGTCCTGGTATACCTACAACACCGACGGTTCTAACCTATGGCTGGTCGCAGATACGTTTCATGATACCGCCGAGGATTCGGTCGATCTGAACATACAACTGGTCACCAGCGGTGAATTCATGGCCAACGTACAGGCGGACCGCAGCGACGTGGGCAGTGCAACCCTTACGGCGGAAAATTGCAACGAGATGACCCTGGAATACAATCTCGAGTCTCTGGGTCTGGGTAGCGGTACGGTGACACTGGTACGGATATTCTCAGTGGAGATGGCTGGCTTTGCCTGCAGAGACCAGCAATCCAGGATCGACGCACTCTGATCCAAAACCGTTCCGGTCCGCCACATTGGCTACATTTGTGATTACAATGTAGCTGTGCATATAGAGTGTCAAAATATTCTGTTGGCTGATGCCATAATTTCCTTGCAGAAATTATGAGCGGCGCATATCTCAATACCGAGACAGAATCAGGCAGGCTGTTGGTGAATGTCAGGGGTCAATGGACCTTTGATAATGTACTGGCGCTTGAATATGCAACGGCATCCGTGATTCCCGCAACAGGTCAAAAGGTAACTTTCCAGTGTGCCGGTCTGGAGGAAATTGATATTGCCGGTGCCTGGGTGTTATACGACTGCACTGAGCAATTGTCCGTGTTGGGTATCAATTCCGAACTCACCGGATTCAAGGCCGCCCATTTCAAGTTTCTGCAACATATCATTGATGCCGCCGCGATCCGCGAATATGAAGAGCCGAGACCTGAACCCGGTCGGCGTGAAGTCATACATGATGCAATGGAGCGTTTGGGCAAGGCTTCCTCTTCACACATCGAAGACCTTGGTGAAATAGCGCGCTCAGTTCTCGACGGTGTGCGCCGCCCGTCATTGATGATCATTGGCGAAACCATCAGGCAGGTTTATCAAACCGGAGTACAGGCCATACCGGTGGTGGTGGTGATTACATTCCTGATTGGAATTGTGACCGCCCACCAGGCTGCCGGGCAGTTGGAAAAGTTTGGCGCAACCGTGCTGGTGGTCGATCTTGTCAGTATTTCGATCACGCGTGAAATGGGGGTGTTGCTGGCTGCGATCATGGTGGCGGGGCGTTCTGGAAGTGCATTCGCCGCCGCACTGGGTGTCATGAAACTCAACGAGGAAGTGGATGCCATGCGGGTACTGGGTCTCAACCCGAACCAGATGCTGATCATTCCCCGCATATTGGGGTTGATGATTGCATTGCCCATCCTGACCTTGTTTGCCGACATAGCCGGTATCGCAGGCGGCGCCCTGATTGCAATATGGACACTGGGTATCGGTGGAGTGCAATTCATTGAGCGGGTGGCGTTCAGTACCGACCTTGCCGACTTTTACGTCGGTTTGGTCAAAGCCCCCATTTTTGCATTGCTGATCGCAGCTGTGGCTACCTTGCGAGGTATGCAGGTGCAGTCTTCTGCCGAGGAACTGGGTCTGAAGACCACCACTGCCGTGGTTCAATCGATCTTCATGATCATCGTTGCCGATGCTTTTTTTGCAACTCTATTTACACGTATGGGTATCTGATGGGCAACGTCATCACGGTCAGAAATCTCGTCAACCGATTTGGTGACCAGTTGGTACATGACCGACTGTCGATGGATGTGCGTCGTGACGAAATACTGGGAGTGGTCGGTGGTTCGGGTAGCGGCAAGTCGGTGTTGATGCGAAGCATCCTGGGTTTGCAAAGGCCCACCAGTGGAACCATCACGGTGTTGGGCCAGAAAATTCGGTATCACAAACCGGGGCCCAGTCGTTGCTGGGGCGTACTGTTCCAGGGCGGGGCATTGTTATCCGGTCTTACGGTACAGGAAAACGTGGAATTACCCATTGCACTGCACTCGGATATGCCGGTGGAAACCCGTCATGAGCTGGCAAGCCTGAAATTGTTGATGACCGGTTTGTCACTTTCTGTCGCGGACAAGTATCCCTCTGAATTGTCCGGTGGAATGCGTAAGCGAGTATCCTTGGCCCGCGCGCTGGCGCTTGAGCCCAGGATTTTGTTCCTGGACGAACCAACGGCCGGTCTGGACCCGATTGCAGCTACCGAATTTGATGCATTGATTACCTATCTGCACGATAATCTTGATCTGACCATCATGATGATTACCCATGATGTTGATAGCTTGTTCGGAGTCTGTAACCGGGTTGCCGTGCTGGTCGATGGAGGAATCGTGATCGGAAGTATGGACGAGATACTGGATTCAGATCATGCCTGGATCAAGAGTTATTTCGGTGTGCCGCGGGCAAAGAGGGCACGGCATACAGCGGGGGTATCGTATCGTGGGTAACAAAAATTTTGCCGTGGGTCTGTTTGTGGTGACTGCACTGGTTGCGCTGATTGCCGGTACGATCTGGCTGACCGGCAAACAGGGCTCGGAAGCAACCGTCGACTACTCCATGTATTTCGAGAAGAACGTGGGAGGCCTGATGCTGGGTGGCCCGGTATTCTACCTGGGCGTGGAAGTTGGATCGGTCACGGCCATGACCATCATTCCCGGTAACCCGATGCGGGTCAGGGTTGATATTCGGGTGCTGAAAACCGCGCCCATTGACGCAGGTACCTACGCCAGCCTCGCATTGCAGGGTATCACCGGTGTGGCAATTATTGGCCTTGGAGCCGATCCCGGGGTGCACGATCGGTTGTCCAGAACAGCTGATGAGGCAAATCCTGTCATCAAGGTGCGGGATGCCGGGTTCACCGCCCTGCTATCACAGGCACCCAAGATAGTTGAACAACTGGACTCTGCACTGATAAAAATAAACCAGCTCTTTGGCGAGGAGAACCAGTTGCTCGTTAACGAAACCTTGAACGATATTTCGGTAATTTCAGGTGCCCTGGCGGAGCGCGAAGATTCACTTCGGGATATACCGGTTCAGCTTGGTCTGGTCCTGCAGGATTTACGACGCACCCTTGAACAGATAAATGCACTGGCCGAAGGCATTGAACCAGGTCTGTTGTCTGCTGTGACGAATATTGACCAGCTGGCCAATGATCTGTCGACGATGTCGCAACGTATGGAGCGTTGGACCGCTGATAACGACATTGAAATGCGTGCCTTTTTGGAAGATGGACTGGGTCAGCTGCCGGAATTGGTGTCAGATGCAAGAGCCACGCTTCGCGAAATTGAAAAGCTGGTAAAGGAGTTGCGTGAAACACCTTCAAAACTGATTTACAAACCACTTGATGAATCTGTGACTGTGGAGCAATAATCAGCCATGAATCATTCCAGAAAATTCAGGCTAATGTGTCTCATGCTGATGTTAATGATGGCAGGGTGCGGTGGACTGATACACAGCGATAAGCCGGCAGAAAGCACCTGGTGGCTGGAGCCTTTTACAGAAAGTTTGTCGCAGACTGAAGCTGGCCCGGCTGCGAAGATTGCCGTCAGGATAAGCGTGGTTCCAGGTCTTGATACCGACAACATATTGACGCTGTCAGATAATGCCCAACTCAATCATTACAGCGGTGCACGCTGGGCAGATCACCTGCCGGAACTTGTGGACTCATTGACCACAAGGACATTACAGGCATCTGGTCGCTATGACGTGGTCGCAGGTCAAAGAGACAATCTTGCAGAAGACTGTGAACTGCGGCTTGAGGTACGGGAATTCTTCGCCCTGCTTGCACCTTCGGGTGATACCTCGTCCGTGCGCCTCGCCATGGATGGTGGTTACTGGTGTGATTCTGGTGAGCACCGGATGGTAAAGCTTGAAGCCTCAATACCGGTCTACGAACAAAATATGAGCAGCATTGTTAACGCATTTCAAACGGGCATGAACAGCGTAATGAGGGATCTGCTTCAACAATAGGTGTTTATTTCTGGTTGTATCTCTGGGAGCACAAAAAAAGGCCACCATGGTGACATGGCGGCCTTTTAAGATTTCTTGTGAAAAGTTATTCAGCGTGCGCCTGATCCAACGTTTCACGCAGTTTCCGGCCCCATTTGCTGAACAGGCTTTTGACATTCGCGATGTGGTTTTCCCGGCTGAGTTCCTTGTATTCCTCACCGATGGTGCGCTCACCTTCGACCAGTATTAACAGTTCCCTGGTGCTGGAATCACGAAGTTCTGCCGAAACCACAACATCACCGGAACCCAGTGTTGATATTTCATAGTTACTGTCACTGGATTGTGTGCCCGGCTTTACATAGGGCGTAATACTCAGAATTTCCACTTCAATTCGTAGCACGTCGTCACCGGACTCAGAGACCACGGGGTAGTTGCCATTGGTTTCCAGTTCGGTCTTCATGGCATCCATGAATAACTGCTGAATTTGTGTGCGATCTTCCGGTTGAAATGACCATTCGTCCGGGTCATCCTGTTCCCAGGCCGGTTTCAGGACTTCGATGTTATCCAAATTTAAAGGAGCAACTTTTACCCTGGTGTACCCTGACAGATCGGTATCAGGCTTGACATAAGATGCTGGTGCGTTTGTTTCTGCAACCAATGTGCCGGTGAACAGCACCAGGACCAGGGCTGCGGTCAGCTTTTGGCCGACGGAAAAAACTTTGTTCATGGATAACTCCTTACTATAAGAAAACTCTATGACTGTAGTTACAAGCTGAAAATCAGGCGCACACTATAGCATTTTGTCAGTTGTTTATTGTATGTCCGATCCAGAATCCTGCGGCAATTGCAACAAGTGCCATCGTCCACACGGTCACGGCGCCTGTGGGCAGATCAAAAATAGCTGACAGCACGATACCCACGGCGAAGGCAAGCGCTCCAATGAGGTAACCGTAAAAGAGTCGGTGCCCACCTTCAAGCCGGCGTGTTGCCAGTGCGGGAATAATCAGACTGGCGAACACCAGGTAAACACCCACGAGTTGTACAGAAGCGGTCACCACGAAAGCAAATATGATATAGAAGCCCCTATGTCCAATCTGCCGGTGCCATCTGAACCAGATCGACAACAGGACGGCATACAGCAATGCAATGGGAATGAGGGACTTCCAGGTTGACCAGAGGATTTGACCAACCAGCAGATCCTTCAGATGTTCCGAGCCATGTGGATTCTCGGCCACCAACAGGATACTGCCGGTCGCGGCCAGCACGAACAGAATGCCGATGATGGGCTCCTGTGAATTTGGCCATCGTTTCTCGGTCCAGTTCAGACCGGCTGCGGCGATCAGTGCGGCCGTCACGGCCGATGCCTGCACAGCCCAGGTGATTTCCTCCCATCCCAATACGCCTGCGGCCAGCACACCCAGTCCCGCAATCTGTGCGATTGCCAGGTCGATGAAAATGATTCCGCGTTTAAGCACTTCCTGACCCAGCGGTACATGGGTGCTGAGTACCAGTAATCCAGCCACGATTGCAGGACCCAGGATGGTCCAGTCCAGCAGTTCCATCATTCAGTCCGGCACTTCATTGTTTTCCTGCATTCAAAAGACGATCAAGAATATCATCATACAGGCTGAACAGGTCACTTGCCCCTGAGCTGCCACCCACGCTTAATGGCAACATGACCGCCGGGATGCCCGTTCTGTTCGATAACCATTCTGACGCCTTTTCACTCTGGTAAGGAGCGCGGATGATAAAATCCGCACCGCTCTCGTCGCGAAACTCATTCAACAATTTACCGAGATGCCCGGCTGTGGGTGGTATACCCGATATTGGTTCCAGCGTTGCCATCTCTTCCAGACCCAGCCAGTCCTGCAGGTATATCCATGACTTGTGGTGAGTAATGACCTTCTTACCCCGCAAAACCGCTCCCCTTTGCTGCCAGCGGTCAATGGCAGAGGACCAGCGCTGACTGAATTGTTCAAGGCCTGATGCATAGCGACCGGCATGAGGGGGATCCAGCCTGGACATACGCTCAGCAAGTGCCCTGGCGACCAGCAGGATATTGTGCGGGTTGACCTGAATGTGCGGGTTGCCCTCGGGGTGGACATCACCCTGGGAGCGGTCGTTGCCGCCGGTAGCACCCAGGCGGTTTACCTGCAAACTGGCCTCCAGGTATCCTTCACTTCCCGGCATCACATCCGGGTTATTGCCTTTTCTCAGCAACATCGGCAACCAGCCAATTTCCAGTTGCGCTCCACTGCATACCAGCAGGTCGGCCCGCCTGACCTTTGCGATCAGGCTGGGTCTGGCCTGGATATAGTGCGGGTCCTGCAGGGCGTTGGTTGCACTGCTGGTCTCGACCAGGTCACCGGCAATCTCTGTGGCCAGCGCCGCCCACTCTGGCTCACAGGCAAAAACCCTCAATTGTGCCTCGGTTACCAGTGGCAGGAACAGTAAAACCAGGCCGGGAATGATGTGTTTTCTCATGAACTTTCCAATCCTGTCAGAAGGAATGTGCGCCATGGGCGCCTATGCTGAATACATACTGCAGGCCCCACTGGTTATCGTCTTTGTCCCCCGCGCGGTCCTGTGTGTACTGGAGACGAAGACGGCTGAACTCGCTGTTTGACCAGTCTGCCATGACACTGTATCGCTTCGGATTGCTGTTGCCCGGCATCAGCGCGGTGTCAGCGAAATCCATTGCAGGGTTATCTGAACTCAATGTGTCATAACGAATTCCCATACGCCACCGTGGCACTGGCTGGTAAACCGCCTGCATGTACCATCCGTCCTGGTCCAGGTTCCAGGGCAGCAAGCGGTCGTCCGGAAGACCGTAGCTGCCCTTCTCATTGCGGTGGATGTACTCGGTCTGGAACTTGAAATTGCGTTGTTTGTAATTACCGTTCGGGGCCCACTTCCAGACAAGCTCCGCCATCATCAGGTCTGAATCACCACTGAACAGGTAAGGGTCATCTTCATTACCAGCGGGTCTGTCATTGGAATCAGCGTGCAGGTAGGACAATCCTGCCTGCCAGCTGTGACTGAAACCGAGGTCACCACCAAGACGGGCCCGCAGCGTGTAAGCTCCTACACCCGAATTCACCGCACCACCGGACGGGTAACCCTCGCCACGGGTCAGCTCCGCGCCCAGTTCAAAATACAGCTCCGTGGGGGCAAGCCAACGCAGTTGAAGACCGTCATCCAGGTACTGGCTGCCGAGAAATACCTGGTAGGGAAGGGGTTGGTCCACAAAATCCCAGCTGTGCGCATGGTGGGTATTCAGGTAACCGATATTTGAAAAGAATCTGCCCAGGCGAAGTGACAGACCTGCTGGCATCTTCAGGGTCTCTATCCAGGCCTCCTCTATTTCTATACCGGCTTCGCCGTCCTCGATAACCAGGGGGGCGGTCAGCCACGCCGTGAACTTGTCGTCAACGTTGGCTGATATGTTGATTTCCACTTCACCCAGTGCCAGGCCTTCGGGTACCGGTCCGGCTTCGCCACCCAGTGGAAAACCCGGTATATGGTAGTCGTCGGGGTTATTCGAATAGCTCCAGCCCTGACCGTGAAAAATGACACCCAGGTCGGGATTGAAACCGGAATTGCCCCGGTCCCCGGTTGATGCCATATTCCCATAACTTTCTGTGCCCGGGGAAAAATTCGCTTGCCCGTTGTCGGGTTGCGAAGAAGTGCCGGTCTGTTCTGCGGCATCCAGACGTTGTTCCAATTGTGCAATCCGGGACTCGTAATCCGTGCGCATACGCGCCAATTCATGCTTCAGAGCCTCGAGCTCGTTGGCCGGATCAGCTTGTGCCGGTGCCAGTGCTGGTATGGCCAGCAGGATAATCCATAAAATCCGAAGGGGTAAGATGCGCATGACATCGCCTCCATTGTCAAAATTAGAAGTTGCATGTCAGCAAACACTCAACATGCAGATAAATCGTTTTTTCAGGCCGCTGTCGGTGGGCCGCGGCTTGGGTGGTCAAAAATAGTGGTTGAGTTCGGTGGGGGGAGGGGACAGCCAGTCCACTGGCTTGTAAGCAGGATTACTGGAAATTCATTCTGGGAACCGGGGGTTACGCCACCCGCAGCGTTGGCATGGAAAACGCAAACCGCGCAGGATCCCGAATATGTTTGCTGCTGGTGGTTTGAATCGTGCTGGCCAATATTGAGATAACTTGCCGCTACCATCAATGTCAGCATGATACTGAGTCGTTTGTTGTTCATAACACCCGCATTGTAGGGTATCGGGGTGCCGCCTGTCAGCCGATCGCAGGTACCTGAGTTCAAGTTAGGATGTCAGCATGGTTGCCTGAACAGATTTATTGGGGTTTCGACGAGCGGTTCAATAAATACGACAAATGTCGTAGACTTATTGGGATCAATTGACATAATGAACAGGTCAGGCTCGGAAAAAGAGTAAAGGGGTAGTGCAACAGATAATTGCATTTTGGCAGCAAAGGGGATGGATCCCCATGGGGAAAGATAGTAGCAATAACCGGTCGAGTCACCGGTTTTCAAAGTCTGTCGTCATTTGGGGTTTGATCGTAACAAGCGCCACGCTGGCAATGGCCCAGGACCCGGTGGGGCATTGGCCGTTGGACGAAAATTCAGGAAGCATCGCTAATGATGCCAGTGGCAACGGCAGTGACGCCAGTTTTCAGGCTGAGCCGGGCTGGCGTGCCGGAATTGTCGATGGTGCCGTGCTACTCGATGGAAGCACTGATTTCGCCGTGATAACCGACAATGGCCCAGGTCATCCGCTGGATATTTCCGGGGCCATGACGGTTGCAGCCTGGGTGAACCCCAACTCGCTGATATTTGCCCAGCGAGAACATGGTGATCTGCAAAGACAACGCATTTGAATTCCGGATCAACTCACGTTTTGCCGGCACCTGCGATGTACGTCTGAACAATGCCGGTGGTAGCAAGATGCTGCCGGAAATTCTGCGCTCAGTTCCACGGCAAACAAAAAGACCCCGGGTAAAAAACCCAAAGGAAGCTGCTCGCCCTAGCCCGGATACTTCAACAAGGATCCGGACCAGGCGGGTGGCTATTCTGGTTGACCGAATGACCGGACTTGAAGGAAGAATTCGATCGCCTTTGTTTCAAGGAACGACAGGGGTGTCACCGTCCATTTCCACCAGTCCCAACGGATTTCCGGCGGGGTCCCGAAACAGACCCAGTACCACAACGCCCGGCACCTCAAATCTTGGCACATCGACCGTGCCGCCATACTCATCAATCAGAGACAGACTGGCGGAAACATCGGGTACCCCCAGATACATTCGTTGCTCTGCCGGGTCTTTGCGAATAGCCCCCTTGAGGGGTGATGCAAGCGGGACATTCAATTGTCCGGTCTGATCCAACTCCCATTCAAAAACGGCCCGGTAGAATGATTTGAGCATCTTGTCATCCGGCCCTGCGATGTCAAAAAAAACGATAGGTTGTGCCATTGTCAGCTCCGTTTACTCTTTGCCGCGCGATGCCATGTCAGGCCCCATGTCAGTCATCGTGTCAGTCACTGTGTCACGCAATGGCCAGTCCATGAATACAGACACGGGCATCGGTGCTGTGTACATAATAATCGATTAATTTACCGGTTTTCTTGTCGATACATACGATGGTGGCCGGTGAGAAACCGGCGAATATCAGGTCTTCATGTATCGCCAGTCCCCTAAGATAGAGCGGTCGTGCGGTCGCTTTGCGGCGACTGCTGAAAAAGGAAACACCCATCTCCTTGAAGGCACGCACGGTGGTCCGCATCAACAGCGAGGGGATGAAAGACATCTTCCTGATCTCAATGGCGCGAATGGCTAGACCGCTGGCCAGGTCATAGGCACGCACCACGGTCCGGTGGGTGTCGTTGATCCAGACCACACCGGGTTCCTCCATGATCAGGTTATGTGCATGTTTCAGATTTTTGTCACGGATAACGATGGTTCCGCGGCTCAGGTTGGCGACCACGCACCGGGAATGGAACAACGCGTAGACTTCACCTCTGAATTCACACACGGCATTCAGATGCAGGTGGGAGGGGCCGCGAAACGAGGCGCTATCGAGAAATTCCTGGCGATTGTCCACGGTCTTGTCTACCGGAAGTGGTTCCAGATCCAGTTCCCGCTGAAATTCGGGCATTTCTCTCGGCCAGAAACCCTCCTGCAGGATGCCGTCTTCAAGGCGGTATTTGAGTGCCGCATCAAGGGTGGTCGAGCTAACCCATATCGATGAACCGGTCAGGGCGGTCTCGTGTAAACCGGCCATCAGGTCATGTGACATTTTCCGCTGCAGCCTGAGATCATGGTCAAAGAAATTCAGGGTATGGTAGTCGGCAGCTATTACCCGGTCGCCCACCACCTGTATACCGCGGCAACCCCGGACATTTCCACGTGCATTGGGGTCGTGGTCCAGGGCCGGTTCAGCCGGTACGATGGCTGCTTCCCCCAACAGGGACTTGCGCCCCCAGTCCAGTCTGAACAGGCTGCCCCCTGCTTCAACGGCTGCCGCCCTGACAATGGTTCCAAAATATATTTCCACGCAACTTCCACGCATTGAAACTGCTGCGTAGTGTAGCCGAAAAGCCACCACATGACGGGGCAATCAGTTGCTGGACTATTCTTTGCGTTTTTATATTTTTCAGAGTACCCGATCCAGTGCCACTGGATCCAGACCGGCCTTGGCACGCTCGATATTCAGGTGATCGATCATTCGTTGCTGGATGGCCTCATATCGCGGGTCGCCCTCCAGTGGCCTGAAAACGGGCCAGTCATCCGCCATTCGTGGACGGGTGATCATGCCCCGGTCTATGGTCTGTGCCAGGCTGTTCAATGCCTCATCCTCGTGCCCTGCCAGCATATGGTAATAGGCTTCGGATGCAAGTAACACGAAGTTATCAGCACCCTGGCTGCGCTGAAACATCAGGTTTTTCTGGAGTCGCTGCATTGCGTCACTGAAGACCTCGTCATTGCCCAAAGTGCGATAAGCGTGCGTGATCCTTGCCAGGTTCAAATCGCCAACTCCAAACCGTCCGGGAAAATCACGTTGCCAGGCATCGAGGTCGGGCCAACGTGACTCCACAAACCCGATCAGTTCCTCGTGCCGGCCTTCCAGGTGGAGCAGGCGGATCAACGAAGCGATGTCTTCACCACTGGCGGCCAGATCGTAGGCAAGAATGGTGGCTTCCTCGGTCCGGCTCAGTGCACTCAGCGCCCGGGGATGAAAATCATTGCCGTTGAGTTCAAGAACCTGTTCAAACTCTCCCAGGGTTGCCAGGCGCCGGGCATAACTGCGCCGATTGCTCCGGTCAGTGGGTGCCGCCAGCCAGGCATCCCGGGATAACGGCAAGGCATCGCCCAATTCACCTTCAAAACTCAAAATCAAAGCCTCGGAGTCTTTGATACCCGCGTCGTGCGGAAAAAAGGCCTGACCCGCTCCAGCACCTGGCGGGCCTCGTTCATTTTTCCAATAAAACAATAACGCAGGATCAGGTTACCGAATCCGGGACGATACAGCGGGTCTATTTCGTGCATTCGCTCCAAAATGGTGATGGATTCCTGGAGATTGCCCTGTCCGGCCAGGGCGTTTTGCAGCCAGTTTCTGGCGTTCACCAGGTTGGGGTTGATATCCAGTGCACGTTTCGGGGGCCAATCGCCTTTACCTGGTCGCTCCCCAACTGGGTATTTTGCCAATACAGTCCCAGCGCCGCCCAGGTTTCCGCCTGTTCTGAATCAAGTTCCAGGGCGCGATCAATCCAGGGTTTGGCTTCATTTAATGCTTCAGAGTTGGAAAGCGTGCCATAGTTAGCCTTGGAAAGAAGAAGATGCGTGATGCCCAACTGGGCAAATGCCGGTGCAAAGCCGGAATCCGCCTTGATGGCCTGGCGCAGCAGGGCTGCGGCGTCTAGCAATGGTTGTTCTTTGCGGTCCCTGATTTTTTGCCTTGCCAACAGGTACAGGTCATAGGCCATCGTGTCGGTGCGGGTAGCTGTGATGGACTGGTTATCCAGCAGCGCGGCCTTCATCTGTTGCAGGATGGCGTTGGCGATTTCGTCCTGGATGGCGAAAATGTCGTTGAGTTCGCGGTCATAGGTGTCCGACCACAGATGAAAACCATCATCGACCTTGATCAGTTGTGCCGTGACCGGACCTTGTCACCGGCCTTGCGCACCGAGCCTTCCAGGATATGGTTCACCCCAAGTGCTTCACCGATCATACGAAGGTCCTGGTTCTGGCCTTTGAAAGCGAATGAGGAGGTATGACCGGCGACCTTCAGTTCATGAACTTTTGCGAGGGCATTGAGGATTTCCTCGGATATCCCGTCGGAGAAATACTCCTGTTCGGGGTCAGAGCTTATATTGACGAAGGGTAGTACCGCGATCGACTTCTCCAATTCGGTTATGGTCTGTTCGCCGGCTGTCTGTTCAACCACAAGCTGTTCAGCTGCGGTCTGATCAAAGGGCTGTGACGATCCTGAAAACTTGTCGAACACGAAATATCCCAGTGCCACGACCAGAACGCCGATGATGGCGCGGTCAAGCTTGCGGCCGGTCTGGGTGGTAATGGACTGGGTCCGATCGACATCCTTTTCCTTTTTCAATCCCTCGGGTGTCAACTCGAAGGCCCAGGCGAAAAAGACCGCCAGCGGAAAACCGATGATCAGGATCAACAGTACGGATTTGATCACCCATTCCGGCGCACCAAAACTTTCCAGGGATAGTTGTGAAACCTGCGCCAGCAGCCAGGCGATGATCAGGTAAGCGATGCCGACCCGGAACACATTTCTTCTTTTCAGTTCGTCAAAAAAGCCCATTTGGATCCCGGGAAATGAATTTTATTTATCCACTGGGTGTGGGTTGGTCCTTCTGCAACCACCAGGAACTGCTGTCCCGGTTGACTGCTCCATAGTGTGGCTCAAAGGCCAAAGAAAAGGGGCAGCAGCAATAAGGAACAGCAGCACTCACCATGATAGAATTCCAGTTCAACCGGTTCAGGGCATATCGCATATCAATGAAGATCAACGACCTCAGCCAGCAGGACACTGTTTTCAACCAGTTCTTGGCAGAAATACGGGATGTAGATATCCAGGGCGACAGTTTGCGTTTTCGACGCAACCTGGAGCGTATTGGAGAGATCATGGCCTATGAAATCAGCAAGGATCTGGTTTTCAGAGAAAAACCCGTGACCACCCCGTTGGGTACCGCTGACTGCAGAATCATAGACGAACAACCGGTGCTGGCAACCATATTGCGCGCAGGTTTACCACTGCACCAGGGTCTGCTCAGCTATTTTGACCGCGCAGAGAACACCTTTATTTCCGCCTACCGTAAACACCACGGAGATGAAGACACGTTTGAGGTCGAAGTGGAATACATGGCCAGTCCAACGATTGGGGGTAAGACGGTGATCCTGTGTGACCCAATGATGGCCACCGGGACCTCAATGGTACTGAGTTACAAAGCCTTGCTCGAACGCGGTACACCCGCTCACGTGCATGTTGCCGTGGTCATCGCCAGCGAACGGGGTATCCGGTTGGTGGAGGAGAACCTGCCCTCAGACACGACTATCTGGGTTGGGGCTATCGATCCGGAACTGACATCGCGCGCCTACATTGTTCCAGGTCTGGGTGATGCAGGTGACCTGGCATTTGGAGACAAGGAGTAAGGTGGCCATCTTTCATATTAATTCATTTGGATTCAGTTACAGGACATTTGCGACGTGCACAAGGACCAGCCAATGAAGTTTCTTTACCTGTGACTGGGCTGCTAGTGAGGTTGGTCGTGATTAATCCGTTGTGACCTCAAAATAAGTGACATCTGACACAAACAGGTCATAATGTGACACGTTCAAAGGAGGACGTATCAATGCCCAAGACAAAGCACCCTGCGGGTGTTTTTTTATTGCTTGCCGTCTTGCTGGCCAACCAGGTCTGCCTTGCAAGCAATGGCTATTTTCCGCATGGTGTGGGAAGCAAGAACAAATCCCTGGCGGGTGCCGGTATGGCCATGCCGGAGGAGGCCATTTCGATGGTCAACAATCCGGCCGTGGCGGTATTGCTTGGTAACCGGCTGGAAGCTGGTCTGACCGCCTTTATGCCACGGCGGAACTATACAACCTTTGAAAGTGAATCCGGGGGTGAACAGGGCGTATTCACGATTGGACCTGCCGATATTGACAGCTCAAAAGAGCTGTTCCTGATGCCAGAGTTTGCAGGAATAAAACAATTACAAAATGATACGGCACTGGGTACTGCTTTTTACATGCGCAGTGGTATGAGCACGGCCTACAAGGGCGGGGTGGCCGCTTTTGACCCGGACGGCAGTGGCCCACTGGATGTGACCAGCCTGCCGGGAACCTTCGGTGATGGTGACATCCGTTTTGAACTGTCACAGGCCTATGTGGACATCGCCTGGGCAAAGAAGTTGAGCGAGGATACATCATTTGGCATTTCGGTCGTTTTGGCGACGCAATCACTGGAGGTTGGAGGACTGAGGGGGCTGTCGCAGTATTCAGAGGTGTTTGCCGCCAGCGGCGGCGCCCAGACGCCATCGGCACTGAGCGGTAACGGTACCGACCGGTCCTACGGAGTGGGTTTGAAAGTCGGTTTTCACCATGAATTTGCTGACAAATTCAGTTTTGGCCTGATGTATCAAAGCAAGATCAGCATGGGCGCTCACGATGACTATTCCGATCTGCTCGCAGATGCCGGCAAGCTGGATATCCCGCCTTGGGTACGCATGGGTGCAAGCTGGCAGGCCCTGCCGCAATTGACTGTCAGTATCGATGCACAGCAAATGTGGTTCTCGAAGATCGATGCGCTGGCCAACTCTTTTGGGAATCTTGACCACTGCCCCTCGGCGCAGCGTGGAGGTGTGGAGCCGGGTTCCTGTCTCGGTGGTGCCAACGGTGCCGGTTTCGGCTGGGCTGATGTACCGGTCTACAGTCTTGGACTAAGTTGGCTGGTCAACGACAACTGGACCCTGAGTGCGGGGATCAGTAACAGTGAGCAACCGGTCCCCCGCGAGGAGAATACCCTGAACCTGCTTTTTCCCAGTATGAGCGAAGTGCATTTCACTTCCGGCGTCACGTGGCGAATGGGAAACGATCGTGAGTTGAGCTTTGCCTTCATGTATACCGAAGAAGAGTCCCTGCACCACGCAGGCCAATTAGACCCGGGCCAGGAGGTGGTGATTACCACCGATCAGTTCGATCTCCAGCTCAGTTACAGCTGGACCTATTAGCCCATGTTGAAACAAGTATTATCGTCGTCATTCGCATTCCGGTACTCAATGGCACTGGTTTTTACCACAATGTTTTCGTGCTCACTGCATGCGGATGATGAAGTTGAAGCGGGAGGGGCGGTTGACAACCGTGATGTACAGGAGCAGTCAAACGCGGACAAGGACATATTTCCGATGCCGGAAATTATCGTTACCGCCCGCAAGGTCGATGCCCCCCAGACCGTTGTTGTTCGCAAGGCCAGTTTTGAGGATATAGAGGCCTGGAATGCACATAATGTGGGTGACGCGCTGACCTATGTTTCCGGTGTAAATGTACAGATCGGCGGGTCTTCCGGAGACGCACGCGCCTGGATCAGGGGTTTCAGGGACCGGGATGTGCTGGTGCTGTTCGATGGTATCCCGATTGCCTCCGGGTTTGAAGGCACCATAGACCTCAATGAAATCGGGGTGGAAAACATTGCCACAATCAACGTGCTGAAAAGTGCCCCGTCGGTAATTTACGGGACCAATGGCGTCGGTGGTGTGATCGATGTGATACCGCAGAGCGGTCAGACCGGTACCTTTCTCAACGGTGGTATTGAACTGGGTGGGGACGATCGCCGTCTGTTCCGATTCAATGGTGGTGGGGGCAATGGAAATATCAGCTATGCGCTGTCGGCGCAGCGGCAGCAGGCGGATGAATTTTCACTTTCAGATGATTACACACCCGCGGCAAATCAACCGTCAGGTAAACGGGTCAACAGTGATTATGAACGCAACAGCCTGTTGCTGCAGTTCGATGCCCTGCAGGGACCCATCGGGCACAGTTCCTTGTTCATCAACCTCTCTGATGCCGAAAAAGGCCTGCCGGTCGAGACCGGTGTGGATGATCCGGACTTTGAACGTCTGACCCGGTCGAAACGCCAGACAGTGGGATTCTCCAATCATTTCACGCAATTACCATTGTCACTGAAACTCTATTACAACGGCTACGACAGTGATCTCACGGTGTTTACCGACGAAAGCTTCAGCGAGGTAGATGAAATTGAAACGGACGAGGATTATTCCTATGGCGGCAAGCTGTATTCCACCCTTGATACCGGCTCAAGAAACTCGATCGTCCTGTCCGCCAGCGCCCAGACCGATGTATTCAAGGCGGAAGGTGAACTGGAGGAAGGCAACAAGGCCGAGTTGACCACCTACACCCTGGCCGTTGAAGACCAGTTCTGGATCTCCCAGAAATTTTCATTGGCGGCCGGTGGGATCTACAGCTATTTTGACCAGACCCGTCTGGGTAAAACCAGCAGTGCATTCAATCCGCAACTGGCACTGGCCTGGCAGGCCAATCCGGCGCTGACTGTACACGCTTCTGCCGCACAGCGGACCCGTTTCCCCAAGTTGCGTGAACTGTATCGGCGCAGATATGGGAACCCGGATCTTGACCCGCAAACCGCGAACAATTACGAGATTGGACTCAGTTATCAGCACGATTCGGGTGTCTTCAGTGATTTTTCAGTTTACCGTAGTGATGTGGATGGCCTGATCGAGCGCCCACACCGGCGTTCCGTGTACCTGAACCTGGACCGTGTAACGTTTGAGGGTATTGAACTGGCCAGTGGTGGCTGGATTACCGACAAGGTATTTGCCCGGCTGACCTACACCTGGGTCGATGCATCTGAAGACCTCGACGGGGGTGGAAGCAGACAGTTACGCAGCCGTCCCAGGCATACGGCCATGACAGAGTTACGCTATCGTTTTGACCACGGGAGCCTGTTCACCTTTAACGGGATTTATGTTTCCGGCCTACATGACCTGGACCCCGATGGTGTCTACACAAAAATACCCGGCTATTTTGTCGCTAACGTCAAGTTGTCCAGACCCTTTGGCAATCACTATGAGGCCTACCTGTCAGTGACCAACCTGGGTGATACAGATTATGTGCAGAGATTGGGAAATCCCAGGGAGGGCAGGGCGATACTGCTGGGTCTGAACCTGAATTACTAGCGCTTACAAAAGACGAAACTGCACAAACCGCAGGGTGTTGACGAATGATGAGATACATTTTTACCTTGTTTCTGTTGGCGGTTTCACCGCCAGCCACGGCAGATTGCCCGGGGCCTGGCAGCGGTACCATACACTGGATCGTACCCAGCAAACCCGGTGGAGGCTATGATGCCTATTCACGTCTGTTGCAACCGTTCCTTGAACAGAGCTTGCAGACGCGAATACTGATGGTAAACCGCTTCGAGGCCGGTGGTATCGTGGGTGCAATGACCATTCGTGATGCCGTACCCGACGGCAGGACACTCGGTATCATCAATGCCCCCGGTCTGCTGGCTGCACACCTGGCCGGCAATGCCCCGGTACCTCATCCGGGATCGGACTTCACCATCATTGCTCGTGTGGCCATGACACACGTGGTGATGTTAACAGGTCGCGATTCCGGTTTTTCCAACATGGATGAACTGATGCGGTCTGCCCGTTCCCGACCGGTACTCGCCGGTGTGCGCGATGCCGGGTCATCAAATTTCATCGCCCTGCCGGTGGTTGCATCACTGATCGGTATGAACTTCGAACTGGTGACGGGTTATGTCGGTAACGCGGCGCGCACGATGGCCGCTCTGCGGGGTGAGATTGACATCGTTTTGCACAATTTTGATTCCGCCAGACGCTACATCGAGTCGGGGGAACTGGTGCCGCTGTTGCAGGTGGCAGATCCAGGCGCACGGGACCTGGACAGCGACGCACGTCAACTGCTTGCCGGCGTGCCCGTGCTGGGTGGTGACGCCGGCTACGCCGTAAGCCGTGTCGGTGATACGGGAAAAACCATTGCCCTGGTGAAACGCGAAGCAGCCGCACTCGCCAATATCTATGCCGCCGGTCGGCTGGTGGTGGCCCCCAGGAACCTCCCAGAGACAGCGTTCACGTGTCTGTCAACGGCGCTGGAAAATATATTGAACAGCGATGTCTTGATTGACGCTGCCGGGCGTGCGAGATTAAGCATTGAGTATCAGGCACCGGGGGCCATAGTCGATGACCTTGCGACAGCGATGCGCGAGTTGAAGCAGTTTAAGCCTCTTATCATGTCGGCCATTGAGCAGGCGAGACAGTAGCACGACCGTGTACCGGGAACTCAGACAGGTGAGGGTATGGATAGCAGCGTAATTGATGCGGCCATGGAAGGTTTGCGGCTGGTGTTTTCCTGGCCCTATATCATTTATCCGCTGGCCGGCACACTGCTGGCCATGTTGTTTTCCTCTGTCCCCGGTCTGAACAGTTCCAGCCTGATGGCGCTGGCGATCCCCCTGACGTTCAGCTGGGACCCGTTGGCCGTCATGCTGTTATTCGGTGCCTTTGTAGGAGGTGCCACTTTCATGGGCTCGGTTACCGCCATTTTATTCAATATTCCAGGCAAGGCACAGAACGCGGTCACCCTCCTGGACGGCTATCCCCTCACAATGCAGGGAAAGGCAAAGACAGCCATTGGCTGTGCGGCAGCTTCCTCGGCCCTGGGGTCAACCTTTGGTATCTTCATGCTCATCGCGTTGATTCCCTTCATGCGTGAGGCGGCCATGGCACTGGGGCCTCCGGAGTACCTGATGCTGGCGATCTGGGGCCTGACCACGCTGGCGGCACTGTGTGGACACTCGCTGCTCAAGGGGCTGGCCATTGCAGGCCTGGGTCTGCAATTGGCATTCATTGGTTATGACCCGCGTACCGCTGAGCTTCGCTTCACGTTCGGTATCGATTATCTGCACGACGGTCTGAGCCTCGTGCCTGTCTTCCTCGGTGTCTTTGCGCTCTCGGAAGTCATTGATTTGATGGTCAGCCGTCGAGAAACCTTGTCCGGAAAACGACGGCTGCAGGAGTTGACCGGCAGTGTCAAAGAAGGTGTGCTTTCGGTATTCCGGCATTTTGGTCTTTTCCTGCGCAGTTCAGTGCTCGGGACGGTCATTGGGGCCATACCGGGTGTGGGCAGTTCGGTGGCTGGATTTGTTGCCTATGGGCACGCCAGCCAGACTGCGGCAGACAGGTCCCGCTTTGGACAGGGGGATATACGTGGGGTGCTGGCACCGGAAGCAGCCAACGATGCCAAGGACGGCGGTGCATTGATCCCTACACTGGCACTGGGTATACCGGGCGGTACCGGTACCGCGATACTGCTGGGTGCACTGACCCTACATGGGATGGCACCCGGAAGGGAAATGTTGAGCGACAACCTGGTGCTGGTGTTTGTGCTGATCTGGTCGCTGTTCCTGTCCAACTGGATTACTTCCCTGCTCGGATTGTCACTGGTCAATCCAATGGCCAGACTCAGTACGGTACGCACCACCCGCTTGTTGCCTTTCATTCTTGCCCTGTCGGTGATCGGCTCCCTGCAGTATCGCGGCTTGATTGAAGATGTGGCGTGTGCGATGTTTTTTGGTTTCGTTGGCTACCTGATGAAGCGCTACGACTGGCCACGTATCCCGCTGGTCATCGCAATGGCCCTGGCGCCGCTGTTCGAGACCAACCTGCACCTCACATTGCGTTTGCAGGAATTGGGTCGTGTCGATTTCTGGTCCCGCCCGGTGGTATTACTATTGATCATATTGACCCTGGTCAACCTGTTCCTGCCGACGATAGTTGACCGGTTTCGTGTTTCCCGAAAAGTCAGGAATGATTTGAACCAGCAAGCGGAACACGATGATGATTAAGGGGGCTCCGGACCGCGTTCAGCGTGCCATAGAACGTGGCAGATGGGTAACACCGACGCTGATCCTGGTGGTGTTGTTGTTCTTTTGTTCATCACTGGAACTTGGTCGTGTTTCTGCATGGATTCCACAGTTGGTCCTGAGCATGACACTCGTTGTACTTTTGCTGCATCTGGTGAAAGAATATTTACAAGACGGGTCTTCAGAAAATACAGAAGAAGCCTATCAGCCATCCATGTTTGCCGCGTTATCCTCGATTGCAACGATGTTTTTATCTGTGTGGCTGCTGGGTGTAATTTTCGGAACCATGTTTTTTTGCCTGCTGTATTTCCGCTGGCATTGTGGCGAACGCTGGACTCAAACCATCGCTTTTACGGTAGCCATGGGATTGGGTGTAAAACTGATGTTCGGCAGCCTGATGCAGGTTACGCTTTACCCCGGAGTCCTGATGCAGGCATTCAGTTAGTTCGCTCCTGATTATTTGCAGGGTCCTGTCCGGGAGCATCTTTTTGCAAAGCTGTTGAGATGATATATGGAAGGGTCCTGAGTTCATCGAGTGTGGCTGCCTTTAACATCCAGGCGACAACAACATAGGTAATTGCCGACAGCATCAATCCGCTTTGCGCGGGCCAACCATCTGTCACTGCAAATATCAATGTTGCGGCGAGCCCTGCCAACAAAGGTGAAAAACATCTGTGATTCCACGGCACTGAACCAATTGACCTCATGACAAGCCAGTACAGCAGGGTCATACCCACTGCTTCAGAGATGACCACGGCGACGGCAGCACCTACTGCGGCATAACGGGGGATCAAGAGCGCCGCCAACAACAGCAACACCAGTGTGCTGGTTACACGACCCGCGAGTATCGCCCCTGCTCGTGGTATTGCACGTAACAACAGCTGTAAGTTACGGCTGAAAGCCAGAAATGGCAGGGCAGCCAGTAATATAATCAGAACAAATCCGGAATTTGAGTAGGCTCCACCAAACAGCAGAGTGAGCACCTCGTCTGCATACAGTGCGAGCAGCAGAATCACCGGGGTAATGATCACCAGGTAGTAACGTAACAGCTTACCCAGCAGATCAAATGCCTGGGACAGATTGCCAGAAATCAGGCGGCTTGTTGAGGGGAATGCCGACTTGTTGATCACATGCAGCAAAATGGCCATGGTCAGCATCAGTTTTTGCGCCACCAGGAAATCTGCCGCGGCTTCGGTTGTATACAACCAACCCAACAGCAGGATGGCACCGTTCATATAGACCGAGCCCAAAATCGCCGCAAGACCCAGCGGTAGGGCCTCCCGGGAAATCTCGGGCCAGTCCCTGTATCTGAATTCCAGGCTCAGACCCGGATAAATCCGCCCCAGTTGTCTGTACAGCCACCAGACCATGATCAACGCTGCTGCCACCTCAAGTACCGGCACCCAGAGCAGGTCATTTCCCTGTCCCTTGACCAACAGGATCAGACCTGCAAATGCCATCGTTTTCTCGGCCACATCAGCAACTGCGTTGACATGCATCTTGTCCAGCCCCCTGAATGCCCAGACAACGGTTAGCGCAGGACGCAACAGCAACAGGGAACAGAGGATCAACAGGGTGGCTGAAATGGAAAAAGTCCGGGAAAGTGCGGGTGCAAGCAGTACCAGGCAGGCAATTACAAACACGGCCATTACCAGACGCAATCCTGTCATCTGTGCATAGATGAGTGGCACCGAGTCGGGATCAAGGGCTGTCAACCGGGTGGCACGCGACCCCGTTCCGGCGTGCACCAGGTTGGAAAGGATGCCAACGATGGCCAGTGCCACGCCCAGCGCCCCGTAGGCAGTCGGGGTCAACATCCTGGCAAGGTAGATTGCGGTGGCCAGTCCGATAATTCGCAGCAAGACCTCCTGTATGGACAACCAGGTCACATTACGTACCATTCGCCGGGATTGTTGGGTCAGTGGGTTCATGTCGTTTCTTTGGTCCGGGTGCAGATCATTGCAGTCATGACCAGCGTTCCTGGAAGGCCTCTGCCACGACCCTGAACATCCTGATCATGGGTGGAAACGGGTCTGATAAAAATCCGCGGTTGAGTGGACTGAGTACCCGGTCCCGCTTGCTGAAATATTCTTTTCTGAGATCACCTAACAGTTGCGGGATTGACTCCATCGACGGGCGCTCCCGGTGCCGGGGTCTGCGCAGGACTGTTACACGGACAAATTCGGAGGTCTGATCGAGAACCTGTCCGATCAGATGACGCAGATCCCACATCGGGTCGAGCAGTATGACGCCTTCCCGGAAGGTGGGGGCTGGGCCCGGGTCCTGACCATTTGCGATGCGCAGAAACATCAGGGGTTCATTCATCCCCAGTACCGTTCTGTACCAAAGGTTGTGCCCAAAACGCGGGTTTATCTCCATCAGTTTGGGTTTATCATCGCGTTGGTCCACGATGGTCTGCAGGGTCATCCCACCCCAGATACCCAGTTCGCGAAGCAGGGCCTGGACCTCATCGAGATAGGGTACATCCGTTGACGATACCACGGCTGCACAGGGGCTTCTTACCCCGGTTTTTCGGGTGCGAAGCACCTCGGGTGAAAACAGACTGACAATCTCCGAATCTCGATCAACAACCAGGTAGTAATTTCTCTTGGTTGCTTCGGGTATGAAGTCCTGCAATATGGGACTGGGTTGCAATTTATTCAGATTGTTGAAAGTGGCCTCCAGTGCATCACGGTCACTCACCCATATGATGTTGGCACCGTGTGCGTTGCATCGTGGTTTAAGAATCCACGGTCCGGTACTTGCGTTGTGTGCAACAGCCAGGTCATCAGAATTCACAATCACAGCAGTTCGGGGAATGGGGAAACCGGATTTTTCGGCAGCGGCGAGGGTCAGTGACTTGTCCAGGATCCCGGTCAATGCATTGTAGTCGGGCACCACCGCCACGATACCCTGGCCGGCCAGGCGCTGCTTGTTCTTGGAGAAGATATAGACCTCTGCATCATAGGATGGAAATATGGTGTCGATGTCCTCTGCCGCGCATATTTCCTCAATGCGCTGTATGTAACGTTCCTCATCATCGCTGTTACGGGCTTGTATTCTTCCTGCTTTCCAATCCGCATAAACATCGGGCACACGATAGCGCTTGCTGACATGACGTGACCACTGGGACAACCCGGACCAGCGTTTGAACAGGTTGCTGCCACTGACCGTGACAATGATCTTGTTGGCCTCCTTGCGCAGGCACTGCAGAATCAGGTATGCCTGGTCCTCTTGTGTATTGGTTATCAACAGGTTCATGGCTGCGATTGGATTCCGGTGTGTGTTCAGTACAGATCAGGCCAGATGTTGCTTGATCTGGCGCAGGGTTTGTCGGAACCGAAGATAACCCGCAAGTCCACCCCGGATAACGCTATTGAATACCGCTGGTTTCTTCAGATAATAGCTATCCACCCGATTTAGTTGCAGTGGATCAGTCTCTGTCTGGTTATATCCCAGGCGAGTGGTACAGGCATATTGATAATATCTGCGGGTAGCTTCACACACCCGGGTGCTCAGGTCTCCGTAGGGAAAAGCAAAGCCGTCAACAGGAAGTTGCAATCGTTGTTGCAATGTTTGCCTGGACTGGTCCAATTCACGATTAAGTTCACCCGGAGCCAGTTGTGTCAGCCTGTCATGGCTTACCGAATGCGAACCAATTTCAAACCCGGTTGCTGCCAGTTCTTTTAGATGGCCCCAACCGAGTAAATCACGGTCGATGTCAGGATTGACGGAACGTGCCCTGGCTGCCTTCATCCCGACCAGACCGGAAACTACAAAAATCGTTGCGGAAAACCCCAGCGAATCCATGACGGGTAACACCGTCTCAAAAAAATCGAGGTAGCCGTCATCAAAAGTCAATATGACCGAATTGCTGGGAAATCGACCCCGGTTACTCAAGTGGGCAAAGGCCTGGTCCAAACTGATACCGGATAGCCCCAGGTCTGCGATCTGCTCCATCTGCCATTGAAACAACGTGGGGGATGTGGAGGTGACCGATCTCCTGCTATCAATCGAGTGATAGGTTAGAATTATTAAATTACTCATTGATTATTATCAATATTATTATTCAGTTCCTGTTCCCATTCTTGCTCTACCTCATCCTGGTTCACATTCAGGTCATCTTCAAAACGCAAACCCAGGTTGATCACCAGTTCCGGCACGTTGATGGCAAGATAACGTGCGGGTGTGGAGCCAGGATTCAGATGCTGGTGATACCAGTAGGTTGGTGGCACAAAAAGCGTTCCGGCCTGCCAATCAATGCGTTTTCTCTTGTGATAGTTACCTTCTGGCCACGTCAATGAATATCCTTCGCCCGACAGCAACAGTATAAAGGCATCACTGCTGTGCCGATGTGCCTTTTTGTAACTACCGGCCTGCATTTCTGCAATATGCAGACTGATCATGGTGTTGCCGGCCATAGCCCATCTTTTTACACTGTTTCCCTCGCCACGCAATCTCCATTTAGTCGTTTCCTCCAGAAGCACATTGTCAATAAAATTTGTAGAAAACCTGAATTCGTCCAATTGCTCATTTTGTTCAAGAAAGTCCTCGTCATGATCGAAGCGGTCAGTGAAAGCGTATGGGTTATTGGTGATAAAGTCCTCATTGTTGACAGCATTGAGTACAAAAGGAAAGCTGGTAATCGCCAGCAGGCGGACCGGTTGATCACTGTCATTGAACAATTGATGACGCACATTCAATGGTACCGAGAACAGGCTGCCATCATCCCAATCCACTCTCAATGGTGGTTGTCCTTCCTGCTGGATCATCGTGTGCCCAGGTCCACCCATAAAATAGATGCCTTTCTCGTACAGGTGACGCCGACTCCGGGTGCTGCCACGGGCAGGGATTTCCAGAAGACGGCCATCACTCATCTGGTAGTCAGCAAAATGTAGGTATAACCCGGAGACCCCGCTACCCATTTGTGGCCAGGCTTTCAATTCAATACTGCGCACATCGTTGATGACCAGGGCTTCATGAACGGGTATTTCACTCCTGGCTCGATCCAGCCATTTTTGATAAGGGGAACCCTCCGGCGGGATGCGAACCACGGTGGGGCCCAGCACATCCACACCTTTTACCACTGCGAACAGTTCAAAAAATACCTGGCGTGCCAATCCGGTTTTTAAAGCCAGAAAAATACCCAGCGTCAGTATCCCGGCTACTGCCAGGATTTTAGTCCGTGTTTTCATGTTTTCGGTCCGCTTTCCTTCAAGGTCAGGGATGATTCAAGAAGTGTCTATCATAAGTTGCCGGGATAAATATTTCAGCGTAACCACGCTGTTCACTGTATTGTTTCAACGTATGCGGTTTTGTCACGTAACAACTTTTTATCCGCCTTACCATTTCGGCGGTGATGCAATTCTTACACAAATGATTTGTGAGGCCCTGGCTCGCCGGGGTCATGAAGTAGACGTGGTGTATTGTATGGATGCCTATCATCTGAAGGGCAAACCTGTAACCAGTCCCCCTCCTGATGCAGGTGGAATTCGTCACCACGCTATACACAGCCGGTTCGGTGTACTTTCTCCACTAATTACCCAACAGACGGGTCGCCCTGGCCCCAAGCATAGACAACTGAAGAAAATCTTTTCCAAGCCATATGATGTGGTGCATTTTCACAATATCTCGTTGATCGGAGGACCCGGTGTATTGCCCTTGAGTCGTGCGCCGGTAACTTTCATGACTACACATGATCACTGGCTGTTTTGTGCAACCCATGTGTTATGGAAAAATGGTAAATACCCCTGCGACCGGCCACAGTGTTTCAGTTGTTCGATCAGGAGTGGGATTCCACCCCAGCTCTGGCGATATACCAATTACAGCGCACGTTGTCTGGAACATGTTGATGCACTACTTGCACCCACAAAGTACACGGCTGACAAACACCGGGAAGCCGGTATAACGAGGCCCATCCACGTGTTGGATTCGTTTACCAATGTCGCCGTCGTACCGGCATCTTCAGAGTCCCACTCCGACCGGGCTGTGTTTGTGTGTGCCAGTCGACTGGTCAAGTCCAAGGGTGTGGAGCAATTATTGAAATCTTTTGTAAAGAGACCTGAATTTGATTTGCAGATCGCTGGCGACGGCCCGCTGGGTCCGCAACTCAGGAAGCAGTTTGCCGGGTTTGCCAATATCCACTTTTTGGGCAATTTACCGCACAGCAGTATTGAAGCATTGTTCAGCAGGGCAACGGCGGTGATCAGTCCCTCCTGGGGCCCCGAAGTCTTTGGTCTGACGGTCCTTGAATCCATGGCTTGTGGTACCCCGGTCATTGTACGACGTGCCGGTGGCAGCACTGAGGTGATCGAGCAAACCAGTGGCGGGTTGGCATATGATAATCCGGAAGAACTGCTTCCACACGTGGACCGATTGGCCACTGATCCAAGCTTACGGCAATCATTGAGTGAAAATGCTCTGCGGGCGGTATCACGTGATTTCGGTGAAGAAAGATGGTTGGAGCGGTATTTTGGTCTTATTGACAGATACCGGACAGGTTAGCTGACGCGGCACTCCTCGCTGTATTCGACTTTGATACGTTAATGAGCAGATTATTGCCACATTACCCGGCTCAGGTAGAGCCGGGTGTTCTTGTTTCAGTACTGGATTTCAGATGTGCCAAACCTGCCATCTCCGCCAAGCCAACCAAGCGCCGATGGCAGTGGCGACTCCCAGTGACAGCAAGGACGCCGGTGTAGTGCTTGCTCCAAGAATGAAGACAGAAAGGACCAGCAGAATTGCACCTCCCCCGACCAGCATGAATGGCAGCCCCCGGGGTGTGGCGATGTGCTTGAAGCCGATCAGTATGATACCCGTCCATATTGCAGCAGCTGCCAGCAGACTGACCCATAAACCGACAAATCCCGCCTTTTGATGGACATAGCGCAGCGAGAAATAAGCATCTTCCTCCGCCTGATTGGCGTAGAGTTTGGCAAAGCTGAACAGCTGACCCTGGGTAGGTAACTGGATATGCAAGGGTTCACCTGTGACCACGTTGGCCACGACATCCCGCAGTAGGCCCGCAGCCGCCATCTTGATGGGTTGCAGGCTGATGCGGTCAAGAATCTCCATATTGGTTTTTGGAACACCATAACGAGGTGTTGCGGGTACATACACGTCCCAGCGTGAGTGCGTCACGATCATGTCCGGACGGGGCAGGGTGCCTTCGATGCTGCCGAAGGTATCCATACCCTCGCTGCGCGTGGCGTAAACCAGTTCTACCGGGAAGGCAGTGGCCGAATTGACCATCTTGACCAGCACGTCACGCGAATCACCATCCTGGCCGGTGGCAAAGGCCGGCTTTTGTGGCTGGCCATTGACGAATACCGACCAGATTTCCGAGCCAGTGGGCAAGGCCAGACGCAGGAACTGGCGGCGGCTGTTGCGTACATCGAACTGCACCCGTGTGACAGCGAGGCCATCGGTGGTATACAGGGTCTGGTAGGTGGCCGTGTCGATGGCTGCTACCTGCACGTCTATTTCCTGGTGGCGGGTGATGCTCAGGCTCAGCGTGAATGGCTTTTCGGTTTTTACATACCGGTAGGCCAGCAGGATCGGGTTGGTGGTCTTGAGCACCAGTTGCCTGGGCAACTCGTTGATCTCGAGTGTGGACAACTGCTCCACCCGCTTGGCCTGGACCTCCAGTGCAGACAATGCCTCGATGGCGATACGCCCATGCTCCACATCCGCCCCGGCGACCTCGATTCGTGGAACAGAAGTCTCGGCCGTGCCATCCAGCATGATGCGTTCATAATTCAGCTCAATTCGAAACTGGCCGTCCATTTCCTGGGTGAATTCAATATTGATCAGTTGCTGCTCACCGTCCGTCACTACCTGGTGGGTGCGAATGGATGGCCCGTTTACACCGAGGATGTTGATTTCTGCCGGCAGCTCCAGTTGCAGGTCACGCAATACACCTGATTTCACATCGACACCAACGCTCACCTGGCCCCTCAGGGTTACTTCACCGATCGAAATCAGGCTGTCGACCTGGGCATTGAACTTGCCCTGTTTGCGTTCCGGTGTCACGGTATTGACCAGTAGTGTTGCCGAACCGGCGTGATACTTGTAAGTGTGTGAAACCGATTGTTCCAGCCGGTTTCTGAAGAATGCCGGTAGCTGGTTCTCGCCCACTTCAGACATATCCTCATGTTGAGCGGGTGCCAGGGCGAGGTCAGCTCCTGAAAGCAGTGAAAGCATGCCTTTTTGACGCACCACTTCCAGTGCACGCAGTAGTGGGATATTGATATCTGCTGTTTTTTCACCCAGCAGTTGTTCAAACATGACATCCAGTACAAATTCGCCTTTGATCGCACGGTTGAGAAATACCTGGATCCGGTTAATCGGGTCGTCTGCTTCTCCTTTGAGCAGGGTCCAGTCCACGATGGCCCCGCTGGCACTGTTAATACTGTTGACCTGCGCACTCGCCGGGATACTGAACAGCAGATTGTTGGTCTCACCACGTGTGATCTCGTAATGGATCGCCGCGCGGCCATAGAGAACACCCTCGGCAGCATGTAAAGCATGATAGACAACGGCGTTGGAACGGCTTTCAATGGCCACGTACTCCGGTATGGCCTCCATCCAGGTCAGGGCCACGGTCTGGCTTATGGGCAGGTAGAAGGTCAACCGGGTATCACCCTTGACGTTCTCCGACGCCACATTAGCCGCTGGCACCACCTTGACCAGTTTTTCACCGGGCAGGGTCAATACAAATTTCGAGATCGGCACACCGGGAATGTCAAAGCCGGTGGTGGGTACCCCGTCCGGATTACTGACAACGGACAGGAAGCTGAGACCGATCGTGTGCTGGCCAGCGCCGCCGAGTCGAACCGCGAAGCGTCCGTCCTGGTTGAATACTGTTGCAGGCTTGCCATCCACTTCGACCGAGACCAGCGTAGCGCGGGTGGATATCAAAGGCACCGTGATTTCACCGTCGATCAGCATCTCGGCCATGAAGCTTGCATTCCAGGCGATGGCATCACCACGAACGGTACCGTTATAGGCAGCCTGGCTAAGAATATATTCACGTTCGTGGGCGACCCGCCACGCGATCATCATAGAGTGGCTGTTGGCCACCGTTCCCTGCGCCGTGGTTCCCTTACTGTGTTCGTTCTTGATCAGCTTGGTTGCAGGCGCTACCGACAGGTCGATATGCCGTTGTGGAATGTGAAGTTTGAAACGCGTGGCCGCCGCGTTGGGAATGGGCAGGCTGGTCACATAGGCCAGATCGGAAAAGTGTGCATCCACGTGATAGGTGAGTTGCATGTTGACTTTTTGACGGGATTCCGACAGCCAGAACAAACCATCCGCACGCTGGATCAATTGCACATCTGCTCCATTGATGGTGGCGGATTCCAGTGCGGCCCCCGGACCGAGCAGCGCAACCAGTGTCCACTCGTCTTCAAAGGTCTCGACTTTAAGCTCGGCTTGAACCGTTGCGGTCATATGCCTGTCGTGCTGGTTAAAGATGACATTCAGTTGGGTCTGACCCACCGCATAACTCGATGGTGCCGGCTGGCCCTGTGCTGTGGCCTGTTGAAGCAGGTTTTGATATTGGATCAACGGCAGGGTCACCTGGCCATTGGGCAGCATGATTTCTTCTGCCATGGTGGAGAAACTGCTGAGTACACTAATCAGGATGATGATGATTTTCATTACTTCCACTCCGCTGGTGGCCGGTGGGTTTTCGCCCAGGCTGCATAACGCAGCGAATCGGCCAGTTCAGGTTGCCAGGTCCCGGCCCCGGGTGAGGTCAGGAGGGTGATATAGCTTTCCAGTATCTGCTCATCACGGAGCAGGTCCGGGTCCTTGTTGAATTCAGTAATGCGGTTACGCAGCGCAGTTATCTGCTCGCGCAAGGCCCTCAGGACGATCGCAGCCTCAGCGGGCTGTTGCCGGCCCAGGGCATCGGCCGCCC
The DNA here is from genome assembly GCA_014238945.1 of Lysobacterales bacterium. Classification (GTDB taxonomy): domain Bacteria; phylum Pseudomonadota; class Gammaproteobacteria; order Xanthomonadales; family SZUA-36; genus SZUA-36. The sequence continues at coordinate 171,414 of JABAAB010000115.1, forward strand.
GGCCAACCGCGCTACTGAAATGCCTTGCCAGCAGATTTTTGAGCACCGAATGTTCAGCTGGCCCCCGCAGCAATGGTCCCGACGGCAGACTGAGTTGTCCGCGCAGACTGCCGTTTTGCAGGTATACCAGGTCCTTGTAGCGCAGGCTTACCGTTGCGATATCACCGGGTTTTTCCACCAGCACATCAAGCAGCACCGTGACATCGTCACCTGCAAAAATACTGGGGATTACAATCTGGATTCCGTTCTCATCTTCGCCGCGGTCTGCAGCAATTCCCAGGTTGGCGCTCAGACGATGGTCCATGCTGTTCTCGATTTCTCGTACACGCCGGGATTTCTTTGCGTCCAGACGTTCGGAGCCCACCACTCCGATCAGGTGGACACCCGACGCGAGGTGTATGGACAACCGTGCCGCTCGTGCAACGGCCCTGCTTGAGGTATGCAGTTCGGTTTCGATCAGTTGCCGGGCCTGGTCCGGTGACTGCAGAATCCGCCGGTTACCCAGACCGGCCAGAACCAGCTGTTCAACCCGGCTGGCCTGTGGCTGGTTTCCGAGGGGAATCACACTCAGGGTAATTCCGTCTTTGGCCTGTTCGTGAATTTGCCCAGTCAGGGTATCGGCATCTTCCAGTGTGTCCGCACTGATCAGCAGAATTGAACTGCTGCCCAGTGGTTGGCCCGGATCATCTCCTTGTCTGACCAGTGTGCTAACTTTGCGGATGGCGGTGGCGAGATCCCGGTCCTTGCCAGTATCCGGTGCTCCATTGCCTATGATTGCCCGCCTGGCAAGTTGCAATGGACCAAAACGAAATTCATCTGCCGGCACCACCAGTCCACCCGGTCCGTTGATGACCAGTGAGAACCGGTCCCCTGCCTGTTTGCTGGCCAGAACCGCATCCAGCAGGGCGCGGGCAGCAATGCGTGTACTGTCATCGACTTCCGCAGGCAAGTCGATCACCACGCCCATATTCATCGCCGGGCGTTGGCCACGCCGGTGTTCTATCCCCCGGATCCCGACCTGGATCCGCATACGTGTGGCTCCGTCCACTGCATTGGCGTCGCTCATCAGGCTCAGGGCCAGTGCGTTATCAGCGGGGGCATCGAAGGGCTGTGAAACCGGTCTGACATGCTGATCCAGAAGCAGCTCATACCCAAGTCCACTGCGGTCCCAGTTTGACAGTCGGGTTTTGAGCAGACGAATATTCGGGTCGCCTGGTATGTAATTATTGGCCCAATAACCTTCGGCGGGCTGAAATTTCAGTTGTTCGATTGCTTGAAAATAGGATTGAAAATCGAAACCGTCGATCAATTGGTTCCCGGGTCCGGTTGTTAGCCGGGTGTTGGCGATTTCGCGACTCTTCAAGTTCGATTCGGATACCAGGCTGGACTGGCCGCCAATGATGTACTGGCTGAACCCTGTGTCTGGATCGTGTGGAATCTGTGCACGGTCACGCTCGTCCCGTGACCGTGATATTTCATCTGCATAAAAATACTGACTGTCCTCTTCAACTGATTCGGACTCCGTTACAGGATTCGCCATGAAGTTATCGGATACGAAATGCTCCCTGTTTTGTTTTCCCCTTTCTTTGGAATTTTGCTCTCCGCTGTTTCTACTTCCCGATTGATTACCAAAAGTGGTATTTGAGGCGGTTTTTTTATCGGCTGACCCCTTGTTCTTTTGCAACGCGCCCGCAAGCTTGGCGGTCTCTGCGGCAGTTTCAGGCGTCGCTGATTGCTGGGGGGGCTCACTGTCATTCAACAAGTCGGATTCAGCCACCAGATTATCGCTTTTTGACAGACTGTTTTTGCGCAAGGATTCCCGTTTGGTAACCACCACAATTCGATTCTCATCTTCCGGTTCTCTGTCCCTTCTAAGGTTGAGCGCTCCGGCTTCCTCTGGCCGGTCAGTGATGACGAAGCCATTGTCCATGTCCGTTGTATGGGCACCTGTTTCACCCGGCGCATTTCTGCCGTTTTTACCGACATCCGATCCGTTCATTTCCCGTTGCAGGTCCCTTGGCTCTGCGTATTGTTTGAACTCTTCATACCCGATTCGGCTTGTAACTTCATACTCCTCTTTTGTGGCAGGAATCATCAAAGACGGATATTCGTTGTCGAGCATGTCCCGGGAGAGACCCATGACTGCCAGCACTACAACGATGCTGGCCAGGGATGTAGCCATTCGAGGCGTTGGATAGTTGTTGCTTGATGAATTCGTTTCCTTTGCCTCGATTGCCTCAAGGGTACGTTGCACAAGAGCCGGGTCCGGTTGATGCTCGGGCAGAATATCGAGCAGGCCGGGGATGCGATCCCAGGATTGAAGCAGCAGATGACAGTGGTCACAGTCGTCAAGGTGCGCCTCGAACTGATGTTGAACCGATTCCCGACCGTGCTTCAACAAATGATGTTTCAGACGTTCACATGTGTCCATTGTCGTTCTCCGCGGTTTCGCGTTTTCCCAGGTCCAGTGCCAGTGCCAGTCTGGCTCTTCTCAGGTGAGTCTTGATGGTGTTTTCGGGTAAACCCATGACCCGTGCAATGTCTTTCATACGCAGACCTTTCATGGTGAAAAGCACCAGTGTTTCCCGTTGTCTGTCGGGCAGTTGTCTGATGCGGCCCTCGAGCCATTCCAATGTCGATTGATCTTCAAGCATCTGATCTGCCCCCGGGTTGTGGTCCGTAGGATTGCAATGGTTTTTATTGATCCGTAAACGGAAGAGGAAGTGGGTTTTTCTGTAGAGGTCGCGACGGTGATTTCTTACGGTGTTCAATGCGATTGTCGCGATCCAGGGTTTCAGGGACTGATTCGGCCGATAGCGGGATGCGGACTGGTGTATACGAAGGAAAATTTCCTGGAAAAGATCATCACGGTAAACTGGGTCAATGCCATAACGCCATAGAATGGTGGTGACAAACCCCCGGTAAGCCGAAAATAACTGCTCGAAGGCCTGTTGATCCCCGCGGCTGTGGCGTGGTAACCAGCCGCGTTCGTCGATTTCAACCACCTCGCTTTCGACTGTTATGACGTTGCCCCTGTTCATGACTCCTTTTTCTCGCGTTCCTACCAGTGCTTACACCCTTGCACACTGAAAGTTTCAATTATTGACATCGCGCATGAATTTACGCGCCCCAATGGATACGTGAATTCGCCAGGAAAAGGGTTAATAAATCTTGACATTCTTTCGATAGTCGAATTAACTCGACTAATAAACTCAATCTGAGGAGAACACCATGGAGGTGACCGTTGCCGCGACACAGATGCATTGCACATGGGAAATTGAAGCAAATATAGAGCGGGCGGAGTCGCTGGTGCACGAAGCGGCAGATCGCGGTGCCCAGGTCATCCTGGTGCAGGAACTGTTTGAAACACCTTACTTTTGTATAGACGAACAGAACCGTCACTTCGACCTGGCGCATACACTTCAGGATCAACCCACAATAAAAAGGATGCAGAAAATCGCACGGGAAAGAAAACTGGTGTTACCGGTGTCCTTTTTTGAAAATGCCGGTCTGGCCTACTACAACTCTATCGCGATCATCGACGCCGATGGCAGCATCGTCGGGTTCTATCGCAAAAGCCACATTCCCGACTTTCCACTTTATGAAGAGAAGTTCTATTTCAGCCCTGGAGACACAGGTTTCCGGGTGTTTGATACACGCTACGGGCGCATCGGCGTGGGTATCTGCTGGGACCAGTGGTTTCCCGAAGCAGCCAGGGCCATGGTATTGCAGGGAGCTGAAATGTTGTTCTATCCGACCGCCATTGGCAGTGAGTTGCACGATGCCGATCTGGACAGCAAGGATCACTGGCAAATGGTTATGCGGGGCCACGCGGCAGCCAATATGGTTCCGGTGATAGCATCGAATCGTATTGGTGAGGAAAAAAGCGATGACCTGGCATTGGAATTCTACGGCTCATCTTTCATAAGCGACCATCTGGGCACCCTGGTTGAGGAGGCTGACCGCAACAGTCAGGCGGTGCTGACCCACTGCTTCAATCTTGATGAATGTCGTGAGTATCGGCGGAACTGGGGAGTTTTCAGGGATCGTCGTCCGGATTTGTACAGGCCATTGCTATCGCTGGACGGACTGAACCCCTGGCCGGGCGTCTAACTGGTGCAGGTCAGAAATATCCACCAATTCCTGGCGTTTTCTGTTATCGGGTCCGTCACTCTGATGCCCTTGCTTGTATTGCCAGCGATGATTGGGGTGCTGGTGGACCAGGCGGGTATGTCGGAATCATTCGCAGGTTGGTCAGCATCTCTCAATTTTCTGGGTGTGGCCATCGTGGGATTGGTGATTTCCCTGAAGGTACATCACATCAATCTCAGAAAACTTGGCAGACTGGCGTTGGTGCTGGCGATTTTTGCCGATTTGATCTCGGCGACAACTATTGGATCAACGACCATCTTCCTGGTGGTGCGGGTAATCGCCGGGATCACTTTGGGAGCGGGATACATTGCAGCGGTATCTTCGTTTGCACGCTACGATGACTATGAGCGCGGCTTCGGCATTTTTGTCACCCTGCAGTTTATGATCAGCGGTACGGGTTTGTACCTGGTGCCAGTGTATTCAGACTGGTTGGGCGCAAGCGGTCTTTTTTACCTATTTGCCGTACTTGACCTGCTGGCACTGTCTCTGTGCCACTTTCTGCCTTCAAAAATCGTGGCAAAACAAGGAAGCCAGGGATCGGCCTCCGAACTTCGACTTCTATTGACATTATCAGCTGTACTTGCGATCGCCGGCTTCACCTTGTTCGAGGCTGCAAACAATGCCCAGTTTACCTATATCGAGCGCTTTGGCGTCATGCTGGGCCTGACCGATCATCAATTTGGCCTCGCACTACTTGTCGCGTCACTGGCCGGGATACCGGGCGCGTTTATGATTGTTATCGTCGGTCAGCGTTTTGGGATGATCGGTCCGTTGACCCTGGGGTTTTTGATTGCAGTTGCAGGGCTATTTACCCTGCTTGAGGCCAATTCATATACCGCTTTTTTCACCGGCTGCTGTTTTATGGTGTTTTCCTGGGCATTCTGTCTGCCATTCATTCAATCCTTGCTGGCAAATATTGATCGCAGTGGCAGTGCAATTGCAGCCGGTACATCCTTTTCTGCCTTCGGCGCCGCGCTTGGACCGGGCACCGCCGCACTGGTCGTCGCCAGCACCAATGTTACCCACGTTTTCAGGTTGTCTGTTGGCTTGTTTGTGCTTGCTTACGTTTGTTTTTATTATGCTTCCAGCCGCCGGCAGGGTGATCAGACAGGACCGCAGACATGAACTGCTTAAAAGCAGGTGATGATCCCAGGGATGGCGGCTGTTTCATGCCGGGAGAATGGGCACAGCACAGTTGCTGCTGGATGGCATGGCCCTGTCGTGAAGGCCTGTGGTCGAATACCGACGCGACGCAAAAAGAGTACGCCAAAGTCGCCAATACGATCGCATGGTTTGAAACCGTGAACATGCTGGTGCCAGAAAATAAACTTGATGTGGCAAAAGCCCGATTGGCTGAAATGGTCAATATTATTGAAATGCCCATCGACGATTCCTGGGCCCGCGATTCCGGCCCGAACTTTCTGATCGGTGGGGATCGTCTTGCCGGCTCATGCTGGGAGTTTAATGCATGGGGCAACAAGTACCAGCCCTACGACCAGGACGCGCAGATGGGCAGACGTATTCTTGACCACGAAAACGCACATTGTTTTACCAGTTCACTGGTGGCCGAGGGCGGTGGCATCACCGTTGACGGCGAAGGTACCATTATCACCACCGAGTCCTGCTTCCTGAACAAGAATCGCAATCCTCACTGGAGCCGCAAGGAAATTGAAGAGGAGCTGTGCAGAACTTTGGGGGCAAGCAAGGTCATATGGCTACCCGGAGACCCGCAAGAGACGGAGACCGATGGTCACGTCGATGGTATTGCTGCATTCATTGAACCCGGACGGGTACTGGTGGAGATCAACAGGGACAAGACCGATCCGCATTATGGAGTTGGCCAGGAGAACACCCGGGCACTTGCAAACCAGGTTGATGCAAAAGGACGCAGACTTGAACTTGAATTTATTCAGGAAGGAACTTACCACCCCGGGCAGTGGAACGGTGGTTGTAGCTCCTATATCAATTCATACCTGGCAAATGGTGCTGTTATCGTGCCGGGATATGGTTATGAACATGATTCCCGGGCGCTTGAGACCTATGGGGCCCTGTATCCTGATCGCGAAATTGTGCAGGTACAAATCGGTAGTATAGCCCTTGGCGGTGGTGGGATTCATTGCATCACCCAGCAGCAACCGGTGCTGGCCCAGGATTGACTGATAAGTGACTACGCGGCAGAAGATTGGACTGCGAAAAGCACCCACGGCCACACGCGAACCGGGTCGAAAGCGCCGTCGGCAACTGCTGGACTCGGCCTATGAATTATTGTGCGAACAGGCCGTTGAAGATATATCTTTTCGGGATATTGCAAATCACGCCAATGTCCCCGAGGGATCTGCTTACCATTTTTTCGCAAACCGCTTTGATATATTTTCCTCACTTGCGAAGTCGCTAAGCGATCAGTTCATCGAGGCGCACCGCAGACCGGTGCCCAAAAATTGTCGCGGGTCCTGGCAGGATCTCGCCGCTCACCTCGTCGATGTCGGCGCCGCCGTGTATGGCGAGAACCCGCCAGCCCGACAGTTGCTCATCGGTGGCAAGACACCGCCCGAAGTGAAACAGGCCGACAGGATGAATGACCGGGGCGTCGCAAGGGTCATGCACGAGGTATTCTCAAAGCATTTTGACATTCCCGGTAGCCGGGTGGTAATCGATGCGTTTTACTACTTCATTGAGATTACCGATCTGATTTTCATGCTGTCGGTGATAGAACACGGCGAGATTACCAATGAAATGCTGGACGAGGCCAAACGTGCAGGTACCGCCTATCTGGGAACCTACATCCAGGAATAATCTTCAGATCGTCGATTACCCCGGTCAAGGCGTTCTTTATTCCTCTCCTATGGTTACCAGGGTTTCAAACTGCCCGTTTGGCAACTGTTTTCTGACCCGCGAACCAAAGTGGCCGAGCCCATCCTGGTAGGCAACTTCAAGTACACAGACAGTTCCTTCCTGAACAAGCACGCCTGTTGGGGACCAGGGTGACTGTGCGTGATATATCTCCGTTCTTGATCCCGCTTGATCAATTTTCAGAACTCTGCGATTTCCGAAATAAGCAAAATAGAGATCGCCATTTTCAGCGACATCAAATCCCAGCACGTGATTGAATCTCCCATCAGCATACACGGGTCATCGGGTGGGGATGTGTGCAGCTTATTTGCCAGCATGGTTATTTCGCCCTGTTTGGAAATTCTGTGCAATGCATCTCGATCAGTCACCAGAATAGAACCATCCGGAGCCATGGCCATGGTCGTCATCGAATGAGGCTGGATAATTGCCAGCAGTGTTTGATGGCCCTGAGGCGTTCTCTTCAGGATGCCTTCACGACCGGGAAAATAGACAGTGCCAGCCGGGTCCGCGAGCGCGCTTTCGCCCAGGAACCAATCCCGATTCAGTACAGGTGAAATCAGATCGGTAGTGGTGCCTGCGGCACTTAGCATTTTAAAACTGTCATAAGGTCCCGTTGCGCCGCGATATTCCTCAACCGGATAGTAAAGGTTCTGCAGTTCATCGAGTTGAATGAGGGAAACAGGATCAAAACCTGGATGGAGAATATCGGTTTGATGTGATGGTTCATCTGGTTTGTGCCCAGTGGCTGGATAATTGGTGTTGTGACCCTTATGAAAAGTTGATCGACTGTACAAGCAATAGTTCAACCCGATGAACAAATAATTCCGCACCAATCAGCATCAACCTGGAGCCGGCAGCTTCAGAAATATCAGAAACCGGTCACTTGAATCCAACATCTATCTAACTGGGTTACATAAATGATACAGTGATCCGCTTAAAATTTTCAGGACATAATCATGCCCAGATCCATCGCCATGACACTGTGTGCGGCTTTGTTTATTAGCGGCAACGCAGTACCGGATTCTGATCCAGCCACGAGTACCTTCAAAACACAAATCCGTTGGACCAGTTACGGAATTCCACACGTAAAGGCGGATGACTGGGCCGGTCTGGGGTACGGTTATGCCTATGCAACGGCGACCGATGGTATCTGTGTCATTGCCAATGATGTCATGGTGGTTAGCGGTCATCTGTCAAAGTTCAATGGACCGGACAACGGCAACATTGAAAGCGATATCTTTCATCGTGGCATGCTGACCAATGAACGCCTGTCTGCATTTGCTGCTACACAACCTGTCAGTGACCAGCAGTTTTCTCAGGGTTATGCGGCCGGTTTCAATCGCTATCTGCGTGATCACGCCGACAATCTTCCTGCCTCGTGTGCCGATAAAGGCTGGGTGCGCCCAATTACACAGCTTGATCTGAACCGTCTGACCATGGGTATCGGTATCCGTTATGGTCTGGGCTGGTTTCAGAAGGATATTGCCCATGCCACACCACCGGGCGAGCAATTGACGCACCAGACGCCTGACGACAGGGTCTATTCTGCCAGTCACTATGACTTTGAAGTGGGGATCGGCAGCAATGCCGTGGCGCTGGGCAAGGATGTCACCGAGACCGGTCGTGGGGTATTGTTAGGAAATCCCCATTACCCTTGGCGAGGGTCATCCCGGTTTCACATGATCCATACCACCATACCGGGTCAGCTGGATGTGATGGGTGTAAGCCTGTTGACCACCAACCGTGTGGCCATCGGTTTCAACAAGGATATTGCCTGGACACATACGGTATCGACGGCGCTGCGCTTTACCCTGTATGAGTTACAACTCAATCCTGAAAACCCGATGGAGTATCGCTACGGTGACGAATACCGGCCGATCATTCCCGCCGATGTGACGGTAGAGGTTGCTGGCGCAGAGGGTGAAATCCAGGAGCAGACCCAGCCGATTTACCTGACCCACTACGGTGCCGTGGTCGCCAGCAAGGCCCTGCCGTGGACATCGGAGGTGGCCTATGCCATCCGCGACGCCAATGTCAACAACACCCGTAACATATATACCTACGATGCTTTGAATGTTGCTCAATCCATCGATGATGTTGAAGCGGCCATCAGCATGCAGGGTGTTCCGTGGACCAATACCATTGCAGCGGACCGGTACGGAACAGCGTTTTACGCTGATATTTCGGTGACCCCGAATGTGGATGCCGAATTACTGGACAGCTGCCGGGTAAAGGTTAAGCACCTGCCCGCTCGAATCGTTGTGTTGAATGGTGCCGATCCGGACTGCGAGTGGAAGTCGGATTCGCGCTCGGCCGTTCCCGGCGCACTGCCGGCGGAGGATATGCCGAGGCTCCGACGTGGGGACTACGTGACCAACTCCAATGACAGTTACTGGCTGTCCAACCCGGAAGAACCACTGGAAGGTTACTCACCGATCATCGGCCCGGAACGCAGCGCACGTACATTGAGAACGCGGGCCGGCTTGAATTTTTTACGGGAACGACTGGCGGAAAAACAGAAACTGGGGGCAGGGGACTTGCAGGAAATCATCTATAGCCAACGCAACTATGCAGCCGAAATCCTGCTGGATGATGTACTGAAGTTGTGTGATCAAACCAGCGAGCCCGTAATCCTTGATGACACTTCCGTTGATATATCGGCCGCCTGCAAGTCGCTTGCCGGCTGGGACCGGCTACAGGCCAACGAAAGCCGTGGGGCACAGGTGTGGACTGAGTTCTGGCGAACAGCACGCGCGATACCGGGTGTTTATGCCGTCCCATTTGATGTGAAAGACCCGGTTAATACACCCAATGGAATCGCGATTGGCAATGAGGTTGTTGCAGACGCACTGAGAACATCACTGGCGGTGGCCCAGACCACGCTTAGGTCTGCTGGTATCCCGCTGGATGCATCCTGGGGTGAGGTACAGTTTGCAGAACGCAATGGTGACCGTATCCCGATACCGGGAGGTCAGGGATGGGCGGGTATGTTCGGCATGATCATGGCCAACCTGCAAAAAGACAAAGGCTATACGCCGATCCAGCATGGCAACAGCTTTATTCAGATTATCTCCTGGGACAAAGACGGAAACCTGGATCCACGGGGCATACTGACCTACTCGCAGTCACAGGAGCCTGAATCGGCGCACTATGCTGATCTGACCCGTTTGTATTCAGCGGGTGAATGGATTCGCTTTCCATTCAGCGAGGAGGATATCCTGGCTGATCCGGAGTTGGTGGTACTGGAACTTAGCGAATAAACGGCGCTGGATTTATCTCTTTGCGCTCTGCTGGCGTGTCGAGGTCCCGGGTTCCGATACTCGCGACCCCGGGATGACGGCAGAACTGAAAACGTCATTCCCGCGCACCCCCCCGTCGTTCCCGCGAAAGCGGGAATCTCCAGACGCTGCCGCAACAGGGCATGAATGTGATGTCAGTTGGCCAGGGTAAAAATGACTTTTCCGCGGGCGGTGCGGTTGGTGATGCTGCCGAATGCCTCTACGTATTTTTCCAGGGGCCAGGTTTCGGTTACCCTGGGGGTGAGGATACCGGCGGCGACCAGGTCGAATAATTCTTTCATATTCTGTGCCGATTCTGCTGGTTCATTCCGGAGCCAGGTTCCCCACCAAATACCGATGATACTGGCTTCTTTCAACAGGGCAATATTGGCCGGAAATTTTGGAATGTCCCCGCTGGCAAAACCGATGACCAGGTAACGACCATGCCAGGCCAGGCTGCGTAAGGCCTGTTGTGCCAGTTCTCCGCCAACCGGGTCATAGACGACATCAATGCCATGTTCCCCGGCCAGTGATTTACACTCTTCCCTCAATGAGCCCGTGCTGTAGTTGATGATTTCATCGGCGCCGGCGGCGCGTGCAAATTTGAGTTTTTCATCACTGCTGGCAGCAGCGATGACCCTGGCACCCATGGCCTTTGCAATCTCTACCGCGGTGATACCCACTCCACCCGCTGCACCCAGCACCAGCACGGTTTCGCCCGACTTCAGTTTCGCACCCTGTTTCAGCGCGTGGTAGCTGGTGCCGTAGGTGATGGTAAAACCCGCTGCCTTTTCAAAGTCAAGATGATCCGGAATGGGAGTGAGCCGCTCAACTGGCGCCACACACCGTGTTGCAAATGCACCATCATCAGGCAGCAGAATCACCCGGTCACCGGGTTGAAAACCCTTCACCCCGGTGCCTACTGTCTCAACGGTACCAGCCGCTTCACTACCGGCGACAAAGGGTGGCTGCTTCTTCACCTGGTACAGACCGTTGATCATCAGGTTGTCCGGAAAATTGATACCTGCTGCGTGCACCCGCACCAGAACCTCGCCCTGGCCCGGCACCGGATCCTGTAACTCACTGATGACCAGCTTTTCTGCCGGACCCAGTTCCCGGCAGACCAGGGCGCGCACTCAGGCAACCTCGAACAGCGAGGCGGCGCCCATTCCACCACCGATACACATGGTTGCCACGACGTATTTAGCGCCCCGGCGTTTGCCTTCGATCAGGGCTGTGGCCGCCAGACGTGAGCCACTCATACCATAGGGGTGACCGATCGAGATGGCACCACCGTTGACATTCAATATCTCGTTGGGTATACCCAGCCGGTTACGAGAATAGACAACCTGTACCGCGAAGGCTTCATTCAGTTCCCACAGACCAATATCTGACATTTTGAGTCCCGTGCGTTCCAGTAGTTTCGGAACAGCGAAGACCGGCCCGATACCCATTTCATCCGGCTCACAACCCGCAATGGCCGTGGCCCGGTAGTAGCCCAGAGGCTCAACGCCACGTTGTTCTGCCAACTTCGCGTCCATCAACACACAGGCAGATGCACCGTCGGACAACTGGCTGGCATTGCCGGCTGTGATGCTGGCATTTTCACGTACAGGTCTGAGCACCGACAGACCTTCCAGACTGGTGGTGGGCCGGTTGCCCTCGTCTTTTTCCAACAACACATCGTGAAAACTGATATCACCGGTTTCCCTGTCCATGAGACCCTTGTTCGAGGGCATGGGAACGATCTCATCATCGAGTCGGCCTGCCTGCTGTGCCGCGGCCATACGTTGCTGGCTTTGCAGTGCGTATTCGTCCTGTTGTTCACGACTGATTCCATAACGCCGGGCAACAACCTCGGCGGTATCCAGCATGGGCATATGGATGTCCTTGTGCCGGGCCACGAGACGCGGGTCCCGATTCCGGAAGTTGTTCATATGTTCGTTCTGCACCAGGCTGATGGAGTCAACACCACCACCCACCGAGATGCCAAAACCGTCCACTGTGATCTGCCGTGCGGCAACTGCGATGGCCATCATGCCGGACGAACATTGCCGGTCCACCGTCATGGCCGTGGTAGTAACCGGCAGACCGGCAGACAGGGCACCAAGACGGGCAATGTTATTTGCCTGTGAGCCCTGGGTCAGTACGCAACCCATCACCACTTCATCGATTTCTTCCGGCTCGACTGCGGCCCGTTCGACGGCGTGTCGGATGGCATGACCGGCAAGTGTGGGGGATTCCGTGTTATTGAACGCACCTCTGTATGCCTTGCCCAGTGGTGTGCGCGCGGTGGAAACGATCATGGCTTCACGCATGGTTTGTATCCTTTTTGTATTGGTCTAAAGTTTGATACCCAGTTTTTTCGCAGCCTGTTTCCCGAACTTGACCGGCTGCTCGCCACCGGCCTGTAATTCACGCTGATCATCCGGGTTGTCAATTTGCGGCCAGGCATCTGCAATGGCCTCGGGAGAGAGTTCATTGGGTGCAAAGTTGATACCCTCGGTTTCATACATTTTGCTTACCGAAAAACTGCCGCCACCGCCACACAATATCTTGCGGCTGGGTGAATCCGGGCCACAAAGAAAGACGATTCCGGGACTGACCGCTGCGGGCGTAAACAGTCCGTACAGGTCTTTCGGGAAAATATCTTCGGTCATGCGTGTACCGGCTGCAGGTGCCAGTGCATTGACACGGATATTGTATTTTGCCCCCTCGAGATGCAACACGTTCATCAGGCCGACCACTCCCATCTTGGCTGCCCCGTAGTTGGACTGTCCAAAATTGCCATACAGCCCACTGCTGGAGCTGGTGAAGACAATACGGCCGTATTGTTGTTCACGCATGATCGCCCACACTGCCTTGGCGCAGTTGAATGATCCCATCAGGTGGACTTCAATGACCTGTCGAAAGTCCTGGGGTGTCATTTTGAGAAAACTCTTGTCACGCAGGATACCGGCGTTGTTTATCAGGATGTCCACCCGGCCCCAATGCTCCATGGTTCGCTGTACCATGGCCTCAACTGAAGCGAAGTCTGCAACATTGGCATCACTGGTAATGGCTTCGCCACCGTGTGACTGGATTTCCCCGACGACAGATTCAGCGGCCACGGATGACGACCCGCTACCGTCCCGTGTACCGCCAAGATCATTGACAACGATTTTGGCACCACGCTCGGCCAATGCCAGCGCATGGGTGCGGCCGAGGCCCCGACCGGCACCGGTGACGATGGCAACCTGGCCGTCGAGTCTGATATTCATTTTGGCCTCCGGATAACATACAAGGACAGAATTTGCGCCACCATTGCGGGGCGTGCCTGGTTTTCGATTTCTATGCTCACCGCAGTTTTTTGCAGGTATTGTCCGCGCTGTTTTTCTTCGACGCTCTCAATTCTCGCAAGTGCACGGATTCGGCTGTTGACCGTGACCGGTTGCAAAAAGCGGACCTTGTCTGAGCCATAATTGATACCCATGACTGTTCCCTCTGGAATCGGCATGATCTCGCCCAGCAGGTGGGACAACAATGACAGGGTCAGAAAACCGTGTGCAATGGTTGAACCAAAGGGGGTGGCTGCAGCTTTTTGTGGATCGACATGGATAAACTGATGATCGTTGGTCGCATCGGCAAAGCGGTCGATACGTGCCTGGTCAATTATCTGCCATTTCGATGGCCCCAGTTCCGTACCCGCACAGTTGAGAAAATCCTGCAGTGAAATATTGCTGTTCAACATGCTTCAAGCCGGGTCAATACCCTGTTCGATACCGGGTGTGCGGGCCGAAATCATGCCGCCGTCCAGCGGAATGATGGCGCCGGTCATATAGGCTCCACCCGCACCGCAGAGCAATAATATTAACCCGGCCATATCTCTCGGTTGGCCCATTCTGCCCAACGGCACACCCCGTTCAACAGCTGCGGAAATCTTGTCATTTTCGGAGAAAAATGCTGTCATATTGCTGGGAAACGGGCCGGGTGCAATCGCATTGACGGTAATATTCCGTGCGGCCAACTCATTGCTCAAAAAACCGGTCACATGGTGGATGGCAGCCTTGCTGGCTGAATAGGAATAGGCCGGAAAACCGTGTGGCTGGGTTCCCATAATCGAGCCGATATTCACTACCCTGGCCGGATCATCAGTGTTTCCAGCTGCTGCCAGCAATGGCACCAGTTCGCGGGTCAGCGTAAACGGAGCGGTTACATTCAACGTCATGACCTCGCCCCAGGCCTTCCACGGAAACTTTTGGAATCCTGCACCCCAACTGCGGCCGGAGTTATTAACCAGGATGTTCAACGCTTCTTCCTCAGCAGCGATATACTTTGCCAGACCAACAACGCCGGCTTCGCTGGAAAGATCAGCAGCATGGGGGATACAACTGCCAGCCAATCCCGCCAGACTGCTGGCTGCCTGCTGACAGGCATCCAGTTTTCTCGAGGCGATATAGACCTTGGCCCCTGCACCGACCAGGGCTTTTGTCATCATGTACCCGAGGCCGGACGCACCACCGGTAACCAGTGCGGTTTTTCCCTCCAGACCGAACAGGGAGCCGGTAAAATCATTGATCATGGTCATAGCCTTTCCCTCGTCACCTGGACGGTCACTGCGTATACATATTCATCAACACCCGCGGGACCGCTTGAACAATTCTAGTAATTCCGTAAGCGGGCGAAACGGTCGATGTGGTAACGATGATCACCCAGTTGCTGATTCAAACTGCGCCAGCGCTTGATAAAAAAGCCGATATCAAACTAATCCGTCATACCGATACCACCGTGCATCTGAATTCCTTCGGCTGTCGAAAGCTCGGCCACCTGGCCGCACTTGGCTTTTGCAAGGCTGGCCAATATCGGAGTATCCGGGTTTTCTTCATCCATGGCTTGGAGCGCCTTGATCACCACCGATTTACACAATTCAATTTCCCCGAACAGGATTGCAGCGCGGTGCTGCAAGGCCTGAAATGCACCGATCGGAATACCGAATTGTTTGCGCTCCTTGAGATATTCAACGGTTCGTTCAAAAGTCTCCTGAGCGATACCCAGCAACTCAGAGGCCAAACCAATACGGCCCCGATCCAGCACCTGTTCCAGGATTGGCCAGCCACCATGGAGCGGCCCGAGTTTGTGGCTGCGATCTACCCTGACGTCCTCCATTCTGATAGTGGCGCCCCGATGATTATCGAGTAATTCGGTGGTGCTGATTGTGAGTCCCGGGGCATCCGCGGCAACCAGGAACAGGGAAATTCCCTCGTCCGGATTTTCGCCACGGCGGGTACGCGCACTGACAACAAAGGCATCCGCACTACCGCCCAGGATGATGCCCTGCTTGCAACCATTGATCTGGTAGCTGCCGTCTTGCGGTTGTGCGCTGGTTGTGGTGGTGGAAGGGCGGTGTTGACTGGACTCTTCGAAGGCCAGGGCCAGCAGCTTTTCACCGCTTGCGATACGTGGAAGCCAGTGGGAACATACGCCCTCGTTGGCAGACAACAGCAGGGCGTTGACACCCAGCAGAGCGGTAGAAATCAACGGACTGGGTGTCAGGGTCCTTCCGCATTCTTCCAGAACCAGACCCAGACCGGTATGCCCATAGTCCAGTCCCCCCCATTTTTCCGGAATGATGATGGCAGCCCAGCCCATGTCGGCCATTTCCTGCCACAGTTTCCTGCAGTATCCGTCCTCCTGGCCACCGTCTCGCAACTCACGGAGGTGTGAAAGCGGTGCGCGGCTGGCCAGGAAATTCCTTGCTGCATCACGCAACATGGTTTGCTCTTCGTTTAATATCATTGCCATATCTGTAACCTCAGCCCGGCAGACCCAGGATGCGTTTGGCCACGATATTGAGTTGGATTTCGGATGTGCCCCCCTCAATCGAATTACCCTTGGTGCGCAACCAGTCTTTTGCCAGCACCTGCTCATCACTGTCCTCAGATGACCATGCAAGTGCTTCGTTACCATGGATATCCATCAGCAGGCTATAGCGTTGCTTGTTCAACTCGGTGCCGTAGTATTTAAACCATGAAGATACCGCGCCCAGGCTGATACCGGACTTGACCTCATCGCGTGATCGCTCAATGGTGAGTGCGAAGGCCATTTGATCCATTTCAAAACGGGCTATATCCGAGCGCATGATCTGGTCGTCAAGCTTACCCGTGTCACCACCAATAATTTCCATGGCGATTTCACCGGGGGAACGCATGCCGGTTTGAGAAAGACCGGTCCACGAGATCATTTCCCTTTCATGGGTTAACAGGTACTTTGCAATACTCCAGCCCCTGTTGAGTTCTCCAATCTGTTGGAATTTCGGAATATGGACATTCTCAAAGAATACCTCGCTGAACGGTGACCGCCCGCTGATCAGCTTGATCGGTTTCACTGTGATCCCGGGGGTTTGCATGTCAAACAGCATAAAGCTGATGCCCTGGTGCTTGGGTGCTTCGGGATCGGTGCGAACCAGACAAAACATCCAGTCTCCAAAGTGTCCGTAGGATGTCCAGATCTTGGAGCCATTGAGGGTGTAGTGGTCACCCATGTCTACCGCTGGTGCCTGCAGGTTGGCCAGGTCGGAGCCGGCGTTGGGCTCGCTGTACCCCTGACACCAGCGAATCTCGCCGCGCACGATGGGTGGCAGAAAGTGGCGCTTTTGTTCCTCGTTACCGTATTTCAGCAGTGCCGGACCCAGCATGGATATACCAAAACTGTAGAGGGCCGGGCGGGCATTGATCCTGGCCAATTCCTGTTTGAGTATTTTGAGTTGCTCCCGGTCCAGTCCACCACCACCATATTCTTTCGGCCAACCCGGGGCTGTCCAGCCCCGGCCACCCATGCGTTCCAGCCACTGTCGCTGGGCGTTGCTTTGGAATGTGTAATTGCGCCCGCCCCAGCAGGCGTCTTTTTCAGAGCCATACGGCTGACGCATTTCCTCGGGGCAGTTCCCCTCCAGCCAGACACGAACTTCGGCTCGAAAAGTGTCCTGAATTTCACTCATTGATCAACCTCTTGGAAACATGCGGTCAAGTATTGAATCGAAGGGGGAATTTAGCACAGAAAACAGGCAAATGTTGTAGTCAATACCAATCGGGGACAAGGAAAGACCATGACTGGTTACCAATCGGTGGTATTTGAAAGTTTCCTACCCCAATTTGGGTCTGTTGTTCTGATTACCGGTAACGCACATGAAGCAGTTCACAAAAGAATCAGGCCAGGGACCATACACGCAGAGGGGCGGTTTTTATAGATTTGCTCGTGTTTGGTATTTTCTGGCTGCTGGTTGCTCCCGGTTTACTTAATGCTTCATCGGACAATGGCTTCGACCTGTCGAACAGTGAAATACCGCGTGCCAGGATAGAGCAGGGCGACCCCCCGCGTGATGGTATACCCGCAATCAATAAACCTCATTTTGTCTCAGCGGTTGATGCGCAAGCCTTCCTGAAAGCAACTGACCGGGTACTGGGTGTGGAAATTGACGGTGTGGCGAGAGCATACCCGGTCAGGATTTTGAATTATCATGAAATTGTCAATGACAATTTTGATGGAGCAGGCGTTCTGATCAGTTACTGTCCCCTGTGCGGTACAGGCATGGCTTTTCGTTCCAGTGCAGATGGCCGGGATTACAGTTTTGGTGTTTCGGGTCTGTTGTACAACAGTGATGTCCTGATGTATGACCGGCAAACGGAATCCCTGTGGTCGCAGATACTCGGTCGAGCCCTATCCGGTTCGGCCAGGGGGACCGAATTACAATCGATCCCTGTCATTCACACCAGTTGGAAAGAGTGGTCAGACATGCAACCACTTAGCGAGGTGCTCTCAACTCAGACAGGATATTTGAGAGAATATTCCAGGGACCCGTACCCGGGATACGCTGACAGCGGCCGCATCTGGTTTTCGGTTGCCAACCGGGACAGACGCTATTCCACCAAGGAATGGGTCATCGGCCTGGAAGTGGATGGACAAACACGCGCGTGGCCCTTCAGTGAGTTGGATAAGCTCTGGAAGACTGAGCCCCACAAGGCATATCTCGAAGACCACATCCGTGGTCAACGACTGCGGATCTATTACCAGCCAGAAAGTCGCAGTGTCCGGATTACCGATGACCAGGGCCGCCTGCTCAATGGTATTTCTGCTTTCTGGTTTGCCTGGATCGCATTCCACCCCGACACCGAGGTATTTTCAGGCAGATAAGCGCCCGTCGTTTGCGACTGCATCACTTGGTCCTATAATTGTTGCCAATGCAATTCATGGCGAAACATACTTATCCGGTTGGCCTGGTGTTATTTATTCTGGGTATGTGTGTATACAAAGCGGCGATGTTATCCACCGGCATTGGGAGTACCTGGCCGGTGTTTTGCTACCTGGTTGGTCTGGATTTGATTTTGCTGATGATGGTGATGTTGATGGCCACGTTCAGCGCGCTGTTCAAACCGCTTACCCCGCGTATTGTTTTGCGATTGATACTGGTTTTAATCGCCGCTGTTTACCTGGTAGACACGTTTGTTCTGTTGGATCTTGATGAGCATGCCGGTTTATTTGAAATCAGTCGTTTCACACCGGAGTGGGGGGTGGTACTGAGTTTTTTTGATCTTCAGGCATATGTTGCGATCTCACTGTTCCTGCTCAGCATTTTTTATGCCCGGATCATTGAACCCAGATTGAGCAAAACAACCTGTGTTCTGCTGGTATTGCTGTTGACGGGTGGGGTTGCGAGCAACCATTTTGCCCCGGTGAATCTGACCCGCTACGCGATCTTGAATACTAACCCCCCGGAGCAGGCGCGGGTTTCCCTGCAGGCTGTGTCGTCCTACTCCAGCGGGCAGATTGATGACTATCGCGCCTTAGAACAGCCCCGGGCACAAATCCCGGAGTCCAGACCGGACATCATCCTGCTGATCGTTGAATCCCTGTCATCGATCAATTCAAAAAAGATCTCCGGTGTGAATGATTTGCTCGGCCGCTTTGACCTGCTGGCGCAAAAGGGACTGTTGTTCACCAATTTTTTTGCCAATCACCAGGCGTCCGAAGGTGGTCTGATCGCCTTGTTGGGTGGTCACCCACCGATGCATTTTCCCACTGCAACACCGTACATGTTCGATGAGTTCGCACGGGTGCCAACGGTTGTTGGTGAATACCGGCAAGCGGGATATTACACCGGGTTCCTGACCAATTCGGAACTTGCTTTCATCGGCCTTTCCGGTTACCTGGATGGATTGGGTCTGGACCTGAGCAGGGGCAGGGACGAGATAGAAGCCATGCGCAATGCACCGAGATTCACACAGTACGCGCCTGCAGACAATTACCTGTACGAAGAGGCTTTGCTGACCACCAGGCAATTATCCACCAAACACAGGCCGTTTTTGCTGGCACTGGCAAGCACCAGTACACACCTGCCTTACGCTCACCCCGAAGGGGGTCCGGATACCGCAGAGGCCATATGGGACTGGTCTCTGCAGCAAGTTCAGTCATTCCACGAAGATCTTGAGGACAGTGGTTTTTTTGAGCACGGAGTTTTGTTGATAACCGGTGACCACCGGCAGATGCGTCAGGTGACCCATGCTGAAACACAGCGATATGGCGATGGTGCGCGTGCACGCGTGCCCCTGTTGATCATTGGCAATGGCTACAGGGAAGACAGCACGGATCAGCGTTTTTTTCAACAATCTGACCTTCTGCGTATGCTCGGCAGGGTCGGGGATACTGATGTCCCCTTGTCACCACAAGTCATCTGGGTCGAACGCTACAACCGCAGGTACGGGCAGGTGGCAAGGATTGACCAATTGAGTGTCTTTTCCGACATTGACCTGGGTCGTCACGAGCATCGGTTGCGGGTGCTGGGCAACCGCCTGGAATGGCTGGGTGAAAGACCAGGGTTTGCCCTTGAAATGGAGAATCGGATACACGCACAACGCAGTCTTCACCAACAGCAACGCAATGGTGTGACCAACACCTGCAGACCCGCATGGATCAACAAGACTTCATCCGCAACAAACATCAGTGGATTGTCGCTCGGATTTTTCGATCGATCCAATCCGGATGGAGTCACAAATATGCACGAATTGCCAGAGCAGAACCGGTTTGAAACGAAGAAGGTAGTGATCAGTGGAAAGGATGTTGCCTCCGCAGGCAAGGTCGCTTTATTTCGTGGTTTTATTAACATTGAGGAGAACGGGGTATACCGGTTTCGCGTCGGTGGTGGGCTGAGGGCATGCATGAGTCTGGACATGAACCTGGTACTTGATCAGAGGGCAAACACTGCGGCCCATGAGGTCAGTGTGGAACTGACACGCGGCCTGCATCATCTGGATCTGCGATTTTCGGAGCTTTCGACCCGCTCCAAACCCGTTCTGGAGTGGGTTACCCCTGCAGAACGTCAATGGTGGTGGAAGGAGGTACCCGCCAGCGTTTTCTTCTTGGCCAGTAGCCGTTAACTTTATCCCGGACAGAACGGTTACAGGAGACGGCTCAGTTCGAATTGTGCCGTGCTGTAAACGGTATGCGGATATTGATGGTCAGCCCGTGAGGCTGGGTTTCCTTGAGTGTAAATGAATGTTGTCCGCTATAGATTGCCTCGAGACGGTTACGGGTGTTGCTCAGACCCACCCCATTGGTTTCAGGTATCTGGCCGTCAACCAGTATGGTGCCCGGGCCGTCATCACTCAATTCGATCAACAGGTCGCCTGCAAACACGCTTGCGGCGATTTTGAGGTGTCCACCATATTCTGAAAGCGCGATGCCATACTTGATGGCATTTTCTATCAGTGGTTGTAACAGCAAACTGGGAATAAGCGCTTCTTTGGATTCGTCTTCAATATTAAGTTCCAATGTCAGTCGCTCTTCAAAACGTACTTTTTCTATATCCAGGTACAGGTTCAGCGCTTCGATTTCCTGTGCCAGGGTAATTTTCTGCATGGGGTCGTTATCGAGTGAGTAACGCAGGAAACTGGACAGCTTGGTGACCATTCGATTGGCCAGCTCGGTATTTTTTTCCAACACCAACGTCGATATGGCATTCAGGGTATTGAAGAGAAAGTGGGGGTTGAGTTGATATCGCAACATCTTTAACTGGGCCTCGTGGGCCATGGCAGCCGATCTCAGGGCGCCTTCGCGGACCTCCTGAAAAACCCGGTAGGATTTGATGGCAAAGTACAACACGGTCCAGGCAAGCATGACGGATATACTGCCGGCATTGCTTTCAATAAAAGATACCCTCTCGTATATTTCGGCAGCCTCGCCGAGTTTTTCATAGTACTCAACCACGTCCTTGGAGTTCTCTATCCAGCCATAATAGATATAACCACGGGCTCTGATCCATAGGTAACCCGCCAATGAACTCCCGAACACAAGACCCAGCGCCTGTATCCACAGTGCGCGGTTCCACAAAAATCGATAAAGATAACGCAGGCCCAGGGTTATACATGCACCTATAACAGTGATGACTGTGACATAGATTGCATAGACTGGTGCGACTTCCTCCAGCGCGGCCACCGTGTACAGGTATTTCCCAACAATACCCCACAATGCCCAGCCACCCAGATGGAACATCCAGAACAGGTTTGACTGGGTCAATTTGTCTGTTTTGATTTTCACGGGGCGATTCTACACTTTTGTGAGGGGTCTTAACCGCGATTTAACGCCCCTGCAAAGCGTTTTATCTCAAATTCCGCCAATTCCACCAGCTGGCGGCCAGTATTTCCGATTTATCCCTGTTGAGACTGTTGCCAGCGCCATGAATCCCTGCACATGTCTTCCAGTGAATGCAGCGCCTTCCAGCCAAGCAAATCATTGGCAAGACGGGTGTCTGCCCAACACCTGGCGATGTCCCCAGGACGGCGGTCAACGATACGGTAAGGGACCTTGCATTGGTTAACGGCTTCAAAGGTTCTGATCACCTCGAGTACGGATACACCATTGCCGGTACCCAGATTGACGGTGACCATCCCTGGTTGTTTTTCAAGGTAATCCAATGCCGCAACGTGCCCATTGGCCAGGTCGGCAACATGGATATAGTCACGCACACCCGTGCCGTCAGGGGTTTCGTAATCACTGCCAAAGACATTCAGTTCGCCTCGCAATCCTGCCGTTGCCTGGGTGAGATAGGGCATCAGATTGTTTGGGGTTCCGATGGGGTCTTCACCGATCAAGCCGCTTTCATGGGCACCCACCGGATTGAAGTAACGCAGACGGGCGATCTGCCAACCGGGTTCTGACGTGTGGAGTCCCGACAGTATGTCTTCAATCATCAGCTTGGAGGCACCATAGGGATTGGTGGCGGAGCGCGGGAAATCCTCCCTGATGGGTACGCTGGCTGGATCACCGTATACCGTACACGAAGAAGAGAAAACGAGGGTGTGAACACCGCTATTTTGCATCGCGGTCAAGAGACTGATGGAACCGCCAACGTTGGTGGAGTAATAGTCGAGTGGAATGCTGACGGATTCACCCACCGCCTTTAAGCCTGCAAAGTGGATTACCGCCGTAACGGGGTGGTTTGAGAGTATGTCTTCTAGCAATGGGGTGTCACGCACGTCGCCTTCTATAAACAGGGGTCTGCGACCACATATGGTTTCGATACGGTCGATGACGGCTACATCGCTGTTGCGGAGGTTGTCGACCACGATCACATCATGACCCGCCTCCAGAAGCAGGATACAGGTGTGGCTGCCTATATAACCCGTACCACCGGTTACAAGTATTGTTGATGTGTCCATTTAGCGACCTTTTTTCTTGCCAACCACTGATTTTTCAGTAACGAAGCAATTCATATTATACGCAGGCGGTTGGGGTTTTGCGCCAGCACCCGGGTTTCAGAACCGGAACAGGCCAGTGGCGCTCTCGCGGTGTTGTTTCGGAACAGGCAGTCCAATCCAGGATGAAAACCCGTGTCATCAATAGTGATGTGTGCATGCCGCTGCCAGTTCGTTTTTTGCTGGCAATTCCCGGTCATTTCCAATAAATGAATTGGAAATTTGTTCAAAATTTAATTGGATGTGGACAATTACTTAGCCCTGGCAACAGTTGCACCTGTATTTCAGCAATGCTTATGTGATCCTGCGTCACTGTAACGCGGAACCGACCGGTCTTTGGAATGGGCACGGTGCCGTGCCCGACGTGTGATGCGAACAACACCAGCACAATGATGTCCGTGGCCATTTACCGCTGGCTGGTGTCAGACAGTATCCGCTTTGTCTATCACGCCGCGTCGTAACTGGTCGCGCTCCATGGACTCGAACAGGGCAGTGAAATTGCCCTCTCCGAAACCCTCGTCCTTCTTGCGTTGTATGAATTCAAAAAATACCGGGCCCACCATGGTTTCGGAAAATATTTGAAGCAGAAGTCGTGGGTCACCTTCGCTGGTTGATCCATCCAGGAGGATACCTCTGGGTTGGAGTTCTTCAATCGGCTCGCCATGTCCGGGAAGCCGCTCTTCGAGCATTTCGTAGTATGCGTCCGGAGGCGCCGTCATGAAGGGCAGTCCCCTGGACTTCAGTGCGTCCCAGCAACTCATCAGGTCATCACAGATCAGGGCGATGTGTTGTATTCCTTCACCGTTGTAAGCCATCAGGAATTCCTCGATCTGACCAACACCCCGGGATGACTCCTCGTTGAGGGGGATACGTATCTTGCCATCGGGTGCGGTCATGGCCTTGGAAAGCAGACCCGTGTACTCACCCTTGATATCAAAATAGCGGATCTCGCGAAAATTGAATATCTGCTCGTAATAATTTGCCCAGAATTTCATTCGCCCGCGGTAAACATTGTGGGTCAGGTGGTCGATCAATTGAAACCCACAACCTTTAGGGTGCTGGTCCACGTCATCGTAAAACTCAAAATCGATGTCATAAAAACTTTTGCCTTGTTCAAACCGGTCGATCAGGTAGACCGGTGCACCACCTATACCTTTGATTGCAGGCAGGCGCAGTTCCATTGGGCCGGTGGGTATATCAATGGGTTGTGCACCCATCTCCAGGGCTCGGAAATAGGCGTGGTGTGCATCTTTTACACGAAACGCCATACCGCAGGCACTTGGGCCGTGTTCTTCCGCAAAAAAGGCCGCGTGGCTACCTGGCTCGGCATTGAGGATGAAATTGATTTCACCCTGGCGGAAGAGGGTAACGTTTTTGGAGCGGTGTTCTGCGACAGCGGTGAATCCAAGCATCTCGAACACGGGCTCAAGCAACCCCGGTTCAGGGGATGCAAATTCGACAAATTCAAAGCCGTCCAGGCCCATGGGGTTATCGAAAAGGTTTGCCATATTGCTCTCCGTTGAATAATGTCTGCTCAGTGAAGGGCCCGGGACCCCTGATTCACTGCTGAGGATGACGTTGATAATACTCCCTGAACCTGCTGGCGAAAATGAATAGCCGCCTGTCGGCGTTTCCATGATCCGTGCCGTGACCGATGACCGACCCGTTTATTGGGATGTTCGACCAGTCTCGATTCAAATTGGTATCAATTAACTGGTCATTATCTCCAATTCAGCTTTGAAATGTGTTTCAGTCTTGACAAAATAGTTAAATAAATAAAACAATAGTTTCTATTATCTTAAAAAAGTGAATTATATGTTAAAAGTGGAACTTACCCGTGCTGACTTTCGTTTACTGGACGCACTTCAACAAGACAGCAGTCTTAGTCAGTTGAAGCTCGCTGAGCGATCCGGTTTGTCCCGTACATCAGTCTGGCGACGTATCCGTGAATTGGAAGAGGCAGGAATCATTCAGCGCAAAGTGGCACTGTTGGATCCGAATTCCCTGGGCTTGCAAATCCATGTACTGTTATCGGTGAGCATGGTCAAACATTCCGTACGGGTAAGACAGGCATTTGAATCCCACGTTGCGCTTTTACCTGAAGTGATGGAGTGCTTTTCTGTATCCGGTGAACGGGACTATGTGCTGCAGATCATCACCAGCAATATGGAGTCATACAATACGTTCCTGAACAAGGAGATATTGCACCACGCCAGTGTTCACTCGGCCAGTTCCAGTTTTGCTTTGAGAAGGGTCAAGTACACCACGGCATTACCGTTCACTCCCAGCTGATTAAGTGGCGACGACCGGGTTGAAATGACCGGATTGAAATGAACGGGTTGAGAACACCCGGAATAGATTATTGGTGGTTTGTCTACATGGTATGCAAGCGCAACAAGTAAGATATCACCACACCGAAATGCCAGGGAACATTTATGAGTCAATCGCAAAGAGCAATCGGTACTCTGGTTTTTCTTTTGGTCCTGCTTGCAATCGGTTATCGACAGACGCAGGCGCCGTCAGCGCGAGCAGATTCTGATCTGGATTACGGAGCCCTTTCCAGGCATGTTGCGACCATTGCCGCTCGCCCGCATCCGATGGGAAGTCAGGCCAATCGCCAGGTGCGCGATTATATCGTCGCCTACTTTGAATCACTGGGGCTGGATACTGAGCTGCAAAAAACCACGGTAATTCACCGCCACCCTTTCCGTACACAGCCACGTACGATAATCGGTCATGTCGAAAACATCATTGCCCGCCTGCCGGGTTCGGGCAACGGCCTCGTACCGGAGCAGCGTAATGACCTGGTGTTGATGGCACATTATGATTCACGACCGGATGGTCCCGGTGCCGGGGATGATGCCTCGGGAACAGCCTCTGTTATGGAAACAGCCCGCATCCTGGCCAGCGGGCCGAAACTGGCACATGACGTCATATTCCTGATTACTGATGGTGAGGAAATGGGTCTGCTGGGTGCACAGGGTTTTTTCAGACAACATTCGGCGGCCGGGGACGTGGGTCTGGTACTGGATTTTGAAGCCCGTGGCAGCTACGGAACCTCATCCATGTTTGAGACCAGCAATGGCAATACCTGGCTGATTGACGAATTGATGATAGCTGCTCCGGATCTGGTCGCCGGATCTCTGTCCTACGAGATTTACCGGCGCATGCCCAACGATACCGACATGAGTATCTCCCGGGGAGAAGGTATACCGGGCCTGAATTTCGCATTTTTATCGGGTCTGTATGATTACCATGCAATGAGCGACACGCCGGAGAATCTGGACCCGGACACGCTGGCCCAGCAGGCCAACTACGTGTTGTCCACTGCCCGGCATTTTGCCGGTCTGGGTCAATGGGGAAGTGCAGGTGTTAACAAGACCTACTTCAATTTATGGATCGGTACCCTCCTTTCATATGGCCAAACCTCGGCAGTAGCCCTTGGTGTGGCTGTATTGGCGTTCGGTCTATGGATATTTGTCAGTGCATGGCGGACCCGTCGAATTACGCTGGCTTCGCTGGCTGGTGGTTTTCTCGCCCTTGTCGTTCTGTTGGTACTGGTGGGTGGTTTTTTCCAGGTGTTGATCAATTTCCAGGGTTCTGCAGATGCGGGTATAGCACGCTTGATATCGTTGGGAGAGTGGCCATTGCTGGCCTATTCGATCACTGTGCTGGGCTTTACTGCCTGGTATTGTGATGCACTAAGTCGGGGTATGACCAAGGTTGAGGCAATTGTACCCATAGCGATGGTGGCACTGGCGGCTTTAATTACCGGACGGCCCTGGTATGAGACCACGGTACTGATGATGGGTGTTTTGCCACTGTTGCTGTTCATCAACAGATTCAGGTCCACTCCTGACCTGTGGTCGGCTGCACTGGTCCTGTGGTGGTGTTTGACCGCGACACTTGTCTGGTTCATACCCAATGCCGCCTATGTGTTCACCTGGCCGCTGGCGTCAATTCTGGTGGGGCTCGCCTTGCATGAACGGTGGAAGCCTGCTGGTACCGATCTTGGGTCGTTCATTGTCCAGCTGCTGGCCGCATTGATCCCCATGTTGTTGCTGGTTCCTGTGATTATCCTGGCGTACCTGGCGCTGGGATCCACCCTGCCACAGGGAATCATGATCCTGAGTGTTCTGGTATTGTTGCTTTTTTCACCCATGCTGCGAGATATCGGACAAGCGGCCGCGGGCAGGGCGGGGCTCATATTGCTGGCCGCTGGTCTTGCCATGACGATAACGGTGCTGCTGGGACGTGGGTTTGATAGCCGGCACCCGCGTGGTGAGGACATCATGTTCGCTATAGATGTCGACGGAAAAAGGGGGTATTGGGCCAGTACTGATGCCAGACATGGTTCCTGGCTGGGAGATTTTTTCGGTTCAGATGCGCATAAGGGTAACCTGCAGTCGATTATCCCGGGCTACCAGCAGGAGGTGACAATTCGCGAGACCCCAGTAGGGGAGTACCTCAAGGCCGGACTGACCATAAACCAGGACCGCATACTGGATAACGGGCAACGGGAAATACATCTGCGCTTGCGGTCACCACAGGGAGCCGAATACATCAACCTGCTGTTCCCGAAAGATGTAGAAATTCACTCCGCTTCTGTCAACGGGTTTGCTGTGAAGGTTCCAGATGACAATAAAAGCACACCCGGGAGCGTGGAAAAAGCGGATGCCTTGAAGGAACTGGACAAGGGAGGGTCGCAGCAGTGGTGGCGGTGGCGTTGGCTAGGTCTGCCAGTTGAGGGAGCTGATCTGGTTCTGGTGACCGAGGCACACAAGGCGTTGCCGGTCAGGATAGTTGAAATCGCATATCAACTGCCGGAGGATGCGCCGACCCGACCTGCCGATTCCATGCGCAAACCTTATACGTGGTCTGATTCCACGGTGATCTACCAGACGGTTGTGTTGGACTAATGCGAACTGTCAATGATCTGGTGCCGGTAGTGAGTTTTTCCGACCTTCAGGCGGGTGGGCGAGATTCAAGGGCCGCTGAAACCATGCACCGGGCGTGTTGTGAGTCGGGTTTCTTCTATTTGTCTGACTTTGTAACCGAGAGCGCAATTATTCGTGAAACTGAAGAGCAAATGCGCTGGTTTTTCTCACTACCAAAGCAACAAAAACGACAGCTGCAACGCAACGAAGATAACAGCCGGGGTTACTACGACAATGAACTGACAAAAAACACCAGGGATATGAAAGAGGTATTTGATTTCGGCTATGTGCCCACACCGGATCTACCTGATGATGACTTGGCAAACCGTGATCAGGACGGCTGGAACCAGTGGCCAGATGGTGAACGGGGTGTCAAATTCAAAACTATTCTGAACCGCTATTATGAGCACTGTGGGTTTGTGGCATTGGGTTTGCTGCAAGCGCTGTTCAGAAACCTGGGTGTGGATGGAACCCATTTGCAGACAGATTTTTCACCTCGTCACAGCAGTTTTTTGAGATTGAACTATTATCCAGTCGAAGACCCGTTATCAATGGGAGGAACGCAGCGGGACCATGCTGCAGACAGCGGTCACCTCGGCGTACACCACCATACGGATGCCGGTGCATTGACCCTGCTGTGGCAGGACGGTGTGGGTGGTCTTGAAATATTTCACGAAGAGCGGTGGCTGGGAGTGACTCCGATGGCCGGAACAATCGTGGTTAATATTGGAGATATTGTCCAGGTCTGGTCAAATGATTTATACCGGGCGCCACTACATCGTGTGGTAGCCAGTACCCGATGTGATCGCTACAGCATGCCCTATTTTTGCAACCCGGTATATTCTGCTGATTATCAACCATTGCCCACCATCAATGGCAGCCCTTCGAAAGCAAAATACTCACAGATTAATTGGGGTCATTTCCGTTTCCATCGTCAGCACGGTGACTATGAAGACTACGGAGAAGAGATTCAGATTTCCGACTATCAAATCTGAGATCTATGCCGCTGGGATATCACTACAGGCACGGAATTTTTTTAGCGAATAATATTTTTAATAGAATAATCTAGGTAAAACATTGTAGAATATGCCCGCTGCCAGTTGCGGCGAGTGATTGAGTGTTTAGTTTGTACAGGTTGTTATGCTTCCTTCCAGCTATACCAGGGTCCCGTTCTTCTTCAGCACAGTCACCACCGGAAGGTGGGTTTATCAACTATATACAGCGAGTCATATACATGTCAGACACAATCACAGGAACCGTAAAATGGTTCAACGACGAAAAAGGTTTTGGTTTTATTGCACGTGAAGGCGATCGTGATGTTTTTGTTCACTTCCGTCAGATCATTGGCGAAGGCCGAAAGACACTGAAAGAAGGACAGACGGTTGAGTTCACTCTGGGTGAAGGTCTTAAAGGCCCTCAGGCAGAAAACGTACAGCCGCTCTAAAGTTATATTGTTCTTCAAAAAAACCCGGCAATACTTTAATTGCCGGGTTTTTTTGTATTTGAATCGGTGACCCGTGAATTCGGGATTTAGTCAATCCGGATATCAGGAATGAACTAATTCCTGAAGTTTTTGTACTGCAATGGCAGATCCAGATTGGAGGATTTCAGCAGTGCGATTACGGCCTGCAGGTCATCACGCTTCTTACCGGTCACCCTGAGTTGCTCACCCTGAATGGCCGCCTGCACTTTCGATTTGCTGTTCTTGATGAGTTTGACCATCTTTTTTGCCGTCACCGTATCAATACCCTCGTTGACCTTGATCGCCTGCATTGCTGTTCTGGCCTGGATAACCGGCTCACCTTTTTCCAGACAATCAATATCGATTCCCCTGCGGGAAAGTTTTGAACAAAGGATGTCGTACATTTGCTGCAGTTGAAATTCCGATTGCGTATTCATATTGATGAGCTGATCGATCAGTTCGAAATTTGAACCGCTGCCCTTAAAATCAAAACGTGTCGTTACCTCGCGGTTGGCCTGATCAACACCATTGCTCAGTTCATGGTGGTTGACTTCCGAAACTACATCAAATGAGGGCATGATCGAATTCCTGTCTGGATTAAAATTGCAGGGTTGTTCATTCGTTAATCAGTTTATCAAGATCCGATGCCACGGCATCGATATCCGCTGTATCGGTAATCAGGACACGCGCGTGTCCCTTCGCATCAAAACCGAAAACCGCTGTGCTGTGCATTACATTATAGGATCCCTGTTGACCGGATGATTCCATGGCGGCATAGACACCATAGGATTTTCTCAATCGTTCCAATGTTTTTTCCGGACCGGTCAATCCCAGCAACCAGGGTCCGAATGAAGTGGTATAGCGTTGCATGGCTTCGGGTGTGTCCCGGTCAGGATCTACCGATACCAGTACAATCCGGATGTTGTTGGCCAGCGACCCCAGTTTGTCTCTTGCGATAGCCAACTGTGCCAGTGTGGTTGGGCAGACATCAGGGCAGTTTGTAAAACCAAAAAACAGGATTACGGGTTTGCCCCGCAGCGATTGCGCGTCAATCATTACTCCGTCTGAACCGACCAGGGTGAACTCAAGATCGGGCATCACGCCACCAATATCATTTCCATGCCAGTCCACTGGTTGCTTGCAGGACAGTGCCAGCAGGCAAAACAGTAAAGGAGGAAGGAATTTCAGTGTTCTCAGGATCATTAATTGTCAGCGCTGATTGGTGGGCAGCTACCATAAACCAGCCCAGGGGAAGAAGAAAGGAAATTGTCGGATTGCGGTAATCGCCCTGGCCGAACCGTGGTCCGATACCGTTTACAGTCCGAATTTCATATTCCAGAAGCGGGTGGTCAATTCATTGATTCCACTGCTTTCAGCGTTGAGTAACACAACCAGTCCAAGATTGTGACTGGGTGAAAATGCAACATCTGCCCGAAAACCGGATACCCAGCCACCGTGATATACCAAACGCTCATCCCCTATCTGGTATACCCGCCAGCCCAGACCGTAATGAGCATCACTGAGTATTGACTTCCACTCTCTTCTGAACATTTCACGCCGGGTTTTTACCCGTGGCCTGACCATGTTTTCAACCATTTCAGCTGGCAGCACATCAGGATGACTGCCCAATTGGGCCTGAACCCATTTGCCCATATCCAGTATGCTTGCATTGACACCCGCGGCGGGTGCTGCCCGATAAAAATTTCGCTGTACCGGCACAGTCTGCCATTGACCCCTGCGTCTGGAATGGGGTTTGGCATGGTTCGGATTGTTGATAAACGCATCATAACCTACCGTCGCAGTCTGCATATCCAGAGGTTTGAAAATACGTGACTGCACCAGGGTTGAGTAAGATGCGGCTGCCACCTGCCTGACCATCGGTTCTATCAGGCTGAAAACACTGTTTTGATAGCCGTAACATTTGCCCGGTTCACAAATATAGTTCAAATCAGACATCTTTTGCCAGATCGATTCCATGTTTTTTCCGTGTTCCAGCAGATTATCGTAGGCATGCGGCATCAGACCGGTACTCTGACCCAGAAGATGCTGAATTCGAATTTTTGAAGTGTCACCGCTGATTTTGAATTCGGGCACATACTGGTTTACCGGGTCATCCCAGTTCAGCGTGCCGTCTTCTACCAGCAACGCTACTATTTCAGCCGCGAAGGTCTTGGAAACAGATGCCAGACGAAAGGTGGTCTGTGCATTGATAGCCTGCTTGCGCGCCACGGTGGTGTGGCCAACCGTGACGATCTTGACAATATGCTCTCTTGATACAATGGCAAAGGCCGCACCTGGATAGGCACGGTCTTTAACCAGGTCACGGAAAAAGGATTCATATCTCGCCGCGAGTTCGCTGTCTTCGGCAAAAGTCGGTGCTGTTACGGTCAGTAATGAGATGCCGGCACAAATGATCCGGGTGAATATTATTTTGGGAATTCGATATTGATATGCCGTGAAAATTCGATTCTGGGTTATTTTACGGCTGTTCATTGATAAAATTTTGCTGAAATAATACATTTTGGTCAAGCTCATCGAACTTTTTATTGGTAATCCTGATAGACTGTCTAGCCCACCAGCTAAATTGTTATTGGAAAATTGCTAATGTTTGAAAAGCACAGAAATACAAGACCCGACTCCCCCCAGTTCTCAACACCACAAGAAAACCCGGTCAGCCCCGCAAGTGCACCTGTCAGCAGTGGCCGGGCGGCTGTAATCGGTCCCGGAATTCACATTAATGGTGATATCTCCGGAGATGAGAATCTGGTCATCGAAGGCAAAGTGGAAGGCAAGATTCACCTCAAGGCACACGTGGTAGACATCGGTCAAAGCGGCCAGGTTCACGCCAACATCACTGCCAAGATCATAAAGATCGCCGGTGAAGTACGGGGTGATATAAGTGGCATGGAAAAAGTTGTTATTTCACGTACCGGTAACGTGCACGGAAATATTGTCGCTCCCCGAATGAACCTGGAAGAAGGTGCAATTTTCAAGGGCAGTATTGATATGGACCCGGGTGAGCCGGCAAAGCCGAAAGCACGTAAACCGGTAAAAACAGTGGAAGCCAAGTCCGATAAACAACCTGAGTCCATCAAGGTTGAAAAGGACACGAAATCTGCCGGCCATATACTTAATGGTGGGTGATTTCACCCACCTGTGACAGAATATTTGAATCTGTCCCGGAAAAGTCTTAAAAGAAGAATTGTCAATTGAACAATGTTGTTACAGGCACATCGGGCGCGGATGGACCGCCCCGGATGCCACTCATGCCACGAACCCAGCAAACCCTGTTATTCCCATCCCTGGTGAATGGTATTGCGGCGGAAAAACGTCTGTCTGTGCTCGAAATCGGAGTAGCGTTGCCCGAGACCATGCACTTTTTCTCACAAT
Source organism: Lysobacterales bacterium (assembly GCA_014238945.1). Classification (GTDB taxonomy): domain Bacteria; phylum Pseudomonadota; class Gammaproteobacteria; order Xanthomonadales; family SZUA-36; genus SZUA-36. The sequence goes on from JABAAB010000115.1 coordinate 204,208, forward strand.
TCAAATGCCGGCTTCATTTTGCAGCCATGTATTCGGACCCCCTCCTGACTCGACAGTCGGAAGATTTGAGTGAGGAGGAACTTGTTGCGTTGATATCGAGTTCTCTTGATTTCCCGAAGAACACGAGCTTCGACCTGTGTCTGTTCTGGGACTTCTTCAATTACCTCAATGACAGAACATTACGGGCATTCAACACTGCCTTTAAACCCTTTATTCATGAAACGACCCGGGCACATGCATTTGCGGTGCGTACGCTGGATACTTCGTTTTCAAACCAGCAGTATGGCATAGAGCAAGGTCACATCTTCAAGGTGCGGCCGCGATTGGACAGACCGGTGTGCTATCCCCATACCCAGGCAATTTTGTTAAATCTGTTGCCCAGTTTCGATATTGACCAGGGTATGCTGTTGCCGGACGGCAGGCTGGAAGTTTTGATGACCGCAAGTAACGAAAGAGATACCAGCGGTAACAGCAGATTACAGACGTTATTCGGTGCCCCTTAGGTTTTTTACTTAGTGTTATAGTTTAAATAAACTACATAAGTGCTTGTACTTTATTGAAAAGTATATTATTGTGCACGTAGGTTCTGGCGCAGTTGTAGTAACAGGCGCAGCTTGTTAAAGGGTATGGAGTGGCCCCGAGACGACAAGGAACGTCCAGGACAGTTTTTAAGCAACCGGTGGTAAAAAACCCGCTACAAACCCGATTGATTTGTCATATTCTATCGGGCCCGCTTGAACTTATCCCAGAATGTTTTGTGTACCAGGTCGGTATATTCGCCGGAATCGAGAAACGTTCCGTGTCCGTCAGGACAGCTCTCGTAGGTAATATGTTTTTGCTCTTTATCGGTTTCACTGTCCATCATCTTGTCGCATTGTGGGCAGTTTATGTCCTTAATGGCGTTGTATTTTTTACCTTTTGACTTGTCACCGCTGTCAATGATGAAGTCAGCCATCCAGATATCATCCCTTAGCGCACGCAGTTCTTCAGGTTGAAACCACAGTCCTCCGCAGGATGTACAGCGATCAATTTTGATTCCGTCGTAAGAAACAATTTCCATTTCTGATGAGCATTTCGGACAGTCCATAAACTCCGTGCCTTTAATTTTTGATGGGTGGGGGCATGGTTGATGCCTTGATGTTTTGCATATTGTAGGGCCAAAAGCTTCGAAGGGTCAAAAGTGGTATTTGGCTTCATCGCAAGTGTCCACTGCTTATCTCTTTCAATAAGTGCATTTGAAGGCTCAAATCATTGCATCGGCAAAACTGTAGTTAAAATTTTCTATGTCTTCCCGGTAGCGCCACGCAACGGACTCACGTGTTTCTTCATCATAAAAATCCACATAGCGGCTCAATCTGTTTTCTCTGTTGCCGTGTAAAATGTTTCTCAGACTGCGACGTAATTCACGGGATTTCTTATCAGAGGAATTGATATGAGGTAAACCGCTATCTTTAAACCCCAGTTGTTTACAGACGAGTTCAAAGTCATTTTGCAGACGCTCAAATTTACCAACAAAGTCAACCAGAAGGTTACCCCGGGTGTCAAAAAGCATCTCGGTTTGTGTCATCACATGGCGGTATTTATCATCCCAACCCGGTAGCGGCATTTTGTTCATCACAAAGTCCTTGAAGCTTCGGTGGCTGACAAAGTTGCGATAGCGATACTCTGAAACCAACCGTGCCCACGGATTTCGTACAAAACTGAATTTGAAATAGTGCTGAAAGTCCTGCTCTGAAATATGGCCACATCGCACGTACTCGGATGCACTCAGGTGAGACAGTTTTTCCGTTCCCTTTGCCGGATCATCGTTATCAACCAGCAGCAATTGTTTCCGGTCATCAAGGTTGTCCGGGTCCAGCTTCAGCTTTTTCATGAAATACATTTCAATGCTGCGCCCGGCCGCCTTGGGTACATGGACAAAAATGCATTGGTATGGTGTACAGATCATCTATTAAAAAGTCTTGGCCACGGGTTCGTTTCCCAATGTTGTATGGAAATTTCCTAACGCATTATCATCCATTTGGCCGGGTCCCGACGCATTTCGTTCATCTTAATGTCAAAACGGATAATGACAAGCCCATCGGCTTGGACTAGATTATTACAAACCCTGAGGAAAAAAATAACCATGGTTGAAATGAGTCGGCGTGATTTATTGCTTGCGATGGGGTTCGCCGGTTTAGGGGTTGCGTTGGCGCCACGTTTACCGGAAATATACCCTGGCACAAGCTACAAGACTAATGGCGGGTCAGCAGTGCACACAACGTCGGAAATAAAAGATTGCTGAAAACTTTGTTGGGCAGATTGGTTGAGTTTCGCGAAGACGGGGAGCAAAAAGGTCTTTTGCTGGCGACCGCCTACGGTTTTTTCATCATGTTCTCCTATTACATCCTGCGTGCCGTCCGGGATGAAATTTCCTCAGCCGACCGCGGCAATCTGCAAATTTTGTGGACGGTGGTATTTTTCGTCATGCTGCTGGCCGTACCTGCCTATTCGTGGCTTTCAACAAAATTTTCCCGTGGTGTCTTTGTGCCATTGGCAAACCGTTTTTTTATTGCCTGCCTGGTGGCGTTCTGGGCCAGCCTGATATTTTTTCCGGCCGAGGTCCGCCCATGGATCGACCGGGTATTTTACGTGTGGACCAGTGTCTTCGCGCTGTTTGTGGTCACGGTGTTCTGGGGCTTCATGTCCGACTGTTTTGACAACAGCCAGGGCAAGCGCCTGTTCAGTTTCATCGCCGTGGGAAGTTCATTGGGAGGTATGACTGGTTCAGCCATCACTGCAGAGTTGGCGAATAGCATCCCGGTTTTTTCACTGTTGCTGCTGGCGTGTATTCCATTGGAAATCGCAAGCCGATGTGCGAAGAAGTTGCACCCGCAGTTTGATACCGGCTCGGTTGTAATTCCCGGAGAGGCGGGCAGGGCGATCAGCGGCACTGCGTGGAGTGGCATGCAGGCCGTATTTGCGTCACGTTACCTGCTGGGCATTGCGGCACTCATTGTCCTGATGACATTTGTTTCCACCATGTTGTATTTCCAGCAGGCCAGCCTGGTCGCTGAAGCATTCTCAGACCGGGGCGAGCGAACGGTGTTTTTCGCCCGGATCGACCTGGCGGTCAATACCCTGACCATAGTTTTCCAAGTCTACCTTACCGCGCGTATCATCAAATGGTTGGGCGTGGGCTTGACACTGGCGGTTATTCCCGCTGTGATGGCACTTGGTTTCGTCTCACTGGGTTTGTACCCGACCCTGACCATGCTGGTGGTGGTGCAGGTCTGTTACAGGGCAGGTCGCTATGGTCTGACCAAACCGGCACGGGAAATCCTCTGGACGGTATTGGGCAGGGAAGAGAAATACAAATCCAAACCTTTCCTGGATGCAGCGGTGTATCGTGGTGGAGACCTGCTCAGTGGTTGGATTTACACCGGATTTGTTGCGCTGGGTCTGTCCATTGGCGCGATCGCACTTACCGCGGCACCTGTGGCCGCATTATGGACAATTCTGGCCCTGCGACTGGGTTCAAAGCAGGAGCAATTGGCACTGCAGGAAGAACGATGATGAACAACGATAAAATGGAATTATCAAGAAGGGAGTTGATCAAATTGGGTGCCGTAGCCGGTGTCTCGGTACTGGCTGGTGGATGGTCATTGTTGCAGGCGCAATCCGACAGTCTGATGAGCATAACCATTCCGTCAAGTGGGGAGAAATTACCGGCTGTTGGCCTAGGCACACGGGATTATCGTAGTGACAATGATCCCTCGGAAATGCAACGCTTCAGACAAACCATGCAGGCATTTCACACCGGTGGCGGACGTGTAATTGACACATCACCCAATTATGGCAACGCCGAGAATGTTGTCAGTGGCTTACTGAGAGATCTGGATATACGCGATGACATGTTCATAGCAACCAAGGTTGACCGGGAAGACGCTGAAGCGGGAAAGAAGCGGATGGAAAACTCACTGGAATCATTTGCTACAAGCAGCATCGACCTGATGCAGGTACACAACCTGAGGGGTACCGAGGCCGAACTGAAAACCATGCAAGCGTGGAAAGAGCAGGGAAGACTTCGGTATATTGGTATTACTACCCATAGCCCCCGTCAATACAAAGAAATGGAAGCGGTAATGCGCAAACATGCGTTGGATTTCGTCCAACTCAATTACTCGCTTGCGGACCGGGGAGCTGCACAACGTCTGTTGCCTCTTGCCCGGGACCGCGGTATGGCGGTGTTGGTCAATCTGCCGTTTGCCCGGGGACGTTTGTTCAGGGTAGTAGCAGATCAGTCTCTGCCCGGTTGGGCGGCTGAAATGGACGCCTCCAGTTGGGGCCAGGTATTCCTGAAGTACGTCATATCTGCACCGGCGGAAACCTTACCCATACCGGGCACCACCAAACCACACCATGCGATTGATAATCTGGGTGCACTGAGTGGGCGGCTTCCTGACGCGGGTTTGAGACTTCAGATCGAAAAGACCATCGATGCATTACTTTGACGGCAACAGACAGATGAATAACCCAGCTCGTCGATTTGCAGTTTGTGGGTTCTCCGGTTTGAATTCGGGCTGCCAGGTTCAATGACTAAAATTGCTTTTGACGGCGTCCCCGTAGCTGGCACCATCAATTTTGGACTCGGCCAGCCTTCTGCCGATTTGTTACCGGTCTCACTGCTGCAAACAGCATCCGATGATTTTTATTCAAAAGCCGCCGGACTGGAGTTGAATTATGGTGAATTGCAGGGTGATGAGCGTTTTCGTGAGACATTGGGTTCATTCCTGGGACGCACATACGGTGTGCCTGCCCATGCGAATTCCTTGCTGGTCACCAGTGGTAATTCCCAGGCAATGGATTTTGTTTGCGAAAGATTCACCCACCCCGGCGACACCATACTGGTTGAAGAACCCAGCTATTTTCTTGCCTTCCAGATATTTCGTGACCACGGATTGAATATCGTTGGCATACCAACGGACGCCGATGGTATGGATATTGATGCGCTGGAGGAAACACTGACCCGCACAACTGCAGCAATGGTGTACACCATCCCCAGTTTCCATAATCCTGGCGGGCAGACACTGAGTGCCAGGCGGCGTGACCGCTTACTTGAACTCAGCAGGCAACATGATTTCATTATCGTGGCTGATGAGGTTTATCAGTTGCTTTATGCAGACCAATTGCCACCACCTGCATTGGGTTGCCGCACCTGTGAGGGCAAGGTGCTGTCTTTGGGTTCATTTTCAAAAATACTGGCGCCGGGTTTGCGACTGGGCTGGATTCAGACATCCGCCGACCTGATGGCCGTGTTACTCGATTCCGGTCAGCTCAACAGTGGTGGTTCCTTCAATCACCTGGCATCCCATGTCGTGCGTCATGCGATCGACATGGGGTTGCAGGAAGCACATATCGGTTTTTTGCGAACGGCCTACCAGGTCCGCTTGGAAGCCATGGATGCTGCCCTCGGGAAACACCTTTCAAATATCGCCCGTTGGCGAAAACCGGGTGGTGGTTATTTTTTCTGGCTGGAACTTCCGGAGATGGCAGATTGCGCCGAGATGCGTAAACGTGCAGGAGATTTTGAGGTCGGCTTTCAACCCGGCGAATATTTTTCCAATGAAGAAAAACTCAAAAATTGTCTGCGTTTAAGCTTCGCGCATTATCGAGAAGATGAGATAAAAACCGGTGTCAGGCGGTTGGCTGATCTGATCGCAACCGAACTCGGATCATGACATTTCGGCAAGCAGATTTTCGAAGAATCGCAGAAATCCTGGTGTCAATCCGGAAACACTGAAGGGATTAAAAAACGTGTCTAAGGGAAATCTACAAGGGCAAGGCACAAGTGGAACTGGAAAAGGAGAACTACCTATCCGTAAATCCACCGGCGCAAACCTGATTGATTGATCTTCGCACCCTATTCAGGATGGCGCATGTTCCAGTTTTTTCAACATCCTCGGATACCACAATGCCTGCGCCAGACCACGAACAGCCATGAACACCAATACTGAAGTCCACAGACCCGACAAACCGAATTTCGAGGTTAATGGCCCAAGCACCAGCAGGTAGGTTCCGAACGCAATGGCCATGGTCACCAGCATGGCCGATGCAGCCGTGGAGGCAATGTAAACACCATCAAACTGGTAACAGGCGACTGCAACCAGTGGCAATGCGATGACCAATGGCATCAGACTGGCGACGGTTTGGCGTACAGCACCAATGTCGGTTAGAAACTCCGTGATCAGGTTTCCTGCCAGCCAAAAGCCAATGGCATAGATCAGGCTTGCCACCAGGGCCCAGATTCCATTCAATCTGACCCAGCGCCGGAATACGGCAGTTTTTCCTTCACCCCACGCAGACCCGGCCAGTGCTTCCGTTGCATGCGCAAAACCATCCAGTCCCAGGGAAATGAGTAACAGGAACTGCATAACAACATGGCTGGCGGCCATCTCGACCTCGCCCAGCGTCCCGGCGACACGCATGATCAGTGACAGGGCTGTCAACAGAATGATGGTTCGAATAAAAATGAAACCGTTGATTACGATGAGTTGCCTGAAACTGGATAGTGTCCAGGTGGCCGCGTTATTAAGTCCTTCGATCAATGACTGTGTACCGAATATGCGCGCCAGGATCAATAGGCCGGCTATTGCGGCCAGCCACTGTGCAATCAGTGTGCCCCAGGCGACGCCGGCAACACCCAGACCGAGAAACACTACAAAGATTACATTGAGTACAGCGTTTGACAGGTTCAAAATCAGTTGCTGGGCCAGCACAGCACGTGTTTTTGCCAAACCGAACAGCACACCGGAAACCGCATAAACCATCAGGGCTGCCGGTGCGGCCCAGATTCGAATGTAAAAATACTCTTTGGTAAGAATCACGACGCTTTCCGGTGGGGCCAGTGCCTTGATTGACAGGATCAAAATCAGGTCCTGCAGAACCAGTAAAAGCCCTCCGAGAATCAGAGCCAGTATCATGCTGCGCCAGATTGCCGCAATCAGGGCCTCAGGATCACTCTTGCCGTGCGCCTGAGCCACGATTCCCGTGGTTCCCATGCGCAGGAATCCGAATGCCCAGAATAAGAAATTGAATATCACGCTACCCAATCCGATTGCAGCCAGATATGCAGGGTCCGGAAGATGGCCGATCGCCCAGGTGTCCACCAGTCCAACCAGTGGCGCGGAGGAGTTCGCCAATATTGCCGGGAATGCAATCGCTATGATTGTCCGATGGGGATGTTTCCCCCGGTGTAAGGAGAGTTCTGTAGACATGCAACAGGCCCGGCTTGGTCGTGTCATTATAATAGCGACAGAACACGAGATTTTTGAAATATATTTCCAGCATACCGGTCAATACTTTCAAATGTATTTATAAATCACTCCCCCTAAGGGCCAGACATCATGTTGATCAGAACACCGAAAAATTACCTTTCCTCTGAAATCACTGACGAATCTGTCTATGCAAAGCGCAGGCAGTTTTTGAAATTTGCCGGGATAGGGGTTGCAGGTGTCGGCTTGGCCGGAATAAATGCGGGTAGTGTAGTGGCGGCTTCAACAGCAAACTCGGGACCCGATGTGCCGGGTGCGAACGGTAGAATATTGACTGGTGTGAAAAAGAGTCCCTTGAGCACCTCCGAGGATGCAAATTCATGGTCGGATATAACCACCTACAACAACTACTATGAATTTGGTACCCGCAAGGAAGACCCTCATCAAAATGCAGTGGATTTCGAGCCTTTGCCCTGGAGCGTCTCGGTAAAGGGCGATTGCAACAAACCAGGGAACTATGCCTACGAGGACCTGGTGTCACCACATGCCCTGGAAGAGCGGATTTATCGTCTGCGCTGTGTTGAAGCATGGTCAATGGTCGTCCCCTGGGTTGGGATACCCCTGGCTTCCATCATCAAGCAGCTTGAACCCAATTCAAATGCAAAATTCGTCTCATTCAAAACTCTGCACGATGCATCCAGGATGCCCGGTCAGCGTCGGCGGGTACTGGACTGGCCCTATGTGGAAGGCCTGACCATTGCCGAAGCCATGCATCCGCTGAGCCTGATTGCGGTGGGTCTTTACGGTCGTGAATTACCGAATCAGAACGGTGCACCCATGCGACTGGTCGTGCCCTGGAAATATGGTTTTAAAAGTATCAAGGCCATCACGGAGATTCGATTCCAGCAAAAGCGCCCGCTCAGCAGTTGGGAGAAAGCCATTCCATCTGAATATGGGTTCTACGCCAACGTCAACCCGGAAGTGGATCACCCGCGCTGGAGTCAGGCCCGGGAGCGGCCCATTGGTGCCGGTTTATTTGCCGGCAAAAAACCAACACTGATGTTCAACGGCTACGCCGATCAGGTGGCCTCTTTGTATAGCGGTCTGGATTTACGCAGAAATTTTTGATCCATGGCACCCGGCAGCAAAGTATTTTTCAGGCTGACCAAGCCTGTGATTTTCTTACTGGGTCTGGCCCCGTTTATCTATCTGTTGCTAAACGCCTTTGGCCTGGCGGGTCCCGGGCTGGGCGCTAACCCGGTTGAGGAATTACAGCACGAAACGGGGCGCTGGGGTTTGAGGTTTCTGCTGATGACACTTTGCATTACACCATTGCGACGGTGGACCGGCTGGACCTGGTTGATTCGCTATCGCCGAATGCTGGGTTTATTTGCCTTCTTTTATACCCTGGTGCATTTCCTGAACTATGCCGTGCTGGACCAGGGACTTGATGGGGTGGCGATATATGAGGATGTTATCAAGCGCCCGTATATCACACTGGGTATGACGGGTCTGGTGTTGTTGATTCCGTTGGCGATTACATCGACCAGGGGGATGATGCGCAGACTGGGGAAGAGGTGGAAAAAACTGCATTCACTGGTCTACCTGATTGCAATTCTGGGCACCTGGCATTTTTTCTGGCAGGAAAAGTTGGACACCCTGGATGCCACCGTTTACGCAGTCATACTGGCATTGTTACTGGTAACCCGGATTCACCACAAGCGCAGGCAGACGGTGCGAATTCAAAACAAAAGCTCAAACTAGTCTAAAAACACATCTTTCTATTTCTATCCTTGAAGACACGCTGACGTGCTGGATTTTGGTACACTTCGAAGCACCGTGATTTCAGTTGAACTTCGTCGGCATTGCAAGGCAGCAGCGTTCCGAATGGATAGTTTGATATTCAGGAGTTCCACAATGTTATTCTGAACAATGGTTTGGTCCTGTCTGATGTTTTTGAAGACATGATGAGGCAGTTCAGCACAGAAAATGACACCACCTGACAGCCAGGAAAATTATGATGATCAATGCTGGCAGGGGTCGAATGATTTAGGGGCGACGTCCCGCACCGTGATTAATTTCGGAGAGCGTTAAATGTTTTTACAAAGACACATGAAAAAAGCAACCCAAGTATTTATAATTATTACATTAAATGTACTATTTATAGCAAATACTACTTACGCACAAGAGTTAAACTGGCCACGGGAACTGACACTTGAGTCCGGGTTATTAACGATTTATCAACCCCAGGTAGATGACATGGAGAAAGATATTCTCAGTTACCGTGCAGCGGTCTCTTACAAGGCGGGTGGTAGTGAAGAGCCGGTGTTCGGGGCTGCCTGGTTCGAGTCACGTGTAGAGATTGACCGCGAAGATCGCATGGTTCGTATCGTCAGCCTTGACGTGATTGAAACCAGGTTTCCGGAGGGTTCAGATAATGTGCGGGCAGAGTTTGAGCAGGTCGTAAAAGAGGGCTTGCCCACCTGGAGTATTGATTTTTCACTGGATGAATTACTGACCTCGCTGGAGGCGTCCGAAGACCAGATTGCAGCCGCCAATGATCTGAAAATGGATCCACCGGATATAGTCTATCGTGACCAACCGGCCCTGTTGGTTTTGATTGATGGTGAACCGGTGTTGAGAGAAATAGAAAATTCGCCCTACAAAGCAGTGATCAATACACCCTATCCATTGATTGTCGATGTTAAGAAAAAGGCTTATTACTTAAACGCTGGAAAAGATGTGTGGTACCAGGCTGGTAAGGCAACCGGACCCTATCAATACGTCGCTCGCCCCCCGACAGAGATTGGCAAAATGGTGGACCAGTCGGAAATGGAAGACAGCGACGAAATTGTAACTGCCCAAAACGCCCCGGAAATAGTCGTTTCATCCAAGCCTGCAGAGTTGATTGTCACCGAGGGGGAAGCTCAATTTGAGCCGTTGGTGGATGATTTACTGGTTATCACCAACTCGGCTTCTGATGTATTCATGCATGTCAGCAACCAGCAGTACTATATTGTATTGTCCGGTCGCTGGTATCGTTCTTCATCCATGCGCGGAGATTGGGACTACGTGAAGTCAGATGAACTTCCCACCGCCTTTCAAAACATTCCTGCGGATTCGAGCCAGGCCGATTCAAGAGTTTACGTGGCCGGTACCGATGAGGCCCGTGAAGCAGTGATGGACGCGCAGATTCCCCAGACCGCCGCTGTGCAAAAGGGCAGGGTGGACAAAGAAGTCAGCTACGATGGTGATCCGAAATTCACCGGAATCATGGACAGTTCCTTGCAGTATGCTGAAAACACCGGTTCCACGGTGTTGAAATCAGGCAGTCAGTATTTTCTGGTCGAGGATGCAGTGTGGTACGTCAGCACTTCTCCTGAGGGACCCTGGGATGTTGCTGAAAGCAGGCCTGATGGCGTCGATACCATTCCACCCGAGAGCCCGGTCTACAACGTCAAGTATGTTTATATCTATGACACCACCCCAGAGGTGGTTTATGTGGGATATACACCGGGATATACCGGTAGTTATGTCTACAACACAACAGTGGTTTATGGAACCGGTTGGTACTATCGTCCATGGGTATCGCCTTATTACTATTATCCATACCAGGCCACCTGGGGCTTTCATGTTACCTATAACCCATGGACTGGCTGGGGCTTCGGTCTGAGCTGGGGCTGGGGTCCATTTCGTATCGGCTTTCATTCCGGTGGTTACTGGCACCACCATCATCACTGGTACCACCCGCATTATGGTGGCTGGGGTGCTGGTGGGTACCGCCCGCGACCTGTGCATTACGGAAACAACAATATCAATATTGGTAACATCAATATCAATAGTCCCAGGGTCGACATACGTGATAACAACCTGTACCGGGATAAAGATCAGTTGGCAAATATTCGCGATACGCGTGATACACCGATGAATCGTGATGTCAGCAAGCAGTTGGCCGACCGTTCGGCATCAATTGACCGCAGTGCTTTGTCCAATCGTTCGGCAAACCTGGATCCTTCCACTCGAAATAATGCGGCAGGTCTCGCACGTTCTGACAAACTAAATAACGTGTTTGCTGACAAGCAGGGTAATGTCTATCGCAATACGGACAGTGGTTGGCAAAAGAGGGACAGCGGAGGCTGGAAGGACAGTTCCACGGTTTCCAACGCCAAGCAGACAAGATCATCTTCCGCCACAAACAATGTGTCAGCCAGGAATACCACGACTGCTTCTTCCAGGCAGAGCCAGGCCTACAAGTCATCGACCTCGGGATATAACAAGTCATCGAGTCTGGATCGTCAGAATTATTCGAGGCAGCGGTCTACCAGTCGTGCGCAACAGAGTTCACAGATGGGCAACAGATCGAGTGCACGACGGCCCACAAGACGCAGGTGATTCGATAAATCTCCATGAAATGATCTTTTGATTCAAGTGGTAACTAGCCAGCGCACCGGGCCTGATGTTATTTCACCCAGGGATCGATCAATAAAGATGCGAGCAGTCTGCCATCTTGAGCATTTATGATGGCGGTGGATTCGCCCTGATTCCCCGTTACAGGGACGAACAGGAGGTGATTTATATCACCGCCATTGTGTGCCACAAACTGCTCTATCATGGGTGCGGATTCGGGCCGGGCATCGAGCAATAATTGCAACGGGCGTGCCACTGCAGGTACCAATTGCATCTTTTCCAGGTACAAGCTCCAGAATTCAGGCCGGAATTGCAGATCAGCCTTGCCTTCGAACATAACCTCTTGCAGCAGTTGCTGGAACAACGCGGTGTCTGTTGGCATACTGGCATAGAGCACTACGGGTCCTGTAAAGGGCTTATCCAACAGATTTTCATCCAGGACTTTTGTGTTGTCGATTTCACGGTATGCAATGATCTCGAAACGGTCCAGGGCAAAGACCATGAAATAGGGTCGCGCCTGGTACAGAGTAAATGTACCCCAGCCAATGGCCAGAATCTGGATAAGCACAATGACACTCAAATCCAGTATCAGACCGCGCTTGTCCTTTACATAAACCAACATGGTCAACAGTGGGGCACTGATTCCTGCCGCCATGATCAGCAGAAGCGAAAATTTCTGGGGGTCGGTAAATTTCAAGAATGGATAGGGGAACCAGGCAAAATAAACCAGTCCGGCAATCACCAGCAGCAATGAAATACTGGGCCAAAGATGAATTTGTAATGCCCGTCTTTTATTCATGTGTTGGCCTTTCCCAATGGATGCCACCGGATGGTCGCATGCCGTGATGTATCAAACCAGTCATTCCTGTTGGACATGGCAAGTCTGCAGGTAAAACAGCCAAATCCTGGGGATTTTGAAAATTTAGGAAATTTTAATGATATTTTAATGTTGGTGTTGATGTACGTACACATTACCCCTAATTTACAATGTTGGAGTGTCGGCTGCACGCCCCACAATTTGTTCAGCCCAAGTGCTGGAGATCAAGGTAAAAATAAAAAAAATCAATCAATGAATGGGCCGGTCAAGGTTGCTTATTGACCCTCCGATTAAGCAACCGGCAATAAGTAGGCTGCCCGCCACTTTGACGGGCAGCCTATTTTCTTTTTGCTTTGAGAAAAATATAAAATCAGTCCTTTCTATCCGGAAGATTGATGCCCGGTCTATTCTTCAAGGGCAATGATACCGGTCCAAGTCGCCCACGTTTGTCAAACACATAATCCGGGTAATCTCCGTCGGCGTCGACGTAGTGCAGAAAAAGCTGTAACCAAAGCCCCTTTTCCAGCGGTTCGCGCCAATGGGCCACATCCGCGCCGCGGTAAACGAGGATCTCACCCGGCTGCAAATGTACCGGAATGTCGCGGTTTTCGGACTCCAGCCAGATTGGCCAGTTTCCCGGCTTGCACTGATAGGACCCGATGGGGAGGGTAATACTGATTTCACATGAAGGGCGGTCAACATGTCGGGGCAATCTGGATTCCGGGGTATAGAACCGCAGGAATGAATAGCAGGGTAAAAGCGACACACCGATGCGTTTTTCCAACAATGGCTGAACCATCATCAACAGGGCTTCCCCCATGGCGTCACAGTACCGACCGTATGCCATTGTCTTGTCATCGAATTCCATGTAGCCATCGTGATGCCGGTTCAATATGGATGCCTGGAACATCAATGCCAGGGCATGGGGGGGCACAATCTTTGGTAACAGGCAGTATTTTTTTGTTTCGAACTGCTGTTTGAAATGCTTAAATTCAGACAATTTCCCGACCGCGACAGGTTATGATAATCGTCTATTTTACCAGATCAGGATGGTTTTGATGAGTATAGACGCCCTCAGAAACGCAGCATTGCGTGGTGATTCCAGGGCCTGCCTGCAGTTGGCAATGGCCTGGATGACGGGTCAGGGTGTACCGCAACAGGATACGGACAAAGGCAGGGGGTGGCTGGAAAAAGCGGCCGCGAACGGCAATGTGGAAGCGATGCGTTTTCTGGGCATGATTTTTCTGCGTGGCATGGATGTTGTACCCGATTATGAACGGGCTGTTGAATACCTGGAGGATGCTGGCAGGCAAAATGACCATGAAGCGGAATGGGTGCTGGCGGGTTTTCTGGGAGGCGCACGGGATGACTGGTATGACCAGGAGAAGTCATTGTACTGGCTTAAAAGAGCCGCCACCGCCGGTATGGCCAGAGCGCAATGTCATCTGGCTTATTGTCTGCAAAAAGGTGTTTTGGTTCCGTCAGACCAGGAAGCCGCCATTGGTTGGTATATCAAGGCGGCTGCGGGGGGTGATGCCGGGGCCTTGCTGGCACTTGCAGAGTATTACCTTGCAGGATTCATGTTGCCGGCCGACCCGTCGAAGGCTTACGGTTTGGCTCGTGCGGCCGCCGACAAGGGATGGGTGGTGGCTGGGGAGGTTGCCGCAGCCCTGCAGAAAGAGGGCAGTGGCGGTCATATGAGATTACCCCAGTTGTTACCCCGACTTGAGGAAGTTTCCTTCGATCACAATGGCAGTTTACCGGTGATACGTCCAGACATGATTTCATGGCGTCCGAGGGTTCAGTGTATGCGGAACTTTCTGAGTGTCTTTGAGTGCGCTGAAATTGCCAATGCAGCCCAGCAGCACCTGATGCCGTCATTTATTGTCGATGGGGATGGAGCATTGGCCAAGCACCAGGTTCGGACAAGTCATGAAGTTCGATTACGCCCCGGTCTTCGAAATATTGTCATCCAGGCGGTGGAGCAGCGTATGGCCGTTTGGAGCCATTTCCCAGTTGAAAATGGTGAATTCCCGTTGATACTTCATTATGAAAATTCACAAAGTTTTGAGCAACACTACGACTATTTCATACCTGAAAATTTTGTCATGGGGGAGGGTCCGCTTGAATTTGGCGGTCAGAGGGTTGCTACCCAGCTGATTTATCTTAACCAGGAATTTGAAGGTGGTGAGACCCGCTTTGACCGGACTGAACTGGTGGTCAGGCCGGAGCGTGGTATGTGTCTGCTATTCTTCAATACCACGCCTTGCGGAAATGTAGACCCATTGACCCGCCACACGGGTGTCGGGGTAAAATCCGGGGTGAAATGGTTGTTGTCACGCTGGATCCGTGAACATCCCTCTGATCAGCCAGCGGGAAAAATTTCAAGGGATGAGTATCTGAAGAGTTCATGAATTAGAGCCACGTCCCAGTTTGACAAGGATGGTCTGTTGAACTAGGAGAATCCAATGATAAAAGTATTAGCTGCTGTTTTCCTGGTAACTGCAATTGGAGTCAATGTGACGTTCGCGGCGACTGACGATGCTGATGCATCAAAACTGAGAGAAAAGAAATGTCCGCAATTGCAGGCTTCCACCGTTTTCATTGCGGATAAAACTGGTAGCCGACAAGGTGGCAGTGCAAAAAAGCTCAGTGAATCCCATAAGACAGCGGAATCCCAGGGTTGGAACTTTGACGAGATGTCCATTTATATCGAAGACGGTGACCTGCAAGGTTTTTTCGTTACCTACACCAGAACGCACCCCTGTAACAATAAGTAGCTCTTAATTATTGGGTCACAAACGCCTGTAAATTGGAACAGATTGAACATTTGACTTTTATCAGGGTGCAATTCCCGGCTATTTTTATTATACTGGTTGGTACGGGGAAGATTTATTGCACCTAGTGTGCATGCACTAAGGGGATATACCTTTTTGAAACGTGCGGGGATACATTGATCCGATACTCGTACAACACGCAGGTGTTGTCAGCATCGCCGGGAACCACGCTAACTTAAACCCCTCCATATAAATTAGAGTGAAAGTACAGCCAGTATGCAATGACGCCTGCTGCGCTGATCACCAAAGACTGGTGAGGTCGTCCGGGTTTGCCAACCCGGTTGGTTTCTGACACGGAAAGTGGTTGTCACGATTTTCTCAACCACGAAGTCTCTCAAAAGTGTTCTTAGATAGCCTGAAAGGACTATCTGAAGTCACGATGTTATGTCCGCTCAAGCGGGCCATTTTGAGGGAAATTAAAATGCTTGATCTGGTTATGTTATTCCTGGCGACTTTAGTCAGCTCCTCTCTCGCAGTATTTCTGTGCAGGGTTGTTTCCGGGTGGCACGGCTTCAATTACGAGGTCCTCGGCCGCACACAGGATATATCCATGTTAAATATAAGCCCTCAACAGGGCTACATCTCACTTGTTAGACCTGTTGCAAGTCAACAGGGAAAGACAAGGGTCCTAAAATCTGCGTCCATACTTACCCGCCCATGGGGCTGGTAAGCGGTAACCACTATTTCAGGACAGGATTGACCAAACGCCGTTTCGGAAAATGGCCCGGCGTTCCACGACTGCGGGCGCAAAAAAAGTAATTTCCGATTGTTTTCGGAATTTGGTTCAAAGTGAGTGACAACAATTGGAATATCCGCTCATCTCCATTGCCCGCAGTGAAGTTGGGTCGGCACCTGTTATTTCTTGCCTGGAAATATTCAGCGGCATTACTTCATCGTCAAAGCAGCAAAGTGCTATAGCCAGAATGGCAGAGAGTCTATAGCCAGAATGGCAAAGTGTCTATAGCCAATACTGTTGCATAAATTCCTTATAAATACATAATGTTATGATTTTTTGCCAATATTTTAATATCTTGAAAACCCGATGACCAAAAGACATAACGATCGGATTATTGGCTACAATTGACAGGAAAATACCATGATTGGATACACTACGTTGGGTACCAACGACCTTGAGAAAGCGGTAGCATTTTATGATGAACTGTTTGCCGAGCTGGGCGCAGGCCGATCCATGGAGGAGGATAGTTTTGTTGCCTGGGCGACCGCCCCCGGTCAGCCGGCATTTTCTGTGACCCAGCCCTTTGACGGAAATGTGGCAACTGTCGGCAATGGTGTCATGATTGCACTGACGGTTGATTCCAGGGCCAAGGTTGATTCGGTCCACGCAAAAGCAATGAGCCTGGGAGGATCCGATGAAGGGCTACCCGGAGACCGCTTTGACGGATTTTATGCTGGCTACTTCAGGGACCTGGATGGCAACAAACTGAATGTTTTTTGCCACCAACCAGGCGGTTGATGATCAAGAAATTTAGTCAGGTGGTTGTCGGTTAATCAGGACCACGCCGGATTTGACCCGGTCTTTTCAATGTGGCTGGCAATAGTGCCTCTACTCGTTCCATTACATCAAGGCAGTCCACCATATCGTTGATGTAGTCGAGTTTGTCTGTCTCCAACACCAGTACTTCACCATATGGATAGCTCAGCAGCCAATTCTCATACAAGTCTTCCAGGCGTTTAAGGTAAGCAAGTGGTATGTCCTGTTCCATGGTCCGGCCACGCAGTCGTATTCGTTTTCGCAGTGTGCGCATTGAACAACGTAGGTAAATCATCAGATCAGGCGGGCGGATGGCATTCAGGATGGTCTGGTAAAAGTTCCAGTAGGTGTGCCAGTCCCTGCCGGTGAACTTGCGCATGGTGTGCAGCGCGGTCGCAAAAATCTCCGCGTCTTCATAAATGCTCCTGTCCAGTACCACAACACCATTGATTTTTTCGAGTTGCTGGTGCATGCGGAACTTGTTGCTCAGAAAATAGAGCTGCGAATGGAAAGCCCAACGCTTCATGTCCTGGTAAAAATCGGGCAGGTAGGGATTTTCTTCATTGGGCTCGTAAAACGGCTCTATACCGTATGTCCTGGTCAGGAATTCAACCAGTGAAGACTTCCCGGTTCCAATGTTTCCCGCAATGGCTATGGTTTTACCGGAGCCGGCATCATTCTGTTGGCTCACAACAGCGAATGACCCAATTCGGCCACCACCTGTGCCAGTTCTTCTACGTCCTGTTCCCGCGTTCGCCAGTTTGAGAATGCGGGCCTGAAAATGGTGCGCTTACCGATTTTCGAGGTTCCCACAAGGAAGCGACCGTCGCTTAACACGACCTCACCCAGGTGATTGTTCATCTCATCCAGTTGTTCGTCGGACAGTCCACCCGGATTGAAACGAAAGGCAACAATATTTAATGAAACCTCTGCCATCAATTCCAGCTCAGGATGGTTGTTGATCTGCTGTGCAAAGTGTTGGGCAATATCCAGGCAGTGCTCAACAATGCGCTGGTGACCTTCACGGCCGTAGGCCTTTAATGTTGACCAGACGGCGAAACTGCGACCACGGCGGGAGCTCTCCGGGCCGATTGCGCCCAGAGTGGGCCGGGGGTCGTCTTCGGTGGGCAGATAGTCCGCTGAATATCGAAAAGCACGTACCAACAGGCCGTGATCCCTGACAAATGCATAACCCGAGTCGTAGGGAACATTTAACCACTTGTGTCCGTCGACAGAGACAGAATCTGCTTTTTCGACGTCCTTTACAAAATGTGCGGTGCGTGGGGAAATACGGGCAAACAGACCAAACGCGCCATCCACGTGTACCCAGCAATTGTGCTGCCGGGCCAGTCTGATCATGTCTTCCACGGGATCAAACTCACCCGCATTGACCTCCCCGGCGTTGATGATGACCAATGCAGGCTGGCCTTGCAGTTTTTCCAGAGCAGATCTCATGGCCGAATAGTCAAGTCGTCCAAAATCATCGCCGCAAAACTGTTGTACATTGGACCGCCCGATACCCTGCAATGACAGGACCTTGAGGGTGCTGGCATGGACAAAACCGGAGGTCAGTACCGGCATCACAGGCAAACCGGCCATACCGGTCTCCGATACATCCAGTCCATGGCACTCACCCCACCACTGACGTGCGGCAGCGAGACAAACAAAATTGGCCATGGTCCCGCCGGTAACCATGATTCCAGCCATCGTTGCTGGTAGGCCAAACAGCTCTTTCAGCCAGTCGAGGGCCTGCAGTTCCATATGTACACCTACGGGCGACAAAACCCAGGTGTAGGTTATGGTTTCGTACGCGGTTGCCAACAGGTCGGCCGCGAGTGCTGCCGGTGTGCTGCCGCCAATAACAAAATGAAAGCATTTTGGCCCACCGGTATTACCACCGGCCCTGTGATTCAAATCCAACAATTGCTCAATGGTCTTTTGTCCACCACAGCCTGTTTCAGGCAGGGATTCGTTCAATTCTTCAAGTGCTTTGGCGGCACCCGGTGGCAGTGCCGGACGTTCGTCGGTAGCATGGATGACGTCGGTGAGCGCCCTGCATAGCTGTTCGACAAGAAGTTCTGATTCCTGCCGAAATGCCGTACCGATATCCTTAGTGCTCATTGATTGTTCCTGGGGGTCAAATTTTGAAATAATGATGCTGAAACTTTCCTTTGGAACACGGTATTCTACAGTGAGCGGCCCACGTCTGTAGTACTGTGGGCCAGATTAACAAATTGATTAGCAGGTGCAATGTGCTGGAAAAGATCAGGCAACTGGAAAAGATCGCCACGAGGCTCGAACTCGACCATGCGGAGCGCGCAGATCTGCTGAACCGGGCTGGTGCCTACACAGAGTCTTTTCTTTCAGGCATAAACGGTATGAAGGCCTTTGTTCCTGACACAGGTCGCAGTCCCCGTTTGGAGCGGGCATTTGATGAACAAGCTACAAACTTCGGCACGCTGCTGGATACACTGGCAACCGAGGTTGATCGTGAGGGAATAAACGCGGCTTCGGGTGGACATATGGCCTACATACCCGGTGGTGGCCTTTACCCCTCGGCGGTTGGTGATTTTCTGGCAGATGTGTCAAACCGGTATGCGGGGGTTTCATTTGGTTCTCCCGGTGCGGTTAAGCTGGAGAAACAATTGGTACGCTGGATGTGTGACCTGGTGGGCTACCCTCAATTAGCCGGGGGTGATCTGACCTCGGGTGGCAGTATTGCCAATCTGACAGCGATCGTAACAGCGCGCGAAATCATGGGGATACGTGCACGGGATGTCGAACAGAGTTGTGTTTACCTGACCGAACAGGTTCATCATTGTGTGGGGAAATCTTTGCGGGCGGCGGGGCTGGGTGACTGTATCCGGCGGGTGGTGCCCATGGATAACCGTTACAGAATGGATGTGTCGGCATTGGAGGAATTAATTAAAAAGGACGTGACACGAGGATTGAAACCGTGGTTGATCACCGCATCAGCGGGTACAACGGACACCGGCGCTGTCGATCCGCTGAATCAAATTTCAGAACTGGCGCAAGAGCATGGTCTGTGGTTACACGTAGATGCGGCGTACGGGGGGTTTTTCCTGCTTTGTGAGGAGACCCGTGCCATGTTCCAGGGTCTGGAAAAGGCACATTCGATAGTAATGGACCCGCACAAGGGTCTGTTTCTGCCCTATGGCTCGGGAGCGGTTCTGGTTCAGGACGTACATTGGTTGGCGCAGTCCCAGTCCTACGAGGCGGATTATATGCAGGATGCCAATGCAGGACAGGCAGAATACTCACCGGCTGATTTGTCGCTGGAATTGAGCCGCCCGTTCCGGGGTCTGCGTATGTGGATTCCACTAAAATTGCATGGACTGGCACCGTTTCGAGCAGCATTGACTGAAAAGATCTGGCTGGCGCGTTTTTTTCATCGGGAACTCGAATCAACACCCGATTGGGAAACCGGACCTGACCCGGATTTGTCGGTGGTAACGTTTCGATATTTGCCAAAAAACGGAAACGCTGATGACTTCAACCAACGGTTGATCAATGCGGTCAGGGAAGACGGAAAAGTGGTCATCAGTTCAACCCAGCTTGATGGAAAGTTCGTAATGCGCCTGGCGGTACTTCATTATCGGACCCATCTCAAACAGGTCGAATATCTACTGTCATTTTTGTACCGAAAGGTGCGGGAACTCAGCAGTTAACCTGAGCCAGTGTCAGGTTAGATTGCCTGGTTCTCATCGCCGATATTGGCAATACTGAAAAAGGCATCGACAGATTTGTTATTATTGAACAGCGAAGCGTCAATAAGAAATACGAAGGAAGGGCGAATGCATCACCTTGATCATCCCAATGAGATAACACGCGAATCGCTGGTAAGCATACTGGAGATCATGCATCGGCTGGCTGCACCGGAGGCCATGCCGGAGTTATTAAGAGAAGTAATTGAAGTGGGTAAGGTCGCCATCGTGGCAGAGACCGGTGTGTTGTGGCTGCTCGATCGCAAGTCCATGCAACTGGTCATGGTGGTTCCTGCTAACGATCTGCCACCCAGGATGTCAATGGGCGAGGGATGGGCTGGTAAATGTGCGGCTGACCTGGTCATTTCAAATATTCATGAGTGCCGGGAAGATGAACTGTTCAATGCGGTGCCAGTTCATATCCCGGGTTCCGAAACCAGGTCATTATTAAATGTGCCGATTCTGGGTCAGGATGATTCGTTGCTGGGTGTGATGCAATGGCTGGGCGCTTACACCGGGCAGTTTGATGAACACGATGAGTGGGTTGGACCAGCACTGGCGGCACAGGCTGCGGTGGCCATCCAGCACGCCTACATGACAGATGAGTTGTTGGCCAATGCCATTTTGAGCCAGGAAGTGGCGGTGGCCAGGGACATTCAAATGAGTACCCTGCCGGATACCATGCCGGTATTGCCCGGCTATGACCTGCATGGCCACTTTCAACCCACAGATCATACCGGTGGTGATTTATATGACCTGGTCATGTTGAACGATCGCCTGTTCATGTTGCTGGGTGATGCCACCGGTCACGGATTTGGCCCGGCCTTGTCGGCCACGCAGATGCAGGCCATGCTGAGGGTTTCATTCAGGCTGGGCGCAGACCTCGATAATGCCTATATGCACGTCAACAACCAGTTGTCGGAAGATCTTCCCGATGACCGGTTCATAACAGCTTTCATGGGATTTCTTGATCCGCAAACACACATGGTCAACTATCATTCCGGCGGACAGGGACCCATACTGCATTTCCGGGCGGCTGCCCAACAATGTGACTGGTATAAGCCGACCAATTTTCCGGTGGGAGTCATGGAAATAGATAACCGCCAGGAATCCGCTGATCTGAAGCTGGAACCCGGAGACATACTGGGTCTGATTTCGGACGGTGTTTATGAATACAACAATATCGAAGGTGAAGAATTCGGTGAGGAACGGGTGGCCGAAGTTTTCAGACTACACCATCACGGGTCGATGTCCGAACTATGTGATCAATTGATACAAGCCGTTATGAATTTTGGTGGTGATGCGCCACAGGAAGACGATATTACACTGGTGCTGGTAGGCCGCTCACCTGAATAGGGTGAACAGACTAAACGCGATTTAGGAGCTAAGGTATGCAACGAAAATTTAGTCGAAGCTTCGACGAACTGAAACACATCGTGGCCATGACGGTTGATTTTTTTGAAAAACAGGATTTGGAGCCAACACTGAGAAATGTCGTCGACCTTGCAATCGAGGAACTATTCGTCAACATGGTGACATATAATACGGAAACCAGTGACGATATCCTGATTCAGATGAGTCCGCATGACCATGGTATCGAAGTCAGTTTAACCGACAACGATGTTGAACGATTCGATCCCAGGGGTGCCGGACCCGTGGATATTGATGCCCCCCTGGATGACCGGACTCCCGGAGGACTGGGATTGTACCTGGTACTGAAAATGGTCGATTCCATACACTATGAGTATCGCAACCGGCAAAGCAAGATCACCTTTATCGTGGACAGGAAGTAGCATAATGTTTGATATCCAATTTGCCGATGATGACATCATTGCCGTTGAAGGACGGCTGGATGCAGCACAGGCATTGAAAGCCCAGACCTTCCTTGACCAGGTCGAAGGCCGTTGCGTACTTGACCTGAGTAAGCTTGAATATGTTTCCAGTGCCGGACTGGGGGTTCTGCTCAAAACACACAAACGCCTGATGGGGGGTGGCAATGGTCTGAAACTTATCAACGTCAACCACCACATCCACGATATTTTCGGTTATTCCGGTTTTGACAAGTTGTTCGAGATAGTCCCCGCAGGCGATTAGTAGCACGGCTCCGGCGGCAAATGAAAAAAAAATACAGTTTTCTGCCAACTTTTCCCATCCTGGTGTGTAGTTATGCATAAGGACAGGGATGCTGCCCTTGTAAATGACTGTAAACGCGGCGACCGCCGGGCGATGTCTCAACTGGTCACCCAATATCAGAAACCCGTTTATAACGCAGCATACCGAATACTGGGGAGTGCGGATGATGCGGCAGATACAACTCAAACAGTTTTTCTCAAGGTTTTTGAGCATATCGCCGATTTTGATCCGAAGTACAAATTTTTCAGCTGGGTTTACCGGATAGCAATCAATGAATCTCTTAACCAGGTCAAGAAACGCCATAACCAGGAGCCTCTGGGTGATAGCCAGGCTTCACCGTGGCGAAGCCCTGAAGAGCATCTGGATTCCGACCGAGTGTGTAACCGGGTACAGGGTGCACTGATGCAGTTGAACGAGGATTACAGAACCGTTGTTGTTTTAAAACACATGTCGGGTTGCAGTTACCAGCAAATCAGTGAGATATTGCAGTTACCAACCAAGACGGTTAAATCCAGACTCTACACCGCTCGCCAGTTAATGAAGAAAACACTGCAAACGACGGGGCCGGGTAGTTATGAATGAACAAAACCACATCGACCAGAGCAATGTTGATCAGGAGACGCAGGACCTGATCAACGGTGGTATTGATGGTGAGCTGAGTACAACGGAGCAGCATGAGTTGGAACAGATGCTGGCCGGCTCGGAAGATGCCCGTAATTTCAATGAAGAACAAAGGGCCTTTGCCGGTCTGTTGGATGAGCTCCCACAACGTGAGCCGCCGGGCTACCTGAAAAGTGCAATTGAACGCCAGGTCAGGCTGCCCGTAGCGACGAGTGATAGCGAAGTAAAACGTGGTTTTCTCGGTTCCTGGCTACCCGCGTATTGGTTGCGCACCGGCTTCGCTTTTGC
>JABAAB010000105.1 GCA_014238945.1 Lysobacterales bacterium
GTATCAGTGACCGTTGACCCCGTGCATATTTGACCTTTGCCGTCCCCGGACCACCGGTGTACTGGTCATCGGTGCGCCTCAAACCGTCCCCTTTGGCCTCAAATGACTCCATTCCCGTAGCGCAGCCGATATCGGCCCCGGGCCAACCGCCCCCGACATCAAACCAGCTTGAGCAGTCCCTCTGCAGGCCCCGGCGGTGCGCGCGCTGCCCTGCCCTCCTGCTCATCACGCTGGCGCACATGCCCCAGGATCTTCGCGATCAGCAGCGCATCCTCGATGCATCCTCGATGCAGGCAATCACCCGCAATGTGCCGCCACAATCGGGACACGTCTCTGTGTCGATGGCAAATACCCTGGGAAGAAACAAAAATAGCCGGCAATCTGGTGGGACAAAAGTTGATTTTGAATGAGTTCGTTGCTTATGTACACTTTGTGCAAATACAGGAACAGCTCAGTGCGCATAGCCAGGTAGTGGTGAATTTTGCCCTTTGTGGTTTTGCCAATTTGTCCTCGATCGCAGTATTGATTGGTGGTTTGGGAAGTATTGCTCCTGAGCGACGACAGGATATCGCGAGTATGGGCTTGAAGGCCGTACTGGCCGGTTCGCTGGCCAATCTTATGAGTGCTTCACTTGCCAGCATAATGCTGTCGTAAGCATGAGCATTTTTTCACTCCTTAAGCAGGAAGTCCATTAAAGTGAATGGTGTTTTTCGATTACAATCGACATTCATGAATTCACTGGCGGCCCCTAAGTCTGACAGACTCCTAAGAACTCAGACAATAAATCAACGTTGATAACAGCTTGAACAACAAACAACGCATCACCCTGTTAAGCTTTCTCGCCTATTTTGTCATGTCGGGAATGCTGGCACCTATAGGCATTATTTCCGGGCCGATGGCTGAATATTTCGGATTACCAATCACGGAGCTGACTTCCGGTTTTGGCTGGTTGACCTTTGGCATACTAGCTGGCGCAGTTATTGCCCTGCTGATATTTGACTGGATACCGTTAAAGAAGCTAATGGTGTTGATGTATAGTCTGGTGATAGTTAGCCTGTTTTCGCTGGGCTTACACGGTAACATCCGCTTGATCTGGATTGCCATTGGCCTCGTCGGACTTTGTTGTGGAGTGGGTCTTGCGGGTGCCGCTCTGATTATTTCCAGGATTTATGCTACTGATCGGCGGGCGTCGATGCTCGTCATTACCGATAGTTCGTTCAGCGTCGCAGGAATCATATGCTCCTGGGTTGCAGTCATTCTGGTCTCTCGGGAATTTCATTGGTCCGGCACCTATCTGTTTGTTGCACTGATCGCGGCTGGAATTCTCGTGCTATCTGCTTTTTCAACGTTTCCGATCACCGAAGCGGAAGAGAAGACAACCATCACGCGCGCACCGTGGCCGATTTCGGTTTGGCTATGTCTGTGCGCATTGTTCCTCTATACACTAGGTCAGTATTCCATGCTTTTGTGGCTGCCAAACTATGCTGAAACTCAGCTAGGTGCACCACGCGATCAGGCAGGACAATTAGTGGGCCAGTTCTGGACTGGTATGTTTGCAGCTCAAGTCTTTGTAGCCTGGTGGGTACTGAAGGTTGGAGTTCGACGCCTGGTATTGATTGCGGCTACGGCAGCGAGTCTCAGTTCTATACCTTTATGGCTTTATGCTGATATCGACGGCCTGATTGTACTGGCGACGATATGGGGGTTTGCTAACCTGGGCTTACTGAAGGTTGTGCTTTCATTCGCGACTCAATTGATCCATGTGCCAAGCGCAAGACTTGTATCGACTTTGCTGCTTGCTGCCAGCCTGGGAACCGCCGTTAGTCCCTGGGTCACGAGCCATATCGTAGCCGCAGCGGGCAATCATTTCGTTTTACAATTCAGCACTGCCTGTTACCTTGCATTGACAATACTACTGATCCTGGCAGCCCGGATAGACGACGCCAGAACAGTGGCTACTGGTTCTTAACCAGGGGGGCCGTCCCGTCCTGAATATAATTTACAGTCACTAGCAAAAGGAGTGATAGATGTCAGCCTTAAATAAAACCAACGCCACTATTGGCAAGATGCAGTTCCATCTACATATCAAGCCAGGGGATGTAGGCAAGTACGTCCTGCTACCGGGCGACCCGGAACGTGTGCTACGCATTGCCAGGCACCTGGAGGATGTCAAAGAAATTGTCTTTCACCGTGAATACCGTACCTGTACCGGTACTTACAAAGGCATCATGGTCAGCGCCACCTCGACCGGGATCGGTTGTCCTTCGGCGGCGATTGCAGTGGAAGAGCTAGCCAACGTCGGTGCCACCCACTTTATTCGGGTGGGCAGCACTGCGGCCTTGCAGACGCACGTCAAGACTGGTGATGTAGTCATCAACACCGGCTCAATGCGTAATGAAGGGACTACCCGCTTCTATGCCAAAGAGGGCTTCCCGGCGGTGCCCGATCACTTTCTGACCCATAGCTTGATTGAAGCCGCTATCGCCTTAAAGCCAGAGCGAAAATTTGATCTGCATGTCGGCCTCAATTCTTGCGACGACGCCTTTTACGGGGAAACCCCGGAATTTATCCAGATGCTGTCCGATCATAAGCTGCTCAACGTTGAGATGGAAAGTGCAGCCCTCTTCACCATTGCTCATATGCGCGAGCTAAAGGCAGCTATGGTTTGCGGCGTGTCGGGCAATCTGATCACCAGCGATGTTGAATATGAAAAAGAAGACCCACGCCTGGTGCAAGCCTGGGAGGATGCCATTGCCATTGCTCTGGAAGGTATCTACCACTACGAGCAAAATGAACTGAAAAACCAAATATGAATGAAAACCTGATGGCCTTTTTTGCCCCGGAGGCCGATCCGGAATTACAGGCATTGCCCAAGTGTAACCTGCACACGCACCTGGAAGGCTCCATCCGCCCCGAAACGCTGTGGAACCTGGCGCAGGCACAGGAGATTGAATTGGGTATTCCTGTCGAAGCAGTACGACCAGCTTTGGAAGTGACCGGGGAAGAGCGTAGCTTGATGGATTATTTGGATAAAATCAGTTTCACTTATCAGGTTCTCAAAAATGCGGAGGCCCAGCGACGCGTCGCCTTTGAAGCGGCCGAGGACGCGGCCCGTGATGGCGTGATCTACTTTGAACTACGTGGGGGTCCGACTACTCACACTTCCCCGACTCTATCTGTCGAGGCCGTGATTGAGAATTGGCTGCAGGGCTTGCGACAGGCAGAAGCAACTCACGGTATCGTCTGCCGCCTGATAATTTGTGCCTTACGTTGGGACAGCCCGGCGGTCACCGAGCGATTGGCCCACAGTGCGGTCAATTTCAAAAATGAAGGCGTAGTGGGCTTCGATTTAGCTGGCGGCGAAATCGCCGGAGACTTGGTCAAATATGCAGAGACGTTTCGGATTGTACGGGAAGGAGGACTGGGGATCACCTGTCATGCGGGCGAAGTGGCGGGGCCGGAAAATGTGCGCTACGCAGTCGAAGAGCTACACGCCACGCGCATCGGCCATGGCGTGCAGAGCCTGAGCTCACCCGAGGTACTAAGTCTGCTCCGCGAGCAAGAAATCCTGCTTGAAATCTGCCCGACCAGTAATATCCATACCCAGGCGGTGAATCGTATCGTCAATCATCCGGTTCGACTATTCTACGATCAGGACATTCCGATTTCTATTGCCGATGATGACCCGGTCACCTCTCGCACCAGGGTATCTAAGGAACTAACTCTCTTACAGCAGCAATTTGATTTTGACCGACAACAGTTGCGGCATATCCAGCAACTGGGGCTTGAAGCGGCTTTCTTGCAGGAGACGTCTGTGCGGCAAACCTTGCGCGAGAAAATAGATGCCTGGTTTCCAACTGTGATGACTGGGTAAATTGACTTGAAGGTCATGCTGACTGGGTCACTGGCCAATCTTATGAGTGCCTCACTTGCCAGCAGTGCGCACCTATTACAGCATGCGAATACAAGAAATTTTGTGTTCCGAATTGAATTTATAGGACCTTGCTCGTTCGTCGTTACTCATATTGCTCTCGGTACCGGAGGCGATCAATCATCCGGCCGAGCATGTGCACGAGATCTGGCCCACGTTCGACCGTCAGACTGGACACAGAAATACATACCCGGTCCAGCCACCATTGACCTTCGGGTGGACCGGGGTCATTCTGACGATTTGATCTTACGGCTGTTATTTTCGCCACGAATGATGGACTATAGAGAACAATAAAGCGCTATGGTCAGAAAACTCCGGCCATTGAATGGCTTGCAGGCCGGCTGCGAATAGCGCCGGTTTCACGGAGCATCACAATGAGGGTGACCCCCACAAAAGTTCTGCCTATTGCCGTGTTGGTGTTGGAAATCGTGGCCACCCAGCCGGCCTTGGTACTGGCTCAGGGTCAAAACAACCTGGGGGTGGCAAGCGGGAATCCGGCCACCACAGGTGACCTCAACTTAATCGCATATTCAGCGTGCACCGATGACTCTTTGCTTACGGGGGCCGCGGAATTCGTCGAAATTGCTTTGCGCAAGGGCAAAACGGCAATCGCCCGCCAGCCGAGCCACAACCACGGTTTTGCCGGCACCGACCCGGCCAGCCTGGCGGTGACCAATGATGAGGCCAGTGCCAACACCGGTGATCCGGCCGCAGCCATTGCGGATGAGAATGCGTCCTTCGATCCCGAGGCGGCGCGCAGCCAGATCCTGGCCGGCGTCGCGACGCTGTCCGATCCGGGCAGTCCGGGCCACATGGTCGTGTACGGACTCACCGCCTACAGCATTGCCAATTACCCCGGCAGCGATCTCTCCGACCCGATGATCGCCGCGGCCACCCTGGGCCTGGGCCGCTTGCTGGCGTTGCCTGATCACCAGTGGCTGAACCTGCAGACGTTAGGCGGCGACGCGAGCATGGCGACTTTTTACCAGAACAGCATTGCCTGGCTAGCCGACTCGGCAGGACAAAGCGTCAAGATCGTTACCTACAACAACCCGGCCAACGCGGATTGGTTGAGCGCCCAGGGTTACACCGATGTCGTCAACGCCACCTCTGCCACGTTGGCTGCGGATCTCGTGGATGCGCGTGTTTTCGTTGCCGGCTGGCTCGGATCCAATGTACCGGACGCTGTCCTGAACACCGTCAGCGACCATGTTCGTGGCGGGGTCGGTCTGTTCATTGCAGACTACGGGATCGGTTACGACTGGTGGTGGAATACGGCCACGCCGGAGATCGCCACCAATCGCTTGCTGCGCGATGCAGGCGTCGGTTTCACGACCAACTGGCCGCACAGCGGCGCCCAAAGCGTCAGTCCGGCCACGGGGCAGATGACCTACCAGGACGTGCTGACGCTGTTGCAGGATTCAAGCGGCGCTGCCGCGGATGAAAAGGACCAGGCCGCGGCAATTTACTCGAAGCTCAACGAAGTACTCGCACCCGATGATCCGCTGCAGCTGCAGCTGGATGCGGAATTCTGGGCCCGAATCAACTCGATCAACCCGACCCCGGCAACACCGGTGTCCGATTCATTTGAACAGGCACTGCTCAAGCGCGAGATGGACCTGATCAAAGATCTTCCCGCGAACGAGGTAACCGCCCACCGCACCGCTGAAGCACTGTACGGCAGCATCGACCCGAATGCACCGCGCCTGATCGACCGGGCGGTGACGATCAACACCGACACGACGGGCTGGTTGCCCACCGGAATGTATGCCGCACCAGGTGAACAGGTAACGCTGAACGTGCCAGCAACGCTCGTCGGTCAGGGGCACACGGCCCGGGTCAGTGGTCATTGGGACAATATTTCGGGTCGAAGTGATTGGAACCGCGTACCTTATGGCGTGTCACGCGCATTCGCGATCGACAGCAGCAGCATCGACATTGCAGGTGCCTTCGGCGGCGCGATCTACCTCGATGTTGGCGGTGAAGCAGGCGGAATTGCGCCCAACCTGGGTAATGTAAACATCACCATCGATGGCGCGATCGAAGCGCCCATGTTTGTGCTTGGGCAGAGCACGAACACCGATTGGGTCAACTCGATACGAGACAATCCGGCCGCCTATGCTGAGTTCGTTTCCGACCATCTCTCATTTTCCGTGCCGGCCGAATGGATTCGCACGCTGGATGATCCGGCCGCGTTGATGACCTACTGGGACGAAGCGGTTGCCTTCCAGGACTGGGTGGGTGGATTCGAGAACCTGCGGACCGGGCCAGACCGGGTCAACATCGATGTGCAAATCTCGGTCGGATGGTTGCACGCAGGCTATCCCATCCAAGGTCCCGTGATTTACGGTGATGGCCCGGTCAAGCTCGACCACTTGTTGGCCAATGGAGACTGGGGCTGGTTTCACGAGTTGGGCCATGAAATGCAACGGCACCCGGAATTGGGCTGGGGGTGGGACAACCCGTGGACTTTCTCAGGCGATACTGAGGTCACGGTCAACATCTTTGCCAATGCTGCGCTTGAACTGATGGTCACGGACATCGGCACCAGCGGCTGGGGATATTCCGCACACCCTGATGAAGTGATGACCCGGGCGGCTACCACGGTGAACGATTCGACCAAACCGGGTTTTGACGCCAAGGATCCCTACCCATTCTATTTCCAACTCGCCGACGGCCACTGGGGTTGGCAGGGTTATCGTGATGTATTGAGCGGCTACGTTCTGGACCAATTGACCGATCCCGCCGCGCTGCCGCAAAACCAGCAGGAAGAGAAGGACCAATGGCTGATCAGGTGGTCACAAGAGCACGCTTTCGACATGACCGAATTCATGGTCAACCGGTGGGGCCTGGAAGTGAGCCAGGCGGCTCTTGATGAGGTTGCGGCAATGGTCCTGCCGGGCTGGATGCCACTGGCCCTGTCCATACCCTCTCTGCACTTGACGCCCGGTGAGTCGGAGACATTAAACCTGGCTGACGCCGGACTGTCACTGGACGGCATCGCCACCCTCGTTGCAGTCGGCACAGCCAGTGAGGGCTTGGTGATCGACCAGGGCAATGGCAACTATACGTATCTCGCTGACCCCGCTTTCTCAGGCCAGGACAGCTTCACCGCCACCTACGAGTCCAGTGCCGGTAACCAGCAGACATTCGCGATTGATATCCTGATTTCCATTCAGGGCGTACTGCTGGAAACCTTTGCCAATATCCCGGGCAGCACCATCATGGACCTCACCGCCAGCACCAACTATCCGTCCCATCCAGACAGCGTGGATTATCTGGGCTCATTTGAGGCCCCTACGGATGCGGCAGACAATTACGGTCTGCGGGCACGCGCCCATCTCAGTGTCCCGACGACGGGCGATTACACGTTCTGGATCGCTTCCGATGACAACGGTGAGCTCTGGCTTAGCAGTGACCACCATGTCGCCAACGCATCGTTGATCGCATCCGTGCCCAGTTGGACCAGCTCCAGAGAGTGGGACAAGTACGCCGAGCAACAGTCCCCGGTCGTTTCGCTCAACGCCGGCGAGGAGTACTACATCGAAGCGCTGATGAAAGAAGGGGGTGGCGGGGACAACCTGGCAATCGCCTGGTCCGGTCCGGATATCGCGGACCCAACCGTCATCGATGGCCAGTATCTGACGATTTATGGCGTCAGCACGGGAAACCTGGCGCCGACGGCCGGATTCACAGACAGTTGCACGGACCTGGACTGCAACTTCACTGATACCTCCACCGACAGCGACGGTACGATTGACTCATGGTCATGGAACTTTGGTGATGGCGGCACGTCCACAGCGCAGAGCCCGAGCCACAGCTATGCTGCGCCCGGCAGCTACCAGGTAAACCTGACGGTGACCGACGATGACGGCGCCAGCGACAACACCAGCGGATCGGTCACGGTGACCGCTGCGCCTTTTAACGATCAGTATGCAATCAGCTCAAACACACTGGAAGGAACGGTCCGTGGCAGTTACGCCGACACCCATGCCGATGACGACGTGGTCCAAGCCATCTCCGAACGCCAAACCGGCGGGAAACCCTCAAGGCGCAGGACCAGCCTGCAGCACCGCTGGACGTTCAATGTCAGCCCGGGAACCAGCATGAGCCTGATGGCCAATGCCTGGATCAGCGGACCGGCCGACGTCGATCAGTACATGTTCAGCTATTCCACCGATGGCAGTAACTTTACGGATCTGTTTACCGTGTCATCGACCGACAACACCCATGTGCAGGTGGCGGCCTTGCCCGCGAGCCTCAGTGGCATGGTCGTTGTTCAGGTCGTGGACAGCGACAACGCCCAGGGTGAAACCGTGCAGGGCGAACTGTCAGTGGATGAACTGGTCATTCGCATCGCTAACACGCCGGTCACGCCACCGATGGCCGGCTTCAACACCAGCTGCACGGAGCTCGATTGTGGCTTTACCGACACCTCCACTGATGCCGACGGCAGCCTGCTGTCCTGGTCCTGGAATTTTGGCGATGGCAATACGTCGACGGCGCAAAACCCAAATCACCAGTTTGCCGCTTCGGGCACCTACACGGTGGGTCTGACGGTCACCGACAATGACGGTGCCAGCGATACCACCAGTGCCTCGGTCACGGTGACCGGAACACCGCCACCACTTGCCGATATCCACGTGGGTGACCTGATCGCCAGCGTTTCGGGCAAAAAGCGCTGGACCGCTAATGTGACCATCACTGTCCATGATGACACCCATACCGGCAGGTCCGGAATCGCGGTAAACGGCCACTGGTCGGGAGGCTCCAGTGCCAATGACAGTTGCGTGACCGGCGACAATGGGCAGTGTTCGCTGTCGCATAGCACCAAGGGCACCAACCTGACGTTCACGGTCGATCTGCTGTCGGGTCCGGGTCTGGCCTACCAGCCACTGGACAACGATGTGACGTCCATCACGGTCAACAGGCCGTAACATGAAAAAGCGTACTGGACTCGCTGCCTTCAGCAGATGACGGGCACCGCGGGATCATACCGACCGGCGGCGTTTTCGGTTGGCCACCCGGCGGGTCCGGGGCGTTGTGCACAATGCCCTGACGGTTGCCATTCAGCCGGTTGAGCAAGCCATCGTCGAGGCGGCTGTAGAGGCGTGTTCGGTAAAGAAGATGCGCCGCATGTTCCAGCGATACACCCGCCACCATACCAGCCTCCCAGGCGGTTATCACCAATACTGCCAACCATCGCGGACAGCACGGCAAAATGGCATCCTCGATTGCGCGGCATTGAGGGCAACACAGACTTTGCCAACATCAACGGACCGATGCTATTGACCAGAAACAAACGAGACAGGGATTCTTCACGACACTGACCAAGAGATTTCTCTGGCTGCAACTCGCCCTCATGCAATATGCCGGCACAGTTGATAACCAGATCAGGCTTATGCCGCCTGACCTGCAACTCTTCCGAAAGCGCCATTAAGCTGTCGGTATCGGCAATATCAACCTTCACCGTCTTTAGTCGCCGGTCATTAATGGCCAGCAAGCCTTCCGCCGTATTTTCCTGCCTGTAGCTCGCGTATACCTTCTTTACATCTGAATGAGACAGTAGATGCCGCGTGAGGGCGAGACCAATTCCCCGACTGGCGCCAGCGACTAGCGCCGTCTGGCTGTTAATCGACATTGGCTACGACTGCAGAACCCAGGAATTCAATTTGACGAACTTCCAGCTCAAACTGACCAGGCCTCTTATCGGCCAGCAGAAAACCAACCTGTTCTATTTTTGAGGGAACAACCGGCCCTGCTTGCGGCACTTTTCTGCCCCGCCACACAGGCACCAATTTGTCGAGGGAAATTTCGACAGTCTGCCAGTCTTCGCTGGTCGGGAATGACGCACGCCAGGAAACACCATCAAAGTCAGAACCATGCCGGATTCGGAACTGATAGTCTCGCCCATCGCCGCGCACCACCAAGCGAACCTGGTTGGCGCTCGAAAGATCCTGGCTGACAAAACGGCGCACTGACGAGAATCCACCATTGTTTTCCAGGGATAGATTGCCTCTGAATTTCAGGGAACCACCAGATTCGACCATGCCTCCGGCCGACAGCCCTCCCATCACATCATCATTAACGGACCGCCAGGGATCGACACCCATTCCAAGATTAACAACTGATGCCAGGGCCATACTCATTACCATTTGAGAAATCATAATACTTGTACTCTTTTGTTGCTGTAAAAATCATATCTTTTATTATACTTAACTTATACATAAAATTATATAATGCCTTTTTAATTGACTTTATACCTATACAGTACTTATACTTAGTTCGTGATTTTTCAAAGTGTCTGGTTTAACAAACTTGCACTAACACACCGTGCTGACGAAGGAATTAACAATGAATCACCAAACTAAGGTTGCAAGGCGGACTCTATTACGTAAAGCGCTTGCGGCAAGCGCGGTTATCCCATTGGCAGGTATACCGATCATATTGAGAGCAGACGATCATCGGGTGGATGAGGCCCACCCCTCTGCGGTTGCTCTGGGTTATCGACATGATGCAGCCGATGTGGACACCCAGAAGTTCCCCGCCCGAGCCACACCCGAAGGCAAGAAACAATTCTGCAGCAACTGCAAACTTTACCAGTCCGGTAGTGACGGCTGGGGTGGTTGCGCAATATTTCCAGGCAAGCAAGTGAAGGGAATGGGCTGGTGCGGCGCCTGGATCAGTAGCTGACCTGGTCTTAGCCAGGAAGGAGGTAAATACAGTCATTAATGACGCCCAAAATTTGGGGTCAGGACAGAAGCAAAGCTCGTACCCTCGACTCAATGGTGGTTAAACTTCTGACTGGCCCCAATTCCCTCGTACCTTGAAAAATATCGGGTAAAACCCATCATCTCTGCCCCACATTCAGTTCAGCCATAACGGCCATAAGTATTACAGGCCGGACCGCTGTAACGGAAGCTGTCGTCTAGCTTAATGTGGACATTGCCTAAATATATTGCAGTGTCAGCGCCGGCGGCTCGAGGTCACCGCCCCTTTTTAAGCACTTGACTCTGACACTCCGATTACCCAAAGTATTTGTATTACCTATTCTTTGCGCCTCAATAAACAAGGAATCTCCC
The DNA here is from genome assembly GCA_014238945.1 of Lysobacterales bacterium. Classification (GTDB taxonomy): domain Bacteria; phylum Pseudomonadota; class Gammaproteobacteria; order Xanthomonadales; family SZUA-36; genus SZUA-36. The sequence continues at coordinate 11,014 of JABAAB010000105.1, forward strand.
CCTCATGACACGTTTAGCCCTGGCCGCCTTGGCCATTTTTGCCTTCACATCCGCCACGGCCGATTCCGGGCCGGTACCGAAAGAATTGCTGCTGGTGCCACCTGCAGATGCCACTCGCTACATCATTGTCTCTGACACCAACACGCATGGTGATGAGTGGCGCTGGGAGACCGATGACGGGGCCACTGCGTTTCGCAAATCACAAAGCCTGCGCGGCTGGATCACCGAGACTGATGCGATGGTTGTGCTGGGCTACGATGGCAAGCCGCTGCGCATCCAGATTCGTGGTGTTACTCCCGATGGTGATGCGGCAGAGGAGATGGTTTCTGACGAAAACGGTATTCGTTGGGATTCAGGTGCGGATACCGGCACGGCGCCCCCGGATGGCGGCTTTTACCTGACCAAGGGTGGGCCGGATTCCATGTTTGGCCTGTTGGTCGAGCACATGCTTGATAAAGGTGAAGTACAGCTGTTACCCAGCGGTACCGCACGTTTGCGCGATGGCGGCACGTTGATGATAGAAGATGAAGACGGTGACCTGGAGGCGCGTCTGATTTTCATCGAAGGACTGAGCTCAGCGCCCACACCCGTGTGGGTGGATGACAAAGGCCGCCACCTGGCAAGCATCAGCTGGATGGGGTTGATTCGCGAAGGGTACCAGGAACACTTCAAGACCATGCTCAAGATGCAGGAAGGAGCATCCCAGCAGGCAGCGCTGTCTGTCGCGCAGCGTTTTCTCACCGAGGATGCGCGTCGCCCCTTATTGATCGATAACGTGCGCCTGTTTGATGCGGATGCGGGCCGGTTTATCGAAAACCAAGCCGTGACCACGCAGGATGGCAAAATTACTGCGGTCGGCCCGGCGGGTTCATTGAAAGTCGCCGATGGTGGACGGGTGCTGGATGGCCAGGGTAAGACGCTGGTGCCCGGTCTGTGGGATTCCCACAAGCATTACGGTGACGGCTATGACCTGCTTGCCAACGTGGCCACCGGCATGACCAGCATCCGCAGTCCGGGGAATGCGCTGGATAAACTTGTCTGGGCCAAAGAGGCACGCGCTGCGGGCAAACTGCTGGCACCAGAAGTGTTTGGTGCGATCATCATCGACCGGGATCACCCTCTTTCTGCCCAGGGTGCATCGCTGGTGAATAGCGAGGAAGAGACCATTGCAGCGGTGCGAAAAGCAGCAGAGGCGGGCCTGTGGGGTGTGAAATTCTATACCTCGATGAATCCCGACTGGATCGCACCGGCCGCTGCCGAGGCGCATCGTCTTGGCCTGAATGTTCTAGGCCATGTTCCAGCAACCATGCGGCCGCTGGAAGCCGTGCGCGCCGGCTATGACGAGGTCACCCATCTCAACTTTATCATCATGCAGGCCCTGCCCCAGGAAGTGGTGGATATCTCCAACACGGCCGCACGCTTCGAAGGCCCGGCGCAATATGCCAAGGATGTCGACCTGGATGGTCCGGTGATGACCGAGTTTGTGGCTGAGCTTAAAGAACGTGGTATCTGGGTGGATCCAACCATCATGATTTTTGAGGGTTCTTTCCTCAACGATGAACCAAAGCTGCCACCGGCGTTTACGCCTTACGAGGGAACACTGCCGGTAGTGCTCGAACGCGGACTGAAATCCGGCGGTTATCCACTGTTCGGGGATGTAACCCGCGATGACTTCAGAAAGAGTTATGAAAAAATGGTCGCGCTGATTGGCAAGCTCAATGACGCAGAAATACCGATCGTCGCGGGGACCGACGGCTGGGGAATAGAACTGGTACGCGAAATCGAAATCTACGAACAGGCCGGCATGAGCAAAGCCCAGGCCCTGCAAACAGCCACCATCAACGCGGCCCGCCTGGTGGGTATTGATGACCGGACCGGCTCCATCGTCAAGGGCAAGGAGGCTGATTTGTTGCTGGTGAATGGTGATGTCAGCGCCGAGCTTGGCGCCCTGCGGCGCGTGCACACGGTGGTCAGCGATGGCTATGTGATGGATGGTAATGAGCTGCGTGCCGCAGCAGGGTTTTCGGGAATGCCGCGCTGATTGGTAGTGGATTGATCTAAGGAATCGCCATTCGGAAGGTGCTGTAGGGGGGTGGATAGAAGATATAGACGCCCCCGACCTTAGCTGAACCGAGGGCTACCATCAGTGATGGATACCTCAACTGGTAGGCTGTAAGGCTCTAACCATCATGCAAA
>JABAAB010000107.1 GCA_014238945.1 Lysobacterales bacterium
AAGCCCCAGAGGTGATCCGGAAGATACTTGCTCATCTGGATGAAAAAGTGATATCAACCGGAGCAGTCCTGTTGCCGGAACCCAGGGCTCCGCCAGTAACGGGGTTGTTTGCATGAATGAGTGAAATCGATATTTTCACCAGGCTGGCTGTGTCTGACGGGAAGCGGCGCGGTATCTGTCGCCCTGAGAACAGCAATTGGCAGCAGTGCGGGGTAGTACAGTGTAAAATCCAGCTTGGGTAACCCGCTGCGGTGAGATTTCGCGGCGATCTGACTGAAAACCTGAAAATCTGACGCAAAAAGCTTCAATATGGCCACCATCTTCCGTGTCAAAACCAACCAATTCGCGGACCTGGGCAATGACAATGAAATGCTCAAAAGAGAGCAACAAGCGAGTACAAAAACAAAGCGTTTGAACTGCACAATATTTCCTGGATCCGATGAGTGAAAGCCAGCTGCTGAATTATGCATTCCGGGGTGGACTACGAATATCTGGGTAGCAGTGCCGTTGTAACAGCAGACGCAAGCAGTAAGACAATACTCAGAATTAACACCCCGATATATGAACCCATTGATTCATAGGCCAGTCCATAGGTAACCGGCCCGACAGAAGTACCGATCAGAAACGAGGTGAACAAAATGCCATACACACGCCCAAAATTTTTTACGCCAAAATAGCGTCCGGTCAGAAATGCCAACATATCCATCTCTGCACCCATACTAAACCCAATAAAGACAGCAGCGAGAAAAGCCGGTGCATCAATTGCACCTGCTGCCAGCAGGCTGACACCGATCGCACTTAACAAAAAACAGATTGCAGCAACGAACGGTGCAAAAAACCTGTCAATAATAAAACCGATAATCACCCGTGCCGCGACGATCGATATACCCAGGGTAGACATAACAAGGGCCGCGTTTCCTGTTGACATGCCACGATCAGAGAGCATGGGTACAAGATGTGACAACACACCGTAGAGACCGAAGGACAGCAAACAGAAAATCATGAACAACTGCCACAAAAGAGGCCGCATGAGCAGGGTCGACAAGGGAATGTTTGCTGCCGGTTTTTCATTGATTGTTGTCGGGCGCTGTTCGTCGGCATCCTTGATCTCCGATTTTGAAGGTGCTTCACGCAAGACGAAATAAACAAGCGGAACAGCGACGATGAATGTCACCGCGGCGAGCAGGAAGTATCCCGAACGCCATCCATGGGAATCAATCATGTACTGCAGCACGGGTGGAACATACACGAAGCCCATCCCACTACCGCCCATGGCAATACCAATTGCCAGTCCGCGGTGCCGATCAAACCAGGCGGAAATGGTTCGCAGATAGGGCAAGGCATTGGCGCCTGCAGCCAATGCTCCAATTAATACAAAAAGTAAATAAAGAATCCACAACTGGTCTGCAAACACGGGGATCAGTGCGAGCAACAAAGCAAAGACAGTAAAGGATGGCAGTAAAATTTTTCGGCTGCCAAATCGATCAACCAAATTACCAATATATGGAATTGAAAGCGCAAGTGCTATGGTAAAAAATGTCAGCGCCAGACTGATTTCCGTTCGGCTCCAACCAAATTCCTCACCCAGCGGCAACATAAACAAGCCAAGCGAACCAAAAGCAAATTGACCCGGTCCCGTGGACATACCCACGGCAGCAGTCACGACGATCCACCAGCCATAATAGATGGTCGGTGATTTTGTTTTTTGTTCAGTCACACGAATTTCTAGCTCTGAATGACACGGGCCCTTGCCTGATTATGCATCAATTTATTTAAAATAATCATCTAAATCTATGTCATTTTCACCGGGTATCGACTTGCGATCAAACTCTGCTTCTCTGCCAAATGGCACGGTGGCATCAATACCCAGCCTGCCCCAGTGATCCCTATTGGGATCACGGTAAAACCCAGCTATATCATCAATTACTATGGTGCGTTTGTCAGCACGACCACGGGTAAGGAATGCCCAAATCACCTCGTTCATATTGGTAATATCAACATCGTCATCAACCACAAATACGGCTTTGTTGTAATCCAGGTCTGCACCAAATGCAGCCAGAATTGCCTGCCGCGCGTGTCCTTCATACTGTTGCTGGATTTTTATCACGGTATTCATGAGTACAGGAGAACAGCTGACGTCAATAATCCCCGGTAATACATTACTCAAGTGCCGGTACATCTTTGCTGCAGTGACCGTTTCGAGCAGGGTCAGGTCTTCACTGGAACCGCACAGGATGCTGTGACATACCGCATGCTTGCGCCAGTAAACGCTGGTAACTTCAAATACATGGTTATTCGCTTCAGGAACGTAGTAACCAAGAAATTCGCCAAATGGCCCTTCGGGGCGTCTTTCATTGGGAAGTATTTTGCCTTCCACGACGATCTCGGCAGCCATCGGAATGTCCAGATCGATAGTTCTCGCAGGATAGGTCTCTATAGCTTCGCCGGTAATACTGGCTGCCAGAGCCAGCTCGCTCCAGTCCGACGGTATGGAGGTTGACGCAGCCATAAACAATGCCGGTGACACGCCGATCAGCAAAGCTGCTTCCAATGCCTCATTCCTGCGCTCTGCTTTTAACTGATATTTGGCCAGGTCATGAGTGGTACCCAGACGAATACGCAACTCCTCGTCACTGATATACATGGATCTATGAAAGGATAAATTAGGAACTTCTGTGTCAGGATCTTTGGCCAGGTAGATGGCAGAAGTAAAATACGGGGCCGCGTCTTTTTCATGATAACTTATTAACGGCAAGTCACCTATTTTGCCACTGACCAGGTCTGTGGGCGTATTGGTTTTACGGATACAATCTATCGACATTGACGCCGTTTTATCCAGTATCGCGTTCCATGCCGGGCAAAAATTCCCATCCTTCGCCTGGATCAATTCACACAAGCGGCGGCGACTGCTGAAAAGATTTGTCACAACAGGAAAAGCGGTACCCTTAACCTGCTTGAATAATACGGCATCGTCACTGTGCAGCTGTGCTTTCCTGGTTACGGCTGCCAGTTCGTATTCAGGGTCAACTTCCACGTCAACAGTTTGAAGTTCGCCGTCTGCTTTCAACTTATTGATATAATTGCGCATAGTTATTCTGAAGGTCAGTTGTTACGAGGCATGTCGGTAGCGCGAACACGTTATCGGAAATAAGGAATGACCTGTTCACCAAACAAACGAACCGCCTCGCCCGGATCGGGGCCCAGCGGACCGCCCATTGACACCTGGGTTATACCCGCATCCGCCAGCATTTCAATTTTAGCAATCGCGTCCTTCGGGGAACCAACGATGGCCAGTTGTGTCATCTCTTCGGTCACCGCGGCCCTGGCCCCGGTATAATCGCCTGCGGTCACCAATCGTTGTGTCTCAGAAAAATGTGCCTGACTCAAACCGACCGTACCCAGTGCTTCTTCGTCCATGTAGTTGCCAAAATAAGCAAGAATGTCTTTCAGGGTATCATTTTTGTGCCCTTGCCAGTTTCTGATATGGAAAACCAGGCACAACCGCAGATATCGAAACTGTCGGGGTTATTACCGGCTTTAATCACACCTTTCAGAATTCGGTCGGCCATCAATTTTGCCGATTCCGGTGGTGTCACCATGGGCAGACTGCCATCACCTATTTCACCACTGAGCTGAAGATCATCATGTCCAAAGCCTGAAACGTATATCGGAATACGATCGCGAAATGCCTCGAAGCGCAGGTAACATTGATCCGACCAGTGATACACTTCGCCATCAAATTCTGCATTTTCTCCACGCCAAACCTGACGCATCAGTTCAACAGCTTCCCTGATGCGCTGCAGTCGATCCGTGGTGTCTAAACCCAGCCAGTTCACCATCTTTTCTGTGTGCATACCAAAACCAATAGCAACACGGCCCTGACTCAGGTGGTCAAGCGTTGCCATAAACACGGCAATTTCACCGGGAGAAACGGCATAAGGTTCCGTGCCATTCGGGCCGACAACAATATGCTCGGTGTGTTCTGCCAGGGCCGACATAATTGGCCATGCATGGAACATGAATTTATCGCTTGGAAACCATGCCTGGTCAAAACCGGCCTTGTCGGCAAGCATTCCCAGTTCGACAATATCTCTCGGATTGCCGAGATGCTGGATGAGTCGAACACTGAAACGCATCCTGTTCAGCCTGCTAAACCATTTTTCCGGGAATCGGGGGGGAGTGGCCAATCGCCGGCCTGAAAGAGAACACGGGTTACTGTCTCCATGGTATCCGCCTATTTTCTTATTCTGGATAGAACGTTTTCAGAATTCTCTCCAAAAGCATAGCCGTAGCTTAATAGCGCACTGAATTGGTTAAATTCATAAGCCGGATTGAAGCCTTTTGCACGTATGTCGTGATATTCATCCACGATCTCCTGGAATTTGTACATCACCCACCACATCACCCTGTTTTCTTCTTTTATCTCCGAATTTTCTTCCAGCCAGATAGAGATATTCAATTCATCTGCAATGCGCTCTGCTTCGGTCTTGAGCATATAATAATCGTCTGGATAAAAAGGTGGGCTGAAAGCGCATTTTTTTGCCTCGCCTGCGACGCACTCGCCGAATGCTGTCATCATCCCGAGCATAAAGGACCGCCGGTCTGTCATCTTTGCGAGATCTATACTTCCGCTAAACTGGTGCATTGATCAGTCTGCTCATGTCACACATATCAGGGTCGGCCAGCCCCCCCTCAGGGAGGCTGACCTGCCGTGATTGGCTTAGAAGCGATAGGCTATGTTGAACCCGATCACACGTGGGTGTGGCCGTAAACGCATACCGCTTACACCGAAGTTCTCCTGCGTACCTGTGTAGTACTTTTCCTCAAACAAGTTCTGCACATAAGCGATGAAACTTATATTGTCCATATCAAAACCAGCACGCAGATTAAAGACATCGTAGTCGGGCGTACGGAAGGGAAAGTCGCCATGGGTGCTGATCGAATTACGGGCCGGTTTACCGGTTGGAGACACACCATCCGTTTGTTGGTAGGTCAGGCCCTCAATATCAGAGAACTGACCGGCGCGATGGATGTATTCCCCCTGCAACCAGGCTTCATTTTCGCCGACGGGCCAGCGATAGTCGCCGATAAGATTGAAGGTGAGTTCAGGTGCTTTGGGGATTTCCAGGCCCTGTAGTTCGACGAGGAAACCGCCTGTGATTTCAGCCGTGGTGTCGCTGGTAATTTCACTGTCCAGTATGCCGATGCTGGATACAATGGTAAAGCGGTCATTGACCGCAGCCGTTAGCTCCAGTTCGATGCCCATGGCTTCGGCACTTTCAGCAGTGGTGACCTGCGCAAAGTTGGAAGACAAATCACCCGGTGTCAGGAAGCGGAAAGACTCCAATTGCAGGTCGCTCCAATCCAGAATAAAGAAGGCACCGTTCAAACGTACGCGGCGGTCCATGAACTCACCCTTAAAACCAATTTCGTAGTTCCAAAGGGTTTCTTCGTTAAACGGGACGCCGAATCCCGGTTGACCTTCCGCGTTGGTGTTATTACCCACCGCAACGCCCCCGGCTTTGTAACCCTTGGAGATCGTACCGTAGACGCTGACATCATCGTTGACTTGATAGCGCGCTACAAAACGGGGGGCCAGGTCTGAAAAGTCCTCTCCTTCGCTTACTGGAGGACGCGCGAAATTGTCAAAGTTCTGGAAGAAATCAAAACCGGGGCCACCGGGGTAACCGGGTGAGCCCGGGAAGCAGCAGGTTGGTCCAATACCGAAGGCCAGTAATTCATTGGACACATCGTCCTGGGTATAGCGGGCACCGATGGTGAGGTCCAGGTTGTCATTTACATGCCGGGTATAGTCCGCAAAGACGGCTACGCTGTCCACCTGCCAGTTTTTGTGGTTCAGGGCGAGTCCCAGACCTTCCGGGAATGGTGGTAACCAACCCACGCCATTCACAGAGGCCGTGGGCTGAGAGGAAATCGCCACGTTGTTATCCTGTTTCTGGTCGTCTTTTGCATACAGAACTCCACCGATGAACTCGTAGTCATCCTGGGAAATCTCCAGACGCAATTCGGTGCTCCAGGAGTAACCGCGATAGGCGTTGGTACGAATCAATGTAGCCGCACCACCGGCGAGGTCATTGTCAAATACACGATCCAGATCGGCGTCAATAAAACCGGTGATGGATTTGATGACCATGTGGTCATTCAATTGGTGCGTAATATTCAATATACCCACCAGTGATTTATTGTCTGTATGCTCGGCAAGATCGTGGCTCAGCCTGTTCTGGTTTTGGGGCCAGAAACCGGTGCCCGGATCAACCGGTGCCGACAAGCCAAAACTGTCGATGGAATCAATGTCCAAGACACCGGAGGGTACATTTTCATCGGTGCCCTGCTCTTCATCCACATAAAAGAACGAACCAAGTACCGATGTATTGTCTGATAAATCCAATGCTGCATGGAGACGGAAGGCCAGCGTCTCATGACCACTATCTGCCGCACCATTAGGTGTGAATCCATTCTCTGCCGCTGCCGGACAGGAGCTTGCGCTGGCCCCGGTAGCGCAGGCATTTTTGACCCAGCCATCACTGTTCTCATAATAGACCATCCCGCGTAAGCTGAAGGTTTCAGATACGGGGGCGCTGAGAATTGCGGTAATGCTGTATTGAGCGCATGCCGGATGACATGGATATGAATTGTGGATCGGTACTCGATGGAGACAGGTCCCTCGATGAAATGGGACATTTAATCTTTTCACAAATCATCAAAACCGCAAGCGGGCGCAAGACAAAGAGCGAACTGCTCGGATACGGCGAAGACGAGTTCGTGCCCTGGCAACCGGGCGGCACTTACTGAGTGATTTGTTATTGTTGCGCTAACGAGTGAAAGAATGGAGAAATCCCGAAGCATGCCGGAGCTGGACATACTTCCCGCCGATGCAGCAAATGCGTGCCTGGTTGGCCGGGTCTGGCGCCCCGAGGTCGAGGGACCGAGTATTGTTACGATACGCGATGGCGCAGTGTTCGACATCTGTGATGAGGTGATTACCATGCGGGATCTGTGTGAGGCAGACGATCCCGCCGATATGGTCTCAAACACCGAAGGATGTTTCATTGGCACACTCGAGGAAATTGCCGCAAGATCCCATGAGGCCAATCGGGACCTTTCCGGACCGTGGCTGCTCGCCCCCATCGACCTGCAGGCGGTCAAGGCGCTTGGCGTCACATTCCTGGTCAGCCTTTTGGAAAGGGTGATCGAGGAGAAAGCCGGCGGCGATCCTATCAAAGCTGCAACGATCCGCGTTGATATCGAAACGCTGATCGGCAAAGACCTTTCTCGCTTGCAGCCAGGGTCTTCCGAGGCGGCCCTTCTGAAGGAAAGTCTCTTGGAGCGCGGAATGTGGTCGCAATACCTTGAAGTTGGAATTGGTCCTGATCCTGAGATTTTTACCAAAGCGCAACCGCTTTCGTCCGTCGGATATGGCGCAGACATTGGCGTTCTATCGACCTCATCCTGGAATAATCCGGAACCAGAAGTAGCATTGGCAGTAAACAGCCGCGGCCGACCGGTCGGTGCCACCCTCGCCAATGACGTGAACCTGAGAGATTACGAGGGGCGTTCGGCCTTGTTGCTCGGTAAGGCGAAAGACAATAACGCATCCTGTTCAGTGGGGCCATTCCTGCGGCTTTTTGACAGCACTTTCGATCTGGATGATGTAGGAAAAATCGAGGTCAAACTCAAAGTGAACGGTGAAGACGGGTTTGAGCTGAGCGGTTCGAGTTCGATGACACAGATCAGCCGCGACCCGTCGGCAGTAATTGCCGACGTGATCGGCCCGAGCCATCAATATCCGGATGGCTTATTGTTATTGCTGGGCACGATGTTTGCGCCGACCGAAGACCGGGAAGATCCCGGTAAGGGATTCACGCATAAGCCGGGTGACAGGGTCAAAATCTCTGCGGAGAAGCTCGGCTGTCTGAGTAATATCGTTCGTTATTGCCACGAATGTACCCCGTGGACGATCGGTACCGCCTATCTGATGAGGAATCTTTCCATACGCGGTTTGATCTGAACCTTGGCCCGCATATTGCATCTTCGGCCTTGCGCCGGGCATCAATCCTCGATCCAAAGATCCCGTTCCAAGTCTTTCCAGAACTCCACCCTCATGCGGCTGTGGATGAACACCCCCTTGTAGTAGGGGTCGTTTTCCTTGTATTCCTTGTAAGGGCCTTCATAGTCCTTGCGCCGCGTCTTGTACTTCTCGTAGTCGGCAAAACTGTCGTATTCCCACATCAACATACGGCGTCCTGAGTTGTCGCCTGCTGCATAGTTGTCAAAATATCTGACGCTCTTCCACTCAGGAAACAGGTCGCGGTGCTCCTTGACCCAGCTGAACCACCTGCGCATTTCTATATCATGTTCCTCGTTCTTGCCCTCTGCGACAAACCAGCTCTCCACTTCAAATACAGCCATGGTGTTCTCCCGTTATTCGTTCCAGGTTCCGTTAAAGGTGTATTTAACGTCGCCAAATTCACTGCCGCAGCGTTTGAGCACTTCTTCAAACTCGTTCAGCGGACGTGTCTGTTCCTGCAGCTGTTCGCTGGCCTTGTCGCCGGCGAGCGCTGGTTGAAGCCCGGCAACCATGGCAGCCCCACCGCCTAACGCGGCGGATTGAAGCAGTTTCCTGCGTGATAGCTTGTTCTTCGATTTCATCTGAAACTCCATTGTTACAAGGTGGTTGTGGTTGGGAGGGTTATTGTAACCATTGAAAAAATTCAACGGTATAGCCCCCGGGATCCTGCACGAGAAAAGCTCTGATCGGCACTGACTCGTTGTCATAAATCTCCTTGAGTATCGTGACGTTACTATCCCGGCGGATACGTTCGTACCAGCCTTCAACATCATCCGTTACGATACTAATCATCACGGCGTTCTTTTCCTGGACCTTGTGCCATGAATTCTCGCCTTGCTTGATTACACCGATATAGGACGCGGGCGTTAGCCGGTACAGGCTGAGCCATTCGTCCTCCATTGTGGAGGTCAGGCCAAGCAAGTCGCCGTAGAATTTCCTCGGCGCTTGCAAGTCATTGTAATACAGCATCGTGTATTGTTCGTTGATCCCAGGCGATGGCGCGGGCTCCTCCCCGGCAGCGGCGGTATACAGGAATGACGACAATACCAACATGACGCATGCAGTAAGTCGCAAACTGCGTGTGGCGGGCGAGAACATCGGGTAAGCAGGATTCATCTTTGCTACTCCTGTTGCGTACTATTGTAAACTCAATTGACCTTAAGGCGCCTGTTATCAGTAGAATAAATCCGATCATCTCATTGTGGGAGAAATAAAATGTTCAAGCATTTAGCAAAATTCACAATAATCTCAACGCTTCTAATATCTTCGTGCCCGAATATTTCCCTAGCGCAGGATGCTGACACCACATTTTTTGTCGTCGGAAAAGCGGTAAGGTTTTATCAAGACCCGGACAAGCAATTTAAATTATGGCGTTATCATGTTTTTGCAGAGGTTTTTTTAACCAGCAATGGAGAGCTTAGCAACCTTTCCGTGACCTTGCCGGGACAGGATGGAACCAAAATCATTCCACACTTAAAACCAACCAAGTCTAAACTGGTTAATGACGTTTATAAGTTTGCCGATATTCATTTTATGTCGGAAGAGGTGATGAACAGGACCGTAGCAAATGGTGTTTTTACCATTAACTACGATACTCCAAGCGGTAATGTGCATGATCGCACGGTTACTCTTGAAGGTCCTGGTGTACCGCCTTCCCCCGTAGTAAGTTTGTTTCAGGATGATAAGGAAGTATCACCGGATATCATCGATCCGGACAAGGACTTGCTGGTTAGCTGGAGTGAATGGCCTGCCGGGGCCGCTGATCCGAATAATATCCTCGATGACTTGATATTCGTCGCAGCCCATCACTGCAATCGCGATTATGCCATACACAGCGGTAGACCCTTTGAGGGGACTGAATTCCTCACCTACGAAGCAAGGGATTTCCGCATCAAGTCCGAAGCGCTCGACCCCGGTCGCAAATATACAATGTTTGTCGAATTTGCTGATTTGGTCGATACGAACAGGGTCGGTTCAATTGAAGGCCTGGCAACATTCACCAATCAAACATATATTGATTTTCATACCACGGGGAAAAGCCAACATACATGCCCCGAATAATTCGAACAGAGCAGCTGTCGTGGCTGGAAAGAATATCGAATAGCTGGCGCAGCAATGAAGAAGCCGCCCGATCGTCAGATCGGGCGGCCTCCAAAGGATCAGGCGGCAGGCTCAGAATTTGTAGCTGAGGCGGGCGCCGAAAATCCGTGGGTGTGGCCGCAGGCGGATGCCACTTAAACCGAAATTTTCCTGCGTGCCGGTGTAATACTTCTCCTCGAAGAGGTTCTGCACATAGACATTGACACCCCAATTCTCCGCGTCGTAACCCGCGCGCAGATTGAACACGTCAAAAGCAGATGCCTTGTACGGAAACTCACCGAACGGCAGTTCCCGCACTACTCCCGAGTTGGGGGACGGGCCGCGGGTTTGGAGGTTCGTCAGGCCTTCGATATCCGAGTACTGGCTAGAACGATGCGAGTATTCCAGCCGCAGCCAGGCATCGTTGTTCGCGAGCTGCCACCGATATTCCGCTGACAGGCTGGCCGTGAGCTTCGGCGCCTTGGGCAAATCGAGTCCTATGAGATCGACCTCCCATCCGCCGGTGATCTGTGCCTGTGTATCACTCTTTATCTCGGTGTTTAGCAAACCGAGCGATCCGCTCAGCGTGAAATTGTCGGAGACCGCAGCCAGGATTTCGAATTCGGCACCCGTTGCCTCGGCGTCTTCAATATTGATGGTCTGTTCGAAGTTCGAAGACAGATCGCCTGGCGTCAGGAAGCGGAATGCTTCGAACTGCAGATCGCTCCACTGCAGGTGGAACACCGCGGCATTAAATCGCAGCCGGTGATCCAACAGCTCGGACTTGAAGCCGAGCTCGTAGTTCCACAGCGATTCCTCGCCAAACGGCACCGTAAATGCCGGGCTGCCGTCCTGGTTGGTGTTGTTGCCGACGCTGTTGCCGCCCGCCTTGTACCCCTTGGAAATCGTGCCGTAGATGATGAAATCATCATTGACGCGATAGCTCGCCACAAAACGCGGTGTCAGGTCGTCGAATTTCTCGTTACCCTCTGAAACCGGGCGGGGAGAGTTCGCAAAACTGTTGAAGAAATCAAAACCGGGGCCGCCTGGATAGCCCGGTGAACCCGGGAAGCAGCAGGTTGGCCCAATGCCAAAGGACGCCACGGAATTGCTGACATCATCCTTCGTGTAACGCGCACCGATCGTCAGGTCGAGTTGATCGTTCACATGCCGGGTGTAGTCTACAAATACGGCTTTGCTTTTGACTTCAAACTCCTTGTGATTCAGCGCCAGACCCAGATCTTCGGGAAATGGCGGCAGAACACCGACACCATTGGCGGTTGCGGTTGCATGGGAGGAAACTGCCACGTTGTTGTCTTGCTCCTGGTGGTCTTTTGCGTACATCGCGCCGGCCACGAAATCATAGCGATCCTCGGTGATCTCGAAACGCAGTTCGGTGCTCCATGATGTTCCTTCATAGGCGTTGCTTCGCTTCAGGGCATCCATGCCACCGATCAGATCCTGGTCAAAAAAGCGGTCAAAGCTGGCGTCGATAACGCCGGAGACCGACTTCAGTACCATGGTGTCGTTGATTGCATGACTGATGTTGAGTATCGCCACCGTGGATTTATTGTCGTTAAATTCCGCCAGGTCGTGGGCCAGCTTGTTCTGGTTATCTGGCCAAAAGCCGGTGCCCGGATCCTCAGCCACGCCCACACCCAATGTGTCCGCAGTATCCAGATCCATTACGCCGGAGGGTATATTTTCATCGTGTCCCTGCTCTTCATTGGCATAGAAGAAGGTAAATTTGACGAGCGTATCATCCGAGATATCCAAATCCGCGCTGAGGCGTATAAACTCTGAGGTGTGCCCCGAGTCCTTCGCACCGTTTGGCGTATAGCCATTTTCTGCGGCAATGGGGCAACTCGTCGTACTGGCGCCTCTTCCGCAGATATTGTCCACATAGCCACCGCTGTCCTCGTACAAAAACACACCGCGCAGGCGGAAATTGTCCGAAACGGGAAGATTCAATATGCCGGTCGCGTTCCAGGCGCTGTTGCTGCCATCGAAGGACTCGTACCCGACCCGCACCTCACCGCCGAATTCTTCCGTGGGGCGTTGGCTGGTCAGGTTCAGTGCACCGCCCACGGCATTTCGGCCAAAATAGGTGCCTTGGGGACCGCGCAGGACTTCCACCCGCTCCATGTCGGGCAACTGCGGGTTGGCGACCTGGTTAGGCACGGATATGACGCTGAACTCATCCACATAAATACCGATTGTGTTGATGAATGCATTTTCACCGGACACCATGCCGCCGACGCCACGTATACTGAGACCTATGCCGCGCGCGCCGGTCTGGCCATCTTCGGTGTAGCTCACATTAGGTGTTTGGCTGAGATATTCACTGGCAGACCGGATATTCGCTTTTGCCAGTGTCTCACCACTGAACGCGGTGATACTGATCGGTACTTCCTGCAGGTTCTGTTCGCGACGCTGTGCCGTCACAATGACTTCTTCAAGCGCAACGGCGCCTTCCTGCGCCAGCACCGGTATCGCGGTCAGTGGCGCTAAAACTATCGCTAACATCAGACTCAGTAAGTTTCGCATGACATACCTTCTCCTCTTGACTGACAGGCTATTAATTGTAGATTTTCGATTAAGGTTTCGAACAAGCCCGGTTTGAACTGCCCCGCTATCGGTGTCTGGTTCAGCAATAGCTTTTCCACTTTTTCTATTGACGACTCAGGCTGTGAGCAGTGACTTTCACGTAAAACACAACGCAATTTTAACCAGTTAATCACATTTGCCACACAATGTAAGATAACACGACAATCACAGGAATTGCTAATTCATCCCATCAATGCTAATTATTCAAACCCATGAACAGAATCTTGATTTATTTCTCATGTTTCATGTTGAGTGCCGTAAGTCCGCACTTGGGTGCCTCCGGGAATGGCTCGAGTTTCGCAGATTCGCAAGGGTTGGTGCTTGCCCTGGATAAGGACCCCAGCTTTCCCGAGAGGGATTGCAGTGAGTTGGTGAGCCTGACGGATTTTAGTATCAGCTTGATCTCCGCCAGCATGATTCCGGCCTCCCCAGAGACCCCGGAGCATTGTCTCGTCCATGGTGTTATTTCACCGGAAATCGAATTTGTAGCGCTGCTACCAACCGTCTGGAATGGCCGCCTGTATGTTCATGGCAACGGAGGCGATGCAGGTGAATCGGTTTATGGCGAGTTTGGCAAAAGTGTAAGAAATACAGCTTTAAAACTTGGCTTTGTTGCCACGTTCAGCAATGCCGGTCATGACGGTGGCTCGTATTCAGGTACACGCTGGGCGTATAACAGCCTGCAACGGGAAATTGATTACAGTTTTCGCGCACTGCACCTCAACACTGTCGCGGTAAAAAATATCAGTCAATACTATTACGGCAAACAACCCGCCTATTCCTATTTTGATGGTTGTTCCACCGGTGGTGGTCAGGCCTTTAAAGAAGCACAACGCTTTCCTGAGGACTTTGATGGCATACTTGCCGGTGCGCCTGTTTCCGATCCGTTTACCCTTTTGCTCTACATCTGGAATAACCAGAAAGCACAAGAATTAATGCGGTTTGATCGTCAAAGAACCCATTATTTGGGCAAGCTAATAATGGATAAATACGACACTGTTGATGGCCTTGGTGATGGCGTTATCAGCGATCCGGCAGCTATTGATTTTGATCCCGGTCGGGATTTACCACGCGACCATACGGGTAAAAATGGTTTCACCGATCGTGAGATTGAGGGTCTGACTTTGGCCTATGGTGGTCTCGTTCATGAAAACCGACTCATTGCCGAAGGCCTTCCCATCGGTGCAGAGCTGCCTGGATTAACTTACACCGGGCATGGTTTTGATTCGACAAGGCACACTTCTGCGTGGGTCGATCGACTGATACCGGGTGACTCCGGCTCCATTGTGATGCGTCAGGTGATGCAGGATTGGTTCCGCTATCTATTACTGGATCAAGATGAGCCAAATCTGGATTGGAAGACCATGCAATTAGCGGATATCCTGAAAAAAATGGAAGCTAGGAGACCCTTGCTGACTGCAAGCGATCCCAATCTGCAAAGATTGAAAGCCCGTGGCGCCAAGTTACTCATTTACAACGGATGGGGGGATGTCGGTGTCAATCCCTATTTTGTGATTAATTATTACAAAGCCGTCCGTGAGATCTTTCAAGATGAGACAGACGACTTTACCCGCCTGTTCTTGATTCCTGGCATGTTTCACTGTCGGGGTGGTTTGAATGTGGACAGATTCGACGGGATGACAGCCTTGATTAACTGGGTGGAAGGGAAAAAGCCACCGGACAGTATTCCGGCAAGCCGGATTGAAGACGGACGCATCACTCGAACGCGCCCACTGTGTCCCTATCCTCAAGTAGCCATGTATGATGGACACGGTGATATCAATCAAGCCGGGAGTTTCATGTGTCGTCGACGGTGACGGCCTTTGTGTAGTCAAAACCCACTCAGTGAAGGAATCGAAAATTACAACAAATACTCAGCTAACTGCGATGAGGAGAATAAACAGTGAGCCAATTCAACACGAGTGCAGATTCTGCAAAGATGATAGACCGTAAATCGTTTATGCTTGGCATGATGACGGCATTTGGCGAGTGCATTGCCGGGGAGGCAAAGAAATGTGCCTTCAGCCCTCCTTTTTATCCGGAAGATTATGGTGTTCTCAAGACAGAGGCAGAACGAATTGCAGATGAGTTGTCCATCTGTATCTGGCTGGAAAAAAATGAAGAGATAAGGGAAGAAAACAGGGTTATCTGGTGGGTGATGTACAAATTCCAGGAAATTCTGGATGAATATCACGACATACGCGCAAAAGGGTTCAACCCGGCTTATGAATTTGATGAATTCAGTGAACTATTAAGCTACGGCTACGCATTTGGAGAAAATTCTGAAAAAGTTTCATCCAGAATCAGGAGAAAGGAGGATACGATGGAGACGGTGACCCGTATCCTCTTTCAAGCGGGTGATTGGCCGCTTCCTCCCGGTTCTCGAAAAAAATGATCAAAAAACTTGATATTAATGCAAGGCGATTGGGGAGGTTTTCAGATGCGCTTCAGTGTTCGACTCATCCAGCATCTCGGTAGTCCGAGAGATATCATCAATCTGGGAATACTGGCCGATAAGGCCGGATTTGATCAGGCATGGTTTCCAAGTGATAAATTCATGTACAACGCCTGGTCGATTATTGCCGCACTGGCTGAAAACACCGATAACATCGTGGTCGGTGCCAATGGTACGGAACCTTATGCGATATCCCCGGGCGAGATTGCCGTGTTTATGGCGACCCTGGATCACCTGAGTCAAGGCCGCGTTGCCATTGGCTTTGGAATGCACACGGAAAAGATGGTGAATTGGCTGGGTTACGATACCTCGGATCGATTGCAGCGTATCAGGGAAGCCGTGGAACTGATGCGGCGTGTGTGGCGCGGAGACAATGCGCAATTTGATGGCGAGGTGTATCACTGGTCTGATCAATGTTATTTGCGCTTCAAGGCATTTCGCGAGCGAATCCCGATTTATATATCGGGGTTCGCCGATGATGACCTTGAACTCAGTGGTGAAATCGGTGATGGTAGCCTGCCCATGGTGACACCACCGGAATCGGCAGAGTTAATGACCCGGCGGATTCTGAAGGGTGTGCGAAAGGCCGGCAAGAGTCCTGATGACTTTGATGTCTGCGGCTGTGCCTGGTTTTCGATTTCGGAAAGCGGAGAGGGCACCCAAACCGATACGCTGAAAGACATCCTCGCCTATTTTGGCCATTATATGGATGAAGAAGCACTGGCTACCGTTGGTTTGAGTCGAGCACACTTCGCCGAAACACAAAGACTGGTGGATGCAGGCGATTACGATGGGGCCCGGGCTGCAGTGACGCAGGAGATGACGAAACTGGCTGTTGTGGGTAGTCCGAAGGACGCGATTGCAAAAATCGAAATGTTGGCAGAAGCAGGTGTGACTCAAGTGTCAATTGGCGGCCCGCTCGGCCCTGACCCGGGCGCAGCGATACGCTTGATTGGTGAACAGGTTATTCCCTATTTTCGATAGCAGCTTCGATCATTTGGATAACTATTTGGATCCATGAAATCACATGACTGAGCAGGAAACAAAATCGCCAACGATTTATTACGGTTGGTGGATTGTAGTGACTGCTGCAGTGGGTATGTCCACGGGGCCGGGTCAGTTTGCTTTTGGCGCACTCGGTTTGTTCATGATACCGCTGGGCGAAGAATTTGGCTGGAGCCGCACGGAAGTCAGCCTGGCGTTAACCTGCTTTACGGTGGCGCTGGCCATTTCCATACCTTTTATCGGCAAACTGGTGGATCAACATGGCAGCCGGAAGGTTCTGTTGCCATCCTTTATCGTCTTTTCCGTTTTGCTGGCGCTGATACCCATCCTTGCGAACCGGCTGTGGATTCTCTTTTTACTTTTTGCATTGATAGGTTCGCTGGGCGCCGGCGCCAATGCTTTGCCTTATCTGCGAACCATTTCGGCCTGGTTTGACCGGCGCCGGGGGCTGGCTTTGGGTATAGCCATGGGCGGTAGTGGGATGGGTTACGTGTATGTGCCGCCGGCGGTGCAGTACATGATCGATACACACGGTTGGCGCTCGGCGTATTTCATGCTTGCCGCCGTGACACTGCTTGTCGCAGTGCCTCTGGTTTATTTCGTCCTGCAAGAGGCGCCGTCGCGGAAGGACACCGAAGGTGTCGATGAATTACGTCAAAAAACAATTGCCGGGCAATCCGTATCACGAACACCGTTATTACAGCTGCTCAAGCGACCTTTGTTGTGGCGGTTGTTAGTCATTTTTTGCCTGTTGTCCTTCACTCTCTACGGTGTCCTGTCGCATCTTGTGCCCATGCTAAGGGATCGTGGCATGTCACCGGGAAGTGCCGCTCTTGTTCAGTCTACTCTGGGCATGGCATTGGTGGCGTCGCGGGTAATCATCGGCTTTATTATGGACCGGATTTTTGCACCCTACGTTGCTGTTGTCTGTTTTTTGCTAAGCGCTGTTGGCGTTTGCATGCTGGCCGCCGGAGCGATCGGTCCACTGGCGTTTTTCGCAGTTGTATTAATCGGGATCAGTATGGGCGCGGAAATCGACATGCTGGCATTTTTGACCGGGCGCTACTTTGGCGTGGAAAATTTTGGGCAGGTCTACGGTATTCTGTTTACCTCCTTTCTGATCGGTACTTCCGTTGGTCCGGTTGCCTACGGGATGGCATATGAATCATTGGGTTCATACATTTGGGTGTTGTATGTGAGTATTGGTTTGATGCTCGCGTCTGCGATCATAACCGTACGGCTTCCCAGATATTCATAGATCTCGTTCTAATCATGATCAAATTTATGGAAGAAGCTTATGCGTGACTACATTGCAAAACTCCGGGAGCGCGGAGAACTGACCATTATCGATACGCCTGTGGACCCGGAGTTTGAACTGGCCGCGGTGACTCAGCGACTGCAGGAGAGAAGTGATCACATCATTTTGTTCCGCAATGTCATCGGTGCCAGCATGCCGGTCATCACCAACATCTACGGCAGTCGCCGGCGAATGTGTGAAATGATCGGCGCTACGGACGGTAATTTCTGTCGCCGCTGGACGGAGCTCTACCCGGGCAAGCGGGAAGAACAAAAGGCCGCAAAGAAAACGGAGTACCTTCGGATTTCGGGTTCGCTAAGCGATCTGCCGCAAATAACCTACTTCGAAAGGGATGGCGGACCCTATATAACATCGGCCCTGTTTCTGGCAAAAAATCCGCAGAACAAGATTGCAAACCTTTCTTTCCATCGCTCGCAATGTATCAGCGACGATGAACTTCGGGTCAGGCTCGGGAGCACTCATGACTTGGCACATTACCAGAAACTGGCTGAACAGGCCGGCGAGCCGCTGCCTGCCGCCCTGTTGATCGGCACGGCGCCTGAGGTTTTCATTGCCGCATGTGCCAGCTTGCCGATCAATGAAGATGAATTGACGGCAGCGGCCGCGATTAGCGGCAAAGCGATTGCAATGCAGAAATGCCGGACGATAGATCTCGAGTACCCAGGCGCCACCGAAATAGTCGTCGAAGGTCAGTTCCTGCCAAATGTGCTGCGGCCCGAAGGTCCTTTCGGCGAATTTA
>JABAAB010000035.1 GCA_014238945.1 Lysobacterales bacterium
CGAAGACCATTTGAAATCATCGCCGGTACCATGCGCAGTGTGGGTGGAACCGGCGAACACCTGGTGCGCCCCAATTACTGGTCTGACTGGATCGACAACCTGGCCGAAGGCAGAAATTTCCAGTTCAGTATCGACCTGTACTACCAACTCTATGACACCGGTGGTATGCCTTTTACCTGGGTGACCCCGGACGGGTTTCCCGACAGCAAGCCGGCCTGGCTGGGCAGTACGCCACTGATCATGACCTGGCGGGTAATCAACATGCTGTTCATGAGTTGGTACCCGGATAATCCGTCGGACCCCGATACCTGGCAATGGCTGCCCTGGGCACCGCTGGATGCCGTGGCAGTTACAAAAAATGCATTGTCCGCTGAACAACGTAATGCCAACCGGATCGTTGACTACTGGGTTCAGCGGTTTTTGGGATATGACAGCGCTCAACCCGAAACCCCACAACTGGCTGCCGGTGTCAGGAGTTTACTGGTCAGTTTCATGCAGCAGGATGCGACCGATGCGGATACACCGCTGGACCTGGATCTTGACAACTGGAACGATGCTGCCTGGCTGGCCTATGTGTCGCAGCGATTACAAACCCTCGTCGCCAGTATTGCAATGTTACCGGAAACGTTGCTGAGGTGAGATGATGAAACGCAGACAGTTTCTGAAAAGCAGCGCACTGGGTACATTGGCAGGTGGTTTGGCCGTCAGCCAGACGGTGCATGCTGGCACATCCTACAATGAGGAAATTCTGGTTTACATTTTTCTTCGTGGGGGTATCGATGGCTGTAACCTGGTGGTGCCGCTGGGGGACAAGGACCATGAATACTACTCCCTGATGCGACCGGTACTGGCAATACCAGACAGTGGTGAAGGGGCAGCCATACCCATCGCAGCCGAGCCTTTTGGCTTTCATCCACGGGTCAGCCCGTTGAAAGACCTGTATGACGATAAGCGATTGGCCATCATACAAGCGGTGGGTACACCGGACGAGCTCGCTTCACGCAGCCACTTCGACGCCGAAAAATATATCGAACTGGGTACACCGGGCATGGTGGGTACGCCAACAGGTTGGCTGCACCGTCATTTCTTTTCCATGAGTGATACCCTGGGTCTTTATCCACCGGAGATATTCATGCCGATTGTTGCTTTTCGCAACAACCCGCCCTCCAGCCTGCTAGGTAACAACTCTTCACTCACCGTCTGGTCACCACAACAGTTCAGGTTGGATAACGCCCATTGGCGCTGGAATTACCAGGAGCCTGAATGGGTGGGTGAAAAAGGCCTGATGCAACTGGAAATGTTACCGGATATTTATAACCTATCTGCCAGCGAAGTCAGCCATGCCGGTGATCAGGCGCTGGCTGCGGAAGCATTGTTACGTGAAAATTTTGACCCGGATTATGTCGGAGCCGGTGATATCGCTTATGAGGGCAGTGACATAGGCAACCAGCTGCGCGATGTCGCGCAGATGATCAAGTTGGATGCCGGCGGCCGGGTTTTTACACTGGACTATGGTTTTTTTGACTCACATGCAGACCAGAACAACCCGGACAACTACGATAACCTGGTGGCCGATCTCAGCAGGGCCTTGTCCTCGTTTATGGATGACCTGGAAAAGAGTGCCGGACCCTATGCTGATCGGACAACCGTCATCATCCAGAGCGAGTTTGGCCGGCGCCTGTTTGAGAACAACTCCCAGGGCACCGACCACGGTAATGGCAACCTGATGATGGTGCTGGGTAAGAATGTAAACGGTGGGAAAATATATGGTAACTGGCCCGGTCTGTACCCGGGTACAGAGGATGATTGGGTCGATTATGCCAATCCCAAAAATGGCAGCACTGATCCTGAACTGTTCGAAGGCGCACTGGCAACCACCACCGATTTCCGTCAGGTACTCAGTGAATATCTGGAGCATCGTGGTCAACACACACCAGCGAGTAGAAAATACGTGTTTCCCGGATTTTCCGGTTATTCGCCGTTGGGTATCTTCAAACCGATGGCCAATCCCGATGACATGATTTTCAATGGCGGGTTTGAAAGTACAGCCAGTGAGTGAGCCGACCCCGAATATCTGCTAAAGTCCGCCACCCGGCCCAATGTGTTAAATATTGTCATGACTTCATTTATTAAGACGGATTCTGCAACCAGGTACCTGGTCGCAGCGTTCTATAAGTTTGTTCCGTTGCATGATTACCAGCAAATCCGTGCCGCATTACAGCGCCACTGTGAGGACCTGCATTTGCTGGGCAGCATTCTGTTGGCAGAAGAGGGCGTTAATGGCACGGTCAGCGGTACCGAGGCTGCAGTGGAGTGCATGTTTGATTACCTGAGACAGGACGAAAGATTTCAGGACCTGCACCACAAGGAGTCGTGGGCGGACAAACGACCCTTCCACCGTATGAAAGTCCGCCTGAAAAAGGAAATCGTCAGCCTGGGTATACCGGGTGTAGATCCCAACCGGGTGGTGGGTGAACACATTGATCCCCGGGACTGGAATGCGCTGATTTCCCGGGAAGATGTTCGGCTTATCGACACGCGCAACGAATACGAGTGTAACCTGGGGACCTTCAAGGGTGCCGAGGACCCGCAAACCCGAACCTTCCGGGAATTCCCACAATGGGTGTCCGAAAACCTGGACCCCGAATCGGATCAACAGGTTGCGATGTTCTGCACCGGTGGTATTCGTTGCGAGAAAGCCACGTCCTATTTGCTGGACCAGGGATTCAAGAATGTCTTTCACCTCGATGGTGGAATACTCAATTATCTTGAAAATGTAGATGAGCAGGACAGCCTGTGGCAGGGCGATTGTTTTGTATTTGATAACCGCGTGAGTGTAGACCACGACCTGGCCGAAGGGGATTTTGAAGTCTGCCCGGCTTGCCGTATGCCACTGAGCGAGGAAGACCGTGGATCACCCCTGTTTGAATTGCACGTATCCTGCCCGCGCTGTCATCACAGGCTGACGGAGAAGAAACGCCAGGGTCTGCTGGAACGATCCCGCCAGATTAAACTTGCCGCAAATCGTGGTGAACGTCATATCGGAGTTAAACCGAAATCCAGGAAGGTGGACCACAAATCCTGACCGGGATATAAAGCTGCTCTTGCATCAACCGCATCCCCTGCTTCGCATCATGATGACACCGGTCGGGTTCTTCACGGGTTGTTGGCTCCTCGACTGGATCAACCAGGAAACCAAAATATCATTGAGAATGGTCAGGAAGCGGGAGTTCTCTTTACACTGGGTGGATTTCAATAGAAGTCGTTCTTATCCAATATCTCCTGTTTACTTTATTAAATGTAGTGTATATACTACAAATACTAATTTAAACAGTACTGTTCGAGTTCTCGGTCATAAAATCTCGAGACCCGGGTACAGGAAGAATCCAGGAGAACCGGAATGATCATCTCTGAAAAAAACTTGATGCGTATAGACCAGCGTTACTTTGGCAGCCGTCTGGCCGAAAAACTGAAAACCCGCCGCGGGCGGCGCCGGGCATTTGTCTTTAGCGTCCTGTCGCTGCTGGCATTTGGCTATCTTGCCGGTTTTGCAACCTGGTTGGTCATAGCACCCAACACGGTCACGCCAGCCGAGAAATTCTTCAATGCGTTGTTTTGGGTGATGCTGGTGGTGGTCACTCAATTGCAACCCATGTTGTTGTTGTCGGTGCGCTCGGCCATTTCCTGGCCCGGTCAGCCATTTGATGAGCGCCAGCAGCAACTGATTACACGTGCGCGCAGTGACGCGTTTCCAATCGTCATCGTGCTTATGGCGCTCTCTATCCTGGCCGGACTGGCAATGTTGATTGCCACCATCAGTGGCAAACTTCTGTTTTCCCACCCGATGTACGGTGGTGTACCGGTACTGATCGGTTTCAGTGTCATGTTGATCGCCATGGCCAAGCACGCCCCGTATCTGCTGCTGGCCTGGCAATTGCCCGATGAGCCGCGTGAAGACGGTGAGATGGACGATGACTGAGCGCAAAGTGGAGTTTCATAACCGCCTCAAGATGCTGCGCGTAGAGCGCAACCTGTCCCGAAAACAACTGGCGGAGATGACCAATATCCATCCCCAGACCATAGGATATATAGAACGGCAGCAGTTCAATCCCACCATCGAACTCGCCTTGAGGCTATCAAAGGTGCTGGGTGTGGGGCTGGATGCGATATTCTCGGCGGAGGAATTTCACCTGATCGACAACAAGACGCTGAGCGGGTAAATCTAACCGGGGACAGAACCAGATCTATAATTTTTCTGGCCCGATACATCAGCCCAGGCATCTCTTTTACTATGTTCTCCGCATCCCTTATGCTGATTCCATGCATAAGCCCCGGGAACAAATTGAGTGAACAGGCCCATCAGTCAATCCAAATCCCTTTACTTTGATTACCCGAAATATGGTTTTAAAAGGGCCCCGGAACAGGAAGGGCTTACATCTGTCCATCCTGTGGTCATCGTCGGCGGCGGCCCCGTAGGGGTGACGGCTGCACTGGAACTGGCCCGTCACGGGGTCAGGTCGGTGGTGCTGGATGACAAAGATACGGTCAATGAAGGAAGCCGCGCGATCTGTATTGCCCGGCACTCAGTTGAATGCCTGCAACAGCTCGGGCTGGCAGACCGGTTCGAAGAAAAGGCACTGGCGTGGACGAGCGGCACTTCATACTACCGTGGCAAACCCGTTTACCGGCTGCAAATGCCGCATTCTGATACGGACCGATATTACCCCATGTATAACCTGCAACAGCAATACATTGAAAAATTCCTGATCGATGAGGCACACGGGAACAAGCTGATTGATCTGCGCTGGCAAAGCAGGGTAACCGATGTGGAACAGGACTACACCGGCGTACGTCTTCACGTCGAAACCCCCGAGGGTAAATATACTATCGACAGCAACTACCTGTTAGCGGCCGATGGTGCCCACAGTGTGGTCCGGCGCAGCCTGGGCCTGGCATTGAATGGTGAGGCCTACGAAGGGCGTTATGTCATCGTGGATATTCAGATGGCTTCAGATTATCCAACCGAGCGCCGTGCATTTTTTGATCCTCCATCAAATCCGGGGCTTACCATCCTCATTCACAGGCAGCCGGACAATATCTGGCGGATTGACTACCAGGTCGGGGAAGATGTTGACGAGGAAAAGGAATTAAGCGAGGACAATATCCGTCGACGAATCTCAGCGGTCCTGGAGATGATCGGTGAGACCGGAAAATGGCAACTGGAATGGTGGAGCCTGTACAAGGCCTACAGCCTGGCACTGGATGATTACCGTCATGGCAATATTTTATTTATCGGTGATGCAGCGCACCTGGTACCCATTTTCGGTGTGCGGGGACTCAATTCCGGTTTTGCCGATGCCATGAACGCAGCCTGGAAACTGGCCTGGGTCATTAAAGGGTGGGCCGACGAGAAATTACTTAACAGCTACAGCCCGGAACGAC
This sequence comes from Lysobacterales bacterium, assembly GCA_014238945.1. Taxonomy (GTDB): domain Bacteria; phylum Pseudomonadota; class Gammaproteobacteria; order Xanthomonadales; family SZUA-36; genus SZUA-36. Next base: position 5,443 of record JABAAB010000035.1, read on the forward strand.
GCGGTGCGACACTCGAGGTTTTTGAAAACGCCATCAAAAGCACAAAGTTCATGACTCCTCCAACACGGGGCCATCACCTGATGCGGGATGCCACCTTGTCACTGGCCGTGAGTAATGCGTTTGCCCGCCCGCTGATCAATCCCAGGCAATCGCAACCTTATACGTACATGGATAGTCCGTTGACTGCCCTGCGTAAAAGAGATGCTGAGTTTGAATGCGGTCCGGGCGCAGGGGCAGCATTATTGGATTTTCGGTTCAGCGTTACAGAAAGTTTGCTGGATCACGTGGGACCTGGTTTCAGTGGATTGTATTTTTCTGACTCGGGAGTGGTTGATGCACAACTCTCCGGATTGTGTGGCGAATTGAGAGTCGGCAATGTGCAGTTTGCGCTGACAGTCATTACCCGCGCGTCGCCAGTGCCAGGGAGCAGCAGCCTGTTGCTGGATGTTGATGGAGCACTGTTCTCCGCCTATGGTGCCGGAAACGGGACTTTTTACCTGGTTCGGCCTGACCGGCATATCAGTGCCCGTTGGAAAGAGATAAAAATTGATGAAGTCAGACAGGTGTTTGCCCGGACCCTGCACGGAGGCACAAATGAGTAAGCAATTATCTGAAGAACAACTTGAAACAGCCCTGGAAATGCTGGCCGTTGGCATCAACGGGGTAGGGCGGGAGAAAGAATCCTTGTTTCTGGCCAAGCTCTGCCTCGTACTGGCCAATCAATTGGGTGACATCGACTTACTCGAATGGGCCATAGATCAGGCAACTGTTGATCTGATGTAAAACGTAGCGGGGTCAGGGTAAAAATCTATTTATACCCTGACCCCGAACTTCGCTTTTTCTATCAGTCCTGGATGCAATAGAGACGCCGCAAAGTGTCACAGGATCGTTGTGTGTTATTGGTCCATACTGCACTATTGGTTATTCTTCCGACGCGACCACAACCGTCACCGCCACCGGCTTCACAACTGGTGCCCACGGCGGTGGTCCAGTTCTGGCAGGCAGATTTGAGTCCATTCCCCCACAGGTTTCCGTTTTCCCTTGTATCCGTCCAGGGTTCACCCGATGCAGATGCCCCGCTTTCATCCTTGTTGATGGAGGATTTCAGGAACGCACCCGGCCAGGACGGCTCTTCGTTGCTCAGGATATCTGCCAGGTCATCGGCTACCAACTCACCGAAACCACCCTTCCCATCCGGTTTGTAATAAGGCCCGTTGCCCTGGGAAATTCGATCACGGGCGTGCGCACTGTCGGCCGACAGCCAGGCCGTGTAGGTTCCCGGCAAACCGGCGTGGGCCGCGCGTTCATTACAGAGATTGTCAGCGCCCTCGAGTCCTGTGGCCCCGGCCCCAGCAGTCTTGAGATCGCCGTCATAGGTGGTGCTGGTGCTGAACACAAATTTTGGCTGAGCTTCAAAACTGTCTTCAAAGATTTCATCCGGGGCAGATCCAATATCGACACTGGCCGAATCACTGTCGGTGTCCAGGTTTTCATCATCATCCTGGAAACCAACAGTGATCTCATTGACATGTTGAGAGTCGGCTGCGCCATCGACGAATTCCTCAAAGCTGCAGCTATAGGTTTCAGAATCATTACCGTCACGGGTTCCGATCACGTATTGTACCGCCGGGCAATCACCCAAAGTGCCCGCTACTGTGCCAAATACGTCGTCGGATACCGACGTCAGCGTGACATTTTCAAGCGCCGCGTTGTCGTTGGTCACCAGCAGGGTGTAGGTCACCATGCCGCCACCAAAAGGTACGCTGGTCGGGTTGGCCGTCTTGCTGACCGTGATGGAAGGCTGACGGTCGCCGGTGACGAAACCAACCTCGTCTGAGCGTAAGACCTCGACATTATCAGGGTCTTCCAGGGCTACTCCAATTCTCTGACTGATGGGGTCGCCTTCATTGGCATCGTGCTGGGTGACAAATGAACAGCTGTAGCTGTTGGTGGGGTTACCCTGGGGCGCCGGTTGCGGTGGTGACAATATCGCACCGATGTTACAGGTGCCCACACCGTCCAGGGAGCCGAGTGTCTCCTCTCCCAGTGCGGTCACGTCCCAGGTCAGTTTGCCCTGATTGGTAATGGTCAGGTTCCATTGCACCTCACCCACGGGTTCCAGGGGTGCCTGACCCTGGGGTGAAATATCACCGTTAACAGCATCGGACTTCAAAGGCGGTGGGTGGGTGTAGCCCAAACTCAGGGAAATCTGTGGGATTATTACTTCTACATCGACGGTCTGAGCACTCAGCTCCGGATTGTTAGGAATCCCCACGTTGTCGGTTGCAAAGGCTGCAAAAGTCCTGGAAACAAAGATGGGTCCTCCACCACCCAGGGGTAAATTGGCCGGTGCTTCGAAAGAACAGTTGTAGGACCCGCCACCGGGTATGAACTGTGGTACCGAGCAGTCGCCACTGCCGTTCACGCTGCCAAAAGTTGCTTCTTGCAAGTCAGTGAGGGTAAATGCCTCTGCGGTGCCACCACCACCACCCGCGAGTCCCGGCCCCGGGTTGCTGACCTGTAACGAATACGTCACGGTGCCGCCGGGTGCATAAACCCAGTTCGGGTCTGCACTGGCACTGAGTACCACGTTGGGTGGCTGGTCATCGTTGATGGTCACCAGGTAATCTTCCACCTCACCATCGGGGGCGGGTCCGAAAGGACCGAGATCTTCAACGGACGCGCAACGTACCCGGGCAAAGGTATCTCCCGGTAAAGAGAATATCGGTAACACGATTGGAATGAATGCTGTATCACCAGCAGCTACTGGCATGTCCCAGACCACGGTATCTTCAGGGTCCCAGGCACTGTCTCCAGCAAAATCGATCCATGCGCTGACTAAACAATAAGGCCCCACACCCTGTGGTGTAACCGAAGTGTCGTCGACAATGGCACTGACCAGCACTTGCATAACAGGATTAGGATCTTCGCCCTGGCTTGCAGAACCCAGGGCCTTAATAATTGGCATCACCTGCATGGGTGAGAAAATCACGCCGTCCTCGTCGTCAACGCCGGTCAGGTCATCGCCCCGTGCGTAAGGTGATGGGATACCGTCGGGTTCCGCATCGGGTGGGACCATGCCCAGGTACGGTGCAAATTCCACAATATCATGTGAAGCCGGTGGGGGTGGTCCACCTCCGCCCGTCGGGGAAGGGGTGTCAGACGATACAGGAGGGGTCTGGCTGGAAGTAGGATAGGGAAGCGGTGCATCGCCAAAATCTGTATTGCTGGTAAGGATAACCACGTGGTCTTCCACTTCACCATCAATGGCGGGTCCTCCAGATGATTCCAGTTCACCACCGCTGCAACGTACCCGCGCATAGGTCGGGCCGAGTAGGGCATCAGGTGGGATGATGATACCGAATCTGTATGGATCAGGGTGGGAAAAACGTAGCAGATCGGATACCACCTGGTCCCCCGGATCCTCCCATGATCCGTTTTGGTTAAAGTCGATCCAGGCATTGATAAAACAACCTGGATTACCTGCGGGAGACACCTCCTGTTGCGGTCCTATGTGTTCGCTCAGCAAAACATACATGGATGGACCGCCGGGTCCACCGAAACCTCCCTGGGCAATCGGGGGAGGACCATCACTCGGGATCACCATGTTTTCAAACATCACACCATCCTCGTCAGCATCGCCGTTTTGATCATCGCCAACGGCGCCTTCGCTAGGCTGGCCATCCAACTCGTCGTCGGTTGGAACCGTTCCCATGAAGATCGTAGCCTCGAATATGTCATGAAATGCGGGGGGTGGGACTTCACCCTGCGGTGAAACACCCTGTGGAGTATTGCCACCCGTAGGATAGGGCTGTGGAGCATCACCATAGTCAAAAAATTCAACACCCTGGGGCTCGACGCTGTCCTGTGCGAATGAGCAGGGAATGCCAACCAAAATGGAAAGCAGGCCAATGCAGGTTATTTTCATGCAGGATTTCAGGGTACGGGGCCAAAAAATGTATTTGGGTTCATCGGTAATGCACTCCGGTCGATGTTCAGGACTTCCTTGAGCAAGAAAGAATTGAGGGATTGAAACAGTACATTTGTGAACTTCAGTACTTTGCCAAACCGGCTATCAGCAGAGATATTAAATCATTAGGTGGGGGCAGGCAAAGAATCCTGGATGACAGTGGGGAGTCCGGTGCCGACTGGAAACAAACTGTGTATTGTTTTGCCTCTGATCATTGAGTGAGCCACCCCGATTGCATGCGAGTTCCCGACAAAAAGGGAAAGCGACCCTGGCACGTCAACCGGGATGGCGGACGAATAATAACTAAAAACAGGACCGGTTCCAATTTACTGCTGGAACAGGTCCAGCGTTTTCAGCGCCAGCTGCATGACATTTACACTCTGGTCGCCATCGACATTCTTGACCACCGCAACCGCTCTTTTATGCTCCAGGCACAGGATCATCATGGTGATACCCCCCACGCTTCCGCCACCGTGCATGACTGAGTTGGGGTGGCTTTGCATGATGTTGATGTACTCAGCGTTTTCTTCCATGTTTTCAGACGCGCGCTGGATATAGTTATCAAAACCCACTGCCCAGCCTATGCCGTAGCGGCCCTTTGTTCCGTCGTCAAGTTGCGGGGGTGTCATCATCATCTTCAGCGTATCGGCCTGAAGGTATCCGCTATCCGTGTGTGCCACGGCAAAACTGACCACGTCGGAGGGTGTGGACAGGAAACCGCCACCGGCATATTTGTAACTGGCATTGACTGCGGGTGCGTTGTGTAAGGTATCTCCTGAAACGGTGTAGGGCCGGTGCCTGTGTTCGATCAACGGGGCGCCATCGTCAAACACGGTGCCAGTCATACCCAGCGGTGTGAACACTTCCTGTTGCATGATCTGCCGGAAATCCCGTTGCCCGCCTGCTTGTCTCTCTGCTTTTTCCATCACTACGCTGATCAGGGTCCAGGCGTAGGTGGAGTAGCTCAGTTCACTACCCGGGGTAAACAAAAGTTCATCATTTTTGAAAATCGTCAGACCTTGTTCACCGCTTTCATAGACCACGTTTGACATGAATTCCGCACCCTCATAATGACGGATACCCGAGGTGTGGGAGGTCAGTTGTGCCAGGTTGATGGTCGCGTGCCTTACTGGCCAGGACGGCACCAGTGAGCGCACATCCGCCTGCAGGTCAATCTTGCCCTGTTCATACAATCGCATCAGACCCGCGGCGGTCAAGACCTTGGCCACGCTGCCGATACGCAGACGGGTTTTTTCACTCATGGGTACCCTGTTTTCGAGGTCTGAGTAGCCAAAACCCCTCGCCCATAAAACACCGTGTTCATCGGCAATCGCTACGCTGATACCGGGTACGGTCGGTGATGATGCGGCCTGCTCGAACAGGGTACTGGCCGTGTCGATGGCAGATTCCGCATTAACCTCCGTTACCAATAGCACGAAGGCCAGGAACGAGGCTGTTTTTAACACTGAGTTCATGGATTTGTTTCCCCAAACAGGCTTGATGACAGGTTCACCATAATATCAGCAGAAGATGTAGTGGGGCGTTATTTGGTGTCTGGACGCCAGCCGGTGCGGGCAAACCACAACCATTCGGATTGGTTTGTGAAGACCCACCGGCACCCTTTCTGGTGCTGGCGGGGTATCAGATATCCTCAGCTTCATTGCTGATCTGATAAGATGCATTTTCGCCAGCCTGGACCGAAGAACAAAATGGACTGGTCCGGCAGAGACCCTACAAAGGAGAATCGTCGATGGGGCCAGGAATTTCACTGTTGGGCATGATGACCCTGGTTGCGGTTGGTGTCATGCTTTCAAAGGACCGAAGGGCCATCAAACCAAGAACCGTTGCATCGGCCTTTGCGCTGCTGGTCAGCGTGGCTGCGCTGATCCTGTTTGTGCCCGCCGGCAAAGCCGGATTGACCTATGCGGGTGCGGCGGTGCAGTGGGTGATCAACCACGCGAATGTGGGTATCTCCTTCCTGTTTGGTGAACTGGTGACCGACAAGGTCGGTTTTGTTTTTGCGCTGCGGATTCTGCCAATCATCATCTTTTTTTCCGCCCTGATGGCGGTGCTGTACCACCTGGGCATTATGCAATGGGTAGTACGGGTCATCGGTGGTGTTTTCCAGCGAATTATCGGTACCCAGCGAGTTGAATCATTCTGTGCCGCCGCCAATATTTTTGTCAGCCAGTCAGAGGCACCGCTGGTGGTACGCCCCTATATCAGTTCCATCAGTGACTCCCAGTTGTTCGCCATCATGGTCACGGGTATGGCCACCGTGGCCGGGTCTATGCTGGCCGGCTACGCTGCCATGGGTATTCGGGTCGAGTACCTCATCGCGGCCAGCGTGATGGCAGCACCTGCCGGTCTGATGATGGCGAAAATTCTTTATCCGGAAACCACCGAACCTTCAGAGCAGGCACATATTGAAGAAATCGACGAGACCCAGGAACGTGCCGCCAATGTCATTGCGGCGGCGGCCGAGGGTGCTGCCAATGGCATCAAAATCGCCGTCAACGTCGGTGCGATGCTGATCGCATTTATTGCACTGTTGTCGTTACTCAATGGTCTGTTTGGGCTGGTGGGTTCGTTATTTGGCATCGAAGGACTGACTTTTGAAGGAGTCCTGGGCTGGCTATTTTCACCCATTGCCTGGTTGATGGGTGTCTCCTGGGCGGATGCCCAGGTGGTCGGCAACCTGATCGGCAAGAAAACAATTTTGAATGAGTTTGTTGCCTACGTGGATTTTGTACAGATCAAGGACAGTCTCAGCGAACACTCGCAGGCGGTGGTGACCTTTGCATTGTGCGGATTTGCCAACATTGCATCCATCGCGGTGCTGGTGGGCAGCCTGGGTGCGATTGCCCCCAACCGCCGCGAACACGCCGCCCGATTTGGTATCAGGGCGGTGACTGCAGCCACCCTGGCCAACCTGATGAGTGCGACGCTGGCCAGTTTTTTCCTGGCCATCTGACCCAGCTACGCCGTGAACCCGACTCCTGGATCATATGTGTGTGTTGTCGGAGCCGCCTGTGTCGATCTTGCAGGCCACAGCCTGGCACCCGTCAGAAAATCAGAGTCCAACCCGGGCAGTCTGCGGGTTTCATGGGGTGGGGTTGGTCGAAATATAGCCGAGAATCTCGCCCGGCTTGAAATACCGGTACACCTGATCACGGTGATGGCGGATGATGAATACGGCGTGCAGATGGCGGAGCATGCCCGGGCCTGCGGACTACACCTCAATACGCGTACCATCAACGGAGCGAGTAGCCCCTGTTACCTGTGTGTCATTGACCCGAACGGGGAGTTGGTGGTGGCGGTTTCAGATACGGCCCTTCTGGATCACCTGGATATCGGACTTGTGCAACAGAATTGGAATATCATTCAGAATGCCGCCTTGTGTGTAATCGATACCAATTTGGACGAAAAAGTAATCGGTCATCTGCTCGAACATTTTCCGGACACCGATTTTTGCGTGGACCTGGTGTCGATGGCCAAGGCGGAGAAATTGGGGCCATGGCTGGACCGGGTCAGCCTGATCAAGCCAAATCGTGCCGAGGCCGGGCAATTATCGGGCATGGACACATCAGATCAGCAAGGGCTCATGGGCGCGGCTGATTATTTTCTGGCGAAAGGCGTCAGCCAGGTGTTTATTTCTCTTGGAGACGACGGGTTGTTTTACACGGATGGCCACGGACAAGGTACCTTGCTGGCGGAAGCGGCCAGCTTTCCCCTGGCTGTCACCGGCGCCGGGGATGCAATGATGGCAGGTCTGGTCTATGCGCGATTTCACGGCATGGCGTTGGAGCAATCTGCACAAATAGCCATGGCAGCGAGTATGATCGCCTTGCAACACCCCGATGCGGTCAACCCTCAAATCAGCCCGTCCTCACTCAATCAGGCACTGGAGTACACCCGTCATGCATGAATGGGCAAAATGGACCGACGTTTCCGAAGAAGTACAGACCGCATTCGATGACGACCACCCGGTGCTGGCACTGGAGTCCACGATAATCACCCACGGTATGGGCTATCCACAGAATCTGGAAACGGCCCAGCTGGTAGAGCAGGCGGTCCGGGATGAAGGTGTGACACCGGTGACTGTTGCCATCATGGACGGCCGTATCAAGGTCGGTCTTGCGCACAGCGAACTGAAGAGACTGGCTGCCGAAGGCAGTTCAGCCATCAAAACCAGCAGACGGGACATACCGTTCGTTTTGGCAGGTGGTGGTGTGGGTGGTACCACGGTTGCGGCCACGATGATCATCGCGGCCGAGGCCAATATCCGTGTATTTGCCACGGGTGGTATCGGCGGGGTGCACCGGGGTGCTGAGGACAGCATGGACGTATCAGCTGACCTCGAAGAACTGGCCAGGACCGATGTTGCGGTCGTGTGTGCTGGCCCAAAATCCATCCTGGACATAGGCAGGACACTTGAGTATCTCGAAACCCGTGGAGTCGCGGTGGCGGGGTATCAGACCGGGGAGCTTCCCGCATTTTATTGCCGGGAAAGTGGCTACGATGTTGATTACCGTGTTAATTCCGCGGAGGAAATTGCCAGGGCGATGAACATCAAGTGGTCGCTGGGTTTGCGTGGGGGGATGATTATCGCCAACCCGGTTCCTGCCGAATTCGCGATGGACAAAGGCCGTGTTGAAGAAATTATTGAGCAGGCCGAAGCCGAGGCAGAAGAAATCGGCATCGGTGGCAAGAACCTGACCCCTTTCCTGCTGCAACGTATCGGCGAACTCAGCGGTGGTGAAAGTCAGCAGGCCAACGTGGGACTGATACTCAACAATGCCAGCCTGGGTGCACAGATAGCACGTGACTACCATTCCCTTTACAACACCCGCCCATGAGGGCCGGATTGACCGGCATCATGGCTGCCATTGACCTGCAAGTCAGTATTTGCCAGGCCATTACTCGGCGTGACTCAAGTCATATTGCAAAAACCGGATGTTGAGGAAGTGGTAATATCGAAGGTAATTGTCCAAATTTCACTTTTTGGAATCGGGTGAAACACCCATGTTCTGGCGTTCCACACTGGGTGAGTGCCCGTAGAATTCCTTGTAACTCCTGCTGAAGTGTGATGCATAGACAAAGCCGGTCAATGCAGATATTTCAACCAGGCTCTTGTAGGTTTGCCTGAGTAATTCTCGTGCACGTTCCAGTCTCAACTGCATGTAGTACTGGGATGGCGTACAGGACAGGTAACGTTGAAACAACCGTTGTATCTGGCGTCTGGACAGACCGACATAGGTGGCCAGATCCTCCTGGCTGATCGGTTCCCTGATATTGGAAGCCATCAATTCCACTGCGCCGACCAATTTGAGGGAGCGCTTGCCGATGGTGTGTTTCAAGGGTACCTGCTGAATATCGTCGCTTTGGCGGATGCGCTCATAGATAAACTGATCCGCTACCCCGGCGCTGATATCAGCGCCCACATGCTCAGAGATGAAATGCAGCATCATGTCCACCGGTGCGGTCCCACCGGAGCTGGTGTAACGTGTCCTGTCAATTGTAAATACGCTGCGGCTGACCTGCACCATTGGAAAAAGGTCGGTCAGCGTGGCCAGGTTTTCCCAGTGGATACTGCAACGGTAACCATCCAGAAGACCCGCTCTGGCCAGTACATAACTCCCGGTGCAGATGGCACCCTGTGCAATCCCCTTATGGTCGACCCGGTTCAGCCATTTCAATACGCTTCGACGGGTAAACTGTTCAATGCGGGTGCCACCACATACGATTATGGCATCCACGTCTTTGAGTGCATCTGCCGAAGTCATGGCGCAGTCAACATTCACGCTGAGACCGTCGCTGGCTGTCACCGGTTCGCCATTCGCCGAGATCGTTTTCCATTGGTAAACGTTTTTGCCAAGTAATCGATTGGCCATGCGCAGGGGTTCTACCGCTGATGACAGGGCTATGAGGGTAAAGTTTTTGACCAGCAGAAACCCAAAATGCCGGGGTGATCCACTTCTGATTTCTGTTTTCATGGTAGTCATCAGTTATCAGCCTCTAACGATTCAGCAGTATGAATCCTGATCTGGGTGAACTCAATGTGATCCGCTGCATTGTGTTGGCAGATCCAGCAACCCCGTCCCAGCTCTCAGGTTTGGAAGTTAAAAACGGTTGTACCCATTTCGGCAAGCGTACACCCCGGAAATGCGATGTCGCTAATCAGCTATCAAGAGTCGCATTCATGTTATCCTTTTTTTCACGTTTGCTGAAGTTTTTTATATCTAATCAGTTGGTGCGGCAGAAACGGACGTTTCTGGGTCAAAAATATTTAGAAATATATTTGTTGGGGGGCCGTTTACGGCACTTCAACCTTTTTGATCACCTGATCAGGGTCCTGCCCGACTTCACATAGCCCAGGTAAAAATTATGATCAATAATTTCAATGTAAACTCTGCAATTAAGAGAAACAAACTTCATGACGCCATAATTTGTGCTTTATCTGTGGGGATCGTCAGTGGCGCCGCTCAGGCACAGGAACAGTCCAGTCGCGTCGTTGAAGAGGTCATCATTACCGCCACCAAGCATGAAGAATCATTGCAGGATGTACCCATTGCGGTCACTGCACTGAGTGGCGAGTCACTGGATGAACTGGGCGTAGCCAACTTTTCAGATTACGTGTTGCAATTGCCCGGTGTCACTGCCGGTGGTAGCGGACCTGGCTAGAACACGATTTATATTCGCGGTGTGGCATCAACCACTCCCAACCTGGCCACCGCCGGCGTGGCCGGACTGGCGCCCAACGTCGCCTTTTACCTCGACGAGCAACCGCTTTCACAACCGGGTCGTAACCTGGATGTCTACGCGACGGACCTGCAGCGCATAGGGGTCCTGTCAGGGCCACAGGGAACGCTGTTCGGAGCCAGTTCGCAGGCGGGCACCGTACGATTGATAACCAACAAACCCGAAACCGGCGATTTCTATGGAAAGGTCAAGGCGTCATTGGGCTCGATCAGTGACGGCGGCACCAGTTCGAACGTCGAACTCGTGCTCAATATGCCGGTCAGCGACACATTCGCAGTACGTGGTGTTTTCTACATCGACAACCAGGGTGGCTGGATCGATAATGTTGCAGGAACACGCGATGCCAGCCAGAGTGCGCGTTTCCGGTCCGAGGGTACCATGCGTGCCAATGGTGTACCGGTGAGCGCGGATCGCGCCGGTTTACAATCTGCCGCGGACCTCAGTGGTGTCACCTTCCTTCAAGCAGACAACAGCGGTCTGGCCAAGAAGGACTTCAATGATACAACCTACACGGGCGGGCGTATCAGTGCACTATGGGATATCAACGACAGCTGGAATTTACTGTTGGCCTACCAGCACCAGGAATTGGAATCTGACGGTGTATTTTTCGCCGACCCTGATCTCGGGGACCTGGAAGTTGAACGTTTCAGTGACGATTCCATCGAAGACGACTTCGACAATATCGCCTGGACATTTACCGGACTCATAGGTGAACTCGAGGTCGTTTATACCGGTGCCTACACAGATCGGGACACACAGCAGTACGTCGATTACACGGATTACCTGTTCGTCGGACAGTATCTGCCGTACTACATTTGCGACTACTACGTCACTAATACGACATATAGCCCGACCGGTAAGCCTTTCGGGACCTGCCAGGCCCCCAACCTGTATGTGGATAGCCGGACACAGGTCGAGACCACGAGCCACGAACTCCGGTTCTCCGCAAATCTGTCCGATTCCGCACGCATAACAGCCGCTGGTTTCTACCAGGACCTCGAGCTCACGGAGCTCAACGACTTCACCTACCCCGGATCAGTCAACGCTGTTGACTGGGGTGGGCCCACACCCGGCTTCGCACCGAACTATCCGTTAACCAATGTCGCTGTCACCGGTGAAATAGGTAATGCAGCACCCGGCTATTTCAGTGATCCGGGACCGTTTCCTGCCGATGTTATTTTCCGCAACGACATGTATATTACAAGGTCTTCATTATTGCCCGCATATAAAGAGGTCACTTTCGCTATAAGCGTCTTGCCGAGGTGTCTTATCATTGATTAATCACCTTTCAGCTTATCCAGAAAACCTTTGGTTTTTTCCTCGATTGCTTCAGTCACCATGGCTTTTGCAACCGCCTTGATAATGGCATTTGCCATTTCACCGACTACCTCAGTGGCAATCACATCCGGCGTCACGCCACCCTCGGTACGGCCAATACGGGACATTTTGATACCCGGCAATTTAACATCGATAACTTCGCCAGGTTTGAGCTCAGAACTGGCCTTAATCTGGCCACCTGTGAACACCAATGAATCTATAATCAGTTTTGTAGTTTCACCACTGCTCTCACCACTGCCTTCACTACTTCCATCAGATGAACCAGCCTCAATGTTATTCAGCAAAGCCTGCATATTGCTGCCACCGCTTTCATCTCCCTCAAAGACAATTTTCGGGTTCTGAATACGGATAGCATCTATGACCAGAACATCCTTCCCCACGGACTCGAGATTGAGATCCACCTCTATGCCTTCCATCTCAAACAGATTGGCGCTGGAGTATCCATCCGGGTTGGCTATGGTCAGTCCGGCAATTCCAGCCTTGGCCTCTTTCAGGTTGATAGACACTCCGGTTACGCTAACCTTTGTTCCCAGCACTTCCGTACCGACCTCTTCGATCACACCGGCAACAATACCGTCCAGGTTAGCCACCACTTGCCATATAAAAACGGCCAATACGAGAACCACGCCACCTAAGCCTATCAATACATTTTTCTTCATAACCCAGCTCCGTCCGAATTTTTCAATACACGTTCAATAAAATCACCTGTCCGTGAGAGTAACTCGTTCGATAACTCTGAAATACCAATCATAAAAATGTATATTTTATAATTGCTCATGCGACCTCCGCTGAGGCTGAATGTATTTCTACAAAACGTGATGAGTATGAAAGTAAATTTCCAGTGTAAATATTCTAACGGACTGACCCATGCCCGCTGTTGAATGGTTTGCATATTGTTTCCCCAACCGGCGAACGGATAAAACCGTTGTCGAAATAACTCTGAACTTCAGCCCTGCTGATCAGCAGGGTTTTCCACAGCACTGCTCTGAAATCAAAAACCTCCTGACCAATAGCGGGATTCTGACAGCAGATGAGGCTTTTCCGGAACAGAATCTACCCGATGACCGAATGGGTTGGTATACATCATTGCTGGTTCAAACAGCCCTGTTGTTTCAATGCAAAGCTGGCCATAGGGTGAGTTTTTTTTCTATCTCGTGTGACCCTGACAAAAACCGCAGTGTTGCCCTGATGGAGCATGAACATTGCGATGTGGGCATGACTGCCGTAAAGCTGGCTATTGAGTTGGTCACTGGAAAGCGCAGCTTGCTGGAAGAGCCTTTTCGAATGTTCAAACAGTTTGCTCTTGAGCGCCTATTGCCCATTGAAACCGAGGCCATTATCAACGCCGCAAACCGGCGCGAAATTCCTTCTATTCAGCTTGAGCGCCAACCTTATAAACGGGAAGATTTTGATCAGTTGACAGGCGGTAAATGCATCAGTCGCAATGGTTTGTTGATGCTCGGTCACGGCATACACCAGCATGTCCTGGATGGCACTTACTGCCTGGATAAAGCGGAAGACTTCAGAGACATTGCAACAAGTCAGGATCGAAACCAGACGGATGCTGAGGGTACTGATTCAGGTTTTACAAAATCAATGGCGGACGATCTTCTGAACTGGCTTTTTCCGGATAAAAATAATACGCGCATGCGGGTCATTGCCGTCACCGGAACCAATGGCAAAACAACAACCACGCGAATGATCAATCACATCCTGATGCATGCAGACCAGGCACCGGGGATGGTGTGTACTGATGGTGTTTTTTTGAATGGCCGGCAAATTCATGAGGGTGATCAGTGCGCGGACACTGGCCATTTAAAAGTGTTAACCAGCAAGGAAGTGAATGCAGCGGTACTGGAAACACACCATGCCGGTATTCTGAAGCGGGGCTTTGCTTTTGAGTGGTGTGATATAGCGGTTTGTCTGAATGTGACCGAAGACCACTTGGGTATGGCGAATATCGAGACAGTTGAGCAAATGGCAAAGGTAAAGCAGGCCTTATCGGAGCGCGCGCGCCATGGCGTGGTGTTGAATGCAGACGATCCGTATTGCCTGGGCATGCTGGATTCAATGCATGTTGAAAAAACCTGCCTGGCATCCATGGAATATGAGGTGGCTGAACTGCGTAAGCTGGCAGGTGAAAGCACTGCTTGCTTTTGTGTATTGGAGTCGATCAATAAATCTCAATGGCTGGTGATATATGACCTGCAGCAGCGTTTACCGCTGATGAATGTCGCGTCAATTCCAGCAACATTTAATGGTACGGCGGGTTTTAATATCAGCAATGCCATGCATGCGGTAGCCGCAAGTTATCTTTTCGGAATCAAAATTGAGGAAATTGTGGGAGCCATGAGTCATTTCAGGTCTGGACCCGACTCTACGCCTGGGCGGTTGAATGTTTTTGACGACTTGCCGTTCCGGGTCATCATAGATTTTGCCCATAACATTGCTGGATTTCAGAAGCTTTCAGAATTTATTGACACTCAACCGGTTTCCGGGCGGAAAATACTGGTATTCGGCATAAGTAGTAACCACAGGGATGTAGATATCAAGGCTGCGATGTCTGGGCTGGCAGGCCATTTTGATCACTATATCTGCGTAGACTGCCACGATTTGCAGGGTCGACAAGCAAATGAAATTCCGACCTTGCTGGCTTCCGGATTGACCTCGGCGGGCGTTGCCGAGTCGGATATCGGTTTTGTGCTGGATACACATGAGTGGTGGCGACATGGCCTGGAAATGGCTGAATCAGGGGATTTGTTGGTTATGATACCGGACCCATATGAACTGAAGCCGATCTGGGGATTACTTGGCAGCATGGCAGCAACTGCGGGTGATTTTTGCTGATCTTTGGCTGAACGCTAGCTGCCAGACCTTTGCAAAACGTCATCAACGATAACATCGTCCGCCCAGCTTTCCATTTTCCAGTTTTTAAGGAAGGCACAATGACCACCATAGCGGGTCACCAGTAACTCGATATTTTCATTCTCCGGCAAATCACGAAAATCACTCACCGGCACCACCATGTCATCTTCAGAAGTCAGGATGGTTGCGGGTATTTCCAGTGAAGCAAGACGACCCCCCGCTATCGAATAACCGTCAAAATACTGTTCCAGTGAGTCAAACTCATAATAGCGCGTAGCCATATATCCTGTTCTTTCCCTGAGACTGCCCAGCTCATGCCATTCTTCATATTCATAGGCATCCGGAAACAGAAATTCTTTCAGTTTTAAGGATTTTGTCCATTTACGGATGAAATAATTCTCATAACCCATGTAACTGCCTTCCATGGATTTAAGAACATTGTCCGGTGAAACCACCGGACAGACTGCAACCACCCGCCTGAGCGATAGCCCTGCTGCCGGTGCTTCCAATGCTACCCGCAAGGCAAAATTCCCACCCAGCGAATAACCCGAAAGTGCCCAGTTTTTTGCACCGATGCGCTGTTGTATATCCTTCAATGCGTGGATAACTTCACCCAGCAAACAGGAATGAAAAATTCCGGTATTCATATGGTGACTATCACCCTGGTCACGAAAATTCAGGCGAAAGACATGGCGCACATCGTTCCCCGTCAGCTGCGGGGTCGGGTGGACAGCGACAAGCCAGCACCCAGATTGGTCCCGGAAGCATGATATTCCTGCCTCGCAAACAACCGCATTGCCTCGAATGTACGGATGAATCCGGCATGTTGCTGGTAGGCAGTTTCTATCCTGCCGGCAGCCCTGCGGTAAATTACGCCGCCTGACAGGAACTGATAATCAGAAGTGCCGCAGGATGAGTCGTGCAAGCTGGCTCGTTTCACCCATCCGCCATGTAAAAAAAGTCCATTCGAAAATTGAACTCCGGGTGGGCTTTTTTTATTGACAAAATCAGCAATCAGCGATTTTTCAGTGCATCACGAATTTCAGTCAACAACTCAACCTCAGCCGACGGTTTTGGTGGTGCAGCAGGTGCTGCCTCTTCCTTTTTCTTCAAGTTGTTCATGGCTTTAACCACCATAAATATGGCAAAGGCAATGATAATGAAATCCAATACCGTCTGAATGAACATTCCGTAGTTGAGGGTGACCGCCGCTGCCTCTCCCCCAGCAGCTTTCAGCACAAATGCCAAATCGCTAAAATCAACACCACCCATTAACATGCCAATTGGCGGCATCAGTACATCATTTACAAATGAAGATACGATTTTTCCAAACGCTGCACCAATAACAATACCAACGGCCATATCAACAACATTACCGCGCATTGCAAAACCCTTAAATTCCGACATCATGCTCATTTTTCTCTCCCAGATTCCAGTTGAACATAGACAATCGGGGTAAAATAACCCCGCCCTTATACATTAGTCGAAAACTCCACTCACTGTCATCTTTATAAGTAATTGACTTAACACACCTTAATGCTTTCCCAAGCTGGGCACTCCACTCTGCCGGATGGTTTTCTAACTCGTTGCATAATCCGGTAAGTCACGGATATATCAGCCAGTACGGGGCCCCCCATCGTCCTCTTCATCTTCATCCTTTGTACCTCCCAACAGGCCTTTGAACAAGGACTTGGCCGTGCTCCCCAAGTCTTCTGGTTCAGCAGCGTCATCACCGGATGTCACATCTCCGTTTCCACCCAATAACTGGCCCAGTACTTCATCTTTTTTCTGGTCGATTTTTGCCTTCTGCGAACCTGCAACGGCCCCAACTATATCGACTGCAACACCAGGTTCAAAAAGGCTACCGCTGATCTTTAGCGGTACGGGAACACCACTGAGACCTGCCAGGCTCTGCGTTCCAATCACATTAATCAGTACCGGTTTCGCAATGTAATCGATGGTTTCCTCTACGAGGTTGATTGCGCCCTTACCTGTCATGCGCAGCAATGGCGACCGCATATCGAGATCCTCACTTCGTAATACGCCGTGCTTGATCACACCCGACACAGTGAGTTGTGAAAACTCTGTTTTTGCATCTCCACCGGTTTCTGCTGCGGACTCTTCCTGCGTGTTCAAAGCGAGCTTGGCGACCTTGATGATTTCGGTAACATCGACCCCGACAATGGCACCGTCCATCACCTTCAGCCCGACATTACCGCCCAAAGTCTGGAAGGTCGTTCTTGTATTGGTCAGGTCGGTGGTGATCTTCATTTCAAGATCAGCGACACCTTGCAGTCGACGGGTATCCATCACTTCTGCCAGCAAGGTACCGGCTTGCACCCCTGTCAGTTTTTGGCTCATCGTCAAAAGTGGGCGCTCACCACTCGCATCAATATTAATTTCGCCCTGCTGTTGCCCACCATAAAACTGTGCTTTGATTGGAGAAAGTCGCACACCGGCATCACCCGCCTTCACTGTCATGCTGACATCCGTCGCGGTCAACCCGGCCATGCGCAACTCCCCGATGCGGAAGTCACCGCCTCCCGTGAAGAGTTTAAAATCATCAACCGTCAGATCCGGCTCATCAACCGCCGGGTCAGTTTCGGTTAAATAATCGTCAAGGTTCAAGCGGTCGGTCTGAAAGTCAAAATCCAGATGTGGGTGATCAAAGTTTGCAATGTTGATTTTGCCGTTGATCAGCAAGTCTTGTAGTCGCAGACTGAAGTCGGAGAGCGTGGCCGTGTCCTTTTCCAGGTCGACATTTGCATTTGCGCTGATGCCAAGGTCCAGGGTCATCAAATCTTCGGCAGGACCCTGCATGCCATTAAATGAAAACTCAAAGCCCTCAATTTCAATACGGTTGCCATCCGCTGAAGATTGCACTCGGCCTCCAAATCCCGCCTTACCTGCCAATAGAGACTGTGCCAGGTTGACCGAAAAACTACCTTCCAGATCAAATGGTTGACCGGGTGAGATGGCTGACGTTCTTAAAGCGAAGTCTTTTATTTCAGTAATTTGGTCTATGTCCCGCCAGCTTACATTTGCGTTGCTGATCTCGATACCGGAAACCAACACCTCCGGGGCGTTTCTGTCTTCATTGACAGTTGTCGTGCCCGTTGTGCCCAGATCATCCCAATTAGTTTGCCCATTCGCTTTGCGCTCAAGATTGACCATCAAGTCCGACAAAACGACCTTGCCAATCTCCATCTTGCCGCGCAGCAACGGCAAAAGCTTCACCGAAACGCGGGCTTCACCGACACTGATCATCGGTTGATCACCAAAACCTTCGTGATTACCCAGCGTCAGGTCGCTGAGTCCAAGACCAACGGATGGAAAAACTGTCCATTGAATTTCGCCACCGATGACCAGGTCACGCCCGGTTTCCTCAAGAACCCCGGCGCGTATCTCTTCCTTGTAGTTGTTGGGATCGATCACCATGGGTAAAACAATTGCCGCAACCACAAACAACACCGCAACTATTCCGACCCCTGCCAAAACCCACTTCAAAAGCTTACCCATGAGAGCCTTACTCCTCCTTGTGACACATCAAACAAGAACATGATTGCACTTGATCCGTTCACCAGCGATACGGAAGGCGGGCTGAATAGCCACAATGCATTCCTTCCTGGCCTCAGTATAAGACTCTTCATTGAAGAAGACATATCGGCTTTCCCGCTGCACGCTTGATTTTTAGCAAAGAAACTCTCATTCTTCCCTGAACAAATATCCCACGGAAAAATTCGAAGCAACAAACGCCTCATGGAAAAACCAGGGCATTCCAGACTTTTGAACGCACGCGGTTTTTTACTGGCTTTTGCCGGTGTGTACATGGTCGCGGTTTACCTTGGGATGGAGTTTTATTTCGAACACGGATTGATTGCCGTGTTGTGGCCCGCGGGTGGGTTTTTTCTGGGTGTTCTGACCATATCGCAAATTCGGGCGTGACCGGCCATTATCCTTGTCGCAATCCTGAGCCAATTTTTACTGGTAGGATTTCTGAATGGTTGGAATCCCCTGTCATTGGCATATCTTGCAACCAATAACTGTCTGGAGGCCGTGCTGGGGGCAATTCTTCTGCGTCATTTCTGTCGTGGTGTACCTGATTTGGGCAAGCTATCGCATGTGCTGGTTTTTGTTACCGCAGGTGCATTATTCGGTACGTTCATAACCGCCGCCAGCGGCGCGATGTGGGTATCGAACCGGGATCAAGCCGATTACTGGCTGGTGATGCAGACCTGGTGGATCGCCGACCTGCTGGGGGTATTGGTGGTCGCACCCATTGTGATTGCCTACAAGAATGAATCGGTCAGGTCATTCAGGTATTCCGGCTGGCACATCCTTGAGTTGATGGTCTTGTACGCGGGTTTTTTGATCGTTCTCTCGCATGTATTCATGACGGATTTCAGTCAGAACCATATTACCTTTGACCAGCCTTATCTTGCGTTTCCATTTCTTTGGTGGGCAGCGCTCCGGTTTGGGGCCAGAACCCTGTCTTACCTGACCGTTATTGTAGCTTTCCTCGTAGCTGATCGCGAAGATCCTGGGGCATGTGCGCCAGCGTGATGAGCAGGAGGGCAGCGCAGCGCGCGCACCGCCGGGGCCTGCAGAGGGACTGCTCAAGCTGGTTTGATGTCGGGGGGCGGTTGGCCCGGGGCCGATATCGGCTGCGCTACGGGAATGGAGTCATTTGAGGCCAAAGGGGACGGTTTGAGGCGCACCGATGACCAGTACACCGGTGGCTCGGGGACGGCAAAGGTCAAATATGCACGGGGTCAACGGTCACTGATACTTTGCTGAATTGCAAATAAGGTGGTTTATACTTCCTATCCAC
>JABAAB010000099.1 GCA_014238945.1 Lysobacterales bacterium
CGGCCAACGGGATGCGTTCAGTGGACTTCCAGGCAACTCCATTGCGGTTTCAGTAGCAGGCAAGATCCGATTTCGGCTCAGTTTGCTGTCTCGGATACTTGCCTGAATTCCGAAAAAGGTGGTTTATACTTCCTATCCGCTGATGCAAGCAGTGGTGAAACCACCGCACTCGATGGACGCGAATCAGCACCCGCTTCGGCTTCAGCCAAGGGCTACCGCGAAAATCCAGATGCAATCCGTATTGGCCCACATTCCGTGGGCGTACCCGGGCTCGTTCAGGGGCTGTGGGCATTGCACCAGCGATACGGCTCATTACCCTGGGCGGAATTACTCGAGCCGGCCATTGATTTGGCAGTAAACGGGGTTCCGGTAAGTATCTGGCACCACAACATCGTGGGCTACGTGACTTCGGCACTTGAGGCCTTCCCGGAAACCCGGCGCATTCAAACAATTGACGGCGCCTCACCACCACTTGGATGGAAGCTCAAGCAAAAAGACCTCGCCGAAACCTTGCGTCTGGTGCAGCGTGGAGACGGGCAGATATTAGCGGTTGGGGCCATCGCCAAAAAGATTGAAGATGCGACTCAAGGCGTTGTCACGGAATTGGACCTGGCGCGTTATAAGATCAAGTGGCGGGAACCCATCAGTGGAAACTACCGGGACTACCAGATATTTGCCATGCCGCCACCGAGTTCCGGCGGTGTGCTGCTGGTCGAGATGCTGAACATTTTGCAGCGCTACGACCTGGCCTCGATGGGCAGGAATTCCAGCGATTATATCCACCTGGTGGCCAGCGCCATGAAGCTGGCGTTTGCCGATCGCGCACAATACCTTGGTGACCCCGATTTCAGTCCAGTGCCGGTA
Source organism: Lysobacterales bacterium (assembly GCA_014238945.1). Lineage (GTDB taxonomy): Bacteria > Pseudomonadota > Gammaproteobacteria > Xanthomonadales > SZUA-36 > SZUA-36. The sequence continues at coordinate 865 of JABAAB010000099.1, forward strand.
GAACGGCTTACTTCCATGGCTTATGCCGATGAACAAGCCAACCGCATCCGCCCGGATGGGCAGCCGCTTGTCAAAGAGGCCAGTGTGGAGCCGCCACCGGATGATGCGGGCACCACACAAATCTCAATCATAGACCGTAACGGCAATGCCATTTCTATCACCCAGAGCATTAATACCCTGTTTGGCTCCAAGATCACCGTTCCGGGTACCGGTATCGTATTGAACAACCACATGGATGATTTTTCTATCGATGCCGAAACGCCCAATGCCTGGGAGGCAATAGGAACGAGTGTTAATGTGGTCAAACCAGGCAAGCGGCCTTTGTCCTCGATGACACCAACGATAGTATTGAAAGACGGAAAGGTTGTAATGACCCTTGGTTCGCCCATGGGTACGATGATTATTTCCGCGGTATTGCAAGCCTTGATCAATACGATTGATTTTGGTTTCGATGCGCAGAGGGCCGTGATGGCGCCGTGTTTTCATCACCAGTGGCAGCCCGATAAACTGTCGCTGGAGCCTGAATTTTCACGTGAAGTGCGCGCCCGGCTGGAGGCTTTGGGTTACAGCATCAGAGATCGATCGATGATCGGTGCGGCACAGCTGGGAGTCTACGACCCGGAAGCCTGCTTTTTCTGGGGTGGGGCAGACGGCAGGCGTGACAGCGGCGCGGCCGGTGTGAATATTGGTGAAATTCAAGTGGAATCGGTGGCGCAACGATGTGCAGTCGTCAATGGCGGCAAGGCTGCTGGTGTTCCACAGTAGCGGCTGAAAGGCTCTGGAAAGTCGCGCCCACGGACGCTCATACACTAGCCCGCAGGCAGGCACCAACAAACAGGATAAAAAACATGCGGTACTTACTAATTGTTATCACCATAGGCTTTTCCCTTTCCTGCCAGGCCCAGATTTCCTGGGATGAAGTCGACCGCCTGGCCGCAGACGCGCAGGCGCAGGTTGTCGAGTGGCGTCGTTGGTTCCATGAAAACCCCGAGTTGAGCAACCGGGAATTCAATACTTCCGCCCGGGTGGCCGAGATATTGACGGGCATGGGTCTGGAACCGAGCACCGGCATTGCACACACAGGTGTCGTCGCCATTATCGAGGGTGGCAAACCCGGCCCAATGGTAGCCATCCGCGCCGATATGGATGGATTGCCCGTAACTGAAGAAACCGGGCTGCCGTTCGCATCTGTGGCGCGTGGTGAATATAACGGTCAGGAAGTCGGTGTGATGCATGCCTGTGGACACGACACTCACATGGCCATGGCGCTGGGTGCCGCCAGTGTTTTGAATGCCATAAAAGAAGATCTGCCAGGCTCAGTCATGCTGATTTTTCAACCCGCCGAGGAGAGCGCTCCGCCAGGGGAAGAAGGCGGCGCTGAATTGATGCTAAAGGAAGGACTTTTCGCACAGAGCAAACCCGAGGCGGTTTTTGGAATTCATGTGGGCATCAACCAGCCCGGCGGAAAATTGTCCGTGCGCAGTGGCCCCCAATTGGCTGCAGTGGACAGTTTTAAACTCCAGGTTCACGGTAAACAAACTCACGGAGCCCGTCCCTGGAACGGTGTTGACCCCATCGTGGTGGCATCACAGATTGTGCTCGGCTTGCAGACCATTGCCAGCAGGCAGGTGGACGTGACCCAGGCCCCGTCGATCGTGACTGTGGGGCGTATAACAGGCGGTGTCCGCAATAACGTGATACCCGACAGTGTTGAAATGGAGGGTACGATACGAAGCTTCGATGAAGCGATGCGGCAACAAATCCACATGCGGATCGAGCGCACTGCGAGGCTGATAGCACAAAGTGCCGGGGCAAGCATTGAATTTGAACTGACTTATGGCGCTCCGGCGACTGTCAACGACCCGGCCCTGACTGAAAAAATGACACCGACGCTACAGCGCGTCGGTGGCGAAGGGGGGCTCGTTTCGGTTCAGCCACAAACCGTGGCGGAAGATTTTGCCTTTTTTGCTATTGAAACTGCCGGGCTATACGTTTTCCTGGGCAGCGGCGAACCAGGCCAGGACCCGCAAACACTGCCCAGCAACCATTCCCCACTTTTTGACATGTACGAGCCCAGCATGGAAATCGGCGTTCGGACTTTCAGCCACCTGGTAGTGGATTATCTGCTGTCCTCGGAATGAGGGTACAGGACTCGCTTTGCAGCCACATTCCCGGTCGGGGATGACATGGAAGGTTATTCTTGATTTTGCGGAGATTAGGTTCTATATTCTCCGCATAAATTGCGGAGAATAGTACATGTATTTCTGGCAACTGGATAATTGGCCTAATTTCAGCTGGAAGGATCAAGACCTTTCCGTTGCGCTAGCGCAGGCGCACGAGGAGCAAGGAAGACTTAGGGGAAAATTGGAAACCATGGGCCTGGATACCCAGGATGAAACCGTTTTACAAACACTTACTGATGATGTCGTAAAGTCGAGTGAAATCGAAGGGGAAAAACTGAATAGCGACCAGGTTCGGTCATCAATCGCTCGTCGGCTCGGGATGGACATAGGTGGACTAGCGCCATCAGACCGCAATGTTGAAGGCGTAGTTGACATGATGCTCGATGCTACCCAAAAGTATAACGAACCGCTGACCGAGGACCGCCTTTTTGGGTGGCATTCAGCTCTTTTCCCGACCGGTCGAAGTGGCATACGGATCATTATGGTCGGTTACTGGCGTCCTGAAGGCAGCGACCCAATGCAAGTGGTGTCCGGTTCAGGCCGTCGAGAACACATTCACTTTGAAGCTCCGCCTGCAGTTCAAATCCCGGCGGAAATGCGGCAGTTTATAGCATGGTTCAATAAACCCAACAACATGGATCCCCTGCTTTTTGCCGGGCTCGCCCATCTTTGGTATGTAAGCATCCACCCATTTGAAGATGGAAATGGGCGAATTGCCCGTGCAATTGCCGATATGGCATTGGCACGAGGTGAGAATAGCTCACAACGCTCTTACAGCATGTCAGCACAAATCCGCAAAGAACTGAAGAACTACTACGAAACGCTGGAAATGACCCAAAAAGACAGCCTTGATGTTACATCCTGGCATAAATGGTTTCTGAGTTGCCTGAATCATGCGCTTGAAGAGGCACACCGCAAACTGGAAGATGCGCTTCGCAAGGCAAAGTTTTGGGAACGTTATTCAATCGAACCCCTCAACGAACGTCAAATAAAGGTTTTGAAACGGGTTATGGATAATTGGGAAGGTAAACTGACAAGTTCGAAGTGGGCAAAAATTGCCAGAACTTCTCAAGACACTGCAAATCGGGACATAAATGACCTGATTCGACGTGGTGCCCTTAGAAAAGATCCCGGGGGAGGGCGTAGTACCAGTTATTCATTGGTACTCTAGCCCGCATATTGCATGAATTCCGCTGTGCTTTAAACTTCAATGGTTCGTCATCTCGGTGTGGCTATCACGCCATTTCTGCTCGGGTATTGCGTAGGGCTGGATTACCTGCAATCCTCAAATTGAGGGCGCAGGTTTTGGCCCCTAATTTGATTCCAATTCCACAGCACCATTGCCACTGCGTGCACCGACCGCAGCTTTGTGCTTAAAGCCAGCTCATGAGCTACGACGATCGCTACGGTGAGTGGATTCTGGGTTCAGCCATTGAAACAAACCAGGCGACTGCAAATGCAACAGGAGTAGAGATCAAGGTGGAGTAGTCTGACGGAAAAACGGGTTCGGCATGGCCCAGAACTTTTACCCAGACAGTCGGACCGAGGACCAACAACGTAAGAGCCGTCGCAAGCCCGGCGGTACCCCCGGCCAAGGCACCTCTCGTTGTCAATTTCTTCCAGTAAAGGACCAGAATCAGAATGGGAAAATTCGTACTGGCCGCTATTCCAAACGCGAATGCCGACAAATATGCGATGTTCTGGTCTTGTAGCACAATCGAAATAAGCGCAGCCAGCGCTGTCGTGGCGACTGCCGCGATTTTAAAAACCAATAACTCTGTGCGCTCACTACGCTTGTCTGGCGAGTTGGACATGGTTGCGAATATGTCGTGAGCGGCACTGGTGGCCATTGCAATCGCCAGGCCGGCAACAACCGCAAGAATGGTCGAGAAAGTGACGGCCGCGATAAAACCGAAAAGAACTTCGCCGCCCAAAGCCGTGGCCAAATGCAGAAAAATCATATTTCGGCCGCCTTGTAATTCGCCGTTCGGGGTCAGGAACGCCGCCTCGCCTTTGACAAAGGCCAATGTGGATGGGCCAATCACCAAAAGCAATAAACCAAGCACCCCGGCAATAAGAACAGCCGTCACCACTACCGACCGGCGGGCGGTATCCTGGTCCGGCACAGTCAGAAATCGTATGAGTAAATGTGGCATACCCATCATGCCAAGCACGATTGCGAGAGCGAGGGAAGCTGAGGAAAATAATCCCATTCCGGACCCGCCAAAATTGCCCAATGTTCCGCCATATGCCTGCTCTGCATGAAGGTAAAGATTTGACAAACCACCTGCCTTCCCAACGCCTAAAACTCCAAGAATGAGCACGCCTGCAATCAACAAAACAGCCTTGACAATCTGTACCCACGTTGTCGCCAACATCCCGCCAAAGGCAACATAAACCATGATCAGCAAAGTAACAGACACAACCGCCGCCTCGTAGGACACATTGAATACGATCGAGAACAGGTTGCCGGCACCGACCAATTGGGCAACCACATACAGCTCAGAAAGAACCAGTGTACAGATCGCTGTATAGATCCGAATAGGACGTCCTGGCAGCTTTTCAGCGAATACGTCACCGATCGTGTACTTCCCGTACTCACGCAGTGGCCCGACAACAAAAATCAGCAAGAGACACAAGCCAACCAGGGGGCTGATATAGAATATCGCAGCATCGATGCCTGCAGCATAATACAAGGCCACCGACCCGAGGATGGCGGCGGCAGATACAAAGTCGCCCGTGATCGCCAGCCCGTTTTGCATCGCCGTAATCTGGCCACCCGCAACATAAAACTCAGAACGGTTCGTGCTTCTTTTTGAAGCCCAATAGGTAATACCAAGGGTAATGGCAACGATAGATAGAAAGATGAGAATCGGTATATTGATCAATCGATGTCTCCATTGCTTTGCCCGGTACCGAGGTACCACCAGGCCAGCAAAACCAGCCAGACCAGCAATAAAAGCAGAGCAACAACAAGCAACGGCACGCCCCCGAGCTTGGCTTGTCCAAGCGTAACCGGTGTTTGACTGCTTACCCCTATGATCACCGCTGCTAGTGGAATTACAGCCAATACGAAGCTGGTCAACAGTTTCACAACGCCCTCCGACAATCGAACATTCGTTTGTTCAGTATGACCTGGGCATTCCCAGGTCATGTTGAGCGACATAGTTTAATACCATTTCCTCTGATACCGGCGCGATCCGGAACAGACGCGCATCACGCCAGAGGCGTTCAACATGAGATTCTTTGGCATATCCCATTCCACCCATGGTTTGCATCGCCCGGTCTGTCGCCAACGCCGCCGCCCGCCCCGCCAGGAATTTAGCCATATTGGCTTCGCTGCCATAATGAAGTCCTCTGTCATACAACGAAGCAGCCTTGAAATTCATCAGCCGGGCGCACTCCAATTCCACTTTCGCTTCTGCAAGAGGAAACTGCAGTGATTGATACGAACCGATGGGAGTGTCTCCAAACACCTTTCGGTTAACCGAATATTCAACAGCCAGCTTTATCGAAAGCTCTGCTGTACCGATCAGCCCGGCCGTTGTAACTATCCTCTCGGTGTTCAAGACGTCAAGCAATTGGCGAAAGCCCGAGTCTTCCAGCCCAACCAGTTCGTCTCGTTCAATTCGCACGTTGTCAAAAAATACGGAACTCGATGGCAGTGTATTGGTGCCCGATTTGCTGATGGGTTGATGGGTCAGACCTTCACGTTCAACATCAATCATGAACAAGCTGATGCCGTTCACTTTGCGCTGCACTTCGCCAAGTTTCGTGGTTCGAGCAACGACGAGCATTTTTTTCGCCTGCGGAACAGCGGTGATCCAAATCTTCTGTCCATTCAGCCTCCAGCCATCTCCGTCTTGTGTTGCGAAACTTCGCAAGGCAAGCGTGTTGGAACCTGCATCAGGTTCAGTCAGTGCCATCGCGAACATGACCTCTCCGCTTACCAGTCCCGGCAAGAGTTCATTTTTCATTGAATCACTGCCAAACAGACTGACGCTGATGCCTCCGAATATCGGGTTCACCATGAAAATCTGGCTGAGCGTGGAACCACCACCCGTCGCGCACAGCGTCTCTACCACCATGGCAACTTCCAGCATTCCCAGTCCTGATCCGCCGTATTGTGTGGGAATTGTGATGCCGCATAATCCGGCGTCACATATTGCCTGCCACATTTCGCGTGGAAATTCCTTTTTTTCGTCCTTTTCCCGCCAATAAAGGAGATCAAACTTTTCGCCGACCCGACGAGCGGTTTCTATCATCAGTTCCTGTTCTTCAGTGATATCAAAATTCATACAATCCTCTTCTCGGAAATTATTCGGCCAACAAATCTGCCGGTCTCGCCAGCACCTCACACAATTGCTGCATGAGCCTGGTGGCCATTACGCCATCGTAAATTCGATGATCACAGGCCAATGCCAAAGGCAATTCATGCCGCAATTCCGGCGCGCTGTCCTTGTCCGGCCTGAAAACGGCCTGGGGAGCACCAACACCCAGAATCGCTGACTGACCCGGGTTGATAATCGGCAGGAGCGTCACCGATCCGAACATGCCAACGTTGGAAACAGTCACCGCACCGCCTTCCATGTCTGCAGGCCCCAGTTTGCCGGATTTCGCCCTGGCAACCATGTCTCGAGCCTGTATTGCCAGCGCATTGATGCTGATGGAGGACACATCACGTAAAACTGGCACAAAAAGTCCTCGCTCCGTGTTCACTGCCATTCCGATATCGACGGTTGACAGGCATTCAATCGTTTCATTCTGCCAGATCGAATTCGCCTCAGGCGACTGGGCAAAGGCGCGCCCGAGGCCGAAAATCACCAGGTCATTAAAACTGATGCGTTCCTCAGGGGCTGCAGCCTGGTTATGGGTCGATCGGCGCTTGATCAGGTCCGTCACATCTGCATGCGCCTGGACATAGAAATGCGGAATGGTCTGTTTCGATTGCGTCAGTCTTTGCGCAACGATTTTCTCAAATCGCGTGGCCGGCCGTGATGTGTTCTCAGGGCGGGCAGCGGCCTGATCTGGCGTCGTAGACTGGCTTTGGGTTTTGGCAACTTCGCGCTCTATATCAGCCAATTTGATTTCGCCATCAGCGCCCGTTCCCATCACTGACTCGAGCACAATTGCGTGCTGTTTTGCCATGCGACGAGCCGATGGTGAAACCCTGACCCGGCCCGTTACTTTGTCGGCAGACGGACTGGAATGTTGTTCAGGCAGCGCCTGCTCACCCGACTCCAATGCATCGCCGCCCTCGTCATCTTCGCCCTCGTCATCTTCGGCCTCGTAATCCATTGACGCCGTTGGCCCTGTCCAGGCTGCGACAACCGAGCCGACCGGAACTGTCTCGCCCTCCGGCACCGTGATTTCAAGAATTTCCCCCGTCGCCGGGGCTTCAATGTCCGTCACGATTTTCTCTGTCTCAACAGAAAACAGGATATCGCCCGCCTGCACTTTGCCGCCGGCTTCCACATGCCACTCCGTGACAAGCCCCTCGGTCATGGTCAGACCAAGTTTTGGCATCAGTATCTGCCCCGTCATATGGATTCAACGCCCTTCAAAATGCGCCTCCCGTTTTTCCAAAAACGCTTCACAGCCCTCATGGGCATCTTTGCTGTCCAGTACAAGCCCAATCACCGCTTGCTCATAACGCAAACTCGCTGACTGGGGCATTTCTCCCCCATCACTGATCGCTCGTTTGAGTAACTTCAGCGTCAAAGGTGATTTCCGCGCGATCGATTCCGCCAGGGCCAGGGTTTCTTTCATCAAGTCGTCATGCTTCAGCACCCGATTCACCAGGCCCAGATCGTGGGCTTCTTCGGCACTGATTGGTTTCCCAACGAACATCATTTCCTTCGCGCGGCATAGGGGAATCTGACGAATCAGCCTTTGCGAACCGCCTGCGCCAGGGAATAGTCCCAAGTTGATTTCTGGAACACCGACTTTGGCGGTGTCGGCAATGAATCGAATATCCAGACACAAGAGAAGCTCTGTGCCACCGCCCAACGTCCAGCCATTAACCGCACCGATCGTGGGTTTGTCCACTGACTCAATGAGTTTGAAGACCCCGTGAATTCGTTCGGCGAATTCAAGGTAGTGTTGAAGACCTCTGCGTGAGGTCAGGTCCGCGATATCACCTCCCGCGATAAACGCATGATCGCCTGCACCGGTGAAAACGAGCACTCGAACGTCCTCGTCTTTGTTGGCTTGCAGCACGGCATCCTCAAGCTCGTCAAGCATTTGTAAATCCAATGCATTGAGCTTTTCCGGTCGGTTAAAAGTTATCAACGCTATCGCGTCGCGGCGTTCATACAAAATTGATTTCTCGGTCATTTTAATGTTTCTCTCCATCATTCCAGTGTGCGTCGCACAGCGGATTCAATTCGTTTTGCATCAGGCAGATATTCAGATTCCAGTGACTTGGCGAATGGCACGGGCATGAATGGCGCACCTACCCGAATAATGGGCGAGTCCAGTTCATAAAAGCCAATATCAGCCACGGTAGCAGCAATTTCCGCACCCACGCCAAATGCTTCAACCGCTTCGTGGGCGATCACCAGGCGGTGAGTTCTTGTCACAGATTCAAGTACGGCCTCTTTGTCCCAGGGTTGAATGCCGCGCAGGTCGACGACTTCAACTTCGATGCCATCGGCACAAAGGGCTTGCGCAGCTTTCAATGCAAGGTCCACAGTTGCGCCATATGCAACCACGGTGGCATCACTTCCGGCTCGCACAATGGCCGCCTTGCCGATCGGCATCTCGACGGGAGGCTCCGCTACATCCCCCTTTACCGCATACAGTCGCTTGTTTTCCACAAACACAACGGGATTGGGCTCGTCGATGGATGCCCTGAGCAGTCCATAAGCACTGGCTGCATCGGAGGGGCAAACAACTTTCAGGCCGGGAATGTGCGCAAACCACGCTTCCAGGCATTGAGAGTGTTGCGGGCCAGCATTCAGCCCGGCGCCATGGGGCATCCGGATCACCATGGGTACCGGTCGTTGCCCTCCGAACATGAAATGTGCCTTGGCAGCCTGATTCACGATGGCATCCATGGCCAAACTGCAAAAATCCATGAACATGATCTCGACCACCGGTTTCAGTCCGCTCAATGCTGCACCCGTGGCAGCCCCAGTAATCGCAGCTTCTGAAATCGGCATATCGATAATGCGCGCTGCGCCGAATCGATCCTGCAAACCGCGTGTCACTGCGAACGGACCACCCGCGGCGCCAATATCCTCCCCCATTACGACGACTGTCGCATCGTCATTGAGTGCATCTGACAAAGCCCGGTTGATGGCCTTTCCAAAACTCAATTCGGCCATCACATTTGCTCCGAAGCGGCGTAAACGCCTGCCAGCGCGGACTGAAAGTCCGGCAATGTTCCTTTTCGGGCGGCTACTACTGCCGCTTCGATACTGTTGTTGATCTGCGTGCGTATATCATCAAGGGTCGATTGCTGAACACCGGTTTCGAGTAATTTTTCGCTGGCAATTCGAATCGGATCATGTGCTTCTACTTCCTGACGATCAGACTCGCGGTATTTTTGTGCATCACCTTCAAAATGGCCGCGAACCCTGAGTGTTTTGCACTCCAGCAGAGCAGGGACCGATGTTTCGCGAATTTGGTCGATAGCCCGTTTTGCTTTTTGAGCCACTTCTGATACGTCATTGCCAAAAGCCGTTGAATACGAAATCCCATAACCGGCGGCGAGTTCATCAAGCTGAAACGCGATCTGAGCATCCGTGGGAGAAAACTCACTCCAGCCGTTGTTCTCGCAAACGAACAGAATCGGCAATTCCAGCAACTTGGCCATGTTGATGGACTCATGAAACAAGCCCTCTGCCAACGCCCCGTCACCAAAAAACACCACGGCGATCGCATTCCGTTTCAATGTCTTGTGAGCAAGCGCGCTACCGACCGCAATGGACATTCCGGCGCCCACAATTCCGTTTGCTCCCAGCATTCCAAGCTCGAAGTCAGCCACGTGCATGGACCCGCCCCGGCCTTTGCACAGGCCCTGCTCCATGCCAAGCAATTCAGAAAAAAATGATGTGATTGACAATCCTTTTGCCAGGGCGTGTCCGTGACCACGGTGATTGGAAGCCACAGTGTCAGCAGGCTCCAACTGGGAAATCACTCCAACAGCAACCGCTTCCTGCCCAATGCCAAGGTGAATAAATCCGGGTACCTCACCATCGGCAAACAAAACAGTCAATCGCTCTTCGGCGAGCCGGATCAGCAACAGCTGCCGGAACTGGTCCAGCAGTTCCGGGTTGGACGAATTATGATTTGAATGGTTGATGGCTCTACTCTCCGTCACGCGTATAAACAAGCAGTGCATTGCCGGGCATGTGATCGCCAAAGTCATAACCGGAATTCACTATGACCGCGCCGTCACCGATTGCCGGCCCTGGCCCCCCTATCGAACCACCATGAGCCGTACCATTGACGGCATCAAAAACTCCAGAAGTATCGGTTTCCCATAGAACTTTGCCACTTGCACCTTCGTAGGCTCGTAACATTCCGTCAAGGTGCCCTGCAAATACCACACCGGGTATGGCACTGGCGGCGGCCGATATTCCCGGGTCACAGAATTTGCGGTCGCCACATTGATCATCAGCGACCGCTCGCCACGTCACCTGGCCACTTAGCGCGTCCACACCATGTATCCCCGGATACATGGTGCCTTCTATCGGCTGACCTTCACTGTCAATTGGAATGTCAGTGATGGGCACGTAGACCCGATTGCCTTCGGCGGTCATACCGAAATGAACACCACCTTGAACGCCACCGGCGCCGACGCGCACTTTCCAAACCAGTTCACCCTCGTTATCCGGATCCAGAGCGAAGAGCATTCCTGATTTTTGGCCTGCGACCACCAGTTGACCTCCCAACGGCAAGTCGATGAGTAGGGGTGAAGCCGAGAAATCAAAATCCGGACCCCTCTCAGCAGGGCAATTGGGATGGGTGGCGGCACCAAAATAGCAACTGGCATTCCATGCATCACCGGCGAGCAGTTGTTTGCGCCACAGACGCTCTCCGGTCTTGAGATCGACGGCAAAAATGGCATCAGAATTTTCATCCGCCGGAGAAGAATAGTTTTCACTGCTGCCGAAATACAATACGCCACGCTCGGCATCAACGGCAGGGCTACCCCACACCGCGGCGCCGGATGGCCCCTTGGCAACCGTCCCGGCTTTGCTAAGCCCCTGTATCACGGCCGGCTCCGGAACCGTATAATGACGCCACTTGATGGCGCCGTCAGCCGGGTCCAATGCGATCACCGAACCTCGAAAAGTACAACATTCATAGTTCTCGTCGGGTGCGGTCAGCACTTCCAGTGATGATACCGGCACGTACAGGCGATCTTCGAAGAAGACCGGCGTTCCCGTGATCGTCGCATTGGGATGATCGTCTGCCCTCACGCTCCACAATATGTCGCCATTGAGTGCATCCAATGCAAACACGCGCCCCATCAAATCTCCAAAAAACAATCGCGGAGATGGTTCAGGCATTTCTCCGGGCAGCCAGGGTTCCACCACAATTGCGGTACGAATCTCGGCCGAAAGCCGCGTTGTCCACCTTGCGCAACCCGACTCCAGATCAAAGGCATAAACGGTCCCGTCTTGACTGCCGACAAAAATGGCGCCCATCGCGATGACGGGAAAAGATCGAGCGCGAACGGCACCGGGAAAGCCGAACGCCCATTTGAGCTTGAGCTTCGGTACATCCTCGATGGTCAGGCCGGCAGATTCCGACGGGACAAAGCGGCGAGTGTCGTATCCCCAGCCAACTGTCGCCGGTGGACGACTCATATCGAAGATCGTCGCAGAACCGGTACACGCCTCGGCACCGGGTGGCAGTTGATAGTCGGACGGATCCACGCCGGTCAGGTACTTGGTAATTTCAATGAGTTCCCCAGGGCTCAGGGATCCCGCCGCGGCTTGCATGATGCCGCTCTCGAGTGAGCGATGCACCGCGTCAGGTGCCATTTTGGCCAGCCAGTCCCGATGCGGGGCTTTTGGCAGGCCACCTTCATGGCATTTCGAGCAGTAATCAAGATACAGTTGTTCGCCTGATACGGAATCGCTGACAACCGTCCTGGCAACATCACCAGTCGAGTTGGCACTTTCGTCCTGGACTAAAGAAGTGCAGGACGATATCCAGGCCGCCAACAGGGCGAAGATGACCCCTTTGGCCCTTCTGGTCGCGTGTCGTGGCCAGGCGAAATTCATTCTGCCAACAGGCCCCCATCCACAACCAGCGTCGTTCCGGTCACAAAACTGGCCATATCAGACGCGATGAAGGCGACCGGCCCAACGATCTCATCGGGTTCTCCGAAACGGCCGAGCAGAACTCGGTCCTTGTAATAGTTGCTTTTTTGCTCGTTGCCCCGGGTGGCTTGTGTCATTGGGGTTGCAAACGGCCCGGGCGCAACGGCATTTACCCGAATTCCGTCTGCTGCGAGACTCGCGGCAAATCCCCTGGTCATCGCGATGACAGCCGCTTTGGAAGCTGCATTGTTCGCCGTCAACGATAGTTGGACCAAATAAGGGGTTTGAATAAGAGAGACATTTGGCTCATCGTAACTGAGAAGAGGAACGATGATGACAAAGAGAAAAGACAGCGCCAAGAAGGCCATTCGAGATATTCGCCGTGCAA
>JABAAB010000108.1 GCA_014238945.1 Lysobacterales bacterium
ACAAAGCCCTCGGGGCTGGCGGCGTTGACCTGTGCGCGCCATGCGAATTCGAGAAGCATTGAAATCCAATTGATGAGTTCGGCTATGGCCCTGCCTGGCGTTGCGAATAAGACCCCGATGTGATGAATTGCCGAAATGATTCACACCAGATAATGGCCGCCTGGTATTTTGCCGGGTCAATTCCCTCCGGAATCTCGACGACGAAATTTTCAAAGGTCTTAATATGCCCCACCTGGACCATTTCAGGCTTTAGCCGCATAAAGTCCGCCTCAGTTTCCACAAACTCCGGTGAAAAATACAGGCGGTAATCCGGCCCGGGTGCCAGCGCTCCGGAAAAGGAAACATGCTCCGTACTGATGGAGAATTCTCCTTCCCCCCAGTGCAACAGGTCACTGTCCTTCCGGTCGCGTGAAAAATGGCCGACATACAGGCTGTTTTCAGCCGTTCGGGTCACTATTGAAAGATCAGGTGCGGGTGGAGCAATCAAAATCGGCAGGGCATAAATCCCCAGGGCGAAGCCAATGACGATGGCGAGGGTATGGGTCATCAATGCAGACAGCAAGCGGGTTGTTTTCATCGTGTGCATCCTCTGGGCGACCTCACGTTGCCCAAGTGCGGCTAGCTTAACCATTTACCGACCCAAATACCGACAAAATACTTCATCGATTCGCAAACTCCAGGGAGGGAATCTGTGAATTTCCTATCCTGTTGGGGCGATGGCGACGCTGATCCGTCTTTTTTCCTGCTAGCGTTGGCTGCCGGTGTTGCGCGAGGTCAGCCAGAGCGACTGCGACCGCAGCGGCACTGAACAAGCCGGGCAATTTTTCCGGCCACAGTTTTCGATCGGGTTGCGACTCCTCGTTACGGGCAATGACGTGATCTTGACGAAAGTGTGTTCGTAGTGGTATCGTAGTGATTCATCAAATTATTGAATTTAAAGGTATTTTATGTTTAAATTCACCATCGCACTGGTCGTTCTGGGTTGCACATTGACGGCAATGACTCGCGCTGCAAAGGCGGTAACACCTGCATGTGGTTCCACGCTCACGGTCAATACGACGTTTACCAGCGATCTCTTCTGCCCCGCAGTTGCGGGCGGTCTCAGGGTAGGGGCTGATGGAATCACCATCGACCTCGCAGGGTTCGTCCTTTCCGGTGATTCCAGTGCGTTGATAGGCCCTGGTATTTTTGTCGTAGAGCGGACCGATGTGGACATCATCAACGGCAAAGTCACCGGGTTTACGGATGGCGTCGGCTACGAGCAAACCACACGGGGTTCAGTCCACAACATGTGGCTTTATGAGAACAACCGCTTTGGCCTCAATCTTTCGGAGGCAGAGGCGCTTACGGTCACGCAAAACACGGTTAACCTTAACGGAATTGCTGATCCGGCGGGCGGTGGCATGCTGGCGGCGCTGAGCCACTCAACACGGGTGTTGGGAAACCATTTCGACGACAACGAGACGTCCGGTGTCTGGATTCAAATCTCCACAGACATGAATTTTTGGGACAACACGTTCATCAACAACGACCTGGGCGCGCGGCTGGAAGACGTGCAGCGTTTCGAGTGGGTAAACAATCGGTTCGAAGATAATGGCGATGTGGGTCTGCGGCTCGACGGGGCAAGGAACCAAGCTGTCCTACGCAACAGATTTGCGCGTAACGGGGTGGGCATATCAGTCATCGTGCCGTGGTTCGTTCCCGGGCTCCATTCGAGCTCCAATTTTTTCAGCGACAACAAATTCACAGACCATAGCTTCGTAGCAATTTGGCTGAAAGATCCTAGGAGCACCCATATAATCATCTCCGACAACAAAGTGGGGCGAAGCAATTCTCATGGATTCTTCCACCATGCTGGTGCGGCGACTTACCATAACAATCTTGCTCGGCGTAATGATGGGAGCGGTTTTTTTGTCTCCCCTAGCACTTCGTTCGTGTACCGAGCGACGATGGCCGACAACAGGTCGGAAAGAAACGCCGCATGGGGATTCGAAATTGTGGCTCCTAGTGCCGTGACGGACCGTGGCGGCAATGTCGCTCGAAACAACTTGATGGGTGATTGCACAGCGGGCATTGCCTGCTGAAAATCTCGAAGACCCTGTAGTGATCAGGACGATACTTGCTCAGCTGGATGAAAAAGGGGCATTTGCTGCTGACAGTCTGTTGCCGGATTGCAGGGCTTCGCCAGACCCACCAATGGGTTTGTTGGTCTGAGAGGATGAATCCAGA
>JABAAB010000111.1 GCA_014238945.1 Lysobacterales bacterium
ATTCCCAAACCCAGAATCAACCTCACTCGTTTCCATGGGGTATTTGCACCCAATAGCCGCTATCGGGCAATGGTGACACCCTCTAAACGGGGCAAAGGCAGAAAGACCAAGGCAGCAAACGACAAACAAGATCAAACCCCCGATAAAAAGGGCCGGATACATTTCGAATCCAGGAAAATGTATCCGGCCCCTTTAGCCGGCACCTTTAGCCGCATTTCTCAGCGACAATTCTCCAGTTTAAATCAGCAATCTTGGATTTTTCGGCATCGGTCCAGGCTTGCCCGCCTGATTGTAGTAATTCGAGCGACTCTTCAACCCACGGCGGTAAAACACGAATGGATTCCAAGGCGCGGACAATCATCCGGCCCTTATAAATCAAGTCACGCTTTTGGTCACACAAAGGCCAGGCTTCACTTTTCGATGGTGCAGAAAGTAACACCTTGAATCCCGCGTTTTCCAAGGCAGCGCAGACATCGGCCGGATACATGGAGTGCGTAGCCGCCAGCGTAGGAAGGAAAGACCTGTGTAATGCGACGTGCTCCTCATCATCCCAATCGAAATGAGGCGTTAACAGATACTCCGAACATGAATATCTTGCCCCCGGTTTCAAGACACGGTACATTTCGTTCGCGTGGGCAGCCAATTCCTCCTTCTTGAAAAATGGCCAAACCGCCTGAAAAGAAAAACAACCATCGAATGAATTTGTCTCGTATTCGAGTGGTTTATGGTGATCACCGACTTTGAAATGGAGGCGATCACTCATGCCGCACTCTGCCGCCCACTCGATGCCACTTTCAATCTGGTTTGGGTCGATGTTGTAGCCCGAGACTTCCCCGCCAGTTAGCGACGCGAAGTGATACGAAATCCTCCCGCGACCGCATCCCATGTCCAACAGGTGAGACTGATGAGGTTCTTGTAAATTCAAATCCTTGAGCACGGCTTTTTCGCACAACAGTTGATTGGCATACAAGCCTTCTGACTCATCTAATTGTGGCGGAATGTACAGCTTCTCCAGATCGAAGATAGACAGCATGTTGTTGAGGACTTTGTAATAGTCGGCGACCGCTTTCGTCTCTGCTTCAGTGCTCGTCTTTTCCCCGGCCTGCATCCGCTGAAAAAACTTGTACGCATCGACACAGGCTTGCTTGTCCTCAGCGCTGAGAGTCGCCAATCTCTTCAAGCCGACAAGCGCAGTTTTAATTCTATACCAATTCATTTTCCATTCGAACTCCATGTCGAGAACAGATGCGGTGCGAGCGGGTACTATCACCTCACCCGCAAGGCAGTATGCCAGTTTTCCGTTACATCATTTTGCCCGCATAGGCCAGCGCATACTGCCTCATCCACTACCATTTGTATTTTGCCCAACAAATGGTCGTTACACATAACGCAAAGTACGCCCTGCACATAGCCAATCGGGCAAAAGACCACGGCGCGCGATATTCAATTAATCCCAAGTACCCGTATAGCCAGGTTGCTCAGCCAAAGCGACATCACAGTGTATGTGTTTTATCTTCATTGTTCGCATCCGAGCCCGAGCGGCCCTGTGCTTAAAGAACATTCATTGCAAATGATTATTTCTGGCCTGTTCATTCACCCCGGTTACCACACTCACAATGGGACGATTGCCGGTATTGTTGAACAAAATCTTTGAGCCGCTTACAAGGAGTTATTATGGTGTAAATTCCAGCGTAGATGGAGATGTATTATCTTTCGGAAGCGGAACAGGAGCGGAACCCGACCCGTATTTAAAATACAGGACATCGACACGGGAAACGGCGACAGGATCAGGTATGGAATTCCTGAGCAACCATCAACTCAGCCTCTGGCTTGGGACCGTGCTGGTCGACCTTGGCTTCTCTGAAGAATTCCTTCAGCACTTCCAGTGTGGCCTTGTATGACAAACTGGTGGTTCCGCTGGTACGCCCGCTTGAAAAGCTCATCAAACCACCGATCGGAAAAAATGTCTTACTGGTGGCGAGAAAAGATTGAGTTGCCGGCACTTCCGCTGACCTGGGTCAGTGGTTGAGAGGGGCCTGTCCAGCGCTGGCATGCAGACTATCTTTGTGGTCGAAGATTATATTTCAAAACACACCAGATGGCCCACAGACCATCTTTCCAGCCAGTTTTCTTGCCTTCCAGATAGGTTCGGCCGAAATAACCAATACCGACCTCATAAATCCGCTGGTGGCCACGGGAAATTTTTGCGGTGATTTCGGGTTCAAAACCAAGCCGGTCTTCCTCGATTTTAATTGACCGGGTCAGATCACGGCGAAAGGCCTTGTAGCCCGTTTCCATGTCGGTGAGATTCAGGTTGGTAAACATGTTGGACAGGAAGGTTAACAGGCCATTGCCGATCCGGTGCCGGCAATACAACACCCTGCGTGGCCTGTGTCCCATGAAACGGGAGCCATAGACGATGTCGGCCTGGTTGTTGAGAATGGGTTCGATCATGACTGAATAATCACGCGGATCATATTCGAAATCAGCGTCCTGAACAATCACGATATCCTTGCTGGCAACGGCAAACCCGGCTCTTAACGCTGCACCCTTACCCCGGTTGACACGCTGGTAAATCACACGGGTAATCCTGTCTGCAATTTCCTATTCCAGCAATCCCCTATGACACCCATGGAGTATAGGATGCATTAAAGCCCTTTTCCATGAAACCCATGTCTATTGAGCAGCCTTTCAGCCGCGTCAGGCCGCGCGAATTGGTGCGGCCCCGGGCCACCGACCGACCCGAAATATCTGTCACCTCAATACTGGCGCCAATCAGCCGGGTGCCGGGAATGGCCGATGCGTACACGTACAGCATCTGCCCGGAACGGACCGGATTGCTCGCCACCACGACACTCTTGCTGCCCGCAAGGGGAAATAAAGCGCCGACCGAATCGGCCGGGTTTGGCTGATAGCCAGGGTTGCTTTGTATTGATGCAATTGTTCTCGGTAACGCTTGACTGTTCGCCGTCAACGATAGTCAGACAAACTGGGTGGTTTGAACAAGAGAGACTTTTAGCTCATCGTAACTCAAAAGAGGAACGATAGCGCTTCTTCTTCGGACCGCAAAATGTCATGGCCTCGATTTACTACAACCTCTACGACAAGGACGCGATGATCGCGCGGGTCGACAACTTGCTGAACGGGGGTTAACGCGCCTGCCCGGCCGCGCCTGCCCTGGCGTAAATTGGGCCAAGGCAGTCGGGCGATCCGGGCAGCAGCAGTGCCCAGATCGGAGTTCAGAGCGAGTTAATCACCTCGCGCCCGCCAATTACGGACAACAGCACCCGGGTTTCACCCACATCGCCAATCGGCAGTTCGAAGATGTTGCGGTCAAGAACAATAAAATCCGCGTCCTTGCCAACCTCGAGCGAACCCGAACGATCGCCCGCCTCGTTGGCGATTGCGCCGTTGTATGTAAAGATCCTGATCGCGGTCGCGAGGTCAACTGCCTGTTCCGGCCACAGGGTCACATCGCTGGCCCCGCTCGGATCAGCCCGGGTCACCATCGACTCGATACCTGGCCAGGGATTCGGCGTGGGCACGACCGCCCAGTCAGACCCGTAAATGACCAGGGCGCCTGCAGCCACGAGGTTCTTTACCGGCCAAACCTTGCGCTCGGGACCCAACCAGGCTTCCCAGTCCAGGCCAGGAATCGGGTACCACAGGATCGGGCACATTTCCGCCGCCACGTTGAGCGCAGCAAATCGTGGAACATCATCCGGATGAATCAGCTCCGCATGGGAGATTTCATGGATCAAGCCGTTGTCACCGTTGCTTGCCCGGGCCGCCTCGATGGCATCGAGCGCGACGCGCGCGGAACGGTCACCGGTTGCATGAATCTTGATCGACAAACCCCTGGCGTCGAGCGCAGTCACGTCGGCCTGCAAAACATCCGGCTCCAGCATTAACTTGCCCAGCCACTCATCGCCGAACGCCTCGCTCGGCAGGTACGGCTCGAGCATGGCCGCGGTATAGGTGGGCGGTATCCCATCGAGCATGATCTTCGCAAAATCGGTATTGATCGCCGCAGTGGCAAAATCAGCGCGTGAGTCGATCAGCGCAAGCTCATCCTCGTGCGAATTGGCCCAGGCGCTTTTCCAGGTCAGGCT
Organism: Lysobacterales bacterium; assembly: GCA_014238945.1. Lineage (GTDB taxonomy): Bacteria > Pseudomonadota > Gammaproteobacteria > Xanthomonadales > SZUA-36 > SZUA-36. Next base: position 4,113 of record JABAAB010000111.1, read on the forward strand.
CGTGTTGACATTGAGCACCAGCTCGCCGCGACTGGCCAGTTCGGCATAGGCCGCCATGGTCGCTGTCGTCACCAGCGCTTCCTTGATGGTGGTGACACCATATTGCTTTATTTCCGCCAGGCTCCACGACAAGGCCCCGACGGTTTGTTCGAGGCTGTAGGCCGGCAGCTGCCGGCGCATGTTATAAGCCGCGTTATCGAGCAGAATGCCGGTCGCTTCCCCCGTTTCCAGGTGCCGGACAATGACCCCACCGGTTGGGTCCGGCGTATCGTCATCGATGCCAAACAACGCCAGTGCCTTCGAATTCACCCAGGCGTTGTGCACCGACCAATCCATCAGGAAAACCGGGTTGTCCGGAGCGATCTCATCGAGAATTTCCTTCGGCATCCGGTCGTCGCCGACAAACAGCCCATCATTCCACTGGCCACCCCGCAGCCATGCTCCGGCCGGTAAGTCAGCGAGACATTGGTGTAACGCGGCCAGCGCGGCATCGAGTTGATACTCGAGAAAGCTGCACTGCAGGGTTTTCTGGATGCCGGCATCGGTCGGGTGGATGTGCGTATCATGGATACCCGGCATGAGCATGCGCCCGGCAAGATCCACCAGGGTGGTTTCGACGCCGGTATGGGCTGCGACGTCATCCGCGCTGCCGATCGCAACGATTTTGCCATCCTTTACCGCCATCGCCTCGGCCCAGCTGTCCGCCGCATCAACGGTATAGATTCGTGCATTGACATAAATCTTATCCGCTGCGGTAACCGCGGTGGCCATGGGGGCCTGCTCAGTGGCAGGCCCGCAGCCCCCAAGCACCAGCACCAGTAGCGCCTTCCAATAGAGATTCTTCATTCGTGCTTCCTTCCTGGCGAACAGTCTGTCGCCTTCAGTGTCGCTGATAAACCAGTTGACCCTCGAAATAAGTCTGCCTGATCGTCGTCTCGGAGACCTGTTCGACGGGAATTTCAAAAATATTTTCTTCCAGAATGATCAGATTGCCCGGCTCAATGCTGCCAAACCGGTCATCCAGGCGCAGTGCGCGAGCGCCCCGTATGGTGTAGATCTCAACCGCCTCTGCCAGACTGACCGCCTGTTCCGCCCACAACGTGGCCTCGCCTGAACCCCGGGGATCGCTTGGTGGCTCGCTCAATCTCAATATTCACTTTATAGCCGCTATCGGGCAATGGTGACACCCTCTAAACGGGGCAAAGGCAGAAAGACCAAGGCAGCAAACGACAAACAAGATCAAACCCCCGCCGAGCAGCATGCTGCAATGACCTGGGCACAAAGATTAAAGCATGTATTTGACATCGACATTGAAACTTGCTGCGAATGCGGTGGTAATGTCAAGATCATTGCCAGCATCGAAGACCCTGTAGTGATCAGGACGATACTTGCTCAGCTGGATGAAAAAGGGGCATTTGCTGCTGACAGTCTGTTGCCGGATTGCAGGGCTTCGCCAGACCCACCAATGGGTTTGTTG
>JABAAB010000079.1 GCA_014238945.1 Lysobacterales bacterium
ATGTGATTGTCCAGGCTGCTGCCTGATCGTTCTGCTGCGCAAGACATCCCGCACATTTTATTAGCGGGGCGGCACCTTATTGCTGTTAATACGATAACCCTTGAATACTTGCTTGTAATCGAAGACGGTATCTATACTCCGGCATGCTGGCTTTGTCTGCAATTCCCGTTCAATTGATAGCAGATGACAAACTGAGCGAAGACGATCCACTTGCCCAGGCATTTGGTTACAAACTGGATGCAACGACTGTTGATACCGAGAAGTTCCCGAAGCGTGCCGGTGAAGCCGGAGCCACCCAGTTCTGCGATAACTGTGCATTGTACGTGAGCGACTCTGCTGCCGAGTTTGGTCCTTGCAGCATTTTTCAGGACAAACTCGTCGCAGCTAAAGGCTGGTGCAATGCGTGGATAGTCAATACTTGATTTTGTGGCTTGATTTATCGGCTTGTTTGGTGCCCGTACTTGAATACCAGTGATCAATCGCCCGGAGTCATCCGGGCGCGATTGATTCTAAAGCAAGGCTAAAACTTATGACCTGATAAGACATGACCGCAATTCGCCGTCATGACAGTTGTCTGGGTTTTTGTACGCATGCTGATTGCGTTAACGCAGATCATGCTACCGAATACCATCCGGGCTTGTATGAATTATTTGCGGCATTCGCGTGAATTTAACACATGAATTGAGGTAAGATGCGGGTAGTGATTTCTACGTTGAAATACAGGCGGGCAACCTCCTGAAATGCCAGATCTAAAAGGAAAAATTCATGAAAAATGGAACATGTTTATTAGTGTCTGTTATCTGCGTATTGACGTATACGGACACCGTGCTTGCCGAGGACTTCGAATACCATCCCTTGCTATCGGATAACTTCGGTCTTTCGCTCGGTGCTTTCAGGTCAAATAACGCCTTTAAAATATCGGCCGAAGGCGTTATTGAAAACGAGACCGAGGATGACATCGATTTTGGCGACTTAGGTGTTGACGATAAAACAACTTTGTTCAACGGCCAGCTGCGCTGGAAATTCGGCAAGCAAAGAAAGTGGTCATTATTCGGGCAGTATTTCGATGTAAACGCTACTGGTGGATCTGTGGTGACAGAGGACGTGGAGTTTCAAGACGTCATATTCCGCGAGGGGACACCTGTCGACGCCGGAGTGGGAATGGCAATCAGCCGCCTTTTTATTGGTCGCAGTTTTGTGAAAAACCAGCAGCATGACTTCGGTATCGGCATCGGTCTCCATAATCTGGATGTGAGCGTGTTTATCGAAGGTGCTGTGTTGGCCGATGACGACACTACCGAATTTCTGCGGGGTGACGCACGCAACAGCCAACCTCTGCCCAATATAGGCATCTGGTACCTGGTATCGCCCGCCAGGAAGTGGTTGATCCACACTCGGATTGACTGGATAAGCGCTTCGATTGATGATTACAGCGGCACGCTCTGGAATACCGTGGTCGGGGTCAATTACCAGGCGTTTCGCCACATCGGTTTCGACCTGTCCTTCCAGTATTTTAACCTGAAAGCAGATGTCGACTCGACCGACTGGAGCGGTGGAGCCGATTTACGTTACAGCGGACCGGTGCTTGCAGTGACTGCCAACTGGTAAAGCGATTCAGGCAAACTGGGCGTCGTTGTCACAATAGCAACGATTGGAAATCTCCGCACAATCGCAGGAACGATGAGAAACCTACCCCTTCCTGTCTGGCGGTTAATGTTCGCCTATGCCCTGATGATGTCGGGCGTTTCGATGATGGTGCTCATAGCCGGAATTATCGGAACGGAAATCGCACCTTCAGCCGGCCTGGCTACGCTCCCCATTGCCCTTAGTGTTGCAGGCGTTGCGTGCTCGACACTGCCGACCGGGAAATTGCTGCACCGCTTTGGCCGCAGGCCGGTATTTATTATTTACGCATTTATCGCGATATGTACCGCCACGCTGGCTTCCGTCAGCCTGGTTCTTGGTTATTTTTCGGGCTTTTGCCTGGCAGGTTTCCTGATGGGCTGGTCGGCTGCGTCCGGCCACCAATATCGTTTTGCAGCCCTTGAACTCGTTCCCGCACAGCTTGCACCGAAGGCGACATCTGTCTTGTTGCTGGGTGGGATTCTGTCGGCCTTTGTAGGCCCGGAACTTGCGGTCCTGGGGCGGAACCTGCTTGCCACGGAGTATTTGAACCGTTGGATTTTATTTCCAGGCGGGTTGCTTTGATTCCCAAACCCAGAATCAACCTCACTCGTTTCCATGGGGTATTTGCACCCAATAGCCGCTATCGGGCAATGGTGACACCCTCTAAACGGGGCAAAGGCAGAAAGACCAAGGCAGCAAACGACAAACAAG
>JABAAB010000024.1 GCA_014238945.1 Lysobacterales bacterium
AGAGTGACAAGGAGATAGAATACAGCCTTCACCGAGTAACTGGCGCGATAATTCACTGAAACCTTGGCAATTTATTATCGTAAAGCGAGGATCAATACATTCGGGTTTCTGGCAATATAGCTTTAATGCTACCTATACTCACGCTGGAATCCATTGCTTTGATCCGGGAGATTCTGTCGGGTTATGGAGAAAACTTCAGTGATCAAGATCTCGAGGTCACACAGGGTTTTCTACTGAAATCACAGGCGCGCGCCTTTGAGACAATGGGCTCCAAGCTTGGTGTTTTGCAGAATATGAGTGCCTATGGCTGGCCTGCTGATTATGCCGTTCAACGCCAGGATATCGTGCGAGAGATGACTGTTGAAAAAATTCAGCGTCTGTCTGGCCAATACCTTGATCCCGATCGCATGATTTATCTGGTGGTTGGTGACGCGCAAAGCCAGTTGGAGCGTTTGAATGAACTTGGTCTTGGAGAAGTGACGGTGCTTAATAGCTCTGATTGACAAGAGACGCCGGCCTGCGTCGAGATGACGGTGTTTCTGTTTAAACCGGGTAGTTGACTGTTAGAAAGTGATCGAGAGGCTAAAAAATATCATTCTGAATCTGTTGCGGGTTATAAAGCACCTGCTTGCGAGCATATTTATCCGCAGGGCGACACCTGGCGAGGTTTTTCCTGGTATTTCAAAACTGGTTCATAGGTTTGATTCTCGTGTTGAGACACCGGAACTGCCGGCCATGAATATCTATCCTCCCGGGCGTACATTGCAAAACAGCTATTACCGCTTCCCCTTCTGTTACGGCATGAAGATGCCCTCAGTTTTATACGACCCTCATCAGGGACTTGTGCTCGACAAAAACCGAATTGCCATTGAAGATAAGAGCCAGGTGCCCATGCGCAAACACTGGTATCGATGGAAACCGTTTTTGAGCAATAACATCGAGGAAATTAGTGGAGTGTCATTCGCTTTTCGCTCCTTTTCCAAACTGTATTACCACTTGTTAACTGATCACCTGCCAGCGCTTTTCATGCTAGGCAAACTTGATTGGGGTCTTGAAGACAATACAAAACTGTTGATACCTGGTCCGATGACCGATGTGCAAAAGTTCTTCATTCCAAAACTCTGCCCCGAACAGGTAGAGATTTGTGAGATCAAGTCTGAACGCCTTTATCGCCTCGATCAGTATCTGTATGTTTCATACCTGTCGCAACGCTCTGTTGGTTGTCTTCCACCATATTACCTGGACCATTTTCTGCAGCTGTTTGCGCCCTCGAGACCCAGACAGAAAAACAAACGCATCTACATTTCCAGAGCCAAAAGTAAGCGACGGCGAATATTGAATGAGAAAGAGCTTGTCGCCGGACTGGCGAAATACGGATTTGTAAGCTACGTGCTTGAGGAAATGAGCGTTGAGCAACAGATATCACTTTTTTACGATGCTGAAATGGTGGTTGCGCCGCATGGGGCCGGACTGGTTAACTTGCTTTTTTCGGACAAAACAAAACTGCTTGAACTTTTCCCCGGACCGCTCCTGCGACCCCATTATTATTTCATCTGCAAATCACTCAATCACAACTACCACTATCTATGCGCCAGGGAGAAAAACCGCTTTCCCTTTCTTGCTGATTTTGATGAGGAGTTCAACGGCTCAATTGAAGATTTTAGCGTCAACTGCGACGGTGTTTTCAGAGCAATTGAGAAGATGGATAAATAGCGAAAAATAAGAGAATCACTGATATCAGCCAGCCATTCAGGCTTTCTCAAACCCACAATATTCATAGTATGTTTTCAGGCTTGTTTTGATATCGTCCTTCTCCCTTTCCACCTCATCAAGCAGCACGGTCGGTCTTTTGTTGATCAGTGCACCATAATTCACGTCCTGAGCGGGCGACAATTGAAGAAAACCCGTGATGTCTGATATGGCGTGCTCCGGTTTCTCGCACAGGTCTTCAAACTTGATTGAACAATAACTAGATCCGGGAAGAGACTCGATATTCCTGAGAAAGTAATCAACTTTCTCTGCATGCTGCTTTCGAGCCCGTTTCAGGTCAAGACCATATCGTGGCGAGACTTTAAGTCTGCTATATAAAAGTCGAAGCGGGTTGGCATACATACGCCCGTAGGAGTGATTGATGATTGCCTGGTACTGGCTTTGGGAATGGAATACGGCACGAATTGCATTCACATGAGAATTGATGGTGTCTACAGGGTCCCGGTGTAGAAATATGAACCTTGCCTCAGGAAATTTATCTTTGAGGTACAGGAAGCGAATGAAGTCCCTCGGGTTCTTTAAAAGCAACGGGCGGGAAGTTTCAGAAACCAGCTGTATCTTTTTGCACAGTTCAATAAATTTAGGCAGGCTGGCATCGTTCACATACGGCTTTAAAGAAGCATTCCTCAGTATAAATCCATACTCTTCAGGTGTGTCGGCATCAATGACAATATCATCTATGACACGGTCAGTAATTCCCTTGTTTCGAAACAGGTTTCTCAGCGCCTGCCTCGCTTCCTGCTCTTTATGATTAACATGGTTAGCCAGTAATTCGTCATAGTGGATGACGTGGTAACTGGTCGCCACGTTAAAAAGGCCGGTGGCCTGCAAAAGCTGGTAAAGAAGGGTCGTGCCGGAGCGGTGCACTCCCATGATAAATATTGGCCTGAACTTAACAGGCTCAAGCAGGTTTGCGTAAACCTTATCGCTCGTGACTTTGCCCATTTGAAATGTGTAAACCCTATTTTCTGAGGCTAGCCCTGGGTCGCAGGTTTGACTGCCCTGACAGCGACAAAGTGTCCACTGAAAAACTTCGTCGGCAGCTTTGTCAAAACTTCAAACCTCGACAGAAAGGTGAGAAAGCCCAGTTGTGTTCTGGTCGATGCCCGCTTTTGCAATGCGCCTGCAAACGCGACAGCGAGTACCCGCGGGCAGTGCATAATCGGTTGTGTATTCAATACCTTGAACCCGGCCTTTTCGAGCGCAGAGACCAGTCCCCGGCGTGTGTATGTCTTTCCCACAAAATAGGGGGTGATACGCAGTTTTTTGAGCAAGCCTTCAGGTAGCATATTGCGCATCCAGACCATTGGGTTTTGCAGGTTATCGAGACTAATCAAAAGCTCCCCATCAGTTTTTAGTACCCGGAAAAACTGTTGCAGACCAAGGTCGATTTCATTGCTACTGCGAAAGTGATCAAGCGTGGAGTTGGAGACAATCAGCTCAAAGCTATTGTCATCAAAGGATAGGTCCCGAACATCATTACAGCTTACTTCCAACTCCGGATAGCGAGCCTTGGCCCCATTCACCGATTCAACGGCGATATCAATCCCATGAACCACTAGCGCATGTTGCTTTAAAAATGGGTAAAGCCCCGGACTGACTGCTTCGTCAAACAAATCTGTCTTCAGTATATTCTGGAATTGCCGGCCGCCCAGCCAGACTTTCAACTGGTTAATATTCACAATGTCACTATGCGACCGCCACAAGGATTGCTCTCCATGCACCGTAAAATCCCGTGACACATCATTCCAGTATTTTACTGATTCATCGTCTTCCAAGGTCTGATTTCATACTCAATGTGTTGGCCGAAATGTATCATCAGGCTTCAGAGGTATATGTGCAATAATTAACTTGCAACAATAATGCACCAAGACCAAGTGATGACCATCTGTATTGTTTCTAATTCAAATAGGATAGCGATCTGTGACTACTGCTGATACGCACTTCAGTGTTGTCATCGTGGTCGGTGGGTTTGTCAATGGACTTGGGCTGGTGCGCTCTCTTGCCTCACTCAATGTCCGCGTTGTTGTCATTGTTACCCAGCCATATGATATGGCTCAGCATTCGCGTTATGTGAGCGAGCATTACCAATTGCGTGAGTTGGACAGGTGCCCCGAAAGCCTGGCTGTGCTGCTCGAACGGCACGCAAAAACCTGGAAGGGCGCTTTGGTACTGCCAACCGATGATGCTGCCATTGCCAGCCTGAGTTTGTACCACGAACGGCTGGCAGGGTGGTTTCGACTCGCGATACCACCATTGGATTGTGTGCCTTATCTTCTTGACCGGACGAAAATGCTCAAAGCGGCCGCAGATGTAGGTATACAGCTACCCACCTGCCATGGGTTGTTGACGGATGTGGCCACTAAGAGTGCTGTTCTGCAATACCCCGCAGTTGTGAAGCCGCTTCGATCCGGTGAATTCTCTGCCAAGTTTGACAGGAAACTGTTTCTTCTGCGGGGTCTGTCAGATCTCAGGCGCTGCGCCGACCAATTGGCCACTGCAGAGGTTGGTGGGCATGTTTTTGACCTGGTGCCGGGCCCTGACAGCGACATATATGCCTATTGCGTTTACATAGACCAACGGGGCCAGCCACAGGCCGGGTGCACGGTTCGTAAACTGCGCCAAAGTCCTCCACGCTTTGGAGTTGCGAGGGTCGCAGAAATAACCGAGACGATACCCCTGTTGCGTGAGCAGTCGATAGAGTTACTCAGGCATATCGGTTTTCGCGGTTTTGCTGCCACCGAATTCAAGTATGACCGACGTGATGGTTCATTTCGTTTCTTTGAAGTCAATGGCCGCTCGGTCATCTATAATTCGCTACTCCGGCAAGCCAATCTGGATGTTGCAAAGCTGACCCTGACAGATCATGCGCAGGGCCTTGCCAGACAGGTCGAGTCAAGGCAATGGCCTGGTGTCTGGATTCACCTTCACGCCGATATTTTGCGATCGGTGCGAAACTGGCGTCAGGAGGGGTTGAAATCGAAGGATTATTTGGAGCCCTATCGGCGGCAAAAAACCTTTGCTGTCTGGTCATCAGATGATGTTATGCCCTTCGGTTCACAATGGACACGCACTTTGGGTCAGGCTTGTTCAGCTGTTTTCCGAAAACCTGGAAACCCTGAAAATAAGTGGTGAAAATTTATAATGTTCATTTCTGAAGCCAACAGGAAATCTATTTGGAATACATTGCGTAGTTCCGGTTTCCTGTGGACCCTGTCGTTAGGATTGTCACGTTTTGGACTGCGTGTACTGCGCTTTTGGCCGGAAAGCTCAATTAGCCCAAAGGTTTTGGAGCAACAGATTTCAGAGGTTCTGCGCATCTGGGGTATGAGCGAAAAACACATTGCGATAACGGCGAAGCACATTATGTATGCCGATTTGCATGGCATTGATTCACACGGTTGCAGCATGCTTTTGCATTACCACCGTCAACTCAAAACAAACACCATCACAATGACGCCGCAAATCGAAATTGTGCGTGAAAGTGAAACCACGGCAGTTATTGATGGTGGCGGCGGGCTGGGCCATATTCCGGCGGATATGGCGATGAAGCTCGCAATTGAAAAATGCCGGCAGACTGGTGTTGGTACTGTTGCTGTGCGCAATTCCGGACATTATGGTGCAGCAGGGGCCTATGCGGCCATGGCCAGCCGAGCAGGCCTGATGGGTATGGCCTTGACCAACGTTAAAACGCCGGCCCTGGTACCAACCCACGGATCGGAGGCTTGCCTTGGAACCAACCCCATTGCTTTTTCGGCACCTGCAGATAATAACCGGCCATTTCTTCTCGATATGGCCACCAGTATTGTTCCGGTTGGCAAGGTGGTAATGGCCAAACGCCGCGGGCGTCTTATTCCACGCGGGTGGGCGCAGGATAGCACCGGAAAAACATTAAGAAACCCCGATAAGGCCATCGCACAGCGCCGGCTTGCGCCATTGGGTAGCACGCCCGAGATGGGTGATCACAAGGGTTACGGACTGGCTGCAATGGTTGAGATTCTCAGTTCGGTGTTGCCAGGCAATCAAGAAACTGACGGTGTTGGGCATTTTTTTCTGGTTATGGATCCCGGGAGATTCGGTGAGCCGGGGGCTTTCACATCCGGGGTGGATGACATGATGGATGGCTTGCGATCTTCAACACCCCAAAACCCGGATCAACCAGTGCAGGTTGCAGGTGATCCGGAATATTCGGCTGCCGAGCGCCATCAAAGGGAAGGCATCCCGATGACACGATCGGTGTTAGAGGATATCCGCATGGTGTGCCGGGAATCCGGAGCCACTTTCTATCTCGACCCCAAACCCAAACCCAAACACTGAACAAGAAAAAGTTGATGACGATCCCTACATTGAAACAACTTTACGGTAGCGCCATTGTTGCCAGGAAACTGATCGGCCAGAGCAGTCGGCCCTTTTTGCCACGGCATAGGCTTGAAAAGTTGCGGGATCGTCAAATACGAAGACTGGTTCGTTTTGCAGCCAGCCGGGTTCCATATTATAGGGATTGGTTCAATCAGAACGGGCTCGACCCCCATAGCATTGTGAATGCTGGCGACTTGAAACGATTGCCAATCCTGGACAAAGAACTTGTTCGCAGGCAACCCGAGCTATTCAAAGCGCAAACTGGTATTGCAAAGAAAGCTCTTTCTTTTCTCACCAGTGGCACTACCGGTGAGCCCATTGAAGTCTGGCATGACCGTACATCACTTCTGGCAAATATTGCATACGGGGAAAGAGAGCGGGAGCCCATCAATCAAATGTGTGGCGGTTCGTTCCGGCCAAAGGAGTTGTATGTTGGATACGAGACCTCGACCTTTAAGGCTGTAACGGAGTTCTACGCAAAAAGCGTGCGCTTACCGGTTCAGCCACGGCGTCGGTTTGTTTCACTTTTAGAGCCCATAGATAACATTGCTGCCATGATCAACGCCGAGCAACCAGATATCCTGGTTGGCTATGGCGGCTGGATCGATCTTTTTTTTCGAACCATTGTTGCTCGTGGTATCGAGTTGCACCTGCCAAAAATGGTGATGTACATGGGAGAGGCCTTGCCTTTCGGCAGCCGTGAACTGATCGAGGGCCAACTGGGTGTGCCGGTTTTGTCGCGCTACAATGCCGTGGAGTCATTCAAGATTGGTTTCTATTGCCAGCAGCGCGAGGGATTTCACATTCACGAAGATCTATGCCATTTGCGCATCGTCGACCCCAATGGCGTTGACCTCAATCATGGAGAACCCGGGCAGGTTGTCATCAGCAACCTCGTTAACCGCGCATCGGTGCTTATCAATTACCCCATGGGTGATATTGCATCTATTTCGCCAGAGGCCTGCAGTTGTGGGCGCAGTTTCAGACTCATCTCTGAACTTGAAGGCCGTAGCGAGGATATTCTGGCACTCGAGGATGGACGATTTATTCATCCCAGAGCCATCTGGCAGCAATTTAAAGATGAACGGGAAGTTCTTCAATATCAACTGACCCAACACGAGTCCCAGCGGTTTGAACTTCAGATCGTGACATTGAATCAGTCTGCATATGAACCTGTACTCGAACGAGTGATACCTGAACTACAGGCTTTGCTGGGACCCAGTGCAAACATTGAGCCCCACTGGCGAGCTGATCTTATCCGTCATCCTGGTCAAAAATTTCGGTCCGTGGTATCGAGGAGAGTTGAATGAAAACCCTTAGCACCGTCAACTGGGGAATTATCGGCGTAGGTGATGTCACCGAAATAAAAAGTGGCCCCGCTTTATATAAAATCGAGCATTCCAATGTGGTGGCTGTGATGCGTCGCAATGCTGAAAAAGCGGCCGATTATGCCAGCCGTCATGGCATTGGGAAATGGTACTCAGATGCCACAAAGCTGATCAATGACAGCGAGGTCAACGCCATTTATATTGCGACTCCGCCAGACTCTCATACAGCCTATGCCTGCGAAGCCATGCGTGCCGACAAACCGGTCTACGTAGAAAAACCTATGGCCCGAAACCACACTGAATGCGAGCAAATGCTTCAGGTTTCTAAAGAATCAGGTATGCCAATATGGGTCGCATACTACCGACGCTCTCTACCCGTATTTTTGAAAGCAAAAGAACTGGTGGAAAGCGGTGAGATTGGCAAGCCCCTGATGGTCAACATCAAGCTGCACAAACAGGCGACTGAGCGAAACCTGGCTAAGCAAGAATTGCCCTGGCGTGTATTACCCAACATTGCTGGTGCGGGCCACTTTTTTGACCTGGCATCTCACCAGTTTGATTACCTGGACTTCCTGTTTGGCCCAGTGAGCAAAGTAGAAGGCCATGCCACCAACCTGGCCGGTTTGTACCCGGCTGAGGATACGGTTTCAGGCACATGGGTTCACAAATCCGGTGTGGTTGGTTCGGGGAGTTGGTCATTTGTTGTGGATGAAAGCAGCGAGGTCGACGATATCGAAATCATCGGCGAGAAAGGCAAGATTAAGCTCTCCAGTTTTGATAACCCGGGAAAGCTGCATGTACATACAAAAAGTGGGGTAATTGATGTGACGCTGGATAACCCGGAACATATCTCTCACAATCTCGTGCAGCAGGTGGTGGATGAGTTGAGAGGTGTTGGTACTTGTGTCAGTACGGGGGAGTCTGCGGCCCGCACAAGCAAGGTGCTGGATACGATAGTGGAGAGCTACTATTCAGATTAATAAGTATGAAGATTGATGTTGATTACCATGTACGCCTTTGCAAGGCGTATCCAGGGTCCATTTTCAGAAGAGGCGCATTTGCCGGTTCATTTAGCTGTCCTCGAAATCAAAAATGACGACATAATGTTGTGGGATAAAAGTAAAAAATTCAAAACTGAGCACTAAACACCCCATGAAAATACTTTTAAATTCAACACTGCTGATTGCTTTATGTTTGCCCGTCTCACTTTGGGCCTCGGCCGAACAAGCCGTTACCACCGTAGAAACAGCAACCCAGGTAGTTACAAGTGATATTGGCGATGGGATGAACTGCCCTGGTGTCGTGGCGGTGTGGGCGATGAGACCTGGAAAACCAATACGGATGCAAGCATTTTGTTTAAACCATCCAATGATGGCGGTGAGGCCGTGATCGAGGTGAGATCGCAGCTCGACCGTTAAGCACTCTGGATAAGGCAACACGGCTCACGCCAATCAGACTGGCAGCTTCTGTAACTGTCAGCCCCATTTCAGGGAATACGTCTTCACGCAGTCTCTGGTCGGTTTTACCGGAAGAATGCTGAAAATCATGTAATCTCTAATACCATAGATGTACGGTCTTTCTGGACAAATGGATGGAAACAATAAGTACAATTAGACGTATGAACAAAACCCTCCAACTTATTATCGTCGCCCTGGTTGCCCTGCTGAATTCAACATCGGTTTTTTCCACCACGTCGCAGGGTTTTGAACGCTTTATCACCGCCGAAGGTGCAAAGCTGATGGATGGTGATGAACAATTCCGCTTTATCGCCTTCAATGTGCCGACTCTGCTGTACATAGAAGATGAAATGGCATTTGGGCAAACCAATCCCTATGGTTTGCCATCCGAGTTTGAACTACGCGATTTATACCAGACAGTGGTTGAGATGGGTGGCCGGGTGGTTCGTGCCTATACGATTCCTGTGCGTAATGTGAATTTCCCGAAGGAATCCATCACCTACGTCGAAGCGCCGGGCGTATTCAATGAAGAAGCATTCAAAGCCATGGATATGGCTCTGGCACTGGCTGGTGAATACGGTATACGAGTTGTAGTGCCACTTTTAAACAATTGGCAATGGATGGGCGGTCGACCCGATTATGCGGCATTTCGGGACAAGGAATCAGACGAGTTCTGGACTGATCCGCAACTGATCGAAGACTTCAAAAAGACCATCGAATATGTACTCAACCGCACCAACACGATAACGGGTGTGAAGTACAAGGACGACAAAACCATCATGGCCTGGGAGACTGGCAACGAGTTGCAAAACCCGGCAGTCTGGGGTGTGGGTATTGGCCAATATATAAAAAGCATTGATCAAAACCATCTGTTGATCGATGGCTTCCACGCCATCCACCAGGATGGTCATGATGTAGGAGGCTGTGGAAATGAACGAAGAACAACGCTTGGTGCAAAAACGATTGCGTGTGTTGGAGCACGCAAAGAAAACTGGCAACGTACGTAAGACCTGTCGATATTTTGGCATAGGCCGGTCTGGTTTTTACCGTTGGAAA
>JABAAB010000112.1 GCA_014238945.1 Lysobacterales bacterium
CCCGCGGGAACGTCCTGTCACTGATCACCCGCAATCACGAAAAAGGACTCCGAATTACCCCCGAAACCACGGTACCGCAGTGGCACGGCGAGCACATGGACGATGACCTGGCGGTATCGGAGTTGTTGCAGTGCGAGTGAGGCTTTCGAATAGTTGAATCGATCAGTTTCCGCTCAGGGCAAATCCCCCTCAATGATCTCAAAACTGGTCCGCACATCCGCCAGTGCCTTCATCTGCGCGGAGGCAGAGCAATACTTCTCCATGGCAAGATCAATGGCGCGTTTGACGTGGTGTTCTTTTACATCCGTGCCCTTGACGACAAAATGCATCTCGATACCGGTGTAGTAACGCGGTAGCTCCTCGCGGCGTTCACCACCGACCTGAACCCAGGCATCGACGACCTTCTGTCGGGCCTTTTTGAGGATCATGACCAGGTCGACACAGGCGCAACTGCCGGTGCCGAGCAACAGCAGTTCCATCGGTGACAGACCGAGGACGCCATCGCTGTCGATGACCACGCTGTGGCCGCTGCCGCCGGTGCCAATAAAGCTGAGACCGCCGGCCCATTTGATGTGATGATTTCTTTCCATGAGTGTCCTGGTTTTGCTGTAGTTTTGGTGTACTGAAATTGGTGAGCCGCACAGTATAGATCATTGCTCATAGTCAGGGTCAACGCCGGTTAATTAGCCAGTACAAACGATTAGTTTTTTCCTACAGGAATTAGAGCTGATTGCTCTACCCCATTTACCCAGATCGAAATATGGTGGGTGGAGCACGTAAGGCCGTACACGTTGGCGGGGCAGGGACCGGGCCACTTACCCGGGAGAGATAAGGTTGGTAATTGCAAATTGTTCCCAAATTGGGAACTTGATATAATTCATTGCATCCAATGGAGTAGGTGGTGCGAATCATAGCCCGAAGGACGATAAAGGAATTTTGGGAAGATCCGGCCTACGCGGACAGTGAGCAGGCTTTGAAGTCCTGGTTTGCCATCGCAAAAAGTGCGAAATGGGCCACACCACAGGACATCAAGAACCAGTTTGCCAATGCAAGTATTATCGGTGACAAACGCGTTGTGTTTAATATTTCAGGCAATAAATACAGACTGATTGTGAAATTCAACTACCCCTACCGTATTGGATACATACGATTTATTGGAACACACAGGCAGTACGATCTGATTGACGCGGAGTCCATTTGATGGAAATCAAACCAATACGAACCGATGCAGATTACAAGGCAACTCTGGCACGAGTTGAAACCCTGTTTGATGCTGAATATGGCAGTGTGCAGGGTGATGAACTGGAACTGCTCACCATGCTTGCTGATGCATGGGAGCAACAGCATTTTCCTGTGGCAGAACCTGACCCGGTTGAATTCATCAAAAACGTGATGGAGTTTAAAGGCACCGGGCAAGGTGAGTTGGCCGAGATTCTGAGTTCACGGCCACGTGCTTCTGAAATTCTGAACAGACGCCGTTCCCTGACACTGGGAAATATACGCAAGATTACGGCCGCCTGGCAGGTTCCCGCGGATGCGCTTATTGGCGAGTACGAACTCTGATCAGGGCAATCCTGCCTGCTAACCCCCAACCTTCAAAACCGCCGTCATCGAGGTATCCCCCGCAGCACAACCCTGGAACAACCCATAACCACCACCCCGTATCGCCAGTTCCTCGATCATTTCGATCATCGCACGCATACCCGTGGGTCCCTGTGGGTGGCCCCAGATCAGGGAGCTGCCGTAGTTGTTCATCGACATCAGGTCCGCGCCGGTCTCCTTTGCGAAAATGATGTCGTTGACCGCGAAGGGGTTGTGGGACTTAATGGCTGTGCAATCTTTGATGCCAATACCGGCGCGTTCCAGTGCCTGCCTGGCGGCCGGTATGGTGGCGGCCGGCATATAACTTTTTTCTTCCCGGGCCTGTCCGAAGGAAACCACTTCTATGCTGATGGCGGGGTCGGAGGACAGTTCTTTGGCCTTGTCCCTGGTGGTGACCACCATGCCTGCCGCACCATCGGCGGGGTGGGTCTGGCCACCGAAGGTGATGGTCCCGCCTTCCTTGACAGTTCTCAGCTTGGCCAGTCCTTCTGCAGTGGAAGGAAATATACCCTCGTCGCCATCCATCGTGGCCACGGTCTTTCTGAAGCGTGGGTCGGGTACATCAAAGGGCAGGGTCATAAAGCGTTTCAGGAAGGCCGAGTCATTGGCCAGTGCATCACGGTATTGTTCCAGACGCCGCAATACGACCTCGTGTTGCTGTTCTGTGGTTACATCCCACTTGCTGGCACAGTTTTCCGCGGTCTGGGTCATATCGGCCTTTGCATACGGGTCCCAGCCCATGTTGTCGGGTACCCAGTCTTCGTGGGCCCCGATCCCGCCCGGTGCACCGGGGCGCGGATAGAACAGATGCGGGCCATTGGATAAACGGTCGGTGGTGACTGCCAGTACACATTCGGCCGAGCCGGTCTCGACTTCCTGGGCTGCGACATTCAGTACCCTTGCGCTGGTCGCACAGGCCTGGCTGATGGTCGGTCCGCCGACACCGGTGGCGCCGACCAGGCCGGTCAGCCAGGGCAGGCCGTAAAAGGAAAATTGCTGGGGTACGGTCATGCCCAGTACACCGGCATCAAAGACATCGGCGGAAATCTTGCGTGATTCCAGTGCCTGGCGAGTGAGGTGTGCCGCAAATTCAATGCTGGGAAGATGTTGCAGGCTGCCCTGCCAGCGTGCGAACGGACTACACCAGTAGGCACCGTAGGGTATAAAACTCGCCGTCATTTCTATCTCCTCAAACTTGCTTTCAAGGTAATAATGGTATTATAGTACCTAAATACCGTTTATGAATAAACCAACCTGTCAGGAATCACCCGGAAGACTTCTAACACAGGCTTATTGCATGACTCACCGAAGCATGTGATTGACCGTCATCAGGAATTTGCATCTTCCGTGTCATCCATAGACAGTTGATATTAACCTATTAGAAGATTAATGGATTTCTCAGACTGGATCAGCCATCACGCTGAAACTACCCCGACCAGGCCGGCCATCATTTTTGAGGGTGGCAGTATCAGCTATGGGGAACTGGCTGCCTGGATTAATACCTTTGTCCAGGTGCTGGGAGCCGGGCTGGGCATCAAGCCCGGTGACCGGGTTGCCTATCTTGGTCTGAACTCACCCGAATTTGTTGCCCTGCTGTTTGCCTGCGCCCGTGTCGGTGCCGTGGCATTGCCGTTGAACTGGCGACTGGCAGCGGCCGAACATGTGCAGATACTGCAACACGCCCAACCACTCGTATTGTTCGTGGAGGATGAGTTTAAACAGCAGGTTGATGGCGTGAGAGACCAGCTGGCTGTCGATGAGCTAATCTGCTTTGGTGAAGCGGGTGATGGCTGGCTGGGTTTTCAGCAACTCAAGCTTGCTGCTTTGCAAAAACCGGCGTTCCAGCGACCGGCGGATCTCAGCGAAGAGGACGGCCTGCTGTTGTGTTACACCTCGGGTACCACCGGTGTGCCCAAGGGTGCATTGCTGAGCAAGAATGCGTTGTACTACAACGCGCTGAATTCCACCCATATGCATGACATGGGCCCCGAGGATACGGTGCTGGCCATGTTGCCGATGTTCCATGTGGGTGGTATCAATGTACAGTCCATCCCGGCCTGGTTCAACGGTGCAACGGTGGTGTTGCTCAAGCGTTTTGAAGTTGACCTTTTTTACCGGTCCATTGCCCGCCATCCCGTCACGCTTACGGTCGCGGTACCAACGATGATGCTGGCCATCATGGCCGACCCGCGCTGGACCGATACCCGTCCGGGCAGTCTGCGATCGATCACCACCGGTTCCACCATCGTACCGGCGAGCATGGTTTCTACCGTGTGTGATTGGGGTGTGCCGATGGTACAGATCTATGGCTCGACCGAGACTTGCCCGATCGCGGCCTATACCCTTCCCGACCAGGCCCGTACCCATCCTGCATCAACCGGCAAAACGGCAATACACAGCGAGATCCGCTTGATCGATGAACAGGGACAGCCCGTGGATACCGGTCAGAAGGGCGAAATCCTGGTGCGTGGCCCGCATGTCATGAACGAATACTGGGGCGATGACGAGGCCACCCGTGAAGCATTTACCGGACGCTGGTTTCATACCGGTGATGTCGGGCATTTTGATGAGGAAGGATTTCTTTACGTCGATGGACGCATCAAGGACATGATCATATCCGGTGGTGAGAACATCTACCCGGCGCTGGTCGAAAACGTCCTTTCCACCATGGACGGTATCAGGGAAATTGCGCTAGTGGGTCTGCCGGATGACTACTGGGGTGAGATCGCTGTTGCCGTCGTCGTGGTACGGGCCGGCAGCGAAATTGACGGTGGGCAGATACGGGATTTCTCCGAGGACCGGATTTCTCATTACTCCCTGCCGCGAGAGATTTTCATCGTGGATGAACTACCAAAAAACAGCATGGGCAAAGTCCTCAAAGATGAGGTCTGCGAACTGGCAATGAATTTGCAGGTTCAACAGCGGGCTCAACAGCAGAAACATCAGCCAGAACAACAAGAACAACGGAAAGAACAGCGGGAAAATTAACGGGAATAACAACTATGGGTTTGAAAATTGGCATTGATGTCGGCGGTACCTTCACCGATTTCCTGGTGGCCTGGGAAGACCGGGAACCGGAGATATTCAAGGTGTTGTCGACCTCGGATAATCCATCGGTGGGGGTGATCAACGGATTGTCTGAAATTGCTGAAAAACAGCAGCCGTCGATGAACCTGAATACTTTCCTGTCCAGCGTGGAGACCATCGTGCACGGGACCACTGTAACCACCAATGCCACGTTGACCCGTAACGGTGCCAGATCCGGTCTGATCACCACCGAGGGTGTGCGTGATGCACTGGAAATGCGTCGTGGCATCCGTGAAGAGCAATACAACAACCGTTATACCAATGTCGAGCCACTGGTTTCGCGCTACCTCAGGGTGGGTGTAAAGGGACGGTTGCGCCGCGATGGCGCCGAGGTCGAGGCACTCAGCCTGGCCGATGTGGAAAAGGCCATCGAACTGTTTAAAGAGGAGGGGGTTGAGGCAGTATCAATCTGCTTCATGAACGCCTTTGCCAACGCGCAACATGAACATGCTGCTGCCGAACTGGTGCGGGAGAAAATGCCCGCTGCCTACCTGACGGTATCGACTGACCTGTTGCCGTCGATTCGTTTTTATCCTCGGGTCAGCACCACCGTGCTGAACTCCTATATCGGACCGATATTGAATGATTACCTTGAACAACTGACCGGGCGTCTCAGCGACAACGGATTCAACGGCCTGTTGCTGATCATGCAGTCCAACGGCGGCGTGATGACACCGGAGGTCGCGCGCAAGACTGCTGCTTTGACCCTGCTGTCCGGTCCAGCCGCTGGACCCGGTGCCGGACTGGTCTATGCCAAGGCGCACGGGCAGGACAACTGCATCGTCGTCGACATGGGTGGCACCAGCTTCGAGGCCGCATTGGTCACCGGCAGCCCGGTACTGGTCAATGAGGGCTTGATCGACCGTCACCGCATCGCCCTGCCGATGCTGGCCATCCACACCATCGGTGCCGGTGGTGGCTCGATCGGCTGGATCGATGAGGGTGGTCTGCTGCGTATGGGTCCACAGAGTGCAGGTGCCGTACCGGGACCTGCAAGCTACGGACAGGGTGGCCGACTGCCGGCCTGTACCGATGCCAACCTGGTGTTGGGATTCCTGAACCCGGATTTCTTTGCCGGTGGCACCATGAAACTGGATATTGAAGCTGCACGTGCAGCCATCAAGGAACACATCGCCGACCCGATGGGTATGGATGTTGAGACCGCCGCCGCCGGTATGTACCGGGTCACCTGCAATAACATGGCACAGGGTGTACGCGAGGTGACCATCAAGCGTGGTTTTGACCCGCGTGAATTCCCGATGGTGGTGGCCGGTGGTGCCGGTCCGATCCATTCCTGCATGATCTGCGAGGAACTGCAGATCCCGTTCCAGATCGTACCGCGTGAGTCCTCCATCCTGTGTGCCGTGGGTATGCTGATGGGTGACCTGAAACACGATTTCGTGCGTACCTTCTTTGCGCGTCTCGACAACATTGACTGGCCCGCCTTGCAGGGCCTGGTCACCAGCATGGTCGACGAGGGTGGCGCACTGCTGAGCGAGGAGAGTATTCCGGCTGAACGCCAGCGCTTCCAGGTCAAACTGGATTGCCGCTATCAGAAGCAATACCACGAGGTCTCCGTGGTGGTGGAGCGTGAATGGATTGACCATGCCGATACCGCTGCCGTACTGGCGGCCTTCCACGCAGAACACAACAGGTTGTATGGCTATTCGCTGGAAGACCAGGACGTGCCGGTGGATCTGATCAACGTTCGTCTTCAGGCGGTTGGCGTAACCGAAAAGCCTGATTTCCGCGAACAGGTATATGCCGGGGCCGATGCTTCTGCAGCGCTCAAGGGTGAACGCGACATGTACATATTCTCTGAAAAGGCTTTCAAACCGGTACCGGTGTACGACGGTCATGCGATGCGCTTTGGCAACCGGGTAAATGGCCCGGCCATGATCGAACAGGTCACCACCGCCATCCTGGTCAGTGACAACTACGATTGCGTGGTGGATAAATTCGGTTCGTTCGCCGTGTTTGAGAAGGGTCGTGAAGAACTGGTTAGTTCCGTACTAAAGGAGGCTGAATGATGAGCCAGATTGATCCCATCCTGCTGTCCGTCTACGCCCGCACTTTCAAGTCGATCACCGACGAGATGAGCATGTCGGTGGAGCAGACCGCACGCTCACCGATCTTGTGTGAGGCCAAGGACTTTGTCACCGGTCTGTACGATGCCAAAGGCCATATGCTGGAGCAGAAAGAAAACCTGCCGATCCTGGCCTTTTCGCTGGCCCCGGTGTGCAAGTACCTGGTCGAATACTTCGGTGATGATATCCATGAAGGTGACGTGATCTTCCACAACGATGTGTTTTCCATGGGTAACCAGAACAACGATGTGGCGGTCTACAAGCCGATCTTCTTCAAGGGTGAACTGGTGGCCTGGTCCGCGGTCAAGGGACACCAGGCCGACATTGGCGGCAACGTTGCGGGTGGCTACAACCCGCGTGCCACCGAGGTCTGGCAGGAGGCATTGCGTATTCCACCGGTCAAGGTGTTTGACCGGGGCGTGATCCGCAAGGATGTGTGGGATCTGATCTTTGCCAATATCCGTCTCGAAATCGTTCAACATGATATGCGCGCCCAGATCGGGGCCTGCACGGTGGGTGAAAGGCGTCTGCTGGACCTGTTGAACAAGTATGGACTCGAGAGTTTTGAGAGCCACAAACTGGCCCTGTTTGACGCCACCCGCAAGATGATGGAAGCCGAGATCGCGACCATCCCCGAGGGCTCCTACAGCGGCGAGGGCTATGTCTACTTTGATGGCCACAACGAGGGCACCAAGTTCACCATCCGGGTGACGGTGACGGTGAAGGACAAGCACATCTGCTTTGATTACTCCGACACCGATGCCCAGACCAATGGGTTTGTAAATGGTACCTACACCTCAAGTGCATCGGCCTCCATCCTGACCTTTTTGCAGATGGTCAACCCGGATATCCCCCACAACGAGGGTATGGTCGGACCGATCGAGATGATCATCCCGGAAGGCACGATACTGAATGCGTCCTATCCAAAGGCGACCACCTTTGGCAATCACCTGTGTCCACCCAATGCCGATGCCATCATCCGCGCACTGGCACCGGTGATTCCGGACCGGGTCACGGCCGGCTGGAACAACCTGCTGGCCTCACTGACCACGGGTCTGGACGAGGACAAGGGCGAGGATTACGTAGATATCGGTTTCATGGGGCTCAAGGGTGGTTCCGGTGCCATGAACGGCACCGACGGTTATGACCACATCGGTATGATCGACGCCTCCGGTGGCATCCTCGATCAGGACTACGAAATGTTCGAGCAACAGACACCGCATTTGCTTAAAAAACACGAATACCTGGCCGACTCCGCCGGTGCCGGTCAATGGCGGGGCGGGCTCGGGGTTGAGACTGAGTTCATCATCGGCTCCGAGGACACCCAGTTGGTGACCTTCGGTGACGGTGATTTTGAACCGGCCTTCGGTCTGTTCGGTGGTGGTGA
Organism: Lysobacterales bacterium; assembly: GCA_014238945.1. GTDB lineage: Bacteria > Pseudomonadota > Gammaproteobacteria > Xanthomonadales > SZUA-36 > SZUA-36. The sequence goes on from JABAAB010000112.1 coordinate 8,164, forward strand.
CGGAACCCTCAATATCATCAGCCTGACTTACCCTGATGGCAGCGAGGTAGTACCCAATAACAAGGACCTGATCATCGGTGTGCCACGGGGCACTATTTACTACCAGGCGGCGGGTGGTGGCGGTGGATACGGCGACCCGGCAAACCGGGATCGTGAAACACTGACCCGTGAAGTCAGAAACGGGGTAATCAGTTCAAAGGCCGCGAAAGATCTGTATGGCTTTGAAGGAGGCGAAAGCTGATGGATTTTGAACTGAGCCAGGAGCAGCAAACAGTCCGCGATACCTTCGCACGTTTCTGTGACGAAAGAATCAATCCACAGGCCGAGGCCATTGATGAGGCCCATGAATTTCCCTGGGAACTGTTTCGCGAACTGGGTGAGCTGGGTTTTTTTGGCATGCGTTACCCGGAGGACGCCGGTGGCAGCGCCATGGACCTCAATTCATTCTGCCTGGCCCTGACCGAGATCGCACGTGGTTCCATGTCGCTGGCCGGTGCCGTGGCCATGCAATCACTGATGGGTACCAAGTTCCTGCACATGCTGGGTAATGAAGATATCCGTAATCGTTTGTTCGCACCGGCACTGGCCGGTGAGAAGGTCGGCGCAATTTGCATGACCGAGCCCAATGCCGGTTCCGACCTGGCGGGAATTTCAACTTCGGCTACCAAGGTCGAAGGCGGTTACCGGTTGAACGGACAGAAAATGTGGGTGACTTCAGCCCCTGTGGCAGATTTTTTCACAGTATTTGCAAAAGCCGGTGAAGCCGGTGGACTGACCATCTTCCTGGTGGAGAAGGATTTCGAAGGTCTGGCCGTCGGTCGAGCCATCGAGAAAATGGGGGTGCGTGCCCTACCGACATCAGAACTGGCAATGAACGACTGTTTTGTGCCCGACAGCCACTGTCTGTGCGCCGAGGGCGAGGGCAGCAGGCACCTGCGCAAATTGCTCGCCGAGATTCGCATCATCACCGCTGCGATGGCGGTGGGTGGCGGTCGCGGTGCCTTGAACGAGGCAGTGCGTTATGCCGCTGAACGCAAGCAGTTCGGCAAACCGATCAACCGTTTCCAGGCCATACAGTTAAAACTGGCCGAAATGGCCACCGAACTCGAAGCCGCCGAACAACTGCTGCACTACGCGGCCTGGTTGAAACAAAATGACCGCCCCTGTCACCAGCAGTCGGCGATGGCCAAACTGTTCGCCTCCGAAGCCGCCGTCAAGGCCTGTGACCAGGCAGCACGGGTACTGGCCTCCTATGGTTTTGCCATGGAGTACCCGGTGCAACGTCACCTGCGGGATATCCGTTTCACACTGATCGGTGGCGGCACCAGTGAAATTCTCAAACTCATTATCGCCAAGGAATTGTCTGCATGAACCAACGCAGTACCAGGGTGCTTATCGCCAAGCCCGGCCTGGACGGGCATGACCGGGGGGCAAAAATTGTCGCCCATGCTTTGATCGATGCCGGTTTTGACGTCATCTACACCGGTCTGCGCCAGGCACCCGAAGCCGTGGTCCAGGCAGCACTGGATGGGCAGGTCGATGTCATCGGTTTGTCCTCCATGGCCGGTTCACATGTGCCGTATTGCCAGCAGTTGAAACCCCTGCTGGAGGAAAAAGGACTGGGTGACAAGCTGTGGATTATCGGTGGCAGCATCCCGGCCGGGGACCAGCAGGCCCTGTTGGATATCGGTCTGGACGGGGTGTTTCCGGCCGGCTCAAAACTCGAATCAATAGTTGATTTCATCAATGAGAGATGTCAATGACAACACCAGTTAATAAAGCACCTGAAATGGTCACGGGCGCTTCCAGAAAGCGAATGGACACCGCTCAACCGGTGTTCAATGAATCCGGTATCGAGATCAGGAAAACCTATACGGCCGAAGACCTTGAATCTTCCGGTGGCGTGGACATGGTCGGTCTGCCCGGTGAGTACCCGTTTACCCGCGGTATCCACCGCGAGATGTACCGCAAGCGGCCCTGGACCATGCGTCAGTACACCGGTTTTGGCAATCCTTCAGAAACCAACAAGCGTTTCAAGTTCCTGATCGAAAATGGCCAGACCGGTCTGAATGTGGCCTTTGACCTGCCCTCACAGATCGGGATTGATTCGGATGATGACATGGCCACCGGTGAGATCGGCCGGGTGGGTATGGCGGTGGACTCGTTGCGAGATTTCGAGGTGGCTTTCGATGGCATCGACCTGGACAAAATCACCGTCTCACTGACCGTCAATGGTTCGGCGGCCATCATGATTGCCATGTATCTGGCCATGGCTGAAAAACGCGGCTATGACATCACCAAACTGCGTGGCACGGCCCAGAACGACATCCTGAAGGAATTTATCGGCCGCGGTACCTGGATCTTCCCGGTCGAGCCATCGATCAAACTGGTGGCCGATACCATCGAGTACTGTGCCCACAACGCACCCAAGTACAGTCCGGTCAGCGTCTGTGGCTACCACATCCGCGAATCGGGTGCCGATCCGGCCCAGGAGATGGCCTATGGTTTCTGTATTGCAAAGGCCTATACCGACCTGGTGCTGGCACGCGGTCTGGATGTCGATGAATTCGCCTCACGGCTGTCATTCAATTTCAATATTTACGGCAACATCTTCGAACAGGTAGCCAAGTTCCGGGCCGGTCGCGGTCTGTGGGCAAAGATCATCTCCGAAGGATACGGGGCGACCAACCCACGCTCGATGGTACTGCGCATGATCGCCGGTGGGGGTGGCTCTGGTCTGACCAAGGAGCAACCCGAGGTCAATATCGTCCGGGGTGCCTACTATGCATTGATCAGCGCCCTGTCCGGTGCCCAGACCATGGCGTTGTGCTGTTTTGACGAGGCCTACACGATACCCAGCGTGGACGCACAGCGTCTGTCACTGCGGACCATGCAGGTACTGATCGAGGAAATGGGTCTGTGTGACACGGTCGACCCGTTGGCCGGTTCCTATTACGTCGAGACCCTGACCAACCAGATGCGTGAGCGCATGGAAGAGGTCATGGCAGAGGTCGAAGAGCAGGGCGGTATCGTGGCGATGGTGGCCGATGGATCGATCCAGGCCAAGGTGTCTGAACAGGCTTACCAGATGTTACAGGATATCGAATCCGGTGAATTCCCCAAGGTGGGTATCAACTGCTACCAGATGGATGAAAAAGAGCCCGAGGTCGAATTACACCCCTATGCTGAAGATGACGCGCGCCGCCAGGTGGAACGCATCGTTCAGTTACGCGAGGAACGTGATGGTGCCGCGGTGGAAGCCACGCTGGCGAAGCTGGTGACCGACGCGCAGGCGGGTGTCAATGTAATGCCGGCCATCATGGCCGCGGTCAAGGCCTATGCCACCGTCGGCGAGATGACCGATGCACTGGTCTCGGTCTATGGCCGTTACCAGGAACCGGTCCGGTTTTGAAGGAGTTTGGACAGTATGAATATTGAGAGCTACAACGCGCCGGATTCGATTGCCGAGGCCGCGCAATTACTCCAGGGTGGCAACGCCACGGTCGTGGCCGGAGGCACCGACCTGACGCCGCAGACTGAAAGCGGTGTCCGGCAATTTGCTGCGACACTGGTCAACATCCAGCGTATCGATGAGATGCGTGGTATCGGTGTAATGAATGGGCGTATACGCATTGGTGGATTGACCACGGTCACGGACATACTGGAAAGCAAATTGCTGGCTGATGAGGCACCCGTACTGGTTGATGCGGCGGACCGTTTCGCCAGTTCTCAAATCCGCAACGCCTCTTCATTGGCAGGCAACCTGTGCAATGCATCACCCGCCGGGGACATGTGTATCCCGTTATTGGTACTGGATGCAGAGGTGGAACTGGCCTGTTGGGATGGTGAATCAATTTCCACCCGCAAAGTGTCCCTGGAGCGGTTTTTTACCGGCCCCGGTAAATCGGTCATGGTAGCGGGGGAACTGATGACGGCGATTGAATTTCCCCGGTGCGCAAACCGGTTTGTGGCCGCCTTCCTGAAGTCTGGACCCCGCCCGGCCCTGGAAATCTCCACGGTTTCCATGGGGCTGTCGTGCAGCCTGACTGATGGCGTCATCAGCAATGTCCGTGTGGCCATCGGTGCCGTGGCACCCACTCCATTACGGGCAAAACGGACCGAGGCCGCACTGGAAGGAAAAGTTTTAAACGAAGCCACCATTCAACTGGCTGTAGAAACAGCTGGGGAAGAGGTGTCACCGATCGATGATGTGCGTGCCTCGGCCTGGTACCGAAAACACCTCACCGGGGTATACATCAGGAGGCTTTTGAATCATGTCAATGGAAGTTGAAATCAATTTTAGTCTGAACGGTATCGCCACCCAGGCCCATGTACCACCGACCATGACCACGCTGGCGATGTTACGGGAAAAATTTGACCTGACCGGTGGCAAGCTGGCCTGTGGCGAGGGCGAATGCGGTGCCTGTACGGTGCTTATCGATGATCGCACCATCAATGCATGCCTGATGTTTGCTGTTGATTGTGACGGGCGCGAGATGCAGACCATCGAGGGTCTGGCCAGTGCCAGTGGACTGGCGGTCATGCAGCAGGCGTTTGTAGACCACGGTGCAATCCAGTGCGGTTACTGTATGCCTGGCATGATCATGCAGGCCAAATACCTGGTCGAGCAGAATTCCGGACAGCAAGCCCTGACACGTGACGATATCGCCCGTGGACTGGAAGGTAATGTCTGTCGTTGCAGCGGTTATACCAAGGTGGTCGATGCGGTCGCAGCAGTCGTGCTTGAGGAAAATCAGACCGGGGAGCGTGCATCATGAGTGCTGTTATTGAAAGAAAGACCATTATCGGTAAACGTGTGCCCAAACCTGATGCACCCGACAAGGCCACCGGTCGTACCCGATACATCAACGACATGGTGCTGCCGCGTATGCTGATCGGCAAAATCCTGCATACCGACCGGGTGCATGCCAGAATTCTCAGCATCGACACAACTGCTGCAATGGCCCTGCCGGGTGTGCATGCGGTTCTTACCGGTGAGGATTCACCCGATCTTCGTTTTGGACCCACACGTGACAACTTTCCGTTAAAGAGCGGAAAAGTCCGTTGCATCCGCGACGAGGTCGCGGCGGTGGCGGCAGAGACCGAAGAAATCGCACAGCAGGCCATTGATTTGATCAAGGTGGAATACGAGGATCTGCCACCGGTATTTACTCCTACTGAAGCCATGCGCGATGGTGCACCGGTAGTACACGATGACCACCCGGACAATCGCAGCCTGGGCTACGAATTCTCACATGGGGATATTGCACGGGCCGAGGCCGAATCGGATATCGTCGTTGAGCACCAGTTCGAAGTGCCCTACGTGACCCACTGTTGTATGGGTCCGAGTTGTGCGATCGCAGATTTTGACACCACCGGCAAGCTGACCATCTGGTCACAGACCCAGTACCCCTATAACTACAAGATGGATTTGGCCCCGGCCCTGGGGATACATCCGGGTGACATCCGGGTGATCCAGCCACCGGTCGGTGGCGCCTTCGGTTCCAAACTGGATGTCTACCCATTCGAACCCATCTGCGCATTGCTGGCGAAAGCCACACGCAGGCCGGTCAAACTGACCTTTTCACGTGAGGAGGAATTCATCAACTCACCTACCCGCCAGCCGGTTGAGTTCAGGATCAAGAGCGGTGTGAACAGGGATGGAACATTGACCTTTCGCAGCGTGGATGCGTTGTTGAACAACGGTGCCTACACCTCGTGGGGACCGACCACACCGGTGATCCAGATGCGTACCTTTACCGGTCACTACCGGTTGCCGGCGGTTGAATACCGGGCCCAGGCGTATTACACCAACATGGTCTATGCCGGGTCATTCCGTGGGTATGGCAATGTGCAGGCGACCTTCGTTACCGCTTCGGTAATGGATATGCTGGCCGAAGAGGTTGGCATGGACCCGATTGCCTTTCGTCTGAAAAACGCCCAGAACTCCGGTGAAGTGACACCGCAGGGGTCGATACTGGACGATTGCAGACTGGGTGAATGTATCGAACTGGTAGCGGAAAAGACCGATTTTCTGAACAAGCACAAGGCCTACACCGATCAGCGCAAGCAGACCGCTCGCATCCAGCGTGGCATTGGTATCGCCACCACCATACACAACGCCGGTGGTGCCAAGATCCACAAGAGTGACGGTTGTGGCACGATGCTGAAACTTGACGACTACGCCCGCGCCACGCTGATCACCGGAGCATCCGAGATCGGACAGGGTATCGACGCGGTGCTGTGTCAGATCGTTATGGAGGAACTGGGTATCCCGATCCGCGACATAACCATCGTCAATGACGATACCGCACTGGGTCCATGGGATGTGGGCGTACATGCCAGCAGGACCACGTTCATAGCCGGTAATTCGGCACTGCGCGCGGCTCGTGCCGCCCGTAAACAGGTACTCGATGCGGCAGCCAAACAGTCGAATGTCACTGCAGACCAACTGGATCTCAGGGAAGGGCACGTGGTGCAGGCCGACAACGGTGTGCCGGTGATCCGTCTCGACAAACTGTTGCGTCAGATGCACTTTGGCGATGAGCCCGAACTGGTGATGGTGACCGATTATTACGAACCGAACAGCGTCCCGGAGGACAAGAATCACTTCGGTAACCTGTCCTCATCCTGGGCCCACGGAGCCTATGTCGCCGAGGTCGAAGTGGATACTGAGACCGGTGAGGTGCGGGTGCTCAAGATGACCGTCGTTCAGGACGTGGGCCGGGTCATCAACCGTCTCGGTATTGAAGGTCAGATCGAGGGTGGTATCTCGGTGTCACTGGGTTACGCACTCAGTGAACAATTACAAATAAGTGAAGGCAGGGTAATGAACCCAAATTTCCGGGACTACAAGGTCATGACCGCTCCGGAAACACCTGAGATTGAGTTGCACTTTATCGAGAGCGACTGCAAGGAAGGCCCGCTGGGCGCCAAGGGCATCGCCGAGATCCCCGCCATCGTCCCGGCACCCGCCATTGCCAACGCGGTATATAACGCCATTGGAATCCGTTTCCACGCACCGCCACTGACACCTGAAAAGGTCGCCCGGGCCCTGCACGGTGCACCACAGCAATGAAACCACGCACCGTGCTGAGCCTGGAGCAAGCGTTGTCCATGCCCTATGCGACGCTACGCTTTGCCCAGCTTGGCTGGCGTGTAATCCGGATTGAGGCCACGCCATTTGGTGAGCGTCTGCCGGGTGATCCCAATCGTTATATCGGCACCGAGGTGGTAGATGATGATCGCAACAGTTATTTCATCGCACCCAACGTGGGCAAGGAGACTATCGCACTGGATCTGAAGGACCCTCGTGGCCAGGGATTGTTGTTGAAGATCATCAGGGAACTCAAGGTTGATATCTTCTGCTGCAATACCCTGCCGGGGCGCTATGAAACCCTCGGCATCGATTACGAAACCCTGCAAACTGCCAATCCGGGGCTGATCTGGGCGGGTATTTCAGCCATGGGTCCGGAGTATCCCAACTTTCCGGGTTACGACCCAGCATTACAGGCCATGTCCGGATTCATGGAACTGACCGGCAGGGAAGACGGCTCACCCACCCTGTCCGGTATCCCGTTGATTGATCTGAAAGCGGGTGATGAAGTCTATGCCGGTGTCTGCCTGGCATTGGCAGAGCAGGCGGAATCCGGTGAGGGAAGCGCCATTCATGTTTCCATGTTACAGGCCGCGGCTTCGTGGCTGATCACCACGCTGCCACTGGTGGATTTTGGCTGTGATGACTCGGAGATTACCCGTTGTGGTAACGAACACCGCAAGTTTATCCCGACCAATGCCTATCCCACCACGGACGGCTTTGTCTATGTTGCCATTGGTAACGACCTGCAATGGCAACGCTTTACCCAACTGGAGAAATTCAAATCCGTGGCCAACGAGGTCCGTCGGACCAACAAGGGCAGACAGGCTCAGCGGCAAAGCTGTTACCAGGACATTGCGGCGATCTCGGCCGGATTTACCAAGGCAGAACTGGTGGAAGATTTCCTGGCGGCGACCATTCCACACGCGGTGATCAATGACATACGCCAGGTACGTGAATTGCAAGCCCTGGGTGACAGGCTCACCACCACACGGACACCGGATGGAAAAATGATCCACATGCAACCCATGGCTGTCGACCGGGAACAGGCACACACGGAATTATCATTTCCGGGAAAGTACGGGCAGCACACGGCCGATATTCTTGCCGAGGCGGGTCTGAATACTGATGAAATTGCTATGCTTGCCCAGGCAGGTGTCATTGCAACGATGCTCGAATCATGAACAGTTCAGTCCTCAACGAAGCATCAATAGCTGTTCAAATCCGCAGGGCGGCACAGTCCGATCTGGCAGCAATCATGGCCTTTGATGAGCGCAGCAACAAGGACGCAAACCCGGAATACTGGCAAGCGATGTTCAGACGCTACGGTGATGATCAGGGCAAGCAGTTGTTTCTGGTTTGCGAACATGGTCCGGAGATTGTCGGCTTTATCATAGGTGAAGTGCGTGACTGGGAATTTGGTTCCAGTCCTTGTGGCTGGGTATTCGCACTGGGTGTACGACCGGACATCAGGCTTGGGGGTGTCGCAACCCGGATGTACCGCGAAATGTGCGACTTTTTCCGGCGCGCGGGTGTCAACAAGGTGCGCGCGATGGTCGCGCGACAGGACAATGATTTCCATTCATTTTTCCGCAGCCAGGGCATGATGGCGGGCCCATATGTGCAGTTGGAAAAAGACCTGTGAAATTACAGCAATCCACACTGCTGGGTCTGTATGCGACACTGGAACTGGCCAGGGCCGACGGTGGGCAACGCTCGGCGGCGGAAATCGCTGAGAAGTTCAACGTATCCCTGAACCACCTCGCCAAGGTGTTACGCACATTGGTCAGGGCCGGTTTATTGCAGGCCGTGCGCGGGGTTGGCGGAGGATATCGCTTTCTGGGCAATGCCAAGCGCACCACCCTGATGGATGTGATCGAGTTGTTTGAGCCGGTGTCGATTGAGGGTTTCGAAAATCATGCCAGAGCACATCCCACCGATGTGGAATCCGGTCTTGCAATCGCCCTGGTGGAAATCAGCGAGATGATGCAGGCAACCCTGCGCTCCATTACCATCCGCACCATGCTCAAGATGATGAACCCCGACAGCACGACGGCATAATACAGTGCCGGCATGTAGACGCAGACGCCAACTGGATACCTGCGTTACTGTTCACCGGGTTTGCCACGCATTTTTTTCAGGGACCCTCGTTTTTTCTTGGCATCAAGACGTCTTTGTTTGGCTGCCCGCCCGGGTTTGGTGGCAATACGTCTGGGTGGCTTTTTCAGACCTTTTTGTACCCAGTCGGACAAGCGGGACAGGGCTTCATTGCGGTTTTTTTCCTGTGTACGGTGATTCTGGGCCTTGATGACCAGCACCCCGTCGGTGGTGATACGCTTGTCACGCAATGACAGCAGGCCTTGTTTCACCGCTTCGGGCAAGGAAGATGCGGTAATGTCAAAACGCAGGTGGATCGCGGAAGATACCTTGTTGACGTTTTGTCCGCCGGCACCCTGAGCGCGAATAGCAGAGAGTTCAATCTCTTCCATGGGAATGCTGATTTGTGCGGAGATCCTGAGCATGCTGAATCATGTTATGCCATTGGCCGGTGTGATGACCAGAGCCCGTCTGGTATCGATGTGTGGTCCTGGAGATCAGGCCGCCGACCAGAAAACCTGACCAATGCAAGATAAGTAATATATTGGTGTCATCAAATCGGCTCTCAATCAATGTCCTTGCGTGTTGTGTATAATTCCACCATCCAGTTCAATAGCATGAATAGCGGTGCGGAAGAAAATCGAAAGTGATCAACAGCGACAATATCGAACAACTTGATCGTCAGGACCCACTGGCTACGTACCGGAATGATTTCCATTTGCCCTCGGGTCTGGTTTACCTGAACGGCAACTCTCTGGGCGCGATGCCGCTCAAGGCGGTGGTCCGGGCCAGACAGGTGGTGGAGAAGGAGTGGGCAGAGGGACTTATTGGCAGTATGAATACCGCCGGGTGGTTCGATCTGCCCGTATCGCTCGGGAACAAGATCGCAAACCTGGTCGGAGCAGACCCGGGCGAAGTAGTATTGACCGACTCAACCGGTATCGATCTGTACAAGGTATTGTCGGCCGCATTGCAACTCAAGCCACAGCGCCGGGTTGTGGTCATGGAGGGCAGCAATTTTCCTACCAATAACTACATGGTTGAAGGGCTGCTGGAGCAACTTGGTGACGGCTACGGGATCAGGTACGCGGAGGCCGGTGAACTTGTCCAGGCGATCGATGATGATGTCGCGGCAGTCTGTCTTACACATGTTCACTACAAGACGGGTGGGATTCTTGATATGGCCCGTATCACTGCGCTTGCACATGCTGCTGGTGCTGCGGCGGTCTGGGACCTGTGCCACAGCGTGGGAACCATGCCCGTGGAACTCAATACCTGTGGCGTTGATTTTGCGGTCGGATGTACCTACAAGTACCTCAATGGTGGCCCGGGTAGTCCGGCCATGCTGTTTGCAGCAAAACGGCATCATGGCCGTTGCCGCCAACCCCTGACAGGCTGGTTTGGCCATGCGGCCCCGTTTGATTTTGACCCGCATTACCACCCGGCCCCGGATATCAGGCAGATGCTCAGTGGCACCCAGCCCATTGTAAGTCTGTCCATCGCGGAGATCGGAATTGATCTCATGCTGAGCGCGAATCTGGGCTACATCCGTGACAAGGCCATGAAATTGACCAGCCTGTTCATTGAGGGGGTCGAAGCACTTGGTCGCGGCAATGAACTGGTGCTTGTGAGCCCCCGCATTGCGGAGCATCGGGGTAGCCAGGTCTCCTTTCAACACGACAACGGATACGCCATCGTGCGTGCTCTGCATGACCGGGGCGTCATCTGCGATTATCGGGAGCCGGGGATCATGCGCTTCGGGTTTGCACCCTTGTACAACAGTTATGCAGATATCCTGCACGCTGCGGAGATACTCGGAGAAATATTGAAGAGTGGCTGCTGGGCGGATACGTGTTACCAGTATCGCGAAACGGTCACATGAACCCTACGAGCTGTTTTTTGCCAGTAATTCAAACCTGCGGGTATATGAATTATGAGTGTTGAATCAGGCAAAAACCAAAAGGGCCGGGTAAAGAAAGTGAAAACCCGTTTTACAGCTGACCCGGGGCAAACTGCATTGTTGCCATCGATTTCCGGCAATTCCATCAACGGGCAGGGAGAAACGGATTTTCGCCGTCCTGCCAGGGTTTACTGGCACAATCCTGATGCCATACCACACGGTGACGTACAGCAATGGATGGTGGACCGGTTTAACCGGGTGGAAGATTTCAGGGAAGTCTATGCCTCTGGGGATCGCGGGCCCAAACAACCCGACCCGGTCGTTCAGACCCGTGTCCGGGACACAGCTCAAAATTGGTCGGCACGGGTCAAAGCCCTTGCCCTGGAACAGGGTGCCAATTTGGCCGGGATTGCAGAACTGGACCCGGACTGGCAATTCGATGATTGCACTGATGATGTACAACCATGGATCATCGTATTGGGTGTGGCGATGGATCATGAGCGGCTTGCGCAGGCACCGTCATCGGATGAGGACACCGTGTCGGCACTTGAGGTCGCGGACAAATACAACCGTGGCGCCCGGGCTGCTGCCCTGACCGCCAACTGGATACGTGGGCAGGGTTATTATGCACAATCGCATGCGGGTCCGTGGGCTGGTCCCATCACCCTGACTCCCGCTGCAATGGCCTGTGGTCTGGGCGAACTGGGCAAACACGGCAACCTGATCAACCGGCAATATGGCTCATCGTTCCGCTTGTCGGCGGTGGTGACGGATATGCCATTGGTTGCCGATGTTCCAGATGATTTCGGGGCTGATGATTTCTGTACACGTTGCCAGGTTTGTATCAATGCCTGCCCGGTGACAGCGATCACCGATGACAAGCAGATGGTGCGTGGTGTTGAGAAATGGTATGTTGATTTTGACCGTTGTATCCAGTATTTCAACGAAACCCATGGTTGTGGTATCTGTATCGCAGTGTGTCCATGGAGCCGGCCGGGTACGGCGCCCAAATTGGCAGAAAAAATGTTGCGAAGGCGACGAAGGCAACAATTGAAATGATGGTTGAACCGGATGTCGGTCCCACAGCACCTTGATGGAACATTAGAGGAATCAAATGAAACATTTGACCACCAAAGAGCTTGAATCGGGGCTTGACCAAATTTTGGGTTCACCCAAGGACGAAGGTGTGCTTGAACTCATAAGTAAGACGTCCCGAGGTAGACCAGCGCGAATCGCTGGACGTGGGCACGCTTGATGTGGACCAGGGTCTGCTGGGTGATAACTGGAGCAGACGTGATAATGCAGATCCCGAGATGCAGATCAACATCATGAATTCGCGGGTGACCTCACTGGACTCTCAACAGCGTGACCGTTGGGCACTGGCTGGTGACCAGTTATACGCAGACCTGGATTTGAGCAATGAAAATCTGCCAGTCGGAACACGTCTGTCCCTTGGTTCCGCCATCCTCGAAGTCACTTCGCCACCACACACGGGTTTGTAAGAAGTTTGCAGCCAGATTTGGGGTAGATGCCATGGTCTTCGTTAATTCGGGACGAGGAAAGAAATTGAATTTTCGGGGGATCAACGCAAAGGTAGTGCAGTCCGGGACCATAAAAATCAGGGACATGATAAAGAAACCGGGGTAACCCCCCGGGTAAGAACCAGGTCTGGTTCAGAGCGAAAGCTGTCCTTCTCCAGCCATTTCTCCATTGTGTTCCGAAGCTCCAGCAGCGAAAGTGGTTTGGACAGGAAGTCGTTCATCCCGGCCTCGAAACAACGTTTCCGATCCTCATCAAATACGTGTGTGGTCAATGCAATGATGGGCAGGTCAGACTCGGTGTAGCCACGTTTACGAATCAGGCGGGTTGCCTCGATACCATCCAATTCGGGCATTTGGCAGTCCATCAGAACCAGGGAATATTGGTTTTTCTTGAGTGCTTTTAGTACTTCACGACCATTCCACGCCACATCGACAGTCAATCCCAGTTCCTCAAGCTGGCGGACAGCCACAATCTGGTTGATTTCGTTGTCCTCCGCCAGTAATACCCGCACATCGTGTCGGCGCACCGGTCCTTCCTCCGGCGGGGATTCCAGTTCTTTCTCGTCAATTGAACCTTCGATGTATGGTATTTCGAACCAGAAGATGGACCCAAGACCCATTTCACTGACCACTCCAATCGATCCCGCCTGCGCTTCCACGGCCTGTTTGGAGATCGGTAAACCCAGGCCGCTTCCCCCGAATTTTCGGGTCTTGCTTTCATCTGCCTGTGAAAATGGCAGGAACAGGCTTTCAATAATCTTCGGCTCTATTCCAATGCCGGTGTCCTCGATCTCGCATCGTATCCTGGTATTGAGTTCCTTGTTGCCTGAAATGGAAAACCTGATCTTGACCCCCCCGGTATGGGTGAACTTGATGGCGTTGGAAATCAGGTTTACCAGGACCTGGCGCAATCTTGAAGGGTCACCCTCGAGTAAGGCTGGTAATCCATCATCCAAATTAAGATCCAGTTGCAGGTTTTTATCCGCCGCAGTGACACGAAACAGGTCGGTGACTTCGCCTGCAACTTGCTGCAGGTTGAATGACTCTTTCACTATGCTGAGGTCACCGGCCTCAATCCGGGAGTATTCAATAATGTCATCGATTACCGCCAGCAATCCCTGAGCCGATGACTTGATCAGCTTCACATGATCCCGCTCTCTGTCTTCAATGTCATTCCTGAGCATGATCTCGGAAAGACCCAGAATACCGTTCATCGGTGTGCGGATTTCATGACTTACGCTGGCAAGAAATTGAGCTGGTCAGGGAACGTCGTTCAAGCTGTGCGTGGGACTTTTCCGGGGCCGTTTACGTCAAGGACCCTGGCAGTCTGAAATTGCGCAGCCTGGCTGCCGTAACAATTATCAGGAAGGGAATGCTCCAGGGTAGGTAACTCGCGGCAATGTTGATGACCACGTAAATACCCGCATAGTCCAGCGCCTCTACCCCGTCCAACATCATGGCGGCAAAATGATTGACTGCAAGTGCCCCATATAAAATTTTCCAGCGCATGGACCCGGTAGTCGTCATCAGACGCAGCAGCAGCAACGTCAGGATAAAATCCACACACGTGAACAGCAACAGAGATGGCACCCAGATGTCATAAATTTCCGGTGCCACACGACTGGGCACCAGGATGGAATAGGAGAACAGAAATGCGGAGAGCAGTATCGCCCCTGCAGCCAGTAACCATCGGTCCGACGGCTCCAGGTTTCCATGACCCCGGACATGTGGTACCAGGCTTACTGCAAACAACCAGGCAATGTAATAACCCATGTACACGAAATCTGTAAACAGGTCGGAAGGTGTCGTCCAGACATCCAGCAGCCAGGTCAGATTGATCAGGCTGACCAACCACCAAAGACAGAAAGCAAAAGAGATCAGGCGCCAGAAAAGAGTCTCGTTTTTGGTAAACCCGTCCTTTTTACCTGCTCAGAGTACGACAGCAAGAAAGGGCAGAAAGACCACGGTGGACAGGTACCAGGAGTAGTTCTCCAAGTCCTCCACAAAATGGCCTGGAAAGAAAAAAGGCACATGCAGAACGACCAGCAACGCCAAAAATATTCTGTAAACAGGATCTTTCAGCAGTTGCCGCAATATCACAGCGCTTTGGTTTTCGGGATTCATTGAACCTGATCTTATACCAAATTAATTTCCAGTCGCCGATGCTCCTGATGGTACACCTGTTGATGTTAGCATAACGCACAAGGACGCAGTTTCCACCATTTTTAAGGGGCAGGATCAGTTGCCCTCAAACACTGGTTTTTGCTTATTCACAAAAGCATCATAGGCCCGTTTGAAATCTTCTGTCTGCATACAGATCGCCTGGGCTTCGGCTTCGATCTCCAGGGCTTGTTCAATACTGACATCCCATTCCTGGTGCAGACACTTTTTAGTAACAGCGTGGGCAAAAGTCGGACCCAATGCCAGTCGCCTGGCCGTATCGATGGCTTTTTCCAGGGTGGCACCCACGGGTGCAAGCGCATTGAAAAATCCCCATGCCCGGCCTTCTTCTGCACTCATGGATCGACCGGTATAAAGAAGCTCCGAGGCCCTGCCCTGGCCGATGATTCGTGGCAATATCGCACAGGCACCCATATCACAACCTGCCAGTCCCACCCGGGTGAACAGGAATGCCGTTTTGCAGTCTCTCGAACCATAACGAAGGTCACTGGCCATGGCGATGATGGCCCCCGCACCGACACATATTCCCTCTACAGCAGCAATGATCGGTTGTGGACAGTTCCGCATTTCCTTGACCAGGTCCCCGGTCATCCGGGTGAAGGCAAGCAGGCCCCGCATGTCCATTTTTGTAAGTGGCCCAATGATCTCGTGCACATCGCCACCGGAACAGAAATTTCCACCCGCGCCGGTGATCACGATGACCTTGACATCACTGGCAAACTGCAGCTTGTGAAAGGTGTCCCGAAGCTCGGCATAACTTTCAAAGGTCAAAGGATTCTTACGCTCTGGCCGGTTCAGTGTGATCGTTGCCACACGTTCCTCGACTGTCCAGTTAAAATGCTCCGGTTGAAATTCTGCGCCCTTCAGTTCGTACATGTCTTGTCGCTCCTGCAATTGTTAAAAATTGTACCGCATTGTCGGGTTGGTCCGGTGATAACCGGGTAATATCGAAGATAAGCAGATTTTGGCATGGGGTTCGGATTGTCGGTCATCCTGGCTCTGTGTGTATGGCCGTTATTGCGGGTACGGGGCTTTGTCGATATGATTGCCACCGAAAAAAACACGGTCGGAATCAGGATGAGGTAATGGGGGTTGATAAAAAAATAAAGTTAATCGCGATGTATTTTCCCCAACTGCACGCAATTCCTGAAAACGACGGGTGGTGGGGTGCAGGATTCACCGATTGGGTTAATGTCAGAAAAGCCCGGCCCCAGTTTGAGGGGCACAATCAGCCCAGGATTCCGTTGGATAACCATTATTATGACCAGTCGCAGATGGAAACCCTGCGCTGGCAGGTTGACCTGGCGAAAAGCCATGGAGTATACGGTTTCTGTCACTATCACTATTGGTTTGATGGTAAGCAATTACTGGAAACCCCCACCAATTTAATGCTGCAGAACAAGGAACTCGACCTTCCGTTCTGCTTGTCCTGGGCCAATGAAACCTGGTCGAGACGGTGGGACGCAAGTGACTACCATGTCCTGATCAAGCAGACCCATCCTGCGGAGAAATCCCGTTGGAAATTACATTTCGACTATCTGCTCAAGGCATGGTCGGATGACCGCGCGATCAAGGTGGATGGCAAACCCGTATTTGTTATTTACCGGCCCCAGCATATTTCACACATCGACGATATGCTCGATTACTGGCGGGAACTGGCAGTTGGAGCGGGTTTGAATGGATTGTATTTTTTGGTGCAAAAAAACTGGGAATTTCCCCGCCGGGATTACCTGAAAGGATTTGATGCCATTTTTCAGTTTCAGCCTTTTGAGGCAATGTATTCACCTTTCTTTGAGAACAGTCCAATCAAACACCGCCAACTGGCCAAATTGTTTCACCTGTTGCCGGAATCTGTTCAGAGTCTGGGCAGGGCTGTTTATGCAAAACTGAACCAGAGACTGGAACACTGGGACTATGATGAGGTCTGGAATCAGATGATCCAGATTCACAATGACCCGGAGCTGACCACTTATCCCGGGGTCTTTGTCGATTGGGATAATACCGCGCGTTATGGAAACAGGGCACGGGTATTCAAAGACGCAAGTCCCGAGCGATTTGAACCCTGGTTTGCCCGGCTGGTCGACAGCATGGAAAAGAGAAACCTGCCTGAGAATTTTATGTTCCTCAATGCATGGAATGAATGGGCAGAAGGTGCATACCTTGAGCCGGATGAAAAAAACGGCTACGGCTATTTACAAGCCATTGAGCGTCAATTGGTGCAGAAACAAACAGGAACTGAACCGATCATCGAACGGTAACTGTGCTGATCCGTCCGCTATCTCATGGTATGTCCGTGGCAATCGACAGCAATACGGGTACCAGGTCAAAATGATCTGCACCCGATCCCTGGTTCATTAAAACTGCGACGGTAATCGCGCTGGCCGGGTCGTGTACGAACAGGCTGCTGCCAAACCAGGAGCCACCACTGTGTCCGAACTGGTCACGACCGAGGAAATGATATCCCCGGATACCCAGCCCCGCACCGGATTCTCCGGGGATATTACCGGCCGCCGGTACCAGGGTGCGCATTTCCGCCTGTAGTTGGCCAGACCGGAGGTGTGGTTCAGTAATTGCCGGATGGTGATCGATGCCGGTACGTTGGTGATTGGTGGCAACCACTGACCGATGGTGTCCGAGAGCGACAATCGTTGTTGATCGACCCCCCGCAATATTAATGCACTGGTCATGGTCTTGGTGATGCTGGCAATGAGGACCAGGTCATCGCTTTGTAACGGATCGTTGGCCTGTGTGACACCGGCGTTGCCGGTCCATAATCTTCCGTTGGCAAACACCACCGCCGCGCTTACGCCGTGGTGCCGGATCAGCGAAGCCCACTGGTCCAGGGCGGTTTGCAGTTCCCCATTGATTTTTTCATCGGCTGCCAGCTTTGCACAATCTTCCACATTGTCACCAGCGATGCGGTGCAGTGGGAAGTTACCGGACGGTCCATCCGCATCAAGACTGTAGTCCATGGTGGCCACCGCGCAGTCAGAAAAATCCAGCACGATCTGCCCGACAGGCTGGTTGGTCACCGGTGCAGGGTCATCGAACCGGCCATCGGTGGTCAGGTAAACGGTGAGATCTGCATGGCTTCCATCGTAAGGTCCCAGCGCGGTCACCCAGCGGTGGTCACCATCACCGATGATGGCAGAAGCCGGTGGAGATGCCGGTACCACGTCCCAGGTCAGCCAGGTGAGCGTCACCAGCCTGCTTTGGGGCAATACCTCGAGAAAAACACCCTGGCCTGGGCTGGACGGATTGAACCAGGCACCACTGAGACCGGCGTTGATGGCAAAATTGTCCGCCTGGTCTGCAAAGATGGTATTTGTCAAAAGCAGGCAGGCCGAAAACAGGGCGGGGATAATTCTCATTGACGCAGGTTCACTCAAAAAGACAGCATTCAAAGATAGCGTGTGAACTGCAGCATTTCAGAACACATCCAGATACCGGGCCGGGTAGATTTGGTGTTCATTCGCCAAAACCGTCTTTGAATACCACGATGGGTGGTTCGCCCGGTATATTCACCGGCCAACCGATATCCATGAATGCCGCTGCGGTCAAATCGACACCGCCATGCTCAATAAACCCCAGAAACGGATGCATCAGCAGGTCGGGTCTTGCCGATCCGCTCCAGTGGGAAACCGATGCACCCTCCCGATAGTTCGCCGGTGCGTATATTTTTACCTTACCCTGGTTGTCACCAAGAAATAGGGTGGAGAGTAAGCCGATGGTCACGTTGGCTGTATCGAGATTTGCGCGCAGGGCTTCGCCCACGGATTTTTCCACCCCAACATAGGGGATCGTGGCGCCGTCGCTAATGAAATACCCACTGACATCTGGCAGGCCACTTTCCGTCGTCGCCGCGATAATGACACCCGTTGCACCCTCAACCTGCGCCCAGCGGGCCTGTCTGAACGCGCCACAGTCAGCGGCATCAAGCAATACAATCCTGCCCGGGAATGGCGCAGAGAAATCGAATTGTGTACAGCCACCCGTCAGGTCACCAGGAATATCTTCATAAAGATTGCCATCAACCACGTTGCCGGTAACGCCATCGGGTGGAATGACGGCCGATGGTTGCTCGCCCGGCACGCCTAAGTGCTCTCCCGACACGGGTTCGGGGGTATTAATGATGACACCGGGTGCTGCAACCAGGTGAAGTCCCCGGTCCTGGGTGGTCTTCTCCCCCTTCCATACCAGTGCGGGTTGATTCAGAGTCGATGCCTTGCGCTCTGCATTGTTCATTTCATCCCAGGACTTGCCGGTGTCGAGATCGAGCAGGTTGCGGCTGTAGGAATCCGGGTAACCACCGGCACCGACAAATGCTCCCGTGCCATCGGGACCGATATCAGCCAGGCTGGAAAACCCAAGCGCGTGGGCCAAATCGTGCAGCACCACCGGGAACAGCGGTACGGTCTCCGGGGGTACGTTGTCATCCAGACCATAGTAGAAACCACCATCACCCAGGCAGCTGTCATCGGCGTCCACGTCACTGTTAATCGTCGCCGTGATTTCCACTTCATCACCATTGAGGTTCATGCGGCTGATACTTTCGGCGAGGGCCACTGTGTAGGCAACACCGGGTTCCGCCCCCCTGAAATCCGCATGGCTCGAGGTGGCACTTGCATTGCCCAGCACGGTACCTGTTTCATCGCATAGCAGGGGGTCAAAACTGGCACCAACGGTGATTACGACCGTACTGTGCAATATTTCTTCCCACACCTGTGCGGCTGCCTTGACCAACTCAAGTCGCATGGCTCCCAGAGTAGTGCCGGGATTGTTGCCCTTCTGGGTGGGGAGGGTGGCAGCAGGGGTGGGGTCATTGAAGCCCTCGCCGGGGGCATCATCATTTTGAATCATGATGGTGGTGGCTGATGCCTGCATGGAAAAGACAATGAGCAGAAAGACCGTAAGTGGCACCAATGAACTCAATCGTTGTGTGGTCATGCCTATTTCTCAGCGACCGGTGCATTCAACGAAGGTGGCGTCTTGAGCTGACCCACACCCGCCATCCAGGCTCGCGCGGTGTTTTCTTCGGTTGTGCAAATGGTCTCAATTTTTCCGTCTGCACCCAGGCGGGCAACGGTCACGTGACCGAGCGTGCCATGGTGTTGAGCCATCCTCGAACCATCTTCGTTTTTGCTGTGGCCAATGGTATGCCCGCTGTGGTCAAAAGCCTTCATGGTCACCGCTGAGAATGCGGGTCGGGTATGGCCAGCGTTTTTCTGTTCAGCCTTACCCTCGGCCTCAAGCGTTGGTGATGCGACAAGCAAGCCAAGCAGCGACAAATAGTAAAAGTTTTTCATTGGATTTCTATTGGGCCATTTTTGCCAACGGCAGAGTATATAGTGTTTGGACCCCTTGTCCCCAGAACCATGAATACTGGCTGGTTAGAACAGCATTCAATCAAGCGATATCCAATATTTAGAGTACATTGCTTTAGCGGCAAACTAAGAGAGAAAAACATTCAACCTGCTTCGTCTTACCTAACACACAAAGGAAGAAAACTGATTCGCGGCAGGACACGATGTTTTGGTGGTCACTACTGGTATTAATCTCGGTATGCAGGTCTGATGCGGGGTGGGAAATCCGCCCACCCCGCATGCTTACGTAGAATAGATTCAGTGTGAAAGCCCCCGGACGTCAGTCGGCGGGCGTTATGACCTCACCTGCCACATCCGTGGCGTGGATCCCACCACTGCCATCCTTTAGTACCCTGAAGTCACCACCGATGCGTTCGGCGTAAATGGATCCGGATGAATCACGTTCGACCGTGAAATCATTGCGGACATCCGTGAAGCGAATTTCACCTGAACTGTCTTTCATCACCAGCACGGATCCTTCGATGTCCTGTCCGTAAATGCCACCGGAACTGTCGGCAACGATCGTCACATCGCCGCCGATGTGATTCAGCGTGAGACTGCCGGAGGAGTCCGTCACATTCACCTCGCCTTTGACGTTGGTAACTACTATGGAACCTGAACTGTCCTTCAGTTTGAGCGAACCAACATCTTCTATCTTCAGACTTCCTGAACTGTCTTTCACATCAAGCTTCAGATCATCCGGTACGGTCAATTCCAGGTCCATTCGGGCATAGCGACTTCCGGTGAAAGACCAGCCACCATTAATGTCGGGTAACACGACTTCCACCCTGGCCTGGCTTCCGCCCCGGGTTGTGATGCTCGCATCATCAAGCCAGGCTTCTTTTGAAACACAGACGGTTCCGGTGATGGTGGCCTCATCCGCATCCGGATTGCCATTGATGGTCAGGCTGCCGGCCCGGGCAAGCACCGCCAGCGAATCGCTGGACGACAAATCAAGGGTTTTATTTATTTGCTTCTCATACGCACAGTCATCAGCACGCAATCCTTCAGAAAATAAAACAGCCACTGTCAGACAAGCTGTAACCACGAAAAACTTCTTCATATCCTGCACTCCCATTTGATTCTTAATAGATAGTAAGATGCAAGAATGAAGCCAGTTACAATTTTTATGTAAAAATGGGCAAATATTCAGGGCTTTCTTGATTCAGGGCCGATTCCAGTCAGATTTGATCGTCAATCGGGCCACATACTGGTAAAAATAGCGTTCGGTATCTGGGCAGCAGCGTCTGCGTTGGGGTCTACAACCCTGTCGTTAATCCGGGCTTGAAAGGGCTGCACAAAAGCGCCTGATTTCATCTCCGGTGTTGTAGTAATGCACGGATGCCCTGAGTAGTTCTTCAAGACCGCGCTGCTCCATATCCAGTCTCGCCCAGGGTGCCGTTGAAACACTGGTGTTGATACCCCGCGCGGCCAGCCTGGCCTGGATGTCAGTGGCGGTTTCTGTTTCGCTGCGTAGTGAGACGATACCGCAGCGGTTTTCACCCAGGTCATGAACCGTGATGCCGGGCAACGCGGACAATTGTTGACGTAGCTGTTCAGCCAGTCGTACCACCCTGTGCTCAATGGCTTCAAGACCCAGGTTCAATGCATATTCGACGGCGACGGCAAGCCCCACTTTGCCCGCCACATTGCTCTCCCAGTTTTCAAAGCGCCGGGCATCGGGTCTCCATTCGTAGCGGTCTACCGCAGACCAGGTGGCCGCATGCAGGTCGATAAACGGGGGATCCAGTTCATCCAGCAACGACGCCCTGACATACAGGAAGCCAGTCGCCCGGGGGCCACGCAAAAATTTTCTTCCGGTACCCGCCAGCATGTCACAGCCAATTTTTTGCACATCCACGGGCATTTGCCCGACCGATTGGCAGGCATCCAAAAGGAACGGGATGCCATGCTTTCGTGCCACGCGACCGACCGCTTGAGCCGGGTTTACCAGACCACCCTGGGTGGGTACATGAGTGATTGAGATCAGTCTTGTGCGTTCATGGATCAAGTCTTCCATGGCACCGACATCCAACTGACCCGATGCATCATCAGGGATCACATCTATTTCAACACCATGGCGTTTTTGTACCTGTAAATAGGCCAGGAAATTGCTGGCGTATTCAGAACGGGCGGTCAGAATTCGGTCACCCGCCTCAAAGCCGATGGAATAAAATGCCATGTCCCAGGCACGGGTGGCGTTTTCCACGTAGGCCAACTCATCTGGCCGGCAATTGAGCAATGTCGACAGCGCGGTGTAAAAACGCTCAAGTCGCTCATTGGCCAGCGCTTCAGCGCGGTAGCCGCCCACGCTGTTCTCCAGTTCCAGGTGGTCCAGCACCGCCTGTCTTACCGGCAGCGGCTGTAGCGCCGCTCCGGCGTTGTTAAAGTGCAGCAGTTTTTCACAGCCAGGTGTATCCTGTCGGATCGCCTCAATATTGATCTCGTTCATTTCTGCAAACCTTGTAACGGAAGTCGAATACTGAGTGCTATCCTTGATCAATTCAACAACACATTGGTTTCAGCAGGGATTCCTTGTTGATGCAGTACCCATGGGATCTAACCCCGGAATGGTCTTTTCCTCTTGCCTGGATAACGAAATTTGATAAAGCTCGCCATAACCAAGAAAAAATCATGGCCGGTCATTGTCGCATTGGCTGCATTGATCCTGTGGAGCGGAACCGCCATTGCCAACAAGATCGCGGTTGCCCACTTGGACGGGCTGACCGCTGGCGTGTTGCGCTCAATGGCTGCGGGTATCTTCGCACTGGTGATTGGACTGGTACTGAAGCTGCCTTTTCCGGACACGGGCAGAGACCGGCTACTGCTGGCGATTGCCGGAATAACCAGCTTTGCATTGTGGCCGATCATGTTGAGTATCGGCATTGTGCGCACCACTGCAGGACATGCTGCATTGATCATGGCAATGATCCCGGTGTTTACCGTGCTCATTCTCGCCTTGCTGCAAAGGCGTTTTCCTGCAACCGGCTGGTGGATCGGAGCAGGGATCGCACTGACCGCAACGGCGATATTGATGACCAGCAGGGGTGTCAGCCTGGAAGTCTTGGAAGATGGTTCCAGTTTTGGCGGGGATCTGATCATCCTGCTGGGCAGTGTTTTTTGTGCTGCGGGCTATGTGACCGGTGGCAAACTTTCTCCCAAAACCGGAACAGCGGCTACCACATTTTGGGGTCTTTCGATGGCCTTGCTGGTTTTGGTCCCGGTCTTCCTGGTGATATTCGATCACACCCACTGGTCAGAGGTCCCGGTTTCAGCGTGGATGGCCATTGCCTGGATGATTTTTCTGTCCTCACTGGCAGGCTATGCCCTGTGGTTTTATGCCCTCGGCAAGGGTGGTATCGGGCGCATCGGGTCACTGCAATTACTCATGCCGGTCATCACGCTGTTTGCCGCTGCCATGATACTCGATGAGAAACTGAGCTTGCTGCTCGCAGCCACCTGCGTCGCCATCATCCTGGGCACTATGCTGGCCCAGCGACATGCCCCATAGGTTGCCACGCCCTTTAGGTTGCAATGCCTTTTAGGTTGATCGAATAACAGAGGCAAAGTTCCTACGGCTATCACGGACAAGCGTGGATGGCGGCACTGCCGGTATCTCGCTAGCCTGACTGGATGAGCAAAAACCAATTGAGATCGCGCAACATGATTCGGCGACCTGTATGATGTGTGCTGGTCAATTACAACTACCTGTTGGCGGAATTTTCTATCAACCCATGAGTAGCATCCACGACAGCCTGCGTCGGGTCTTCGGCCTGCATGAGTTCAGGCCTATGCAGCAGGACATTATCGAACAGCTCATGGCTGGGGGTGATGCTTTTGTACTGATGCCCACCGGTGGTGGCAAGTCACTTTGTTATCAACTACCTGCCTTGCATCGCCCGGGCCTCGGCATCGTGGTTTCGCCGTTGATCTCGTTGATGAAAGACCAGGTGGATGCACTTGTTGCCATTGGTGTCAGGGCGGCCATGTACAATTCCACGCTGGACGCGGCCGAGAAAAATTCGGTAGAGGAGCGTCTGCACAACGGTGAACTCGATCTGTTGTACGTGGCGCCGGAACGTATGATGCGTCCCGGCTTTATCCACCGCCTGGAGCAAATTCCACTGGCCTTGATCGCGATCGATGAAGCCCATTGTGTTTCACAGTGGGGACACGATTTCCGGCCCGAATATGCGGCCCTGGGGGAGTTACGGCAGCATTTTAAAGATCTGCCTTTTATCGCATTGACCGCGACCGCAGACCCCCAGACCCGTGAAGATATCGTTCAGGTGCTGGGAATCCAGCAGGCCCAGCGGTTTGCTACCAGTTTCGATCGTCCAAACATCTGTTACACCGTGCTGGAAAAACACCGTGCCCAAAGCCAGTTGCTGCGTTTTCTGGGTAAGCAGGAGGGCAATTCCGGGATCGTATATGCGCTTTCGCGTAAGCGCGTGGAGGAGGTTGCCGGGTATTTGTACGAGCGTGGCCATTCAGCAGCGGCCTACCACGCCGGTCTGTCAGCTGAAACACGCAAGGATGTACAGGAGCGGTTCCTGCGAGATGATGTCTTGATCGTGGTGGCGACGGTGGCCTTTGGTATGGGGATAGACAAGCCAAATGTGCGCTTTGTGGTGCACTACGACCTGCCGCGGCATATGGAGGGTTATTATCAGGAGACGGGTCGTGCCGGTCGTGATGGCCTGCCCTCCGATGCCCTGTTGCTTTACGGTGGCCAGGACGTGGCAACGGCACGTTACCAACTGGAGCAGGGTGTCAATGAGGCCCAACGCCGCATTGATTCCCACAAGTTGAATTCAATGGTTGGGTTCGCCGAAAGTCTGACCTGCCGCCGACGTGTTTTGTTGGGGTACCTGGGTGAACAGATGCAGGAGGATTGTGGCAATTGTGATATATGTCTGGACCCACCTGAGCGCTACGATGCCACCGAGGCGGCGCGCAAAGTATTGTCGTGCGTGTACCGTGTCGGTCAGCGTTTCGGTATCAAGCACGTGGTGGATGTCTTACGCGGGGCGGATACCGAGCGTATACGGAAGTTTGGCCACGAGGACTTGACGACCTATGGTATTGGCCTGGAATACAGTCATGCTGAATGGTTGTCCATCGTGCGGCAGCTGATCCATCGCGGTTTCCTGGTACAGGATATTGCGGACTTTTCAGTGCTCAAGCTGACCCCCGAAGCCCTGCGCCTGTTACGCGGTGAAGAATGTCTGGAACTGGCGAAGCCGAGGGTGCAGCAAAAGACCGTCAAAAAGAAGAAAAAATCCGGCCCGGTTGCAGAATTGAGTGAAGATGACCTGCGTTTGTTTGAAACGCTGCGTGAGTTACGCAAGCATCTTGCACAGCAGCAGAGTGTGCCACCCTATGTTATTTTCGGAGACGCCACCCTGCTGGAAATGAGTCGACAGCGGCCTTCGGACGAAGCGGGATTCCTGGACATCACCGGTGTGGGCCAGGTCAAGCTGGAACGTCACGGGGCGGTCTTTCTTGAAGCGATTGCCTGCGATGAATCCTGAATTTCAGTCCACTAGTTTTTCGACAATTGTCAGTCTGTCACGCAAATCGGCCAGCTCTGATTCCAGCTCGGCTATGCGTGTTTCCAGTCCAGGTACGGGCGCGGGTGTTGCGTTGGCCATGGGCGCTGCAGGGACGTCGGGTTCACCGCTGAGTAAGTGTGCAAAGCGCCCCTCTTTCTGTCCAGGTTGACGTGGCAAGGGTGTTATCAGTGGTGGTTCGCACTCTGCCAGATTGTTAAGTGCATACTGGACATCATCCAGATCATCGAAGGCAAACATGCGGTGAGAATTGTTTTTGAGTTCACCCAGGGTCTGTGGTCCCCGCAGCATCAGCGTACACATCAGGGCGATCCCCTTGCTGTGCAGTTTCAATACAACCCCTGCGCGGTGGTCGTATTTGGGTGCACGTGATCCCCATTGTTCCCGCACCAGGTCCAGGGCTTCCAGTTCACGGATGGTGTGTCCGATTTCACCCTGATCATAGCTGGTCACCGGACTTCGAGATGACTTCTGATTGCTGGCGTTGCGTAACGCGTTGAGGGTCAGGGGATAGTTGTCCGGGGTGGTCTCCTTCTTTTCCATCAGGCAGCCCAGAACCCGAACCTGTATCGGGGTCAGTTTTTTCACGCGCGTGCTCCCTGTTGTGCCTGACAACATTCTACCGGAATACCTGTCGGGATGGTCCCGGCTGAAGTATCTGCGTCATTTCGACGTTGTACGGGGAGATACCCGTTTGACGCCAAACCCGGTCGGTGGTACACCACTGCCGATGCCCCTGCGGAAGCTGTAGCCGCCGCCGGTCACTTGCAAAAACAATAAGTTATTGGTTATATCGTGAATAGCCCGGTGGCAGTGCATCCGGGGAGTCCAGCATCACCACATGGTCACTGTAGCGACCGTTGAAATCGGTTCTGCCACTCAGGCTGTAAGCCCCCAGGCCACCAAACTCAAGATGATCGCCGACCCGGATATCCCGCGGTAGTTCCACCTTTTCGGGCAAAACGTCGGCTGAGTCGCAGGTCGGGCCATACAGGGTAAAGGGACGCAACTTGCCTTGCAGTCTCTCACCACCACGATAACAGCGGCAGGCAAACTGCTTGTGGCCCTCGTAACGCAATTCCCAGAATATTCCGTGCATGCCGTCATTGAGATAAAGACGGTCATCTTTTCGTAACAACACTTCCGAGATGGCGGACAAACCCGGTGCGGCCAGCGCCCGTCCTGGCTCGGTCAAAATTTCCCCACCGGCGGTCACCGGCAATCGATGTTTTGCTTCGGATATGGCTTCGAAATAGCGATCCAGGGGTGGCATTGAAAATTGGGGGTAGGATCGGGGGAAACCACCCCCGATATCGACCAGGCGGATATCAAATGGCAGGTTGGACATAATTTCGGCGGCGATTGAAATCGCGTGACGGTACGCTCCGGGTTCGGTGACCATGCTACCCACATTGAATGCCAGCGCAGCTTCGGCACCGGTACTGGCAATGGCTTTGAGTAACGCCGGTACCTGTTCTGCAGGCGCCCCGAATCTCAGTGACAGGTCATGCATCGCGGCATCGTGATGTACAGCCAGCCTCGCGAATATTACCGATCCCGACATTTCGATCTCGCTTTTTAGCCGCTTGATCCCGTCCGGGTGATCGATCACAAAATGACGCACGTCAAAATTTTTCTGGGCCGACCGCGCCTCGCCACGCAACAGCACAGGAACCATGAAATAACAACACGCTTGCGGAAAGACCGTCTTTACTGTCTCGATTTCTACCAGTGATGCACAGTCAAAGTGACGGACGCCAGATTCAGCCAACAGCCGGATAACTTCAGGTTCGGCACAGGCTTTTACGGCATACAGAACGCGACCGGGAAAACCCGATACAAAGGCGGCGGCCGAGCGCTGGTATACATGCGGGTAAATACAATAAACCGGGTGCTCCGGATCAAGTGTGGTCAGCAATGACTCAACGCAGGGATAGTGTTCCATATCAGGCATAATGGCATCATCGCACATTTTGATTGCTCAAAACCCAGGTATGAATCTCAATTTTTCTCTGACTTGCTCGAAACACCTGGCTTTATGGCAAGCTGCATGCCAAGTTTTTCGTGGAAGGAGATACAGGTTTTGTTGGTACAACAAACTTTGATTATCGCTCAAGGCTGTATAACTCGGAGATGGGCTATTTTTTCGCAGCGATCCGCTGGCCAGGTCGTTGAACGAGGCCTTTGATTATCTGGTTTCCACCTCCTATCGATGGGGCAGTCCCGAGTGGCTGAAAATGCGGCGCAAAAGCATGGAAATCAGAGGTCTGAAAAGTTGGTCTACGAGACATCAGAGAACGGTGTTCAAAACACTCAAGAGCACTGGTCTGCACTGGTGGTTCTGAAAATTTTGGCTAATTGCCAGAAATACTTCGTAAATTACTGATGACTGTCAATATCTGCCTGCTTTGCAAGTACATTTACGATGTTTTTTTGTCAAAACCTGTCAATTTCTCCAGTAGTTCCAACCCCGTATTAAACAGATAATATGGCTGTCCCAATGAATCAGTCAGTCTGACCACTGATTCGGAGAGCAAACAGGCGGAATTTTCCCACTGTGTCTCACCCGGGAGGACAAAAATCAATGAAACATTTCGTCACGCTGGCACTAATCTCCGCATTGCTGTATTTCGGCTACGTTCAGTATGGCAATCCATTTGCTGAAAATACCACAAGTATTGAGCGCCTGGCAGGCCAGGTCATAGGGGTGCTTGATGGTGACACGGTTAAATTAAGGGTCGGAACAGAGACGATGCTCGTTCATCTGATCGGTATCGACGCACCGGAACATGGCCAGCGCTATGGCGGGCATGCAGGAAACTACCTGGCTGACCTGGTTAACATGCAAATTGTTGTCGTAGAAGTACGCAATGTCGATCGTCGTGGAGAACCGCTTGGAGAGTTATATCTGAACAACATGTCCGTCAACAAGTTAATGCTTACAGACGGATATGCGTGGGCCAAACGCGGCATTGCAGAGAACGCATCCTGGGTTGGATTGGAAAAACTTGCACGGGACAAACGCTTTGGCCTGTGGCGTGAGGCCGGTGCCACCTCACCTTGGGATTATCGCGAGATGATCCGGCAGGATAGCTAGCCGAATTCCGATTGGTTTTGGCAGGGACAGAATAACCACGACCGGCAACTACAGCGGGTCTTATGAAACATACTTTTTAGGTCCAGGGGTCCGAGGAAGCCCCACGTCTGTGCGGCGTCATCTATCGCAAAATCCCAGGTGGCCGCACCTGGCTTGGCTGTGGACCGGGACATCGAGGATCGGCCGGCAACGGACGCAGCCCCCTGATTATCTTGTTAACGCTTATTATTCGATGAGTGGTTCCCGTTACCATTACCCCGGCCATTGCGTCGTCCCCGGCCCCACAGGACCAGCCCACTGAGTGCCAAAAACCCCAGCGCCAGAGCCAGGATGTCGTACACGATCGTACCCCACGATCCGAAGATGCGACCGCTGTGTATGTCCAGGGTAAAGCGTTCCAGGCTGATGGCCTGGCCGTTATATTGCCGCTTTATGAATTCATTGACATTGCCAGGTGCATCCGCAGCAATCGACCAGGTCGGTTCATGCTCCGGTCGTTCTATTGTGTGCCAGTCCATCAGTTCGGTATCCGCCAGCCAATAACGACCACCGGATTTGAGTACTGGACCATGCTCTGATTGGCCGAGCAGCTCAATGCCATCCGCCCCCGCCTGTTTCCAGGCCAGGCGTTCAATTAGCTGGCCATCCTCATCCACGATCAGTAATTCATCGATGCCGGCAACCAGCAGCCAGTCTCCAAAGGCCACAGCGCCCACACCGGCGGTTGCAGCGGTCACATGCTGGTCATCCAGGTACAGATCTGAACCCGCAAAGCTCAGCCATCGTTGGTTAACCGGAAAGCTGGTCAGGTCCGGTACCTCACCCAGTCCGTACCAACTGAGCAGAAATGGCCTGGACACATGGTTTTGGTCAAGACCGAGATCACTGGAGTGATTAATCACCATGCCGCTGATGACCATGAAAAGGGCAAAAACACCAGCGCCGAGACCTATCGTCCGGTGCCAGCGACGTGTTTTGGAATTCCTACGCGCCATTTTTGCAACCGGTTTCTTTGTGCAGATACAGGGCCAGTCCGGCAAGACGGGTCAATGCGTTGACTGACAGTGTGGCACCCGATATCCCGTCGATGGTGGAGTCCAATTGATTGTCGCTGCCCTGCGTCATACCATCAAACTGTTCTGTGAATGCGGGCGCCACGACTTCACCCCCACGGTTCTCCCGGTAAACCAGCACCCGCAGGCTCTGGATATGGTCCTGATCAATAATGACTCCAACCGTTATGGGCAGTTCTTTGCCAATCTCATCAAGTATCCAGGCTGAGCGGCCTTCTCTGCACCAGTATCTCAGACGCAGGGTGGCATAGTCGTGACCCAACAGACGCTTGACCTCCATTTTGGTAGCACCACTGAACCAGACTACCCTGCTCTGCGGATGCGCACTGCCAAACGCACGGGTCAAGAACTGTTCCCTGGTCTCATAGACTGAATCTGCAAGTACCGTTGAAGAAAGCCCCATGGCCAGGGTCAGGTACCATGCGACTAGCAATTTTTCACGGGCCGTGCTCATACGCTCAAAAACTGTAACCGAGACCTAGATCAATAGCGGTGAAGTCTCTGCCGTCCTGACTTTCCAGCTCATGGTTGCGGTCCCGGTAGTCGAGTTTGACTACCACGTTTTGATGCGGCCACCAGTTCAGACCCAGTTCCCATTGATCAAATTTATCCCTTGAGCGCGCGCCCTCGAGCGCTTCGTAGCGGGTATAAAATCCGAGCTTGGGACTGATACGGTAACTCGGTTCCAGATACCAACCGGTCTGCTTGTCGGCATCGGCGGCCTCGACGGCCTCACCGGAAAAATGCCAACGGGCATAGAGTGCCCTCAAACCAAACCCACCATGACGATAATCCACATGAGCCTCGTACAGGGTACCGTGGTCGAGACCGTCATCTGCCATCTGGGACGGGTCAAACTGGTGCTGAACCGTCAATCCCGCCTGTAAACCAGCAATACCCAGGTAACGAAGCCGGCCGGTCACGGCGCCATCGCTGGCCAGCGCCTTGGCCACCTTCTGCCGCCCACTTCGAACCCGGAATGCATTGCTGCCGGTTACCGGCATTGCCAATCCGGAATGCAGGGCCAGGTCCCAATGCCAACCGGAGCCAAAACGGCCGTTGATGCCTGCCCCGGCCTCCCACCAGGTGCTGGGTACAATAATATTTTCAACATCGTTACGCTCAACACCATAAAAAGTGGGTGGTTCGTGGGTCTCGTTCAACAGGCCTACCGGCAGCAAAAATATCCCGGCTTTTGAATGTGTACCTGGACTCAGGTCGAACTCTACAAAGGCCTGCTCCAGTTCCACCTCGCCCGGGGTATCGCCCCCACTGTCCGCCACCAGTGAATGTTCCAGTTCCAGTTCGGAGTAAAAACGGGTCTTGTCGTTGAATTGGTGCCCAAAAAATAGTACGAAGCGGTGGAAATCAACTTCCTCAACATCACGTTCAGGGTCCCGTGCATCCAACTGGGTAAAATGCAGTTCACCGTATCCACCGATGGTGGTATTCGGGTCTTCGCCCTCGTACAGTCTTTGCGAATCAAGCACATCGGCAACAGCTTCAACCCTGGCATCGGTTTCGGCAGAGCTTGTCTTTGTCTCTGTCAGCAGCTGTTTTAAATCATCTATTTGTTGTTGCAATGATTCGAGCCTGTTGACCAGGTTTGCGTTGTCTTCGTGTGCGTGAATTTGCGGAGACAACAGAAGACAAAACAGCAATGCGGTTCTCACTATCACTGAGTGGCGCCTGCATGGATGCATGTAAAAATTCCTTTGATTGCTGCCTGGGAAGAAAGAAGGAGATATCGTAATGTAAATGAGAATTATTCGCAATAAGATAGCATGTTCTTGAGCACGGAATCTTCGGCATGATTGACACAGGTCAATTAGCTGCTTGGCTCAAATCGTCTTTCCCTGCTGGAACAGGACTTGGGAATGCAGCCATTGAGGTTCAAGTAATTCAGGCCCAAATCTTCTTTGCTATAATTTGATCCTGCCAGGGATCGGACCCGCATCGTCAACTTTTTGGCGGTGTCATTCATCACCTCAGGCATATTTGCCCATGAAAATCCCCTACCAAAAGGCACACGACATCATTCGACTGGTCATCCTGTGTCTGATCGGCGTGGTGTGTATTAATGTGGTCGCCGGTAACAAGGATCCAGCCATCGAGCTCTCGGACCGCTGCCCGCCTTATTTCAGGCTGGACGACCAAAACCTGTGCCGTCTGAGCACTTTGTATGATCTTTACCCGTTGGCCAACCCGAAATGGGGTGGTTACCGGGTGGCCCTGCCCGAACGCCGTGACGGTTATACCCCGCAACTCATCGACCTTGGCCGATACCTGTTCTTTGACCCCGTACTGTCTGCCGATGGGGACCTGTCCTGTGCGCACTGTCACCATCCCGATTTTGGGATGTCCGATGGGCGGGCACGCAGTATCGGTCGTCACGGACGCGGCCTGGGTCCGGCCAGAACTGGTGGAGAGGAGTTACCACGGGGTGCACCCATGTTGTGGAACATGGCTTTCCAACAGTCATTCTTCTGGGATGGCCGTGCCGCTACCCTTGAAGAGCAGATTCAGACCGTTTTGGAAACAAGCAGCGAGATGGCCACCAGTCCTGAGCAGGTAGTGGCAAGTCTGAATGAAGTTGCCGTCTATCGCCGTTTGTTTTTTGAGGTATTTGGTGACGAAGAGGTGAGTTTTTCCCAGGTGCTGCGGGCCCTGGTGGCTTTTGAAACCAGCCTGGTTTCGTTGAACAGCCCCTATGACCGCTATATCCACGGTGATCAACAGGCGATCAATGCCCAGGAAAAAAATGGGCTGCATATCTTCAGATCCTTTGCCAGTCGTTGTTCCCAGTGCCATGCACCGCCTTTGTTTACCAGTGGACAACTCGCTACAACCGGTATTCCTGGCCAACCGGGCAAGCCTTATGACGTCGGGGCAGAAAGTGTACTCGATGAAGCCAGTCTGCGCGGGGCCTTCAAAGTCCCCGCACTCAGGAACATTGCCCGAACGGCACCCTTTATGCACGCGGGCCAGTTTGCTTCGCTGAGTGAAGCAGTAAGCTTCTATAATAATGAACCGGGACATGCAGTGGCCGATAGGGATGACCTGACACTGCACTGGCACATTGTGAACCCTCACTTGCGGGCAGATGAGATCATGGATCTGGTGGCATTTTTGAATACACTGACCGATGAAGCGGCATTACCGCAGACCCCTGAGGTGGTTCCGTCCGGGTTGCGGGTACCCAGGTAAAAGCAGCCGGATCAGGAAATATTGAAATTTTGAGGAGCATGTTATGCAATTAGATAAATTGGTTGTCCGGTTCATTTTCAGTTCCTGCTGTTTGCTGCCGTCCACCCTCCTGGCCAGGGATATTGTGGTCAATCCGGGGGAGCAGATACAGGATGCTGTCAACCAGGCGCAGGCCGGTGACAGCGTGCGGGTCATGCCCGGGCTGTACCAGGAAACCGTGTACATCGACAAGGATGATGTGGCTCTGATCGGAGTCATCATCGATGGTGAGCGAGCCATACTCGACGGGGGTGAAAAAGAACTCCACGACGGGATCATTGCATCCGGCCATGGGGTGAACATTGAAGGTTTCCACGTCCGTAATTACCGCAGCAACGGTATAACAACCCAGGGTGCCAACAACTACCGGATCCACAACAACATCGTTGAGAATATCCACCTGTATGGAATTTTTCCGCAGTTTGGAAAGAACGGTCTGGTGTCCCAGAACATCACCTCAAATACCTCTGATGCAGGTATTTACGTGGGTATTTCAGAGAACGTCGACATCATAGCCAATGAGGCTTTCGACAATGCACTCGGAATCGAGGCAGAAAACTCTCACAATATTCTCATTGAAGCCAATTATGTGCACGACAATGCCGTGGGAATTCCGGTGGTGATTTTTCCGGGCATGCAGACCAAGACCTCAGCCGATGTCATCGTACGCAACAACATGGTGATCAATAATAATTCCACCCTGTTCGAGCGTTCAGCCATGAAAACCGGACGCGGTATCACCGTTACCGCTGTTGACCGGGTGACAATTGAAGGGAATATCATCAAAGGCAACAGCACCTGTGCTGTGTGTATTAACAGCCTGTCCAGCATGGGTGGGGCTTTCCCGGTCGATGCCGCAGTCGAGCCCGAGCCGGATCACACCAGTATTACCCGTAATGTGTTTGTCAATAACGGCTATCAGGCAGTGGGTCTCGAGGTCGCGGGTGCCACCATCAAAAATGGCGCAGACATCGTAAATCTTGCCAGGGGAAGGGGACATTGCGCTGCCGCAAGTCAGGGGGCCACGACCCTGGGTCTTTCCCGTTGGGCAGACTGTGATCCACAGTTGAGCAGTGCACACGTGGAGAGCTATCTTCTTGCTGAACCTGTCGTCAGCCAGGCACTTTCCCGCACCCAGAAAGCGCAACTGACCTACCATGCGGTGTGTTCCGGGTGTCACTCATATGATCACACCATGATTGGCCCACCAATGATCGTTATCCAGGCGCTGTACAAGAACAATCCGCAAGGACTTGCAGCCTGGATCGCGGAACCGACCAAGAAGCGACCCTTGGAGCAGTTCCCTGCGATGCCTCCTCAGAATTATCTGTCAGCTGAATTGCGTCTAGACCTTGCGCGTTACATCCTTAATGAAGTGGGTGCCAGGTGAACAGCTGCGACGCGCAGATCCCCGGACATCCGGAAACGGGAAGACAGTCAATGGTTTCACCACGAAATTATGTTGTAAACAACCACAGGCAGGGCCATGGCAGCAGGCCGTCGCTGATTGTCCTCATCCTGAGCATGGCATTTGCTGGTTTGCAGGTCGCCGGGGCGGGGGAGACTGAAATTGCCGGATATGACTGCGGGTCGGTTACCGTGGCGGGAATTGATCAACAGAAACTGGCTGCCAGGGAGTTGCTGGTCCACAGTTATGACAGGGCCAGGTTGGCCTGCGCTGTCCATGTTCTGACTGAAATTGCCAGCAATAATCCTGCTGATTACGAGGCCCAGAGACAGGCGCTGGAAGCCAATGCCCACTACATTTATTACCTTGATCGCATCATCCTCTATGAGCTGGGCTACCTGATTGTCTGGTATGTAGACCAGGTGCCCGAGGAGCAATTGATGAGTGAACCGTTGATCGCCATGCAGGTTGCACAACAGCAACAGCAAGACATCCTGAGCCGTGCCCATGAAGCCGGAATGAATAATCCTGAATTGGATTATTATGCTGGTCTGGCAATGGGTCCGACTTTGCCGGCACTGCCGCTGTTGAAAAAAGCGGTTGCCGCCGATCCGCAAACACTGAAGGGTGCTGCCCATGCGTTGCTGGCGGAAACCTATTACGCCCTGCCGGATATTGCCGGTGGTGATCTTGACCTTGCGGTCTCCACGATGCGCACAGCCCTTGTGAAAGACCCCAGCAACCCCCGTTACGCGCGCTTGCTGGCAGCCTACCTGATCGATCTTGGTGCGGTGGATGAAGCCCGTTCAAACCTGGCCCGGATGGTTGGGATGGAAACCGGTTCCGGCGGTTTACAGATCATGGCCGACCAGTTGCGGATAGCCGCGGATCTGGCGGAGCGCATAAATGATGCCAATCTGTCCAGACAACTTTCCGGGCGCCGTGACGGCCTGCTTGAAGAACATCCCGAGTTACTGAAGCGCATCGTTGTTTCCGCAATGGGTCATTTTGGTGACAAGGATCCAATGGAGGACAGTTAGAATATTTTCCAGTCACCGGCGAAGAGTCCCGGCTCACTGTCTGCCGCCTGCCGGGTCTTGAAACTCCTGCATTTCGGGCCCCGATTGACGGTGGGCCTGGCGTGCCGCACGATTTGAACGGGTTGCCATGCAAACACCCGTTATCGTTTCAGATTAAAGTAAGTCCACTTATTTTTTACCCGCATGAGGTGCATGTGAAAAGGATTAGGAGGTTGGCTGTTATTTTTGCTTTGTGCTGTCTGGCGGGAATTTCCCAGGCCGCGGAAATTATGGACTCATCGGCACTGGCTGGATTCCCCAACCCACCCGCGGATCATGTCATTGCCTAAGGGAACGGACCTTTACAGTTCGGGGAACTCAGGTTACCGATTGGAGAAGGGCCTCATCCGGCGCTGGTATTGATCCACGGTGGTTGCTGGCTGGCCCAATACCATATTGCCCATATCCGCAAACTGGCCGCAGCATTTGCCAACGAGGGTATTGCCACCTGGACACTGGAGTACCGGCGTGTAGGTGACCCTGGTGGTGGTTGGCCAGGCACTTTTGACGATATTGCAGCGGGTGCCGACCACCTGCTTTCACTGGCGGGTGACCATCATATTGACCTGGATCGTGTCGTCGTCGCCGGTCATTCGGCCGGGAAGCGCTCGGGATCAAATAGCGGATCCATCCGATAATTCAACTGTGCGGGCTACCGGGTCATACAGGTTTCCGTGCCACCAGTTGGGCGATTCCCCGGTCCGGCTCCGGTCGAATACCCTCGAAATGGTGAATGGTCTCCCAATCGGAAAATTCGTTCACCAACTCCCCGGATTGCAAAAGAAAATCCGGGTTCCCGGGTCTGCCAAACTGGCGCTGTTGGATGGTAAAAGTCTGGTAAATGATCAACCCACCCGGTATTACGGCGTCTTTGAGGGCAGGGAACAAAGGGCGGTGGAGGTAATGGAATACCATGATGGCAGCGTAGTACTGGCCCGCAAGGGGGTTTACACCCGCTTGCTCCAGGTCCAGTTGCCAGGTGTAGCCGGACAAGGCTGATGCCGTCAGTTGCCGGTCAACCAGGCTTAACGATTCAACCGACCGGTCGGCAAAAACGACGGTCATCCCCGAACTGGCCACCAGCAGGCCGTTTTGACCCCTACCACAGGCGAGATCAAGTACCGGCAGTGACCGGTCCAGTTGGGTCAGCAAATCAAGATGATCCAGTAACAGGCCCGGAATTTTGCCTTTCATTGGTTTTCCACCTGTTTGAAGACAGCTAAAGATCATACACAGGTCGTGTGCGTGTTTGTTTGAAATGTCAATCGAGGTGATCAAAATGCACGAATTGCCACGGGTCAGGTTAAAATGACAGCTTTTCCCGGGTAATGAATTCATGTCTGACAAGCGCTTTACCGGCACCGACCGATACGTTGCCACCGATGACCTCACCACGGCGGTCAATGCGGCCGTCACCCTCGGCCGGCCCATTCTGATCAAGGGCGAGCCTGGAACCGGCAAGACACAGTTGGCTGAAGAGATCGCCCGAGGCCTGGAGCGCCCACTGCTGCAATGGCACATAAAATCGACCACCAGGGCACAACAGGGTTTGTATGAATACGATGCCGTGGCCAGGCTGCGTGACTCACAACTCGGTGATGAACGGGTCCACGACATCGCAAATTACATCGTCAGGGGACCGATGTGGGAGGCCTTCGAACAGGACATTCAACCGGTTTTGCTGATCGATGAAATCGACAAGGCGGATATCGAATTTCCCAATGACCTGTTGCGTGAACTCGACCGGATGGAGTTCTATGTCTACGAGACACACCAGACCATCGTCGCCAAACACCGGCCGATCATCGTCATTACCAGCAACAACGAAAAAGAACTGCCGGATGCGTTCCTGCGTCGTTGTTTCTTCCATTACATTCGTTTCCCGGACAAGGAAACGATGATAGACATTGTGGATGTCCACTACCCGGGGCTTAAAAAAGAGTTGCTGAGTGAAGCGCTGAATTCTTTTTACGAGTTGCGGGAAATTCCCGGGTTGAAGAAAAAGCCGTCGACTTCCGAGTTACTGGACTGGCTTAAATTATTGCTGGCCGAGGA
Source organism: Lysobacterales bacterium (assembly GCA_014238945.1). Classification (GTDB taxonomy): domain Bacteria; phylum Pseudomonadota; class Gammaproteobacteria; order Xanthomonadales; family SZUA-36; genus SZUA-36. Next base: position 45,873 of record JABAAB010000112.1, read on the forward strand.
TGTACCCCCAGAGGCACTGTCCGGCGATGACCGCCGCAAAACATTGCCACCCATGCATGGTGCATTGCTGAAGAACGAGCAGGACGTACACCTGTTTGAACGCCTGATTTTCCTCAATCAGAGAAACATGCGTTAGCACCCATGCTGGTACCATTCTTTTTTCTGCTGCGTGAAGGTGGGATCAAGGTATCCATTACCGAGTTCCTGACCCTGCTCGAATTGCTGAAAGAGCGGGTGATCAGTCTCGATGTTGAACAGTTTTACTATCTCTCAAGGGCCTGTCTGGTCAAGAACGAGGCGCTGTATGACCGCTTTGACCGCGTGTTCGCGGTGCATTTCAAAGGGGTGCAGGATTTGTTTGAATCCGACGCCGTGGATATCCCCGAAGACTGGTTGCGCAAACAATTTGAACTGGGTTTGAGCGAGGAAGAAAAGGCACAGATCGAGGCCATGGGCGGCTGGGAAAAACTGATGGAAACCCTCAAAAAACGTCTCGAGGAACAGGACGAACGTCACCAGGGTGGCAGCAAGTGGATAGGAACAGGTGGTACTTCGCCATTTGGTGCCTACGGCTACAATCCAGAGGGCATCCGTATCGGCCAACAGGAATCGCGTCATCGCCGTGCGGTCAAGGTGTGGGACAGACGTGAATACCGTAACCTCGATGACTCACTGGAGCTGGGTACCCGCAATCTCAAAGTGGCTTTACGTCGTTTACGGCGATTTGCGCGCGAGGGTGCCGCTGACGAACTGGACCTGCCCGACACCATAGACTCAACCGCAAAAAATGCCGGGCTGCTGGAATTAAAAATGGTACCGGAACGTCACAATGCCACCCGGGTATTGTTGTTCCTCGATGTCGGTGGTTCCATGGACGACCACGTGCGGGTGTGTGAAGAACTGTTCTCGGCTGCCAGCTCCGAATTCAAACACCTGGAATATTTCTATTTCCACAATTGTGTTTACGAAGGGGTGTGGAAAGACAACACGCGGCGTTACACCGAGAAAACCCCGACCCTGGATGTCATGCACAAGTATTCGGCCGATTACAAACTGATCTTTGTGGGTGATGCCACCATGAGCCCCTATGAAATCCAGTACGCCGGTGGCAGCGTCGAGCATATGAACGATGAAACCGGTGCCACCTGGATGAAACGTCTGCTGGATACCTACCCCAGGGCCATCTGGCTGAATCCGGAACCGGTGCAGCGCTGGGAATATACCCCTTCCATCCGCTTGTTGTCCGAGTTGATGGAGCAACGTATGTATCCGTTAACGGTCAATGGCCTGGAGATGGGGATGCGAGAACTGTCCTGAGCTGATTTGCCTGGTCCAGTTCAGGAGTTAAACCAATCGACAACCCCCGTAGATATCGCCGGAACAAAAGTGATGACGAGAACTGCAATCAGGTTTATCAGGAAAAATGGCAGGCAAGCCCTGAATATCGACATAATCGGTTTGTCAAAACGAAATGACGCGAGATACAAATTCATACCCACCGGCGGGGTCAGGTAACCCAGTTCCATGTTGGCCAGAAAAATGATACCCAGGTGAACCGGGTCAATACCAAATTCCGCCGCGACCGGTAACATCAATGGGACCACGACCACGATGGCGGAAATGATGTCCAGCAGACAACCGGCAACCAGCAAGAAACCATTCAGAGCCAGGAGAAACACCCAGGGCGAGTGGGTTACCGATGAGATCAATTCTGCCGCCAGGGACGGTATATCGGCATAAATCAGATAACTGGTCAAACCCATGGCCGAGGCAAGGATTATCATGATGCCACCGACCATGATGGCGCATTCCCTGAAAATTCCGGCCAGATCTGTACGGACTTTCAGATCACGATGAACTACAAACTCTGTGAACAGCGTGTATCCCGCAGCGAGAGCTGCCACCTCCACCAGTGTGGCTTTGCCTGAAAAGATTCCATACAACACACCTGCAGGGATCACCACTTCCCATTTGGACTCCGACAACGCACGCAATGCGGTCATCAGATCGAATTCCCTCCTGCTTACCTTCGCAGACCTGGACTTGTAAATGGCGTAGCCACTCATCGCACCAATCAACAGCAAACCCGGGACCAACCCGGCGATGAACAGGTGGTTGATGGGAGTGTGGGAAGCGACACCGTAAAGGATGATCAGTAAACTCGGAGGTAACAGGATTCCGAGGCTGCCTGATGATGTGAGTATGCCCAGGGAAAAGCGCTGCTGGTACCCTTGCTTGATCAATACCGGCAACATGAGCCCACCCAATGCCAGGATGGTGACACCTGATCCACCGGTAAAGGTGGTAAAAAAGGCACAGACACAAATGGCCGCAACCGCTGAGCCACCCGGCATCCAGCCGACCCAGGCCTGAAACAGGTGTACCAGGCGTGAAGAGGAGTTACCGGTGGCCAGTACGGTTCCAGCCAGTGTAAACAATGGAATCGTTGGCAATATGGGATTGGAGGCGATCCGGTAGGCCTCCACTGAGATGGAGGCCAGGGGTACATCGTCCACGGCGAACAGCAGGGCGGCAAGACTGCCAAGTACGATAAAAATCGGTGCTCCGGCCAATGTTGATACCAGGATAAGAACCAGTCCCATAGTCAGAAAATAGCTGCCCTGGATATCGACAAAGTAGCCCACCATGGTCACTGCCAGTAATAGCGCCACTCCGGCTTTTCCTCCGAGTTCAGTCATCAGTTGACACAAATACCGGTACGCCAAAAATACAAAGCTCAACGGCATGACCGATTCTGCAATCCATAATGGAAGGATGCCGCCAAGGCGCACCTCCGAACCCATTTCAGCAACCACCATGCCGAATGCAGCATAGGCAAGCACAAGGCAGGTGATTACTGCCAGTAAGTTTGCAATCGTATCGGCCACTTTTTTGCCACGACCGGTAAGCAAGGCAGAGATGCCCAGGGAAATATGCCGTTTTTCCCTGGCCGCAATCACTGCGCCCAGGAAACCAAACCACAAGGTGGCGTGCCTGACATGGTTAATTGAACCGCTGATACCCAATCCGGAGAAGGGTCTGCCAGCCATTTCCACCAATGGCAGCAGCACAATTGCCGCCAGCACGATAGCGGCAGCAAGGGCAACAACATGACCTGGATAACGTTTGATTAAATGTATCAGTATCTTCATTGCCCGTTCCTTGACCCGTGTGAAAACTTATTGTTTGGCCAACTGAAGGGTGCGAAATTCATCACGCAGCCTGAGGGTCTCATCAAAGAATTCTTCTGGAATAACGGTGCCGCGAAGTCTTGGATAACCCTACTCCACGACATCAAGCCAGGCAGCTCTGGCCTGGCCGTCCACGCTGACAATTTTCATGCCTCTCTTGGTCATTGCATCCTTGGCCTGCTGCTCCAATCCACGAACTTATTGCTGAAGATAGATTTTCTTCAGATGCTCGTGCCAGATGGAATCCTTGGGGGCTACCGTTGCCAGCTTAATGACCGATGCCGCATCGGAGACCGTTGAAATTGAGAGAAAAACAGTAAATATCATGATCTTGATGGTGTTAATTAACATCGGAATAGTCCTCCAGGAAAAGTGTGTCGGTGCGCGACAGCAACACACGGGCACGTCTTTGTGCAACCAGGTTGGCAAGACGATTTGGTATGTGGATGTCCACGTTGAAGTTCAATGCCTGTTTAAGCAAACGCTCAAACTCATCACGTTTTTGTTCGCTGACCGAAACGGATTCAGCAAGCGAGACCAGGGGTGTGATACGGGTGGTACCGGACCATTCCATGGTCCTGGCAAAATGTGTTCTGGCCTTGGAGGTGCCGCCACCCTGCATGGGTGAGCGTCCACCTTGGTATGCAATCATGAACTCATGTAGTGCCCCCTGATCGAATCCCTCATCCAGTTCGAGGCATCTGCGTATGACGGGTTCAATCAGGTTCAGATCGGCCACCATGTCCATATCGGTTTTGTCCGCGGAGATCGCTGCCGCCCAGGACACTGCAAACCAGTACAGTACCGGTACATCCGCTTTGGTGAATCCTGATAGCGTTGGCTTGGGATTCTGTCTCAATCCCGGGATGAAGTTTTCCTGTTTCATTTCTACCGAGCGCAACGCGTAATTCCTGCCCCGCAGGTAAAGATTTTTTGCCCTTTGTCTTAGTTCAAATGCTGTTTGAGGCGGGGTCTGCTCGACTTCCAGCGCCAGATGGTCCACATAGACATAGCTGTACTGGGTAAAGCCGCTGGCTGCAGTCAGTAACAACCCTTTGTGTTCGGGAACTTCAACCAGCAAACCCTCAATGGTCTTCAGACTGAAAGGCAGGGCTTCGCCCACAAACTCGATATCATTATCGGACGCGTAGACACCACTGCCACCGGCCAGGGAGTCACCCAGTTTCGACGCGGCAAACTGCTTTACTGCACATCCTTGTATCGAGGCAATACACGTCAGAATCAAAATAAACTCATGTGGAAACTTCACTGCAACCTCCCTGTGTTTTTCATTGGAGGTTGAAGATAAACACAAACAACTGAAATCACCTGATGATTAGATGATTTTTTCTTAAGAATGTTAAGAAGAGCTTACGGAGGGGTGTTAACTGATTGAATATAAATAGTTATTAATTATCCGGTCCACCAAAAGTTTGCCAGTATTCCTTCCAGCCGATGTCTTTGGCCAGTTGTTCAAATCGTGGATCTTCGCGGAACTCCCGGGCTTCATCGGTGAAGATAAACTCCAGGTGCAGGAAATGGGGATAGGAATCATGCAGGGCATAGAATGTTTCATAGGCCTGGTCAACACCACCGATGGCAATCCACAGGCCAAACTCGATAGAAGGTCTTGAAAATTTGCCTTCGCGCTTTGCCTGCATTGCTATGGCCAGCGTCTGTCGGTAGAGTTCTATGCTTTTTCGTATCGGTTGTTCGCCCCGTAGTTTCCACTGGAAATTTCCATTCATCAGGTAAAGCTGGTATGCCTCTATATCCGGTGGCGCCTGGTTTGCAAGCGGTGTCTGCAGGGCGTCATCCTCGAAATGTTCGCGCATGGCCTCGACCACGGCCGTGGCGATCTCCTCACGCACATCAAAAATATCACTGGCATCGCGTTCGTAATTTGCGGACCACATCAGGAATCCGTCGCTGACGTCACATAGTTGTGCGTTGATCCGCAACCGCTCACCATCGCGGCGTATGGTGCCTTCAAAAATTGCATCAGCATTGAGCAATCTGCCAATCGTTGGTACATCATCAGTACGGTTTTTAAAACTGTATGAAGATCGCCGGGCGACCACCTTGAGACCTTTGACCTTGCTCAAAGACATGGTCAATTCATCGGTCAGGGCTTCACTGAAAAATGTACTGTCGCCGTTTTCGCTGACGTTATCAAAAGGCAGTACGGCGATCGAGGTGACACCGGTGGTTCCCTCTCTTTTTTCGGTCAGAAAATCAATCCACTCCGTGATACTTTTAAATGTGGAAGCGGAACGTGGTTCAATTTCACCCTCCGGGCGGTTCCACATCACCAGTGTCGCAATCACGATGACTGTCAGGCTGATACCCACAAGCCATTTTCTATTATTCCAAAGGTCTGCCGAGTGATCCGATTGCGACTCTTTCTCCGATTTCGTAGCGGCAGCGGTCAGTGGTTTGACCTCCATCAGCAATCGGTAACCCACCTTTGGCAAGGTCTGAATATAACGCGGAGTCATGCGGTCATCACCCAGGCGGGTGCGCAACATCGAAATGGCCCTCGACAGCACCTCATCGGTCACGAACGTGCTGTGCCAGACATCTGAAATCAATTCATCACGCCGGATCACCTGGTCCTGCCGTTGGGCAAGATACAAAAGCACTTCCATGACCTTGGGCTCAAGGTGTGACTGGCTGTCTTCACCTTCGAGTAAGCCCTGGTCAGGATAGACACGCCAATCCCCCAGTTGGAAACCCCGCTGCCTGTCGATCTTCAAGTTTTTTTCCGGATTCCGAATGAATTATGCCTGCTGGCAGTATAGCGGTTAAGCGGTGCTCTTGCCGCTGGGTCATTGCGGGTACCGAATAAGCTGATCAACGATCCGGGTTGCCCTGTATCAGGCTCCAATTGAATGATTTTCAGCAACAACAGGATGAATGGTAGTAACTACCGGACCAGCGCGACATGGAAGTGTTTCATCGTTTCACCCAGATGTTAAGCTTTGAGACCTTGGTAATGATAAAGTTCTGCGCCGGTCGGCAGAGTCATTCACTCAAGCACGGATGCAAGTGAATCAGGTTATGGATAACAGACGACGCACCATTTTAAAGGGTACCGCTGCGGCTATTGCCGCCACTGGTATTGCCGGTGGTGGCCTGTCAAGAGCAGCAGTAGCCGCCGGTCAGGAGCAACAATTCAATGGTCTCAAGCCATTGTTTTCAAGTCTCCAAAACCTCAAGGCATTGCAAACACCTGCCGCCGGTGCACTTTCCACAACACCCGATCAACACGTTCGCGCATTGCGCAGGTTGACCTATGGGTACCAACCCCAGGACCTGGTCGACCTGATGGCCCTGGGGGACAGTTTCGATGAACGTCTCGCCACTTATGTCGATAACCAGTTGAATGGATATCAGCCAGGCTATCCGCCGCTTAATGATCCATCGTTGAGTGCCATAGTCAATGACCAGCAAACCAACTGGCTGACCCTCGATGACACGCTGGCCAAACTGTGGCAGGAACGGGTGGTGGCAGAACCGGAATGGCCGTTGTACCAGTACCCGGCGATGGAAACCCAGTTCATGGCCATCAACCGGGCAGTATACAGCCAGTGGCAATTGGCCGAGGTGCTGGCGGATTTCTGGCACACGCATTTCAGTGTCGAAGGTGTCCGCTTCGGTATTGCACCGGTGTTTGTCCACTATGACCGTGACGTGATCCGCCCCAATATGCTGGGAAATTTTCGCCAGATGCTGGAAGCGGTGACCCAGAGCACGGCAATGATGTACTACCTGGACAACGTATCCAATACCTTGTGGGGACCGAATGAGAACTTTGCCCGCGAGTTGCAGGAATTACATACCCTGGGCGCGGTCAACTCATTTGGCTTCACAGCGGAGAACGAGATTCCCCCAGCCACCCCTCTTGCCGGTTCCTCAGCGGTCCTGCCCGAGGGGCTCAAAGCCGGATACTCGGAACTTGACGTGGCACAGGTGACCCTGTGCCTGACCGGGTGGACCATCAGCAATGAATGGTCGGATACCTTGAATACCGGTCAATATATTTACTACGACGAGTGGCATGAACCCGCCAGCAAGCGGGTACTGGGGGTCGATATCACCTCCAGTGGTGAAGACGAGACCAAGGAGGTGCTGGACTTGCTGGCCAGGCATCCGGAAACAGCCCGTTACGTGTGTCGTAAACTGTGCCGGCGACTGATCAGTGATGACCCGCCCGAATCGGTAGTTGAAGCCGCGGCCATCGTGTTTAATGATCAATGGCAGGCTGCCGATCAACTAAAACAGGTGACCCGAAGCATCATTTTATCTCCTGAATTCAAGGATGCGTCGAACTGGGGGGCCAAGACGCGAAGACCATTTGAAATCATCGCCGGTACCATGCGCAGTGTGGGTGGAACCGGCGAACACCTGGTGCGCCCCAATTACTGGTCTGACTGGATCGACAACCTGGCCGAAGGCAGAAATTTCCAGTTCAGTATCGACCTGTAC
>JABAAB010000113.1 GCA_014238945.1 Lysobacterales bacterium
GCCTTGCCGCCGGCGAATCGGTAAGCGCCGTCCAGGAACAGCATGTGCAGGTGCATATTCAGATTGAGGGCAGAGCCAAAACGCTGAATGAGTGTCACCGCTCCGGTGCGGGTGCCTGAGGCTACCGTTAAACCGGAGTGTCTGACCAGGAAGGTGGAAATACCACGCTGGACTATTGCCAACACCTCGGTCAGCACTCCGGGCTGTGCAGCCAGTAAAAAGCGTAGTGGAAAGGGGAAGGTCAGCACCCACTGCCGCACCGGCGCTTCAGGAAAGACATGATCGACCCGGTGTGCGGCCGACTCCACCATGCGCCGTGCACCGCAACTGGGGCAAAATCCCCGGCAGTCGTCGCAACCTGGCCCTGTGATCGTTGCCCCGCTCGTGCGCCATGTTTTGCCGGTAAGTGATGGCTGCATTCCGTGGCACCCTCGAGCGCATGACGTGACACCAAAGCGAACCAGGATTGGTCCGACCGGATCGCCGGGGCAAAGCGCCTTCGTGGTTGGAAACCATCCCGGGTATGGGCTCGGAACGAATGAGCGCTGGAAAAACCGCAACGCATGAACCACAATGGAAGGCCGTGCGGCGCTTAATCATGGCTTTCGGGCCTGTCGCAGGGACTTTTTAGCGAAGGGAGTTTACGAAATGGTAAATCTAAAAACACTGGCCTTGATGGCCACGCTAGGCATCCTGCTGGCCGCATGCGGTCAAACCGATCAGGACACTGCGGCTGACGCCGCCGAAGAGGCTATGGAAGCGGCTGCGGTGGCTGAAGAGGCCATGGAAGCAGCGGTAGAAGAAGAAGCGGTGGCTGAAGAGGCCATGGAAGCAGCGGTAGAAGAAGAAGCGGTGGCTGAAGAGGCCATGGAAGACGCAGCGGCGATGGACGGTATGGCTGAAGAGATGGCGGCAGAAGCCATGGATGCTGCTGAAGCAGCGGCCGAGGCTGCTGAAGCCGCCGTTGAGGAAGCTGTTGAAGAAGCGGCTGACGAAGCCGATGACGGCATCGACTGAACGTTCGGTTTGCAATAACGACAGGGAAGGGCTGCTCGACGCCGCCCTTCCGAGTCATCTGCGAAAGCCCCCGCGGCTGGCCAGAGCGAGTACAGCAAGCTAATTCCTGATGACGTGCATCAGTCGGCCCGGTCCGGCGGTGGTCAACTCCGCTCGCTCGCGTGCTGCCGAAAGGCCCAACTACCCGGTTAGTGATAAACCGATTCAAACCGGGCCAGCAACTGTGCGCCGGCCCAGAGTTCCAGGATTTCACCGCGAATTTGAAAACGCTCCGTCATTGATAACGCCGCCAGCAGCGTGGTCTCCACCGCCATGGCGGTGGGGCAATTTTTGCGGGTAGCGCCGATGGACGAAAAAGTGAGCCGGTCGCTCGCTTGCTGGTAGCTGCCAGAAAATGGGTTACAGCCACCATGGCCGCGGACCCGGTCCGTCGCACTTTCCAGCACCATGTGCGGCTCTCGTTGCTGCGTGGACAGGTGTACCGGGCCGGTTTCCAGTTGGCGCAGTCGCCACCACGTGTCCGTGAGATGCGCGTGGGTGGCGGGTTCACAGCGGCCTGCGTGCACAGCTTCGACGGTCTCGACAACGAGTTGCACTTCGGTTCGGTTGGCTTCTCGCCCCGCCCGCTCCAGGTAACGACCGCGCAAATCTACCCGGATTTCGTCATCCGCGGAACCCCGTGCAGCGAGGTAGACCTGTGCCAGGGTCGGAAAGCCCGCTTCTTGCGCCACCTTAAAACTGCGACCGTTGCGACAGTCTTCGAATTCGGCAACACCTGACCGGTATCCGAGCATGCCGCTGAGACGCGGGGCTGGCCCGCTTGGCGGTCCGGGCCCGGTGCCGCGCACCCGTAACAGATCCGCCGAGTTGCCATGGCCGTGGGTGAGCACGGGTGCAGCGGTGTTGTTGATGAACAACAGGCTGGCGTTTTGCTCGATGCGTGCACTCAGCGCGTAGCGTTTGCGCGGATCGATGGCGCTCGCGTCATAGAAGAGGCGAAAGCCGATGGGTGCCTGACCGGGCTCCGTGATGCGTTGGCTGGCAATGATCATGGCCGGCTCATCGGCTTCGGAAATTTCCCGCAATTGCAATTCAAGCACGGCATCCTCCGGTAGGGTGATGCGCTCCCGATAGCTGAGCGTTCCCGTGATGTCCGGTGGTGATGACTCCCTGCCGGCCTGGCAAGAAAGCAGGCTTAACGACAACAGCGGGAGCAGGCGATAGACGCTCATGGCGGATTCCTTGAATCCGGATTTGACGACTGCGGATACCCTGACAAGCGACCGGCGTACTGGACCCTGCGGCGCAACTCGTGCGGATGGATTGTACCTGGGTCGGGCTTCACAGGCAGAGGTGTCGCACCCCGATAGCCGTTCGAGCAGGCTTGCACCGGCGCGTGGCAGCATTCAGTACGGGTCATGGCCGTGATTCGCTCCAGCCCGCGTGCCGCCCATCTGGTGGGTGACGGGCCGCGGGCGCTGGTGCAAAATAGTCATTGCTCCATGCATTGAGAGGAAGGGCCAGGCCGATGACATTGTGTTTCCGTGCCAGTGATTGAAAAACCAGGTTGATGAATCATGTCCAGCAGGCAAGTCGAAGTCGGTGCCGGCACCGCTTGGCCAGAATTTTGTCCAGGCGTCACACGGCTGTGTGTGTGAGGCCCGGTGGTACCGGCCCGAATGTAATGACATCGCTGGTGGCGCAGTGGCGGGTGCTGCTGCTGGTGGCCTGCACGCTCCAGTGGCTGTTCGCGTTGATTGCCTGCTCGTCGCTTGATGGGCCAGCGACCCCGCAATTCGAGTATTCCCGCGTCACTGCAGAAAAGCCCTGGAATCATGAGAATTTTGACGCGGCAGCCGGCAAATTCACATTTGCCATATTTTCCGACCTGACCGGAGGCGAGCGGGTCGGGGTGTTTGATATTGCCATGGCGCAAATGCGCTTGCTGCGTCCTGAATTCATTATCAGCGTGGGCGACCTGATCGAAGGTGAATCGTCTGACCCGGTGGAACTCGCTCGGCAGTGGGATGTGTTTGATCAGCGCGCCGGGCAGGCGTTGGCGCCTGTGTTTTACCTGGGTGGGAATCATGATTTGGCCGGTGTCTCCCTGCGCCAGGTCTGGGCTGAGCGGTACGGTCCGCGGTATTATCATTTCGTTTATCGCAATACCCTGTTCCTGGTGCTCGACAGTGAGGATCATACGTCCGCACGACTAAATGAAATCGTTCAATTGCGCGAGCAGGCCCTGGCACGTGTCCGCACCGAGGGTTGGGACGCCTTGAAAGACTCACCGTACACGGCCCTGCCTGAGTATGCGGCGGGTAACATTTCTGCCGACCAGTCAGCCTATTTTCGCCGTGTCATTGCCGAGCACCCGGATGTCAGGTGGACTTTTCTGTTGGTGCACAAGGCGCCCTGGCTGCGGTCCGATTACGACCATTTTCGTTCGATCGAGGATGCGCTTGCCGCGCGACCTTACACCGTTTTTCATGGCCATGAGCATGCCTATAAACACCGGCAACGCAATGGCCGGGATTACATTCAATTGGCCACGACCGGTGGTGTGCCCTTGCCGGACAATGGACAGGTGATGGATCACGTGACCCTGGTGAGCGTTGGTGCCGATGAGGTCGAAATCGTCAACCTGCTGCTTTCCGGCATTCTTGATCGAACCGGTCAGGTGCCGGGGGATCCCGAGGGGATCTGTTTCGAGCAAACCATCTGCACGGTAGCCGATCCATGACTCAATATGCCTTGGAGCAACAACATGCTGGGACTCTCCGAGTTAACGGAATTTGACGTTGATGCGAAAGTATCAGAGGACTTCCTGACGCCGCTCGAGCGATGTATCCGCGGTCAGCCGGTGCAACGCACCTGGAGCCTTTACGAATCACCGGATGACCGGTTTTTTGCTGGTGTCTGGGAGGCCGATCCGGGTTGTTGGCGTATTTCGTATACCGAGCAGGAATATTTCAGGATTCTTTCCGGGCAATCGATTCTGCGGGATGCAAACGGCGCTGAGTGCCGGCTTCGCGCGGGCACCGAATTGCTGATTCCAGCGGGTTTTGAAGGTGAATGGGATGTGCACGAGACCACCCGCAAGGTTTACGTCATTTACCAACCCTGATGGGTCTGAGTTCCGCTGGGCATGGCCCGCAATTGGGGGTTCGGGTCGAGGGTCGAGCAAAAACGGCGGATAAACGAGGGACTGTCCTCAGCGCGCGGTTCCGCGGTTGCGGTGCGTTCAGGGCGTGATTTCCGCGCGGATTTCATGGCCCGTTTCGATGGTCGCCAGGGGGCTGAGCTGGGCGAAGGCAGAACACTATTTCTCCATGGCTGGCTCGATGGCCGGTTCGACCTGTCGCGGCTTGACGCCGTTACCCCGAACCACGAAATGCATCACGACGCTATCAAAGCAATCCGTCATCAGCGCGCAGTGTTCTATGGGGTAAGGCACCTTGCTTGGCCCATTCAGTGACTCAGAAGCGGAGCAGGAAGTTGGCGCCGGCGACCAGCGAAGGATCATAGTTGCTGGATGATATGGTCTACCGGTTGGCGTCACGAAGGGTTAGCTTGCCTGCCAGTTCGGCCCCTACAAATACGGCGAATTTACCCCGGTTGCCGGGTTGGAGTTCAGCGGTTATAACCAGTGGCAGGGCCTGGTGTCGGCCGATCCCACCGGCAGCGGAAGTGGATGGCCCCAGCCTGAATTCGCTGTCCTTATAGCGCGCGGCGAAACCCAGGGTCCAGTGATCGGAGAGTCGGTAATTCAGTGCCAGGCCCGGGCCGCGTGAAGCGGCCAGGCCGCCACCGATGTTCAGGTTCCACTGCTCCGAGATGTCCCAGTCAACCACCAGGATGGGAAATACCACGGTGTCGCGATCAAGCCGCGAGAACAGGCCGATCCCGGGCCCGATGGTCAAACCTTGGCGCACCCATCAGGCAGCCGCATAAAGACCCCAGGTGCGGTGGTCGCCACTGGCGGCGTCGGGCGCGCGATTTTCACGGACCGTGGGGATCAGAAAGCCGCTGGCTTTCTCGCTGACCCGGAACCGAAACGTTGCGGCAAGACGCTGTTCGTCTGCTTGGCACCAGGGCTGGCTGCTGCCCGGTGCCGGCAGGCCATCAAAGTCGTAGCTGGACTGGCCGCCACCCACGGTCAAGCCAAGTGAGTGGCGTGGGTCCCAGGCGTAATTAATGCCGGCACTGGCGAATCAGCGATCCATTTCAAAGGTTCCGCCCAAGTTATCGAGGTCGACCTCTGACTGGTGCAACCCGGCCAGGTCAAACTCGACGCTAAAGCGGCTGTCACCACTCTTTTGTGCCCGTGCGTCGCGGGTCACAACTAAAGCGCAGAGCGTAAGCAGGCTGAGTCCTGCGACAATAGGTCGAATCATCTTGTTTTTTCGCTGGGTAACGTGCGGCGCTCATTTCATTTATTTACCGCGAATCGGCACAGCCTCGCGTGAGCGCTCTGCGGCAGGGGCGATCAGGGAAGATTCAGCCGCAATGCGGTTACCAGACCACGCAGCACGAGGTCCGGTACGACCTGGTTAAACAGCCCCTCGTTGGCGAACAGGGGTGCGAACCCGCCCGTGGCAATCACCGGTGATGGCTTACCCTCAAACAGTTCATTGCCCAGTGTGGCGCATATTTCACGCAGCGCACCCAGGTGGCCGTGATAAAGACCCGACTGGATACTGGTTGCCGTGGTTTGGCCGAGGCAGGTATCCGGTCGCAGGATCTCGACCGTATTCAGTTTTGATGCACCCTGGTCAAGGGCCTGCATGGAGAGATTCAGCCCCGGCATGATGACGCCACCGAGGTAGTCATGGCCCTGGCGTATGACTTCGACTGTCGTGGCGGTGCCGAGATCGATGATCAGCAGGTTCTGCCCGGGGTACAGCTGCGTCCCGGCAATTGCGCCGGCAATTCGGTCGGCACCCACTTCCGCCGGGTTCCGGTAGAGGATTTTGAGCCCCGTTTTGACCCCGGCCTTGAGGATGAACGGTTGAATGTCAAAGTATTTCTGGCTGCTTGCGCTGATGGAAGAGACCAGTTCGGGCACCACGCTGCACAAGGCGACCTCCTTGACCTGGTCCGGTTGAAAGCCGTTTTCACGCAGCACGGCGCGAAAAAACAGCCCGAGTTCATCGGTCGAGGTGCCACGGTTACTGGGTTTGCGAAACGTCAACTGCAGTTTGTCCCCGGCAAACAGGCCGCCGAACACATGGCTGTTGCCAACGTCAAGAAAGCACTAAACTAAGCGCAACCGTTGGTTAAATTAACGAATCATTCCGTACGCAGACAAACCCACTGGCTTTCCGCCAAACTCGGACATTGTGTCGAGCAGACAGTGCCAAAGATAGTCTGCTGAGGATGAATCCGCCAGTAAATGAAAACGAAGTTGACCACCGACATCGGCACGAATAACGATGGCGTTCAAACGCGCTACGGAGCTGAGGGCCACCTGAGTATTCTCAAAACGTTCCGGGCGCATGTCGATGCCACATATCCTGGAAAACATGTGCGGCGTCTGCCGGCCACTGAGCAGGAACCAGCAATGCGAATCCGCGCGCGGCAGGAACCAGGCATTATTTACACTTTCGTGTGTTTGCGGATCTTGAAGTCCGGCTTCAGAGATACCCAACCACAAAAACTCTTCCGGGGTCAGGCGGCACAATAGATTGGTATCATCCTGTGACTGCGCAAATCCGTGGTTGGGTGGGACTCGCAAACCACGAGAATTCAGTTGCGCTTCAGCTCCACGGCCTTTGAGACCCCAACGTGGAATCATTGAAAGGTCGGCCAAAGCCAATTCTGAACAAGCGTCGCTCTCTTCTTTGGGGTGACCGTAATGTTGTACCAACTGACAGTTTGTTCCCGCACTAAAACAGGCACCTGCTTGTTCATGCCAATGCTGAATGAAACTTCGCCGTTCGATAAGAGCCCCACGGGTGACATTGCTGTTCATGATTTTTGTCGTTCCCCAGCTGGATCATAAAACGGTAATGCTGCAACGCGCGCCTGTACCTGCTGTCCGCCGTCGCAATGAATCGTGAATTGAGCGCCTGGCGCCGAATCTGCCGCTGGTAGATAGGCAAGGCCGATGACACAATCAAGCGCAGGTGAGAACGCACTGGAAGTTACGCGACCCACTGGCTCCCCGTTGGCGAATACCAGATGACACTCCTTTGGCATTGGCGCAGCTGTATCGCCAATCATGAAACCTGCCAGCACGCGACCATCGGGACGCTCGTTCAAAATCTGCAAGCTACGCTGGCCAACAAAAAATGGTTTCTTCTTACCCACCGCCCAGCTCATCTGCAACTCAGCCGGTGTGGTCATCGCATCGGTATCCTGACCAACAATGACATGGCCTTTTTCCAGACGTAACAGGCGTTGTGCCTCCACCCCGAATGCTGCAATTCCCATAGGCGCACCGTGCTCCATCAGTGCATCCCACAGGGCCTCACCATAATGTGCGGGAACGTGAATCTCGTAACCTAACTCACCAACAAATCCTACGCGAATCACGCGAACGGGAATTCCCGCAAGCTGGCCAATGCGCACCGCCATAAACGGAAATGCGTCTGAATCCAGCGCCACGTCGGTACCCGCTGCTTGCAAAACCTCACGTGCGAGTGGCCCGGCGACGTTGACCGCAGCCCAGGCTGAGGTGACGTTGGCCAGATCAACATCCAGTGCCCATTGTGCATTCCACTGCAGCATTTTACGGAACACGTTATCAACACCACCGGTAGTGGCAGTCACATAGAATTCATTCTCTGCCAGGCGGCAAGCAACGCCATCATCGATGACCACGCCGGCCTCGTTAGTCATCAAAGCGTAGCGCGACTGGCCGATGGGCAATTTGCGAAATACCCATGTATAAATACGTTCAAGGAACTCCACCGCATCAGGACCCCGCACTTCTATGCCACCCAGAGTAGACACGTCAATCATTCCAACGCCTTTACGCACATGTGATGCCTCCAGCGCGACCGTATCCGTGTCGGTTCCGTAACGTGCGGGTCGGTACCAGGTACCGGCGGGTAACATCTCCGCACCAGCTTGCAGGTGGCGTTGATGCATGGCGGTGTGTCGTTCGGGGTAGAAACTTCGCCCCGCCAAATGCGCCAAAGACTCTGGCGCAAACGGTGGCCGCGCAGTAGTGACTCCCGTTTCAGCCACAGTGCGCCCGGTTTCTGAAGCAACCAGTCGCGCGGTGGCCAACGCGGAATGCCGGCCCTGGGACGGCCCCATCCCACAGGTTGAATAACGCTTGACCAGTTGAACGTGCTCATAGCCTTCATTCACAGCATTGATGATATCGGCAATCTGCAGGTCCTCGTCGAAGTCGACAAACTCTTTGCCTTTGGGGTGTGCGACGATGGGCCATGGATGGTTCATACCCGATGGGACACCGGCGGCTGAACCTGCCACTTCCACTCCCTCGGGCAACCCCCGAATTGAAAATGCTGCGTTGTTGTCCTCGTAAACCAATTCGGCACCCGCCTGGCATGCCAATTGCCATGCAGGCATCACACCAACCGATACGGCCAGCAAATCACAGTCCACCGACCGGGTCGGTCCGTGGCATTTTCCATCTGCGTTCAATTCTCGAATTTCAACCGATTTGATGTGATCGTGACCCTGAGCCGCGAAAACAGCGTGTCCAGTCAAAATTTCAACGCCGGCCTGACGCACCGCAATGCAGCGTTCTTCACTGCTGACGTGTTGGCGCATATCTACCACCATCGCCACATCGATTCCGGCGTCGAGCATGTCAAGAACAACCCCATAGGCTTGATCATTACCAGCGAGCACCACCGCCCTTTGTCCGGGCCGCACACCGAAAAACTTGATGAGTCGCTGGCTGGCACTGCCCAACATTACGCCAGGCAAATCATTGTTGTGAAACAGTGCGTGTTGCTCCAATGCGCCGGTGCATAGTGCAACCTGCCCGGCTCGGATCTTGAGCATACGTCGGCCTTTTACGGCGCTGAGCCAGCGATCTGTGTACAGTCCGTTGACAACTGCACTGGTCATGACGTCGATGTGTACTTCCCGGGAGACCGCATCAATTAGCTCTTCGAGTGTCCGCAATTCGGCCGCTGCATCAACGGAAGCTCGTGTGTATCGCAATGAACCACCCATCAAATTATTCTCATCCAATAGCAATACCTGCCGACCCCGGGCGGCCTCAGCCAGTGCCTTTTGCATACCGGACCGCCCTGCTCCAATGACAGCTACGTCACAAAACTGATACTGCTTATCGTGACGTGGAGCCACGTGTGCCGGGTCGATGGCGCCAAGGCCGGTGACTTTTCTAAACAGGCGATACCAGATATTCCAGGCATTCCGGGGCCAGTAAAATGCGCGATAGTAGAATGCCACGGGTAGAAACCGTGATAGCCATCCCAGTAGCGCCATGCGATCTCGCCGCAAACCACCTGAATAATTCTGACCATGAACCACCATTCCGGGACCTACCAGTGTGCAGTCAGCAAGGCAGTTTGGCAGTCCATTAACACGCACCAGTGTGTTTGCGTCTTGTCCGGCCATGCTGAGCACGCCACGCGGACGATGGTATTTGAATGAACGGCTCAATATCCAGTGGCCATTGGCAGCCAGGGCACTTGCGATGCTATCTCCTGCAATGGCAGTCAGGATCTTACCTTCAAATTCAAATTCGAAAGTCTGCTTACGGTCCAGCTGCGAGCCAAAGGGTGCCGACAAGCGCCGTGTCACGGTCATGTCAGCTCCTCCGATTGATCAAGGTCCTTTGGCCAATTACCGGCAACAAAAGTTCGAACTACCTGATCCGTGCCTGTATCTCGTTCTGCAAGGAACCAAACGGAAGTAGCAGAATGACACCACCACTCAATCACCCGACCTCTCGTGTTGGCGTGAAAAAAGACATACTCCGCCCACTCGCGATCGCTCGATTGTTTTGGGTCCGGTTGTGGGTGGTATTCACCACCATAGATAAATTCAGAAATATTCCGGGGACCATTGACAGGGCAAGTGAGGATTTTCATCAGTGACTCGCCGCCGTCGCGCCAGCCTCATTGACCTGCTCAAAGCGATAAAAACGCTCCAGCTCAAATGGCTGAATCAAATCCGGTACGGTACCGGTAGCCACCAGTTGTGCCATGGTTTTTCCGCATATGGGCGTAGCTTTAAATCCCCATGTACCCCAGCCGGCATCGAGATAGTAATTTTCAACCGGACTTAAGCCCATGATCGGACTGTAGTCCGGCGTCATATCAGTTATGCCCGCCCATTGGCGTAAAACTTTTGCCTGGGCAAGGAACGGAAACAGTTCAAGAATTGCCGCTGACAGTGTTTCCTTCATCTCCAGGGTGGACCGCGTACTGTACAATGGATAAGGGTCGGAGCCGCCACCGATCACGAATTCCCCGCGCGAAGTCTGTTGTACATAGACGTGCAATTGTGGGGAACTAACGAGCGGATCTAACATTGGCTTATAAGGCTGAGTAACCATTGCCTGAAGCGGATAAGAATGGATCGGCAAGCGAATACCGGCCATCTCAGCCACCACTGAGCTCATGCCAGCCACGGCCTGTACCACACAGCCACAACTGATGTCGCCACGATTTGTACGCACACCTTTAGCCACCCCGTTTTGGATATCAATACCCTGCACTTCAGTGAGCTGGTGAAGTTCAACGCCCCGGGCACAGGCCTCCCGGGCGTAGCCCCAGACGACTGCATCATGCCGGGCAGTCGCACCATCGGCATGCCAAAGACCGCCCAGCACCGGATAGCGTCCATTCTCTGCCATCCGAAGCGATGGCACCAGCTCGCGAACCATCTGTCTGTCAACCAGTTCAGAACGCACACCAAGGTGTTGATTCATTTCCGCTCGCCAGCGGAAGGATCGTATCGCCGCATCAGTGCAGGCCAGAGTTAGCTGCCCTCGCTCCTCAAGCATGACGTTGTAATTGAGCTCATTACTCAGTTCGTGAAATAGGCGCACCGACTCACGATAGAAGCGCACACCCTCCGGTGTGAGATAATTTGAGCGGATGACCGCCGTGTTGCGCGCGGTATTGCCACCGCCCAGATAGGACCGGTCCAGCAACGCAATGTCAGTAATGCCATGATATTTTGCCAGATAAAAGGCGATTGCCGCGCCATGGCCTCCGGCTCCAATAATCACGACATCATAGTGTTTCTTCAGGTTTTTTGTTGGTGTGAATTGAAACTTCGCCGGAAACCGGTCACTAAAACCGTATTTAAGCAAGCTTAGAGGCATAGTGGCACAATGCTGGAGCTTATCATGGCGAAAACCCGCTGGTGCCGAAAACGGCCATTGTGCATGCGGCGTACCAGCCGGTCAAATGAGAGAGGCGAATCTGAAGAAGCCCAGTTGCTGCTCAGTTCGATGCGAATTATGTCTGCCGTGGCAAGGATTCAATTATAAGTCTGTTACCAAAGTCATCGCCTGGTGGAAGGCTTCATCGGCACACTGGCCATAAAAAAAAGGAACTGGCTTGGAAAAGCCACCAGCCTTACAAACATTACAGATTTAGCGTGCTCCAGGTGTATCCCCAACTGGCATGGTGTCGCTTACAGTGAGAATTGGATCGCTTGGTGACGCCATACACTTCGACATACTTGATATGGTGACAGGTTGCCGTATCTTAACTTTTTTTAATAAATCACTCACCAAGAACGACTCTATCAGACACCTCGCCTTCCAAACCACGATTTCCATAGAAAGATATATATAATTTTTTTTTATTAATGCATTGAGATATATCAATTGTAAAAACAAAGTTAAAGGAAGATATTGATCTAAATGTAGACGCATCCGTCAACGAAACTCAAATTAAGGGCATAAAAACATGCTTCGAAAAACCCGATTAAACCAAGCCGTTCTCTGCGCACTCTCTGCAGTAATCTATGCTCCAATGAGCCAAGCACAAGCTGTTCTGGAAGAGGTAATGGTGACAGCCACCAAGCGCACTGAAAGCATGAATGACATTCCAGTGGCCGTTTCTGCCTTTAGCGAGAAAGATATGGTAGAACAAAACATCCAGTCTTTTGAGGACTATGTCATGCTGCTGCCCAACGTCAATGCAGGCGGTCGCGGGCCCGGTCAGAATGAAATCTACATTCGCGGTGCGGCGGTAGATGCGATCAACATAACCGTAGCCGAATCCCAGGGATCAGCACCCAACGTGGCGCTCTATCTTGACGAACAACCCGTCACCGCTGGCGGCCGAAATCTGGATGTCTACATTACTGATATGGAACGCATCGAAGTGCTGCCGGGTCCACAGGGCACGCTTTACGGCGCGAGCTCCATGGCCGGCACCGTACGCCTTATCACCAACAAACCGGTGGTCGACGAATTTCAGGCCAGCTTCTCTGGCTCCTGGTCTGCGACGAAAGACGGCGACGACAGCTATAGCGCTGAAGCGATGCTCAACATCCCCATTGTTGAAGGGAAGTTTGCGATGCGCGCCGCAGTCTACAATGATCATCAGGGTGGCTATATAGATAACGTACAGGGTGAATTCCAGGCCAACAACAACATTAACCCCACCTTCCCGGGTTCCGAAGTTTATTACCCTGAAGGCACGGTATTCGCCAATGGTGATGTAGTCGGTCCCGGCGGCGTTACCATTCCGGTATCCAAAACGGTGGCCAATAACACATTGCTGGTCAAAGATGATTTCAATGATGCCATCTATAGCGGTATCAGACTGGGTGCCAAATGGTTAATCAATGATGACTGGGACCTTTTGGTTCAACACACCCGTCAAAAGCTCGATACCGAAGGCGTGTGGGATTATGACCCGGAAAAGGGTGATTTGAATGTATCCCGTTTCGCCGAAGATTCACTCGAAGACGACTTCACCCAAACGGCATGGACACTCAGTGGACGTCTGGGTGCGCTTGACATGGTCTATACAGGTGCCTACCTCGAACGCGATGTATTGGCGAATATCGATTACACAGGATACACCAACATCGGTGCATTTATTTCCGGCTATCAGTGCGAATATCTGGTGGGCAGCTTTTACAATGGCCTTACACACCCCACGACCACCTACTTTTGGGACCCAACCATCAGTGGCGACCCAAGCGTGATCGAGTGTGGAACTCCGGCCAACGCTTCGCGCATCAACAATGAAAACGAACGCCAAACCCACGAACTCCGTTTTGTCTCTGATTTTGATGGTCCCGTGAATTTTACTGCTGGTTTGTTTTATGAAGATTTTGAAATCCGCCACGTTGGCGACTTTAATTATCACGCACCCATCGTAGCTGGCTTTGCTCCTATCGACATCAATACAAACTCGGCGTTTGATGACTCTGTGGCCAATGCACGAGGCGTGCTGGACCCAGCGACTCAATTCCGTAATGACAATACCCGTAGCGAGGAACAAATTGCCTTATTTGGTGAGGTTCGCTGGCAAATGACGGATAACTGGTCAGTCGCAGTGGGTGCGCGCTATTACGATCTCGAATACGGCTACAAAGGCTATGGCGCATGGCGCTACGGTAACCGTCCATTGTTTGTGGATGACGCCGATCCAACAAATGATATTCGCCCAGAAGCTACCGGTGGCCGCGAATATGAAACAAACTTTGCTGAACTTCAACCCATTAAAGTCAGTGACACCATCCTAAAATACACCGTCACCTGGACGGCAACGGACAACACGCTGCTCTACGGCACCTGGTCAGAGGGCTACCGTCCACCCGGGTTCAACCGGGCAGCGGCTCGCGAAGGCGGCCGGTATGACGCAAATACGGAAAACATCCGGGATGACGGCACCAACTGTGGTTCCTCGGCTGCTATCGATTCAAATCCGTCCACAGGTTTCCCGGGGTACTGCCTGCCTTACGTATTTGAGTCAGATACATTGGAAAATCTTGAGTTTGGCTGGAAATCCACCTTGGCAGAAGGTCGCTTACAGTTCAATGGTGCGATTTACTACATGAACTGGGATTCCATACAAGTTTCGCAATTCGATTCCCAAAACATTTCAATTCTCACCATTGTAGATAACGGCGGCGATGCTGAGATCAAGGGACTCGAGGCTGATCTTTCCTGGGCCGCTACTGACAACCTCACATTATTTGCCGGTTACTCCTACAATGACACTGAACTTGTGTTTGTAGACCCGGCCTTCGCAGTAGTCATGGCTGACGTAGGATCACCCTTGCCATTGGTGCCTGAAAACCAGGCCACATTAAGAGGCCGCTACGAGTGGGAAATGGGCAACGGTCTCGGCGCTTATTGGCAGGCATCGGTCAAGTATGCCGGCAAGTCAATCAACTCGCTGGTCGACACGCCTGATGAGCCAAACACAGTGCAGGATTCGTACACGATTTTGAATGCATCCATTGGCGTAATCAGTTCCGAAAATGGCTGGGCTGCGGAGCTCTTCGGTAGCAATCTTACCGACGAGCGGGCTCAACTGCATATTAACCGCCAGGACTTTATCGAACGGACGACAACCAATCGTCCGCGCACCATTGGTCTACGCATCCGGTACGATTATTGAGGTTTAACCACCGATCCCCTACGTTTCGGTGTATTGAAGGCGGGCTTCGGCTCGCCTTTTTCTTTACTGTAACCTAAAATTCAGTGAACACGTACCAGGACAATTACCTGTCATGAGCGTCGATCCAACCCCGGAAACAAACCCCAGTTCCAATGCAGTCAGCGTTGCCAGAGCATTGGCACAGGACGGACGCATGGAAGAAGCGCTTGAAATAGTCCGCCTATACTTGCAGACGGACCCGGAAAATGACGAGGGACTTTATACGCTTGCGGTTTGCCAGCGCTATCTGAAACAATTCGACGAGGCTTTGACCACACTGGCAACCTTACAGACAGTGCGCCCTGCGCTCGGGCGAGCCTGGCAAGAAGAGGGGCATGTTTACCTCGGAAAATCCGACACTGAAGCCGCAATGACCGCCTTCCGACGGGCTGTCTCGCTCAATGGTTCGCTCATCGGAAGTTGGCGAGCGCTGGTTGAGCTTTGCAGGGATAAGGAAGATAAAAGTTTCACCGAATTGGCCGCTGAACAATTGCGCAGACTGTCAGCGCTACGTCCCGAGGTATTAAGTGTCCGCAACCTGATGAGCGAAGGAAAGCTATTCAAGGCTGAGCAACTTTGCCGTTCTTTTCTGAAAAAATATCCGATGAATGTGGAGGCTATGCGTTTGCTTGCCGACCTGGGTGTTCGTACACACGTACTTGATGACGCAGAATTCATTCTTGAAAGCGCAGTAGAGTTCGAACCAAAAAATCACTTTGCGCGATTTGACTACCTGAACGTATTGTATCGACGCCAGAAATATGACAAGTCACTGGCGCAGGCGCAAATACTTCTGGACAGCGAGCCTGAAAACCCTGAGTTCAAAATTGCCTTCGCCAATCAGTGCGTGGCCGTTGGCCGATTTAAAGATGCTTTGGAAATATATGACGAATCTATCCGTTCTGGCATAAACGACCCTGGCCTTCATCTGGTGCGCGGACACGCTTTGAAAACCATCGGACAACTGAACGATGCGATCAAGGCATACCAACAAGCCTACAAGGCCCGACCTGAGTTCGGTGACGCCTACTGGAGCCTCGCCAATCTGAAAACATATCGTTTCACCCATGAAGAAATTCAGGACATGGAGATCGCAGAGTCTGGCGCTGACACCCCCCTGGATGACCGCATCCACTTGTGCTTTGCACTCGGCAAGGCGCACGAAGACCGTGGAAATATCACTGAATCTGCCGCCTGTTACCTACGCGGCAACGCACTCAAAAAAGACGAAGTTCGTTATGATCCTGTGCTAATGACAAGACGCCTGGCTCTGCAAGCCGGGCATTGCACACACAAACTTTTTCACCATTACAGCGGTTGCGGTGATCTCAGCCCTGACCCAATTTTTATTGTCGGCCTGCCCCGCGCAGGCTCGACACTGATCGAACAGATCCTGGCTTCCCACTCTCAAGTCGACGGTACGCTGGAGTTACCTAATGTGACCGCATTGGCACAACGTCTGGATGGTCGTCGCAAAGTGACCGATGAGCCTCGATACCCCGGTAATCTTGCAGGAATAGATGCCAGCAAGTATGCCGAATTTGGCAAACAATACATCGAAGACACCAAAATACACCGCCAGCATGCAGCCTATTTTGTCGACAAGATGCCCAACAATTTCCGTCACCTCGGGCTCATTCGTCTGATGTTACCCAATGCCAAAGTGATCGATGCAAGGCGTCATCCGATGGGATGTTGTTTCAGCGGATTTAAGCAGCTTTTCGCCAGTGGCCAGGAATTCACGTACGGACTGACAGATATTGGCAATTATTATCGTGATTATGTAGATCTGATGGACCATTGGGACGAAGCACTGCCTGGATGGGTGTTGCGCGTGCAATATGAGGACGTGGTCGAAAACATTGAACACCAGGTGCGTCGAATTCTTGAATACTGCGGATTACCCTTTGAGCAAGCCTGCGTGGATTTTCACGCCACCGATCGCTCGATTCGCACACCAAGCTCAGAACAAGTCCGGCAACCCATATATCAATCTGGACTTGAACAGTGGCGCGCCTTCGAAGCACATCTCGAACCACTGAAAGAAGCTCTCGGTCCAATCAGAAATCGTTACAACATCGATTGAATACCTGTACTAAATCATAAGGGAAAAGCCATGAGTGAAAAAATACTGCAAGTTTCGGAAATTAAGACTCTGGCCTCAGAATGTTTGCAGCATTATGGCTGTGATGAGCGCAATGCCGAAGCCGTTGCCGATGTCATTGCACGCGCTGAGCGGGATGGCTGTCACGCGCACGGCTTGATGCGTCTTGCTGGCTACACAAATGCACTCAAAAGCGGCAAAGTTAATGGCAAGGCGAAGCCGACGATAGAGTCCATTGCTCCAAGCGTATTGCGCGCTAACGGTGATCAAGGGTACGCCCCACTGGCACTGGCACTGGCTCGTGAACCACTCATCGCAACCGCACGAAAGCAGGGTATTGCAGCCTTGGCGCTGACTGAAACCCACCACTTCGCTGCCTTGTGGGGCGAAGTTGAACCTATTGCCAGAGCGGGAATTTGTGCATTGGCATGTGTGTCATACATGCCGGCAGTGATACCAGCAGGCGGCAGTGGACCGCTTTATGGCACCAATCCACTGGCCTTTGGCTGGCCACGCGCAGACGCTCCGCCCCTCGTATTCGACCAGGCATCTTCTGTGGTCGCACGGGGTGAGGTGATGCTGGCCGCTCGTGAGGGCCGCGAACTGGCACCAGGCATCGGCGTGGACTCGGAAGGTCATCCCAGTAACGATCCACAAGCGGTCCTCGACGGTGCTCTGCTCGCTTTTGGTGGTCACAAGGGCTCTTCTATCGCCATGATGATCGAGCTATTTGCCGGTGCTTTGATCGGTGAATGCTTCAGCTTTGAAGCCGCTGCCCGAGACAACAAGGATGGCGGTCCACCGCTGGGCGGGGAATTGATCATCGCCATGGATCCCTCGCGATTTGGCGATGCTCTCGGTTGGGCCTCACATGCGGAACGATTGTTTGAACAGATTGAAGCCCAGAATGGGGCCCGCTTGCCGGGCGATCGGCGATACCGGAACCGGGCGCAATCCATGGCCAGGGGGGTGGCTGTGCCAGCGTCTGTGCTCAGCACCATAGACGCATTGCTGCAGTGAGATCACGCCACACTCAATGTAAATCACGCAATGCGCTGACTTGGCGCTATAATGCCAATCAATAAGAGCGAGCCAGCAGACCATTAAACAACACCGCATAAAACTCCGTCATCTGAGATCATTTGCGGCCGTTGCTCGCCATGAAAGTTTCAAACGCGCGGCAGATGAGCTCTTCCGTACCCAACCCGCCATATCGCTGGCCGTGCAGCAACTGGAAGAATTCACGGGCCTCAAACTACTGGAACGAACCACCCGCAGAGTCGTACCCACTGCAGAAGGTGAGCGTTTCATACCAATCGCAGAGCGATTGATCAGGGATTTTGATTCAGCCATTTCCGACCTGAACGCAACGACTGATAGACGTAGCGGCCACGTCAGTCTGGCAGTTGTCCCCTCAATTGCAACCCAGTTGATGCCAGACGTGCTGCGGACGTTTTCAGAAAAATACCCCGGTATTTCGATCAAACTGACGGATGACAATTCGCGAGGGGTTCAGCGCCGCATTGTGCGCAATGAAGTTGACCTTGCCATTTGCAGCAAGTGGCGGAGCAACCGGGAATTGCTGTTCCGGCCGTTTCTACTGGACTGCCTTTACCTGGTCTGTCACCGCGATCACCCCCTGGCAAAGCGTTCAGGCCCGGTAAGCTGGAAGGAAGTTTCGCAATATCAGGTATTGGATTCGGGCATGCTGGACATGCTCCCGATCTCTGACCTGACCGAACATTCCTTCCTGGAGTTCACCACCACCTCCACTTTGTTTGCTATGGTCAAGGCGAATTTGGGTGTCACGGTACTGTCAAGCCTGGCGACCCGGGATTTCGGTTCCAATCTGGTCGCACGCGAATTGACCGGTCCGCGACTGAAGCGTGAAGTCTCCATCATTTCAAGAAAAAACTGGGATGGTTCACCAGCGTTGGATGCCTTTCTGGAAGTATTGCTTCACATCGCACCTGACATTATTGAAAACTCCACTCCAGCAAAGGTTAAATGCACCGTCAGGCCAAATGATTTTCCCGGAATCAAGATTCATAAAGGCGATTTCTAGTCACAGACAGACCGTCGTAGCAAGCAAGGCAACCGTACTAAAATATCTAATAAGTTTCTCATAATAATCGATATGAAAAGTCATATCGTGGTCACTCATGTTTGTTATTCATGCGGTATAAATATTATGTTTCAGGCTATATTAAAAAAACTAATTATTTTATAGGTAATTCTGAATTGCATTGTGAGCACTCAAAGCAAATAGTGGACAATTAAACCATTACAGGAAGGGGAGGATCATGCAGGCCGAAGCGCACAAGAATCTAATCGGAGGTCATTGGATTGGTGATGGTGAACGTTTTACAAGTATCAACCCGTCCGATATCTCAGAAACCGTGGCCGAAGTACACGCTGCAACGCCCGACGAGTGCGCTCAGGCGATAGCAGCAGCGCGATCTGCCTTCGGCAATTGGGCCGAATCCCCCCTGGAGCAACGCAAAGCCGCGCTGGATTTTATCGGCAATGAACTCATAGAGCGTAGCGCTGAAATCGGCGAACTACTTGCAAGAGAAGAAGGCAAGCCCATGGCGGAAGGTGCTGGCGAGGTCTATCGCGCTGGACAATTCTTCCAGTATTACGCCGCAGAAGCCCTTCGCCAAACCGGCGAGAATGCCGCATCTGTGCGCCCAGGTATTGACGTAGATGTCAGCCGTGAGCCACTTGGTGTGGTGGGCGTGATTACGCCCTGGAACTTCCCCGTTGCTGTGGCGGCCTGGAAAATTGCTCCAGCGCTGGCTTATGGCAACAGCGTGGTGCTTAAACCATCTGAACTCACACCCGCCAGTACCGCTACACTGGCCGACATCATTCACCGCAGCCCATTGCCTGACGGCGTTTTCAACATGCTGCAGGGACCTGGTGAAATCGCAGGCAGCCATGTCAGCGGTTCGTCAGATGTGGACGCCATTACGTTTACCGGATCAGTTGCAACCGGCCGAATGATTGCCCGTCAGGCGATTGAAAACATGGCCCGTATCCAGTTGGAAATGGGTAGCAAGAACGCACTCGTTGTGCTGGATGATGCAGATATTGATCTGGCCGTTCAATGCGCAGTCAATGGTGCGTTTTTCGGCACAGGTCAGAAGTGTACTGCTTCCTCACGACTGGTTGTTGCCGAGGGCATTCACGACGAGTTCGTCGAGAAAATGATTATAGCCACTGAGGCATTGGTGGTCGGTCATGCACTGGAACCCGGCACCCAACTCGGCCCGGTCATTGATGCTCGCCAGCTGCAAAAGAATCAGGACTACCTGCGACTCGCCCGAGAAGAGGGTGGCACACTTGAAACCGGCGGTGAACTGCTATCTCTGGGAACCGAGGGCTACTACATGCGCCCTGCCCTGATCAGCGGCACAAACAACACCATGCGCGTAAACAGGGAAGAAATATTCGGCCCCATTGCCTGCGTAATCAAAGTCGCGAATTACGAAGAGGCATTGGCCGTATCCAATGATTCAGACTTTGGATTGACCGCCGGAATCATGACCAACTCGCTTAAACAGTCCTCGCACTTCCGGCGCTACGCGCAAGCTGGCTGCGTGATGGTCAACCTGCCAACAGCTGGAACTGACTACCACGTACCATTTGGTGGGCGTAAGGCCTCCAGTTATGGGCCGCGTGAACAGGGCCGTCATGCGCGAGAATTTTATACTGTCGTCAAGACCGCCTATGTCAGCCCTTAATTCACCAACGCCTGCCTGCACGGAAAACCCTTCATGTTGATCATCGACGGTCTGCAATACGTCAATTGGACACGCGAACTGTTCACCGAAGCACGTGACGGTGGGGTTAACGCCATCCACGTCACCATCGCGTACTGGGAAAACACACGCGAAACGCTGGACAACATCAACGACTGGGAGGAGCGCTTCAAACGATGCTCCGACCTGATCTTACCGGTGCGCCAGGCCTCTGACATTTTGACAGCACAGAAAAGTAATCGCGTGGGAATTATCTTCGGCTTTCAGAACTGTTCACCCATTGAAGACGGACTTCACAAAGTCAGTTATATGTACGACCAGGACGTACGCATCATGCAGCTGAGCTATAACAACCAAAGCCTGCTGGCAACGGGTTGTTATGAAAACAGTGATTCAGGCATTACCCGCTTCGGACGTGAAGTTATTCGCGAAATGAATCGGGTAGGCATGGTGATCGACATGTCGCACAGCGCTGAACGATCCACTCTGGAAGCCATCGAGATTTCGCAACGACCCATCACAATCACTCATGCCAACCCGACATCTTTTCACAATGCCCTGCGTAACAAATCAGACACTGTTATACGGGCGTTGACGGAATCTGGCGGCATGCTGGGATTCAGTATCTACCCTTTCCATTTGCGCAACGGCAGTGATTGTACACTGGAAGATTTTTGCCGCATGATTGCAGACACAGTTGAGACCACTGGCATTGAGCGGGTGGGTATCGGCTCTGACCTGTGTCAGAATTGGGATTACTCAACCCTGGAGTGGATGCGCAGCGGGCGCTGGGCAAGCAGTGTAGATTATGGAGAAGGTTCAGCAGAAAATCGGGATTGGCCCAGACAACCAACATGGTTTGCCAGCAGCTCAGATTTTGGCAACCTGTCCAGTGGATTGTCCACGGTTGGATTCAGCGCTGCTGAAATCGCCCTCATCATGGGTGGCAACTGGCTGGAGTTTTTCGACCATTCGTTTCAGCCCGGCAGTTAAATGTCTTCCATTGCCGACCAATGTGGCCGGGCACGGAATGGCGAAATGAGTTCACCCCCAATGTTGTCTTTGCGACCAGCCGAAGTTGTCATGAATCTGGACAGACTTGGGGTACTGCATCCCTATCGACTCAGCTTTATGCGCATTCTCGTTCGCCGCATGATCGCTGAACGATGGCTGATCAAGCTGAGCGTAAAGCAATTGGATTCCAATGGTTATGGAACAGCAAAGTACCAGGTCACCGCGCCAGGCGGAACTTATAGCTTCGTCATCTTTTCACACCAGCTCGACGACACACTCAGAAGCGATCGTGTCATTGCAGACCAATGGGACATGACCGCTACCCTGTGCATGGGAACAGTTGACGATCGACAGCTCGCTGAGTTAGCTGACAATGTACCACTGCAGGAACGCGGCCGGGTCAACGCCCGCTCTATTGTGCTGACCCGTGCCAATAAAAGCTCAAGAAATTTTGAATTCATGGTTAATACATTGGCTAACGGCGAGCAGCCTGATGGGCCCAGACTGGCTGAGGTGGGCTACCTGTATCGCACAACCGCGGTCTACGGCAGTGGTAAATTCGGGCTTGCCGACTGGAGCAGTGTGAAGCGTACATGTACCGATTTTGACAGCCCTTTTGCCGCGGAGATGCTCGCTTGTTTTCTGATTCGGGAATTCAGTCTTGAATTGGCTGAGCATGTCGCTGCGTGCCGGAATCCGGACAAAGCGGTATCTTTAGACCCCAAGCTCAAACGTTTCATGGGAATTGGTAACGCGACTGGACTTGGCATGGCCCCATTCCTGCTGAATCACCCCGAACTCATCAGCCAATGGATCAGTGTTCGGGAACAAGCGCTTGCGCGGGTATTTATGTACGGGCGGGTGACGAGAGATCACTGGATCCGATTTTTCCGGCTAATGGCACGCGCCGCCGAACACCTGAATGAAATTACGACCGACAATCTGCAGCTGCAAACAGCCAACCGCATGACCGCCTCAGAACTGGAACGCCTCAGTGCTGAATTCGCGGCAAAAGCACCCCTCTCATGGGAAAAACTCAGTGCGCTGGTGGGTGAATCCTGCAGCATGGAAACTCTCGAGTTGGTTCACAATTTGATGATGGAATTGTATCCGGAGATTGTGAACCCGCTCGGCACAGACTTGTGTGCAGCTGAACATTACGACCTGCGACCGCGCCAAAGCATCTCCGACTTGTCTAAGACGATACGCAAAAAATACGACTGGGTGTTGGATATTGATTTTGAAACAAGCACCTGTCGTTCCGTATTCTGGTACCGATCCGCAGAGAAGTCTGAACCAAGACTGGGCCGGGTAACACAAGATCCTGGTGTCTCGAAGGCCATGCCGGTTTCAGTGGCGTGGCCGATTCGAGAATGTTTTGATCTGTTACAGCAATTTTCTGAAAACCAGCCTGAAGCCAAGGTGGCCGAATTCCTGTTGCGTTACCCGCAAATGCGGGCCATTGTCAGGCGCGTGCAGTCTATGGCGAACACGCGCTACGGTGATATTCGTGCCAATCTGACCGATGAGACTGTGCTACCCACACAACTATTGCGTTGTAAACTTTCATTTTTCGGTGTGAGTAAGTTCGACCCCAAATCGCGTCTGTGGGTCAGAAACACCATGTTCCAGGGTGCGCCTCTGGCAGATGATCTTGGTTGCGGGGCCAGCGATGACTGGTGCTTTCCAGTGTTACCACAAGCATGAGCAGTCCACGGAAAGTGATCAACCAAGGAGATCCAATTCATTAACGTATCCCGCACAGAAACGACCAGTCTGGTCAAACTTGCACTCGAATCCCTGGGCGTTGGTCAAGGTGAGCGGGATGATGCTGCTTTCATGGTGGCCTGGATGCAAACCCATGGAATTGATGGCCTCGGCATGCTCACAAGCGCATGGCCGAATCTGACCCAAATTCCCGCCCCTACTCTACAGGCTGATTCAACTGGCGGCGTGCTGGATGCCAGAGGTGCCAGCGCTTTGTTGTGTGGACCACTGGCAATTGATCTTGCCTATGCCCGAGCTACCGGTGCAACTGAAGGCCGCACAAAGCTGATCAATTGCCGACAACCACACATGGTTTTGGCCTACATGATCCGTTGTGCCCAACGCGGCTGTCATTTGTATTGCTCGAGTCTGACAGAGACAACACAATTCAGTGCTGCGGTCCTGGACGGCTCGCGAATACCCTTATGGCTGAAATGGCCAGAGCGAACGGACACTGGTCCGTCCAATTTGGAGATTTACTGCTTCGAGAATACCCAGAGGTTCGAATCCCTGCAGCACGAACTTAAATTACCGAATACCGCTTTCGAGCGAATTTCAGAGATGACTGCAAATGCCGGTAAAGCCCGCTTGCGAGGACTGGAAGTGAGCACGTCTGACTGGACTATCTTACAACAGGCCGCGAAATGTGTGCTGGTTGAGGCCACCGAACAATCACGCCGCGGTGCCGGCGAGGAATAATCATTATGGAAAAATCACAAGCACATCGTCCGGAAATATTTTCCAGCGTCGCAATTGACTGGAAAACGTTTACCCTCAGCGGTGGCTTTTTGCTCTTATTCGTGGTCGTCGCCTTGTTTGATATCGAATTGTTGTCAGCAAAAGTCAATGAGGCGTTTTCCTTTACAGCAAGATTATTTGGTCCCTACTGGCAAGTGCTCTTACCCGCCACATTCTTCCTCGGCTTGCTGATCGCCGTATCACCCGCAGGCCGTGTGCGCATGGGTAATATCAAAGTGGCAGAGCTCGCCACGTATAAATGGTTCAGTATCATCATGTGTACGCTGCTGGCCGGTGGTGGCGTATTCTTTGCTGCCGCAGAGCCACTTTCGCATTTTATTTCTCCAGCACCACTTTTTGAAGTAGAAGGCTCCAGTGAAGCGGCGGTCCAGCCTGCGCTGGCGCAGAGTTTTCTGCATTGGGGTTTCCTCGCCTGGGCCATCCTCGGTAGCCTGACCACGATTGTGTTTATGCACCTGCACTATGATCTGGGCTTGCCTCTGAAGCCGCGCACACTGCTGTTTCCTGTTTTTGGTGAACGTGCCCTTCATGGGTGGCTTGGAAGCATTGTGGACGCTGCCTGTGTTCTGGCGGTGGTCGCCGGCACCGTAGGTCCGATCGGGTTTCTTGGCCTGCAGGTCAGCTACGGACTTTCCGTCTTGTTTGGTATTGAAAACAGTTATCTGACCCAGTCATTGATTATCATAGGCCTGATTGGCATCTACACTATATCCACGGTTTCGGGCATTCAACGCGGCATACAGATGCTCAGTACATTCAATGTATTTCTTGCCTTGTTTTTGATGGCCTACATGATGATAGTTGGGCCCAGTTCATTCATCTTCCAGAGCTATATTCATTCGGCTGCATTGCACTTGGAAAAATTCATCCCGATGGCCGCGTTTCGCGCTGACAAAATCTGGCTGGACAGCTGGACGGTATTTTTCTGGGGTTGGTTTCTGGGTTATGGGCCCTTGATGGCTATGTTCATAGCGCGCATTTCCAATGGCCGCTCAATCCGGCAAATCGTACTGGCCGTGTCAATCGCGGCGCCAATCATCACCACGTTCTGGTACACGATAGTTGGCGGTACCGGCATTTTCTTTGAACTGACTGATCCAGGCTCCATCTCGGTACCATTCACCGGCTTCAACATGCCAGCTGCACTGCTGGCCATCACTCAGAATCTGCCGCTTGGATTTCTGGTATCTATTCTATTCCTTGTGCTGACCACAATTTTCGTAGCAACGACCGGTGACTCTATGACATACACCATTTCGATGGTCATGACGGGCACCGATGATCCACCATCCCTGTTAAGGATATTCTGGGGGGTAATGATGGGCGTGGTGGCAATGATACTCGTATCAATCGGCTCCGGTGGAATCTCCGCTTTGCAATACTTTATAGTAGTGACCGCCGCACCGGTTTCACTGATTCTTTTACCTTCTTTATGGGTGGCGCCGGCAATTGCGCTCAAACTTGCCAAGGGGCAATCCGTGACAGCAGAATAAAAACGGAAGCCTCAATAGAAAAAGCTGCATAATTTTGATATGAGAGACCACGCTGACAATGTCACATAAACGACCTAATGTGCTTTTGGTTTTTGTCGACAACCAGCCAGCCAGCATGTTGGGTTGTTCAGGCAACTCAGAAATTCACACACCCCATCTCGACAAACTGGCTGAACATGCGGTTCGATTCAGTGAAGCATATTGTCCCAATGCAATGTGTTCACCATGCCGTGCATCCGTATTAACCGGGCTTATGCCTTCACAACATGGGGTCCACACCTGGCTCGATGATGCAACCATTGCAGACTGGCCGAAAAACTGGAGTGCCATTCAGGAGTTTCCCACACTGCCACAGATACTTGAGCAGGCTGGTTACGATACCGCCTTGATGGGCAAGTATCATCTGGGTATCGCAGACAAGCCCCAGAATGGGTTTAAAGAATGGGTCACTCTTCAAATCGGACACGTTCAGTCATTTTACGACAACGATATGATCGTCAATGACAAGCACATCAATTACCCGGGGCATTCCGTTGATTTTTTCAGCACTCAGGCTGTTGATTACATTAAACGGAGAAATCAAAATACAGAAAATCCATTTTTTATGTTCCTGACCTACCCCGCCCCCTATGGCCATTGGCCGTCAATTAAGGGGGAGGCAAGCAATGAATTTGCTGGCTTGTATGACGAAACACCTTTTCAGTCCGTACCTCGGGAGGCCGTCAGTAAAGCACTCATCGACTGGATGTTTGTAAGACACGACAAAATGTCTGATTATCACGAACCCAATGAAATCAACTGTCTTGTGCACCTTATTAACGATCTCCCAACTTTGCGCAACTACTACTCTCAAATGAGTGTTGTGGATGCTGGCGTTGGCCGGGTACTGGCTGCACTGGACGATCAGGGTATTGCTGAAGACACGCTGGTAATTTACACCTCTGATCATGGGATGTCTTTGGGTCAGCATGGCTTCTGGGGACATGGTGAAGACACCTGGCCGTCAAATATGCATAGAGAAGCCAACAATATACCCTTGATTATCCGGGCACCCGGAGCAAGGTCCGTAGGAAAAGTGCAGCAACAACTTGTCGGCACCATCGATATCTTTGGAACCATACTGGACTACGCAGGATTACCACTACCAACGCCGGATAAAATGCATAGCAGAAGCATGCGAGCGCTTATTGAACAAGAGCAATCTCGATGGAATGACGCTGTATTCATGGAGCAGGAGGAAACTCGTGCCATTCGAACTCAGGACTGGTTGTTGATGCGGCGTTACGGACCTACTTTGTATGATTTTAGTGATGAATTGTACGATCTCCGCAATGATCCTGGTGAAAGACATAACGTGATAGACCAGCTAGAGTATGCGTCTGATCTCAAAACGCTGCGCTCACGTCTTGAGACTTTTTTTGACACCTATTCAAACCCCAAATGGAATCTCTGGGCGGGTGGTTGCGCCAAGGGCAATTCAACCAGACCGTTTTTGTGGCGCGAAGCCTGGGGCGAAGACTGGAAACCTACCTACCGGGTGTGAAAGCCTCAATGCACAGCCATAAAAACAAAAATGGTGGCCAGGTTCATGTCTCATAACTTAAAACATACGGTGGCAGGGGAAATGGGGGGTCAACTCCAGGGGAATGGGCTATTAGACACGGGGTGAAGTTTTCCCTGGATATAGCGTGAAAAACGAAAGGGTTTCAATAGATCTGAACTTTGTCCACAAATATCCTCCGCGACCAATTTACCCACACCAAGCATTTTATAGCCATGGTTGGAATCAGCAATCAAATAACAGTTGTCATGAAACACATCAAATACTGGAAAACTGTCGGGCGTGAATGCGCCGATGCCACCGGAAGGCTCGTTTTTATACTGGGGCAATTTCCCTGAAAATCGTTTCTGACAATGCGCCAAAGCAGATACCCACATTGCAGAAAAATCGTCGCCCACGATAAATTCCGGCGACATTGGGCCGTAGGGGTCGACGGCCACCTCCTCGGCCTTTTTATCAACAACAAAGGGGGCGGCACCACCTTGAATACCACCAAAATTGAAATCCGGTTTGTAATAAATGCCCCACATTTCATCGCTGAGCAGTAAGCCATCGATATCTGAATACAACACTGCATCACTATCAACATGGATCACAGGCGGCAACTGCCCATCATTGGTTTGCTGTAATTTGGGATCTACGCCGAGTGTCCCTTCTTGAAGCGACCAGTAGACCCACATAGGTATATCGTGACTAATTGCGCCTGTATCAGGGTTTTTGATACTGATAGTGTTGGGCAAATCAAGCATTTCCCACATGTGTCTTACCCAGGGGCCTGGCGCCACAACGACATAATCGCAGTGGATATTACCCTTATCAGTCTCGACGGATTGTATGGCCCCCCTGTTGTCACGACCAAAACCGGTTACCGTAACACCAGCCATAATTCTCACGCCTTCAGCCTCAGCTTTAGACGCTAAACCTTCGAGGGATTTTTTATTGTTGGCATATCCACCGGATTTCTCGTGAAGCACTGATGTAATGCCCTGCGCTTGCCAGTCATGGAACAAATTCACCATATAGTCCTGGCAGTCTTTACTGCCCTCAATAAATACAGAGTCGTATCCAATGGCTTTTTGCTGGGCGTAAATCGACGCCACATCTTCGTGCATTGATTCGCAACTTATCTGCATATAACCCACGGGATGGTAACTAAAAGCGCCTGGATCTGTTTCCCAGACCGCGACACTATGCGCCATCAACTCTCGCATTGCAGGTTGAAAATAATTGTTTCTGATCACACCACAGGCGATACCTGAGGCACCCGCCCCGATGGCAGATTTGTCGATGACAAGAATATCTTTTCCTGTGCCCTTTCCTTGTGACTTCAGCATTTTCGCCAAATGGTAAGCGGTACTAAGGCCATGAATTCCTGCACCGACTATCAGGTAAGGAGATTGATTAATCCCGGACATCCTGCAAGCCTCATATTCACCAGAACAACAGATCACAAGATTGTCACTTTCTACGACGCTCGTCAATCGCCAAAACACCATTTATCATTGAATATTCAACGCCTTAAATATATTCTAAAGCCCACGAAACCTTTCTCAAAAGAGAATAAGCCACCCTATGGATAGCCGTGTCCAGACAACCATACCGTTAACCGCGCTTGACGACGTAGACAAACCTATCACTGATGCGAAAGGCATGCCCGGATCAGCCTATACCAGCGAGACGCTTTTCTATTTTGAACGTGACCAGGTATTGGGTAAAACCTGGGCTGGGTTAGGCTTTGCATCTGAATTGGCAAACAACGGCAGTGTAGCCCCAGCCGACTTTATGGGTTTGCCGTTAATCATGGCACGAGATCGCAAAGGCACAATACGTGTATTTCATAATGTGTGCAGCCATCGGGGCATGAAATTGGTCAGTGAACCCAGAAGCCAGGCAAGAAGCATCCGCTGCCCCTATCATTCCTGGGATTATGACTTCAATGGTGATCTGCAAGCCACGCCTCTTATCGGTGGAGCGGGTGTAAATCGCATGTCAGATTTTTCATGTAAAAACAAGGGATTAACGCCTGTTCGTTCTCACCTATGGATGGGCATCATTTTTGTGAACCTTTCAGGTGATGCGCCTGATTTTGAGCAATTTATTGCACCCCTGGAAAAACGTTGGGAAACATTTGTCAGTCGCCTTGATTTCAGTCAATTACAGGTATCGGCGTCCGACAGTTCAATGGAATTAACCGTGAAGGCAAACTGGAAGCTGGCTGTTGAAAACTATTGCGAAGCCTATCACTTGCCCTGGATCCACCCCGACTTGAATAAATATTCCCCTGTCAGTGAACATTATAATATTGCGTTTGCTGAGAACATGTCCGGGCAGGGCACACATGTTTACAAGCTTTCAGAAACGATGGGAACAAGGCTCCCTCAGTTTGATGACTGGCCAGAGGACAAAGTACAACAGGCGGAATATATCTCCCTTTATCCCAATGTATTGCTAGGCCTTCAGGTTGACCACGCTTTTACCATGATTTTACAGCCACGTTCTTACGATCTGACCCTCGAAAAACTACAGCTCTACTTTGTTGATGAAACAGCCATGAACGACCGTTACAAGGCATGCAGATCGGCTGTGTCAGACAGTTGGCGCCAAGTGTTCGAGGAAGATGTTTTTGCCCTTGAGGGAATGCAACAGGCCAGACACTCTCCGGGTTTTAGCGGCGGTGTTTTTTCACCCGTCATGGATATCCCCAGTCACCATTTTCATCAATGGGTGGCTGCGCGTTATCGTGCAGTAACAGCCTGACCTGAGATCATGGTTTGAACGAATGGGCTCAGAATGAGCCCATAAGACATTCGGCCCTATTTACAACCATTTTTCATAGCCGTCTTCGTCCAGTATCAATCCTCCCAGACGGCTACTTATATCGATTCCAGCCTGCTCCAGTGTTTTTCGAAAAGAAGGATTCTCCGCCATTCTTCGAATATTCGTGAACGCTGAAACAATCTCGGATCTTGACACAAGATTTTCTTCGTAATGTCTGAGCATGTCGTGTGCCTGGCTAATATACTGTAGCGCCCAGCTTCGGAATTGCCTGGCTTCAACATCGCTTAGCTCCTGACCAGCCAACGCAGATTCAATGAGCTCCGCAAGTTCAGAATTTTCAGCAATCTGAGCGTGGATGTGCATCCAGTTATCTGAAGTGGATAGGAAGTATAAACCACCTTATTTGCAATTCAGCAAAGTATCAGTGACCGTTGACCCCGTGCATATTTGACCTTTGCCGTCCCCGGGCCACCGGTGTACTGGTCATCCGTGCGCCTCAAACCGTCCCCTTTGGCC
>JABAAB010000114.1 GCA_014238945.1 Lysobacterales bacterium
CGCTTAATCCCTTTATACTCAAAAAGAATATTGAAAAGAAACTTCGGCTGATTTTCAAGAAGGTCAAAGTTACCTCTAATGTGAGGCAACGAATATGATTCTCAGATCGCTAGGGTTACCTTTTTCCATGAGTCAACGCGTGACCATCGTGAAACAAAGCCCATCGCTCCTGAGTCCCGGCAACCCGGACTCACGATCAACCCGTAGAAAAGGGCCGACCTGCCGTCAGCAAACACAATAATGAACAACACAGGTATTTTTACTTGTCTTGTCTGTCAGTTTCTACAGTAGAGGGATTATCCCTGGTCAACAATAATTCATATGCGGCTAAGGACAAGGGACTTTCGCGGAAATGCAGGGAAGCATCTTCTAGCCGCAACATATGCAAGTAACCCTGTACTGATATGGACAAAACGATGCTAAAGTCAACCCTGCTACTGGCAACCCTGATCTTCCTGATTATCGCCCCGGAACCGGACTCCAAGGCGATCACAGACATGACGTCGAATCTCGTTGTTGCCGAAAATCATGCGGTGCTGCTGGCATCAGAAAAGCAGACTGAATCCACCCGGGAAAAAACCAGTCAATAGTCCCCGGAGTACTACCGCTCATCAATAAAAACCGGATCGGGATGATCCGGTTTTTTTTGACGCACAATCGTACCTTACAAACCGTCCAGCTATGAAGATGGTTCTTTATTTCTTGTTGTTTTCCAGGCTGCGCTGGCCTCGGTTGCGATTCCTCCAGATATTCAGCCTGAAATTTCCGGGACTTTATGATGGAACCAATGAATTAATCTGGGATAATAACCGCATGGTAT
Source organism: Lysobacterales bacterium (assembly GCA_014238945.1). GTDB lineage: Bacteria > Pseudomonadota > Gammaproteobacteria > Xanthomonadales > SZUA-36 > SZUA-36. Next base: position 821 of record JABAAB010000114.1, read on the forward strand.
AAACCCGGTCCCGAAGGTACTGAAAAACAACACCATGCACCCGGCGGATAACCCACTCGTTTCACACCCGCAAAAACCTGGCTTATACCAGGTATTAAAGGCCATTGTCCGCAGAGCAATCCAGCCATTATCCGAGAGTGCCGTGGCGCTTTTGCCCATCGTCCTGGTCATCGGTTTTTTTCAACTCGTGGTATTGCAACAACCCATACCCAACTTTGGCCGTATGCTCTGGGGTCTGTTCCTGGTGTTGATGGGTCTCGCGTTGTTTATGCGGGGACTGCAGATGGCTCTGTTTCCGATAGGCGAGGAAATGGCTTACAACTTCGTGAAAAAGGGTAATCTGTGGTGGCTGCTTGTGTTTGCTTTCACCCTGGGATTTGGTACCACGGTAGCCGAGCCTGCATTGATTGCAGTTTCAGAAGAAGCAGCCAGGGTTGCTGCTGCCGGTCAGATTATCGACAGTTCTCCGGAAGCCCGGAGCAGCTACGCCATCGGACTTCGATTGACCGTAGCATTGGCTGTTGGGGTTGCGCTGCTGATCGGTGTGTTCAGGATTCTTAAGGGCTGGCCGGTGCAATACCTGATTATTGCGGGCTACTTTGGCGTGGTAGTTATGACCTTTTTTGCCCCACCAGAAATTGTTGGCATTGCCTATGACTCCGGCGGAGTAACAACATCAACTGTTACCGTACCGCTGGTGGCTGCACTGGGTATCGGTCTGGCCAACACGATCCGGGGCCGCGATCCGTTGATCGATGGCTTCGGGCTGATCGCTTTTGCATCGCTGACACCGATGATATTTGTCATGGCCTACGGGATGATCATCTGATGAACGAGGTCGTCAGTTTCGGTTACACATTGCTGGCCATGTTGCGGGATGTGCTGCCTATTGCCGCCATCCTGTTCGGGTTTCAACACCTGGTACTGCGCCGACCAATCCAGAGACCGGCACGGGTGGCTGTTGGGATGGTTTTTGTATTGCTGGGCCTGGCATTGTTCCTGCAGGGCCTGGAAATGACACTGTTCCCGATCGGGCGCTTGATGGCCGAACAACTGACCGCACCGGGGTTTATTTTTGACGAGGCCACTGCGCTAACCCAACCCCACCATTGGCTGGAATATTTCTGGGTTTATGTTTTCGCAGCGGCTATTGGCTTTTCTACCGCCATAGCAGAGCCTGCGTTACTGGCCGTTGCCATCAAGGCTAACCAGGTTTCTGGCGGCACGATTACCGTCAGAGGCCTGCGCTACGCAGTGGCGGTCGGTGTGGCTCTGGGTGTCTCACTGGGCGCATTTCGGATTGTCACCGGGACACCGCTGCACTGGTATATCATCAGTGCTTATGTCGTGGTCATTATCCAGACCTCTATGGCACCAAAACTCATCATTCCTCTGGCCTATGATTCCGGCGGTGTCAGCACCTCGACCGTTACAGTCCCACTGGTTGCAGCTCTGGGCCTGGGTCTGGCTGAAACCATACCCGGACGCAGCCCGATTCTTGACGGTTTCGGCATGATCGCATTTGCCTGCCTGTTCCCAATCATGGCGGTCATGGCATATGCACAACTGGTCGAATGGAAAGCACAACGAACAGCACGTAACAGAAAGGATTAATTTACTCATGTACGAGGTATCAAAATGCATTTTAAACTGATTATTATCATGGTCGAAGACAAGCGAACCCAGGATATCCTGAACACCGCAAGAGAGGCCGGCGCGACCGGATGTACAGTGCTGAACCAGGCACGTGGTGAAGGTGTCAGACCCATCAAGACATTTCTGGGTCTTAGCATTGACAACCAGGTTGACGTTATCATGCTGCTCGCTGAAGAACATATGAGCAGGGAAATTATGGAAACGGTAGCGGAGGCCGGGGAGTTCGATGACACCCCCGGCAGCGGAATCGCAATCCAGATTGACGTGGAAGATGCCATAGGTGTTCGTCATCAGATTGCAGCACTTGCTGAGGCAGTGGAGGACAGATTATGAAAAGACAGAAAGAGATAATACGTGTCAGGCAGGTAATGAAGTCCGATGTGGATGTTGTAGACGGTATGTTGACTGTTTCCGAAGCGCTGAAGACCATGAAATTTCCGGACACGCGAACACTGATTGTCAACAAACGACACGATGACGACGAATACGGTGTGGTCATGTTCCGGGACATGGCGAAAAAGGTATTGGCCCACGACTACTCACCAAACCGTATCAATATTTATGAAATCATGTCCAAGCCCGTGATGTCGGTACATCCAGACATGGATATACGGTATTGTACGCGCCTGTTTGACCAATTCGGTCTGTCACGTGCACCGGTATTGGAGGACGGAAAATTTATTGGTCTTATCTCGTATACCGACATCGTGCTAAAAGGATTGATGGAAACTTTGTAGCCACGGTGCAGCAGGTCGAATCCTTACGGTAAACAACAGCCGGCAATTCAATTCGGAAAATGAATGCAAGCCCATAAAAACAAACAACCCAACTCAGACATGTGTTTTGTCTGTTGAAGGAAGAACCCGGTCGGGCTTTACCTGCACTTCTACGACAACGATGAGGATGAGGTTCTCTCCGAGTATACCGTGCCGGCACATTACCAGGGCTACCCGGGTATCGTGCATGGCGGTGTACTCGCTTCCATGCTGGACGAAGTGGTTGGCCGCGTGGCGATGATCGGAGATCATCACCATTTCATGATGTCGGTCAGGCTGCAGGTGCTGTACCGCCATCCCGTACCCGTTGAGACTCCGTTGAAAATCGCCGGTAGAATTGTCCGACTGCGTGGCCGGCTTGGAAAAGCACAAGGAGAGATCACACTTCCGGACGGGACCGTGGCTTGCGAGGCATCCATTACCCTGGCCAATATACCCGAATACCTGTTAACCAGTACCAACCGAAAATTGCTCGATTGGCAGTTAGACCCGTGATATCAACTGTTATTTCGTGAACAGAAAAGGAAGTATTGTGACTAATGGAATAGTCCAGAAACCCCGTTCCTGCAACCCGATGCAAAAAATCATCCTGAAATATGCATTGGCTGTCGGATTCCTGTGTTATTACAGCGGTGCATCAGCACAGAATTTTAGTCAGTTGAGTCTGGAGGAAGTGGCATCAGGTCTTTCCCAACCAGTTGCCGTGGTCCCTGCCGGTGATGGCAGCAACCGGTTGTTTATTGTTGAGCAGGCAGGTCGCATTCAAATTCTCGAAGCCGGCGCCAGCAGTGTAAACCCGACCTCGTTTCTGGACATCAGATCATCGGTCAACAGCAATGGTACCGAGCAGGGGTTGTTGGGTCTGGTGTTTCATCCGGATTACTCCAGCAATGGTCTCTTCTATGTGAATTACATCAGCGGGTCCGGCAATGGCCGGACCGTGGTCGCGCAATATGCGGTCTCGTCCGGGGACCCTAATGTCGCCGAAAACGATGAAACCAGGATACTGGAAGTTGTCCAGCCCTGGACCAATCACAATGGTGGCGACCTGCAGTTTGGCCCGGATGGCTACCTGTATGTTGCGCTGGGAGATGGTGGAAGATTCGATGATGTCTTTTTAAACGCACAGAACATCAACACGCTGCATGGAGCCATTTTGAGAGTTGATGTCAATGGCTCCCCCGGCAAGGATGATGTGCTTTGTGGCCTGGTGAAGAATTACGGCATCCCGGCGGGAAACCCATTCACTGACAAGGACGGCTGCGATGAAATCTGGTCCTACGGTCTGCGTAACCCCTGGCGTTTCAGTTTTGACCGCGACACCGGTGACATGTTTATCGGTGATGTTGGACAGGGCAGCTGGGAGGAAATTAACTTTGAGCCCGCGGACACTGCCGGCGTGAATTATGGCTGGAGCTGTCGTGAAGGCGCACATGATTTTAACGGTGATGATTGCGTGACAACTTACGTGGATCCAATACTGGAATACAATCAGAGTGGCCAACCCTGTTCGGTTACGGGTGGCTACATCTACCGGGGAATCCACCCCTCATTTGATGGTTATTATTTTTATGGTGACTATTGCAGTCATCAAATCTGGTTGGCCAGAGACCCGGGTACTGGCTGGTCCAGTTCAGAATGGGTGGCAGCGGCCAGTGAATTGCTGAGTATATCGAGCTTTGGTGAGGATGAAGCGGGTGAACTCTATATCGCGGACCGCAACGCCGGCAAGATATTCCACATCAAAATTAATGACGATATCTTTGCCGACGGTTTTGAATCCTTGCCTTAATTCGGCTCTGTCGCTGCAATATCCTCAGGTCTCAACCCTGAATGCACCCGCATTCCCATCATCATGGCGCTCAATCATCTCCCGGTACGCCTGTTCAAGATTGCGGGTAAAAGCCAGGGTATCAAACAGCGCAAATTCCTGCCTGCCCTGCTGCAGATACTGCCGCAGGGACGCCAACCGGTCCGGGTCAGATGCCAATTCTGTCGCAAGCCGGGTGTATTCCTCAATATTTTCACACACCAATTGACCCAGTCCCACGGCGTGTAGCAGGCTGGCCCCCACCCGTGAGGGAAAGGTCTCACCACTGACGGTCAGTACCGGGCAAGCCATCCACAGGGCATCACTGGCCGTGGTATGGGCGTTGTATGGCAGGGTATCGAGGAACAGGTCAGCCTCGAGATATAGTTGCAGGTATTCTGACAAGGGCCTGGGTCCCGCCATGATCAGCCTGCAAGTCTCGACACCCTGTTGCCGCATCACCTCTTCCAGGTTTCTCCGCAAGGTTCCGGTGGACTTGCGCCCATGCAGCCACAGAACACTACCGGGCACGGCCTTGAGGATCTTCATCCAGCAGGTAAATATTTCCGGTGTAATCTTCCAGCTGTTGTTAAAACAGCAAAGCACCACCGCAGCCGGCGGCAGATCAAGTGCCTCGCGACCGAAGCTTTCCTGCGGGCAGGGTCTGTTGCGATCATTGACCTGGTAGCTGGAGGGCATCTGAACAATGTGTTCATCATAATCATCCGCATCAGCCAATGGTGTGACACAGGTGTCACCGATGATGTAATCAATATACTCTGCCCCCATGGAACCGGGATATCCCAGGTAGCTGACCTGGACAGATGCAGGACGCAGCGCCATCACCGCGGTTGCCGCCTCCATTGTATGGCCCTTGAGGTCCACCAGGATGTCTACCCCGTCCCCGTGGATACGTTCGGCGGCGGCAGCCGGTGACAGGGTTCTGATGTCCACGAAATCGTCAAATGCCGCCTCCAGACGATGTCTCATTGCGCTGTTGTCATCACGGCTGTTCGAATACGCAATGACACTGAATTGCGAGCGGTCATGGGCTTCAAATAGTCCTGCTGCAAGATAAGCAGTCGGATGACGGTAATAATCTGCAGACAGGTATCCAATGGTCAACTTTCCATCCCGACTTGAGCCCATTTGCCGGGCAGCAGGGACATCTTCCTGTTTGCCGATACGTTGTTGAATTCCTGCCGTCCACAAACGCGCACAGGCCAGTTGTTGACTGCGGTCCGATGGTTCAGCGAGGAAGGAAAAAGGAGTGATCTGCTGCCATCCCAGCTGCAATCCATTCGCAAGCCTCCGTGACAGCTTGTCCAGGTCCTTCCAGTCCGCCAGTTGACGCCTGGCATAAAGCAGTGCCGACAAGGCTGCAGCATGATCGGGATTGGCCGCCAGTGCGCGGGTATAAGCGTCTCTCGCCGCCGGAAGTTCACCCCTGGTGGACAAGGCGAAACCGAGGTTGTATTGCAGTTCCGGGTGACGTGGGTCTATCTTCAGGCCTTGTCGTAAGCAATCCATCGCATCTTCTGTACGGTTCTGATTCAGGTAAATTTCGGATAATTGACCGTATGGCTCAGGATAAGCCGGTGCCATGCTGATGGCTTTTTTGCAGAGAGCTTCAGCCTCAACGGTCTGGCCGATGCGGGCCAGCACCGTGGCCAGGTTATAACAACCATCTACCGAATCGGGTTCCTGTTTCAGGGCTCGGCGGTAGGCGGATATCGCCTCACCAAAAGCCCCGGTTTGCTGGTGCAGGTTGCCGAGGCCAACCCAGGCCGGGGCCAGTTCGGGTTCCAGGCTCAAGGCACGATCATAGGCCTCGCCAGCTTCGACGTGACGTCCCAGGTCCCTGCAGACATTGCCCAGATTACACCAGGCGTCGGTCAACCCCCGTTCAATCTCCACCGATTGTTTCAACAACACCAGGGCCTCTTCACTCTTGCCTGTCTGGTGCATCAGTACACCGAGAAAGTGAATCGCATGGGGGTCACGGGGGTTCACTTTCAAAGCGCGAACGTACAACTCATGTGCGCGTTTCAATTGACCGGCACGGTGCAGCCGAAATGCCTGCTGCACCATGACATCGGGTTGAATAATTGATTTCATGCTGGCCATCGGGATAAAGATAGGCGAAAACAGTCCACAAAGTAAGAATCAATTAAAATCCAGTTCGACTGGCCTTGAAAAGGCAAGCAAATTCAAGTCACTTTTATCGTGTGGCATTTCACGGTTTTCTATTATTGATTCCTCCATGAAAGATTGGAGAATCAGAAATGCCAAAGATATGGTGATCTGAATTAGTAATTGTTATTAAATTACATTTGTGTAAACTAAAGTTGATTATAAAAAAGAGGACGTATTCAGGGGAAGAATAGGTGGATCCAAAGGAATTGGGAACAACTACAATGACCAGACTTTTTTGCCCGTTGCTGGCGGCAACCGTGCTATGTGCGTGTGCACAGGTCAGCTCACCTCCCCAGCAATGTGTCGACTGGGTTAATGCCTTTTATTTCCAGAACCCGCCTGCAAGCTTTGACAGATTAGCGTCCGAGTGGGTATTCCTGCGTGCCAAAATCCATGATGAAAACATAAAGATTTTCGTTCAGATTCCTCAGCCAATGAATGGAAGCACAGAGGAAAGGAAAATGCGACTGAAGGGGTTCTGTCCCAGTCGAGGTGAAGAAATCTGGTCTTACCTACCGTTGGAAAACAACCTGGTAATTGAGGCCCGAACCTTAACCAACTCATTTTCTGAATCGGTCACCTGCTAGGACTAGAGACAAGCCGAAAGGCAAACCATCGGAAACTTCCGGGTCCAGTCATGCACCAACATGACAATCCGGCACCATGTAATTCCCTGATCTCTACGTATATATGTCACAAACTGCCGTGACGTTGCCAAATACGGTTCAAGCGACCCCTGACCGGCCATCATCAACGTAATAGTTTGTTAACATCGTGATTCAAGTCATTCTCCACGGGAGCTGTCTGAATATGAAATTCCGCACAATGCTGATTCTGAATCTGATCCTCCTTACACAGATTGAATCCGTCACGGCAGAGAATATTGATACACGGTTGTTGCAGGCACTGGGCGAAATCAACTACCACGAACTGGAATCCAGCACCCTGCAACGAGCATTTCACATTTTTGTAGATTTACCTGAAGACTACCAGCAGAATCAGGAGAAATATCCTTCTATCTACCTTCTTGATGGGGGCAATACCTTTCCATTGTTATCGGGGTTTCACCACTACTTGCGATTTGGAGACGAATCACCCAGGGCCATACTGGTGGGTATCTCCTACGGAGCCGATACCTTTCGGGAAGGCAATATGCGTTCCACCGATTACACCGCCCCGTCAGTGGAACGTGATTTCTGGGGTGGTGCAGAAAATTTCCAGACCGTTTTGCAGGATGAACTGATACCCCTGATCGAAAGCAACTATCGCGCTGACCCCAGGCAACGGATCATCTTTGGCCAGTCCTTGGGTGGCCAGTTCGTTCTCTATACAGCCATGACCCGGCCCCAACTGTTTTTTGGGCACATTGCCAGTAACCCCGCCCTGCATCGCAACCTCGCTTTTTTTCTCAATTATCACGGTGACACGAAGACAGTAAATGCCACGCGCCTGTTCGTCTCCAGCGGTGAATTCGACGATCCACAATTTCGCGAACCGACGCTGAAATGGATAGAGCATTGGCACAATCAGCCGGGCAGACCGTGGCTACTGGAAACCCGCACACTGGCCGGACAAACCCATATGTCGGCAGCTCCCGAGGCATTCCGACAGGGGGTGAAGTGGATCTACACCGGTTTCAAAGATTAGCCTGCATATTTCACCAAGGATCCGGAGTTTGCGCTGTAGCTGGCGAAACAGTTTGGTGAATCGTTCGAAAAGTCATAGCGATAGCTAGTACTCCTTAAAGGTGATATTGCCATGTTCAGAGCTAAGCAGATGATCCAAGACAAGGCACAGACCGTAGACAATGGCTGGTCCTTGTTAAGGGCTGTAACGCCGTATTGGGTCATCTGCTTAGCTCCCTTCGGGCGAGCC
>JABAAB010000086.1 GCA_014238945.1 Lysobacterales bacterium
AACAAAATCACCACCACGCGCTTCAGCGCATATCTTCGTCATCGCCGCCGTCAGCGTCGTCTTGCCATGATCAACGTGGCCAATCGTCCCCACGTTTACATGGGGTTTTGTTCTTTCAAATTTTTCCTTGGACATGCCTGTTTACCTCTTTTTAGGCGGTCTTTTTAACAATTTCTTCGGCCACACTTGCCGGTGCTTCGGAGTAGTGGTCAAATTCCATGGTATACGTCGCACGACCCTGGGTCTGGGAACGCAGATCGGTGGCATAGCCGAACATTTCAGAAAGCGGCACGTGTGCATTGACAACCTTGCCTGACGGACAGTCTTCCATGCCCTGCAAAATTCCACGACGCCGGGTTACATCACCCATTACATCACCCATATAGTCTTCGGGTGTAACAACTTCCACTTTCATCATCGGTTCCAGCAAAACCGGACTGCCATTGCTGGCCGCAGTCCTGAATGCCATTGAACCGGCGATCTTGAACGCCATTTCATTTGAATCAACCTCGTGGTACGAGCCATCAAAAAGGGTCGCTTTCACATCGACCACCGGATAGCCGGCGACCACACCATTCTGCAGTGCTTCCTGTATGCCCTTATTCACAGAGTTGATGTACTCTTTTGGTACAACACCACCAACGATGTTGTTCTCGAACTCATATCCTTCGCCCGACTTCATGGGGGTGAGGCGAATCTTGACGTGTCCGTACTGACCACGGCCACCGGACTGCTTGACAAATTTTCCTTCAGCCTCAACTTCTTTGCGTACCGTCTCACGATATGCAACCTGTGGCCGGCCAACATTGGCCTCGACACTGAACTCGCGCCGCATCCGGTCCACCAGAATATCCAGGTGCAACTCACCCATGCCAGAGATAATGGTCTGACCGGATTCTTCATCGGTTTTGACCCGGAAAGACGGATCCTCCTGCGCCAGTTTGCTGAGCGCGATGCCCATTTTTTCCTGGTCACTCTTGGTTTTGGGCTCCACGGCCACCGAGATTACCGGGTCAGGGAACTCCATCCGCTCAAGGGTAATAATCTCCTTCAGAGCACACAGTGTGTCACCGGTAGTAACATCTTTTAACCCAACGGCTGCTGCGATATCACCGGCACGCACTTCCTTGATCTCATCACGTGAGTTTGCGTGCATCTGCAGGATACGACCCACACGCTCTTTCTTGCTCTTGACTGGATTATAAATCGTGTCACCTGATTTCAGGACACCGGAGTAAACACGGAAGAACGTCAGTGTGCCAACATACGGATCGGTGGCGATTTTGAACGCCAGTGCAGCAAACGGTTCACTGTCGTCGCTCTTGCGCACGTCTTCGCTGTCATTTTCCAGTATGCCACTAATGGCCGGAACATCCACCGGTGAGGGCATCAATTCAACAATTGAATCCAGCAATGCCTGGACACCCTTGTTTTTGAATGCCGTGCCACACAGACAAGGGACAATATCATTGTGCAATGTGCCAAGCCGCAAACCACTGATTACCTGTTCCCTGGTGAGTTCACCATCTTCCAGATAGGCTTCCATCAGTTCTTCAGAGGCCTCGGCCGCCATTTCAACCATGTATTCGTGGGCGGCTTCTGCCTCCTCAAGCATATCCTCGGGAATGTCCCTTGCTTCGTAGGTCACACCCTGGTTTTCAATTTCCCAGTAAATGGCCTTCATCCGCACCAGGTCCACAATTCCGGCAAAATCTTCTTCTGCACCGATGGGTAGCTGAACGGGTACGGCACGGGCACCAAGACGTTCCTTGATTTGCCTGACTACATGATTAAAATCAGCACCGGTGCGATCCATTTTATTGACAAATGCAATACGCGGCACGTTATAACGGGTGGCCTGACGCCATACTGTTTCAGATTGTGGCTGAACACCACCTACAGCACAAAATACCGCAACCGTACCGTCAAGCACACGCAAAGACCGCTCAACCTCAATGGTGAAGTCAACGTGCCCCGGTGTATCAATAATATTGATCCGGTGTTCCTTGAACTGCTGATCCATCCCGCTCCAAAAACAGGTGGTTGCAGCGGAGGTAATCGTGATACCACGTTCCTGCTCCTGCTCCATCCAGTCCATGGTGGCGTTGCCGTCATGAACTTCACCGATCTTGTGTGAAACACCGGTGTAAAACAGAATACGCTCAGTCGTCGTAGTCTTTCCCGCATCGATGTGAGCCATGATGCCAATGTTGCGATACCTGTCAATTGGCGTAATACGAGCCACTATACTTTCCTCAATTCCAACTACCAGCGGTAGTGCGAGAAGGCCTTGTTGGCCTCCGCCATGCGATGCGTGTCTTCACGCTTCTTGACCGCGGCACCACGCTGCTCCACAGCATCCAGTAATTCACCAGCCAAACGTTGCGGCATATTTTTCTCACCACGCTTGCGCGCGGCATCAATAATCCAACGCATCGCCAGTGTCTGGCGGCGCTTGGGTCGTACTTCAACAGGCACCTGGTAGGTAGCACCACCAACACGACGGGATTTTACTTCTACCATCGGGCTGACATTTTCCAGGGCTGTTTCAACAAGCTCTACTGCGGTAGCGCTCTTGTTTCTGTCTTCAATGGTCTCGATCGCGCCGTAAACGATACGTTCGGCCGCTGATTTCTTGCCGCTGTGCATCACCATGTTGACAAAACGGGTGATCATTTCACTGCCAAACTTGGGGTCCGGCAAAATATCGCGCGCAAAATTTGAATGTTTTCTTGACATTGTGCTACCTGATCCTTAACTGGTCCGTATCAATTCTTTGGCCGCTTGGTGCCATACTTGGAACGACCCTGGCGCCGGTCACCCACACCTGATGTGTCGAGGCTGCCTCGAACCGTGTGGTAACGCACACCGGGCAGGTCTTTGACACGACCGCCACGGATAAGCACTACACTATGCTCCTGTAAATTATGACCCTCACCACCTATGTAGCTGGTGACTTCATAACCATTGGTCAGACGCACACGTGCAACCTTGCGCAGAGCCGAATTCGGCTTCTTGGGTGTGGTTGTATACACGCGGGTGCAAACACCACGCTTTTGCGGGCACCCTTCCAGTGCGGGAACGCCACTTTTATATACTTTAGGTTTGCGGGGTTTGCGCACCAGTTGATTAACAGTCGTCATAACTTTTACCTAATAAACGTTAATTAATGACATATACAAAAATCCAAAAAACATATCGACTAACGGGGCCAGGGGCCAGTTGTTCGAAGGCGGCGAATGTAATGCTGCCTTTCCAACAATGTCAAACGCCCAACCCCAGCCTTAAAAACCTGGATTGGGCGCCCATGAGTCCGGCCCACGCGCCGGCGACATCGGCTCTCCGAAATAGCCTTTCTACCAACCTGTCAAAATTAGTTTTTGCTATCCGGCCCTTCTTCTGAAGGGATTGAGTTTGTTAGCTGATCAATTATGACAGGAGAATCGACCTTTCGCAACAATAAATTTCATTATATTCAGGTCCAAAATCTTTCAACAGAATATCGATTGACCAAAAACACGGAGCCTGTATATAAGCAGGCCCCGCAGGTTCTTCTGAGTATACTTTGTATATGTCTCTAGTCTTTGGCTTCGGCTTGCTCGTCCAGTTCACCGAACTCTTCAGCTGCCACCGCTGCTGCCAGGGCAGCCAGATCAATTTCGGGATCATCTTCCGGTGGACGCTTGCGTGATTTGTGGAATGCCATGCCGGTACCGGCCGGTATCAGTCTGCCAACTATGACGTTCTCCTTCAAACCACGCAGGTGATCCGTAGTACCGCGTACCGCGGCTTCGGTCAGTACTCTGGTTGTCTCCTGGAAAGAAGCTGCGGAAATGAAAGATTCCGTGGCCAGCGATGCCTTGGTAATACCCAATAGAAGACGCTGGTATTCAGCCGGCTCGCCACCGTCTTTCTCTACAGTCGCGTTTTCATCTTTGACGCGAACCACATCCAGTTGTTCTCGCATCAACAGACGGGTGTCGCCGGATTCACGGATCTCTGCTTTGCGCAACATCTGCCGGACTATTACCTCAATGTGTTTGTCATTGATCTTCACACCCTGCAAACGATAAACGTCCTGAATTTCCTTGGTAAGGTAGTCGGATAATGCTTCGACTCCCATCAAACGCAGGATGTCATGCGGATTGGGCTCGCCATCAGCAATGGTTTCACCCTTTTCCACACGTTCACCTTCGAATACGATCAAGTGTCGCCATTTCGGGATCAACGCCTCATAGGTATCACCGCTGTCAGGGGTTATGACAACCCGCTGTTTACCTTTGGTTTCCTTACCAAAACTGAAGATACCTGAGATGTCTGCCAATATGGCCGGCTCCTTGGGTTTGCGCGCTTCAAACAGGTCTGCAACACGTGGCAGACCACCAGTAATATCACGGGTCTTGGACGACTCCTGTGGAATACGGGCAATAATGTCACCAACGGATACCTCCTGGCCATCATGTGTCCCCACGATTGAACCTGATTGCAGCAAATACTGTGCCGGTATCTCCGTACCCGCCAGGTACAGGGGTCTGCCCTTTCCGTCTACCAGGCTGACCATCGGCTTCAGATCCTTGGCCGCACTACCGCGTTGCTTCGGGTCAGTCACGGTAAGATCCGTCAAACCTGTGATGTCGTCGATGGTTTCATTGACGGTGACACCGTCGATGAAATCATGGAATCTCACGGTACCTGCCACCTCGGTCACAATCGGATGGGTATGCGGATCCCAGTTGGCCACGATCTGGCCGGCATCGGCACTCTCACCATCACGAATGGAAACAATGGCGCCATAAGGAATCTTGTAACGTTCTTTTTCCCGGCTGTGTTCATCAATGACTGAAAGTTCACCGGAACGTGAAACAGCCACCAGTTTCTTGTCAGCCCTTTCGACCGACTTAAGATTGTGCAATCGAATGGTGCCTCCGGACTTTGTCTGGATATTGTCGACCGCTGCCGCACGTGAAGCAGCACCACCGATGTGAAAAGTACGCATGGTGAGCTGTGTACCCGGCTCACCGATAGACTGGGCTGCGATGACACCCACAGCCTCACCGAGGTTTACCATGTCCCCACGGGCGAGATCGCGACCGTAACAATGCGAACAAACGCCATAGCGTGTTTCACAGGTAATGGTCGATCGAACCATAACTTCGTCGACACCTGCGCTTTCCATTTTCTCCACCCACTGCTCATCCAGTAGGGTATTTCGGTCGCACAATACATCTTCGGTGCCCGGAATGAGTACGTCTTTCGCTACCATGCGTCCGAGAACCCGCTCACTCAACGGTTCAACCACATCGCCGCCCTCAACTATGGGCTGCATTACCAATCCGTTACTGGTACCGCAATCAACTTCCGTGGTAACCAGGTCCTGCGCCACGTCTACGAGTCTGCGTGTCAGGTATCCCGAGTTGGCAGTTTTTAATGCGGTATCGGCAAGGCCTTTTCGCGCGCCATGGGTCGATATGAAATACTGCAACACATCCAATCCCTCACGGAAATTGGCTGTGATGGGCGTTTCAATGATCGAGCCATCTGGCTTGGCCATCAGACCACGCATACCGGCCAATTGCCGAATTTGGGCGGCAGAACCACGTGCCCCGGAATCTGCCATGATGTAGATGGAGTTCATGGAGTCCTCTTCAACATCTTCGCCTTTGAGATTCTGTACCATGCTCTTGCCCATCCCGTCCATCATTGCACGAGCAACCTGCTCGTTGGTGCGGGACCAGATATCAACAACCTTGTTATACCGTTCGCCGGCGGTAACCAGACCAGATATGTACTGATTCTGTATCTCCACCACTTCATCTTCCGCAGCAGAAAGGATAGACACTTTCTCAGCGGGAACGACCAGATCATCAATACCGATGGAAACACCGGCAATCGTTGCATATTGGAATCCGGTGTACATCAGGCGATCGGAGAATACCACCGTTTTCTTGAGCCCCAGACGCCTGTAACACGAATTAATCAGCCCGGAAATCTGCTTTTTCTTTAAGGCTTCGTTCAAAAGGTAAAACGGCATACCCCGGGGTCGGATATCAGCCAGCAGGGCGCGTCCAACTGTGGTTTCAACCAGGTTGGTTTCATGTCGCTCCTCACCATGTTCCGAGATAATTATTTCGTCAATCCTGACCTTGATAGCGGCATGCAATTCGATGGGACGTTCCCACTTTTTTTCCGCTTCGTTGTATATCAAATTCTGGTACGCACGGTGTACTTCAGCGATATCGGAGAAGAACATTCCTTCGCCCCGAACGCCCGCCAGTTGACGGGTCATGTAATACAGCCCCAGCACCACGTCCTGTGTCGGTACAATGATTGGTTCACCGTTTGCGGGCGAAAGAATATTGTTTGAAGACATCATCAGAGTGCGTGCTTCAAGCTGGGCTTCAATCGACAACGGCACATGGACAGCCATCTGGTCACCATCGAAGTCAGCATTGAACGCTGTACATACCAATGGGTGCAACTGGATGGCCTTGCCTTCGATCAGCACCGGCTCAAAAGCCTGGATACCAAGACGATGCAGGGTCGGTGCGCGGTTCAGCAGCACCGGGTGCTCGCGGATGACCTCGGAAAGGATATCCCATACCTCGGCACGTTCTGCTTCGACCAGTTTCTTCGCCGCCTTGATCGTTGTCGCCATTCCGCGAAGTTGCAGTTTGCTGAATATAAAAGGCTTGAACAATTCCAGTGCCATCTTCTTTGGCAGGCCGCACTGATGCAGTTTCAATGTCGGACCAACCACGATGACGGAACGGCCAGAGTAATCTACGCGTTTACCCAGCAGGTTCTGGCGGAAACGACCCTGCTTGCCCTTGATCATATCTGCCAATGACTTCAGAGGACGTCGGTTGGTGCCGGTAATGGCACGACCACGCCTGCCATTGTCCAGCAACGCATCCACAGATTCCTGCAACATGCGTTTTTCATTTCGCACAATAATATCCGGTGCATTCAATTCAAGCAGTCGTTTGAGTCGATTGTTGCGATTGATGACACGCCGGTAGAGATCGTTCAGATCCGAGGTTGCAAAGCGCCCCCCATCCAGTGGTACCAGCGGACGCAGGTCCGGTGGAAGCACAGGCAGAACCGTCATGATCATGTATTCCGGACGGTTTCCGGAATCGATGAATGCTTCTACCAGCTTGACTCGCTTGGAAAGACGCTTGAGTTTGGTCTCTGAACGGGTTGCACCGATATCCAGACGCAGTTGTTTGAGTTCTTCAGCCAGGTTGATCGTGCGCAGCAACTCAAAGATCGCCTCCGCGCCCATCTTGGCAACAAACTCGTCGCCATACTGTTCAACAGAGTCAAGGTACTGATCATCGGTCATCAGGGTGCCACGTTCGAGCTCCGTCATACCCTCATCGAGTACCACATAAGATTCGAAATAGAGGATCCGCTCGATGTCACGCAGCGTCATATCCAGCATCAGGCCAATACGCGAAGGCAGTGACTTCAGGAACCAGATATGTGCAACCGGACTGGCCAGGTCAACGTGCGCCATGCGCTCACGTCGGACCTTGGTCAAAGTAACCTCGGTGCCACATTTTTCACAAACCACGCCACGGTGCTTCATGCGCTTGTATTTACCACACAGGCATTCGTAGTCCTTGACCGGCCCGAATATCGAGGCACAGAATAAACCGTCGCGCTCCGGCTTGAATGTCCGGTAGTTGATGGTCTCAGGTTTCTTTACTTCGCCATATGACCAGGAACGAATCAGGTTCGGTGGCGCCAATCCAATTCGGATAGCATCAAAATTCAGCGGCTGGCGCTGACGATTATAGAGATTAAGTAGGTCTCTCACCGCGTATCTCCTCGGATCATGTTTCTTCAAGTTCGATGTTGATAGCCAACGAACGGATTTCCTTCACCAATACATTGAAGGATTCTGGCATTCCTGCCGCCATCTCATGGTTTCCATCGACTATGTTCTTGTACATATGGTTACGACCTGACACGTCATCGGATTTAACCGTCAACATTTCCTGCAAGGTGTAGGATGCACCATATGCTTCAAGTGCCCAGACCTCCATTTCACCGAAGCGCTGACCACCAAACTGGGCCTTGCCTCCAAGGGGTTGCTGGGTAACCAGAGAGTACGGTCCGGTTGAACGTGCATGCATCTTGTCATCCACCAGGTGGTTCAGTTTCAGCATGTACATATAGCCAACAGTAACCGGGCGATCAAAGGGATCACCGGTTCGACCGTTATAAAGTATGGTCTGACCACTGGTAGGCAACTCTGCCAGTTCAAGCAGTCTTTTTATCTCGGTTTCAGGCGCACCGTCAAATACGGGTGTCGCCATCGGCACACCTTCCCTGAGGTTGGATGCCATCTCCTTGACTTCGGCAGCGGAGAACGAATTCATATTGACCCTGCCGTCCTGGTCGCTGTTATAAATTTCGCTCAGGAATCTGCGGATATCGTCGGTTTTGGCTTTCTCATCCATCATCTTGGAAATTCGGTGGCCAAGACCTCTCGCAGCCCAACCAAGATGAGTTTCCAGCACCTGCCCAATATTCATACGTGATGGCACGCCGAGCGGATTCAACACCACGTCAACCGGTGTACCATCTTCCGTATAGGGCATGTCTTCCATTGGCACAATCATGGAAATAACACCCTTGTTTCCATGCCGGCCTGCCATTTTGTCACCGGGTTGAATACGACGTTTAACCGCCATATAAACCTTGACCATTTTCAGCACGCCGGGCGCCAGGTCATCCCCGCGCGTAATCTTGCCTTTCTTTACTTCAAACTTCTCATCAAAGACCTTATGTTGCGCTTTGATCTGGTCCGCCAGTTGCTCGAGCTGATCATTGGCATCGTTGTCTTTCATGCGAATCTTGAACCGCTCGTCCATTTCGAGACTGGACAGATACTCTGAAGTGATTTCGGTGCCTTTCTTCAGTCCATCGGGACCCTTTACCGCAGGCTTGCCAAGCAGTGCGTTTTCAAGACGTTGATAAATGGCACTTTCAACAATACGCAACTGATCGTCCAGGTCTTTTCGGACCTGTTGTAACTGATCTTTCTCGATTGAGATCGCCCGCTCGTCTTTTTCAACACCATCCCGGGTGAAGACTTGCACATCGATCACCGTGCCATCGGTACCCGATGAAACACGCAAAGACGTGTCTTTTACATCGGATGCTTTTTCGCCAAATATCGCACGTAACAGTTTCTCTTCCGGTGTCAGTTGGGTTTCACCCTTTGGCGTGACCTTGCCCACGAGAATGTCACCCGCCTTGACTTCGGCCCCGATGTACACAATACCCGACTGGTCAAGCTTATTGAGGTTGTGCTCACCCACATTGGGAATGTCAGCAGTGATCTCTTCGGAACCCAGCTTGGTATCACGGGCGACACAGGTCAGTTCGACAATATGTATGGTTGTGAACCGGTCTTCTTTGACCACCCTTTCGGAAATCAGAATCGAGTCCTCGAAGTTGTAACCATTCCACGGCATGAACGCGACCAACATGTTCTGACCGAGTGCCAGTTCACCGAGGTCGGTTGATGGTCCATCGGCCAAAACGTCGCCGCTGGAAACAATGTCGCCAACGTTGACCAAAGGTCGTTGGTTCATGCATGTATTCTGGTTAGACCGCTGATACTTGACCAGATTATAGATATCCACACCGGGGTCGCCGGCTGGAACTTCCGCTTCATTAACCCTTACCACGATTCGGCCGGCATCCACCTGGTCAACAACGCCACCACGTATCGCAACTGCTGTAACGCCGGAATCGGTAGCAACAACACGCTCCATACCGGTTCCCACCAGTGGCTTCTCAGCTTTTAGCGTAGGCACAGCCTGACGCTGCATGTTGGAGCCCATTAGCGCCCGGTTGGCATCATCATGCTCAAGGAAGGGAACAAGCGATGCGGCCACGGACACAATCTGCTTTGGCGATACGTCCATATAGTTGACTTCGGTCGGTTCTTTGAGTGTGAACTCGCCCATGTGCCTGCAGGGAATAAATTCATCTACGAATCGTCCATTGCTATCCAACTCGGCGTTTGCCTGGGCGATGACATAATCTCCCTCAACAATGGCCGACAGATATTCAACGTCATTTGTAACCTTGCCCCGACCCACTTTGCGGTACGGTGTCTCCAGAAACCCGTAATCGTTGGTTCGTGCATAGACTGCGAGCGAATTAATCAAGCCGATATTCGGACCTTCAGGTGTTTCGATAGGACACACGCGACCATAGTGAGTTGGGTGTACATCACGAACTTCAAATCCTGCCCGCTCACGTGTCAAGCCACCCGGACCCAACGCAGATACGCGGCGTTTGTGGGTGACTTCTGACAAGGGGTTGTTTTGATCCATGAACTGACTTAGCTGGCTTGAGCCAAAAAACTCCTTGACCGCTGCCGCCACCGGTTTGGCATTGATCAATTCCTGTGGTGACAGGTCTTCACTCTCGGCGACAGACAGCCGTTCACGCACAGCCCGTTCTACCCTGACCACACCGACGCGGAATACGTTTTCAGCCATTTCACCGACACTTCTGACACGCCGGTTACCCAGGTGATCGATATCATCAACCGATCCCTTGCCATTGCGGATATCAATCAATACCTTCAAAACTGCAAGAATGTCCTCACGATCGAGAACTCCGGCACCCTCAATTTCTTTACGGCCGACTCTGCGATTGAATTTCATCCGGCCTACACCGGACAAGTCATAGCGTTCTTCAGCGAAGAAAAGATTCTTGAACAGATTCTGGGCGGCCTCTTTGGTGGGAGGTTCACCCGGACGCATCATGCGATAAATTTCTACCAATGCTTCCAGTTCGTTGGTGCTTGAATCAATTTTCAGTGTGTTTGATATGTAAGGACCCTGATCCAGGTCGTTGACATACAAAACCTCGAATTTCTTTATGCCAGCCGCACGTAATGACTCAAGCAATTCTTCGGTTACTTCCGAGTTGGCATCAGCCAGCAGCTCACCAGAATCCTTGTCGATCACGTTGTGTGCCATGATTTTACCAATCAGGTAATCATCCGGAACCTGCAATGACCTGATACCGGCTTTTTCAATCTGTTTGACGTGACGCGCGGTGATGCGTTTGTCCGTGGCGACAATAATTTCACCCTTCTTGTCCGTAATATCAAACAGGGCCGACTCCCCACGCAAACGACCGGGGATGAGTTTCAATTTGGCACCAGTTTTCAACAACGAGATGCTGCTGGTGTCAAAAAAGGTATCCAGCATTTCTTCATTGTTCATGCCCAGGGCACGCAACAGAATGGTTACCGGCAGTTTCCGCCGCCTGTCTATCCTGGTAAAAATTCCATCCTTGGGGTCGAATTCAAAATCGAGCCAGGAACCACGGTATGGAATAACCCGTGCCGAAAAAAGCAACTTGCCACTTGAATGTGTTTTGCCCTTGTCGTGATCAAAGAACACACCCGGGGATCGGTGCAACTGCGAAACAATAACGCGTTCTGTACCGTTGATTACAAAGGTTCCAGTGTCAGTCATCAGTGGCAGATCGCCCATGTAGACTTCCTGTTCTTTCACATACTTGACGGGTTTCTGCTTGGCGGAACTTTCCTTGTCATAAATGACAAGACGTACCTTGACACGCACGGGTGCCGCATAGGTCATACCACGCAGCTTGCATTCCCTCACATTAAACGGTGCGTCACCGAGTTTATAGCTGACATATTCAAGTGCAGCATTGCGTGAATAAGCAACGATGGGGAAAACCGAATTCAATGCGCCATGAAGTCCGCGTTCTCGCCGATCTTCCGGTTTGGTCTCTAATTGCAGAAATTCCGCGTAAGATCTGATTTGGGTCTCTAAAAGGTTGGGTACCTCGAGCACCGACCGCCTTTTACCAAAATCCTTCCGGATACGTTTTTTCTCAGTAAATGAGTAGTTCATATTACCAACCACCTCTGTGCGACCCGGGCAATGGTCGCGTCTTAAACAGACAAACAGGAACGGGCCGGGGACAAATATCCCCAGCCGGTTCCGAACCTTCTATCAGTAAATAAAAATTACTGATTTACTTAATCTCGACAGTAGCGCCTACATCTTCGAGTTTCTTCTTCAGCTCTTCGGCTTCACCTTTCTCAATGCCTTCCTTCACACTGGTAGGGGCACTTTCAACAAGGTCCTTGGCTTCTTTGAGGCCCAGACCTGTTATTTCACGTACAGCCTTGATCACGGGAACCTTTTTGGCACCGAATGAGGCCAACACCAGGTCGAACTCGGTCTGTTCTTCCTCGACAGCACCTTCTCCACCGGCTGCCGGAGCGGCAGCGGCGGCTACAGGGGCAGCAGCAGAAACACCAAATTTTTCTTCCATGGCGCTGATCAGATCTACTACGTCCATTACGCTCATGTTGGAAATGGTTTCCAGGATATCTTCTTTTGAAACGGCCATTGTCGTCTCTCCTAATCTCAATTGAGGTAACCTGATGGTTACCGGGGTTTAGTTAAAATAAATGTCAGGCAGCCTGTTTTGCTTCGTTGACAGCGGCAAACAGACGCACAAGCTTGGTATGCGGTTCTGCCAGTGTACGGACGAATTTCTCCGTCGGTGCTTTAATCACGCCCATCAACATTGCAATTGCCTGGTCATAAGTCGGCAGGCTGGACAAACGCTCCAACTCCGAGGCATCAAATACCTCACCACCAACAGCGACCAGCTTTGTAACAAGTTTGTCATTCGACTTTACATAGTCTTTGACAAGACGTGCTGCAGCACCGGGATCTTCCATACTGAATGCAAACAGCAAGGGTCCTGCAAGGGAATCCTGTATGCACTCAAACTCAGTACCTTCCACTGCCCGCCGTACCAGCGTATTTTTGGCCACCTTGAGATAAACACCGCTTTCGCGTGCCTTGGCACGCAAATCCGTCATTTCCTCAACGCTTAGGCCGCGATATTCTGCTGCAACGGCAGCCAGGGCGGTCTGGGCAGCTTCTGCCACTTGCGCAACAACTGCTTTCTTTTGCTCAATACTCAGAGCCATTTGATACCTCCAAGAGTCAAATAGCCGGTTTCCCGGCACCAATAACGACTCATGACAAACACAAAATGCGTCTGCCACAGGACCGTTGCCGATCCTTCAGTGACTACCCCGCTTCTGAAATGTGCTGCCATGAACACATTTTAGAAGCGGGGGCTTCACCATCTGCGCAGGCTGTGACCGGTCACCCGGTACACGCTTAAATCCGATCACACGTTTTATCCTGTGATCAGATACCTACGGTCTCTGACGGTCTATGTTCAGAAGGCCAGCACCACTAATTGATTGCTGGAACCAGCTGAATTCAGCCCGCCTTTCCACCGGATCTCTCCGGCGAAATCCTTATTCTTTCAATGTCAGATGATCCACCACTAGGCCCGGGCCCATGGTAGTGGACACGGCAACTTTCTTGAGATACTGACCTTTTGCCGTTGCCGGCTTCAGCTTTACCAGATCTGCCAGCAGTGCAGTCAGATTGTCCTCTAATGCATCCACTTCAAAGCTCACCTTGCCGATGGTGCTGTGAATAATGCCGCCTTTGTCCGTCCTGAATCTTACCTGTCCGGCCTTGGCATTTCTGACAGCGGTGGCAACATCGGGTGAAACCGTCCCCACCTTGGGATTGGGCATCAGGCCTCTCGGGCCAAGTAACTGACCCAGCCTGCCGGCAACACGCATGGCATCCGGAGAAGCGATTACCACGTCAAAATCGAGATCACCGCCCTTAATCTGGTCGTGCAAATCTTCCATCCCCACGACATCCGCACCCGCTTCCAATGCCTTTTCAACATTGTCACCCTGGGTGAACACAGCAACACGAACCGTTTTGCCGGTACCGTTAGGCAGCACGGTGGCACCGCGAACGTTCTGATCAGACTTACGGGGGTCTACACCCAGCCTGATGGCAACATCTACCGACTCAGTGAATTTCGCATTACTGGTTTTCTTCAATAGTTCCAGCGCTTCGTTCACGGGGTAAACTTTGCCGGGCTCGACCTGCTCACGGATTGCCTTGACTCTCTTGCTCAACCTGCCCATCAGTTAACACCCTCCACGTTCAGGCCCATACTGCGGGCCGAACCCGCAATGGTCCGGACGGCGGCGTCCATATCAGCCGCAGTCAGATCGGGCTCTTTTGCCTTGGCAATTTCTTCCAGCTGTGCACGGGTAACGGTACCCACCTTGTTGGTATTTGGTTCTCCGCTTCCCTTTGCAATCCCCACCGCTTTTCTCAGCAACACTGCTGCGGGTGGTGTCTTGGTGATGAACGTAAAACTGCGATCAGCATATACAGTAATCACTACCGGCAACGGCAAACCCGGTTCGGTCTTCTGTGTCTTGGCATTGAATGCCTTACAGAATTCCATGATATTCACGCCGTGTTGTCCCAGTGCGGGTCCGACCGGTGGGCTGGGATTAGCCTGCCCTGCCGGAATCTGCAACTTGATATAAGCAGAGACCTTCTTAGCCATTTTCTACTCCTCGGGTTCAAACGCCCGCAAACCAGTTGCCAGGCTCCCCGTATCTGTTACGGCGGACACCGGATTCCTGAAAGTTTCCTTTGCCGCCAAATCAATCCTGCACCGGGTATAACTGCCCCTGCGCAGGCTCAAACCATTCTCAGTTTCAGGTTTTCTCCACCTGGTGGAAATCAAGCTCCACTGGCGTAGATCTGCCGAAAATGAGTACTGCCACCCGCAGGCGGCTCTTCTCGTAATTGACTTCCTCGACCACGCCGTTGAAGTCATTGAATGGCCCGTCGACCACACGTACCATTTCACCCGGTTCAAACAATATCTTCGGCCGCGGCTTGTCCACACCTTCCTGTACACGATTGAGGATGGTGTCGGCCTCTTTCTCGGTAATAGGCGCCGGATTATCTGCCCTGCCACCGATGAAACCCATCACCTTTGGTACATCTTTGACCAGGTGCCAGGTTTCGTCTGTCATTTCCATTTCCACCAGCACGTAACCTGGGAAAAATTTTCTGTCCGAGCGACGCTTCTGTCCGCCTTTCATTTCCACCACTTCTTCGGTGGGAACCAGGATTTCACCGAACATATCTTCCATTTCTGCTCGTGCGATACGTTCAGCCAGTGATCGCTGAACCTGCTTTTCGAATCCTGAAAAAGCGTGCACGACATACCAGCGTTTTCCCATATCAACCACCCCCGCCAAGTAATGAACGAACCAACGACCCCAACATCCAGTCAACGGCTGCCAGGAACAGTGAAATCAGTATCGTTACAACTATGACCATCAAAGACGTCTGCACCGCTTCCTGATGCGAGGGCCAGACAACTTTGCGGCGCTCAATATCAGCCTCTTTTAAAAAGCGGAAAAATGCCCCGCCTTTTTGTGACTGGGCCGCAACCCATGAAGCCAGCAGAGTCACGGTGATCAGCCCTGCAACCCGAATTGGCGTAATGGCCAGATCCTGGTAATAGTAGTAGGCGGTAATTCCGCCGAGCAGCATAACGATTGAGACCAGCAACAACAATGTGTCTGTAGCTGTTGATCTGCCTTTTTCTACCTTGCTGTTCATATTCCGCGCTACAACCTGTTCAAGCTCTCTTACCATTCCAATATGCAGTTCTGGCAGGCCAGGAGGGACTCGAACCCCCAACCTGCGGTTTTGGAGACCGCTGCTCTGCCAGTTGAGCTACTGGCCTTTCATTACTGCATCAAGCCGGAAAGCCAGTCATCCTTGCGGAAGGCCAGCTTTCCGAAATTCACCAACTCCGGTTGGTTTTATTCAAAGATCTTCGCGACTACGCCAGCACCCACGGTCCGACCGCCTTCACGTATCGCAAACCGCAAACCTTCTTCCATCGCAATCGGTGCAATCAGTTCCACCTTCATCTGTACATTGTCACCAGGCATCACCAT
>JABAAB010000116.1 GCA_014238945.1 Lysobacterales bacterium
ATCGCAAATTTCAACAGCAATCGTTCCCAGGCCATGTGCATGAATATGGCGATAATGAAGCCTGCCTTCAGAAACATGAACAACAGGATCAGAGACCAGCGAAGCATACCCTGCACCTGGTAATAATCGACCATGTAGGAAAACGTGCTGAGTACAAACAGCAATAACCAGATCCAAAGATAAATTCCCAATGGATGTTGCTGGTGTCCCTCTGCCTGCTTTGCTTCGGCTGATGCCATGTCCATAATCTCCCGTAATTCCGTCTGTATCTGAATACCAATCTGGTTAAATCAAAGTCACCATAAATAAAAGAATGCGAAAATAAACACCCAGACCAGGTCAACAAAGTGCCAGTAGAGTCCGGCGATCTCGACCATTTCATAATTGCCGCCACGGTTGCGGTCGTAATATCCCGTTCCAACCCGTTTGGCCACAACGATCAGGTAGATCACACCGGCCGTTACGTGCATACCGTGGAATCCGGTAATCATGAAGAATACGGAACCAAACTGTGGGGCACCCATCGGGTTACTCCAGGGCCTGACCCCTTCGTCCACGATCAACTTGGTCCATTCAAATGCCTGCATACCAACAAAGGTTGCACCCAGCAGGGCCGTTGCCGCCATCAGTAAAACGGTTTTCTTCTTGTCACCCCGATACCCATAATTCACCGCCAGTGCCATCGTGCCGCTGGAGGTAATCAAGACGAAGGTCATGATCGCGATCAGGATCAGTGGGATGGGGTCTCCACCGAATGACAGGGCAAAGACCTCGCTCGGAATCGGCCAGTTGACCGTGGTTGTTATCCTGACCTTCATATAACTGATCAGGAAGCAGGAAAAAATAAACGTATCGCTGAGCAGGAAAATCCACATCATCGCCTTGCCCCACGGTACGTGGAACATCTGCTTTTCTTCCGACAGATCCTCGACTACCCCTTTGAGACCATCTGCTTCCAGACCGGCACCTACGGGCGTTGCTAGCGCTTCTTCATTCATGCCTATATCCTCGGGTTATCCTTATGTTCTCAGTAACAGTGTAAAAAGTGCCAGCCACACCAGCAGCAGATAATGCCAATAGGTGGCGCACAAAGATACACCTTGTTGAACTTTTTGCTCGTTGTCTTTTTGCTTTAGCCTGTACCCAAGCACCAGCACGAAAAACAGGCCACCGACCAGGTGCAGGGCGTGCAGACCGGTAAACAGATAGAAAAATGCATTGGCGGGATTTTCAGCCGCATAGTAACCGGCCGCAACCAGTTGTTCCCAGGCCACCCATTGGCCAGCGACAAACACCAGCGTCAGCAGCCCACCGATGATCAGCATATTGCGCATACGCGAGATCATCGCCTGCTTCGATGCATTGCTGGCCATCTGCAGTGCGATACTTGCCAGGATCAATACCCCTGTATTGGCCCACAGAATGCGTGGGTCATCGAGCATTTCCCAATCCGGAAACTGGCTGCGGGTGTAATAGGTGATCATGAACAGCAGGAACATACTGCTGATGACGGCCAGGAACATCATCAGACCGGTGCGACTGGCTGACTGCAGGGTTTTGTATTCACCGTGCACGCCGTCCATTTCCCCGGCATGTTCCCAGGGCCGGGCAGTTATTTTCTCAAGAAAACTCATGAATGCTCGCCTTCACCCCCGTGATAGCTGTCATCCGTTGTTGGTACGTCGTCAGGAGCCATGGTCTGGGGAATAAAGTCATCAGCAGCGCCGGGAACGCTATAGTCATAGGCCCAGCGATACACTACCGGTAATTTCTCTCCCCAGTTGCCATGCACTGGCGGGGTTTGCGGGGTTTGCCATTCAAGCGTGGTCGCGCCCCAGGGGTTTCCACCCGATGGCTTGCCTCGGGTCCTGCTCCAGTACATGTTAAACAGGAAGATCATTTGTACGGCTGCGACGAAAAATGCTGCGATGGAGATGCCGGCATTCATTGCCTGGGTGGATTGATCCAGGAAGGAGGTATCACCCATGGCATAGTAACGGCGTGGCAGACCCTGGATGCCGAGGTAATGCATGGGCAGGTAAATGGCATAGGTGCCGAACAGGGTTAACCAGAAATGGATTCGTCCCAGCCTGTCGTTCAACATACGCCCGGTGATCTTCGGGTACCAGTGGTAGATCGCACCAAAAATGACCAGTATCGGTGAAACCCCCATGACCATGTGGAAGTGCCCGACGACAAAATAGGTATCAGACAGCGGCATGTCCACCACCACGTTGCCGAGGAACAGCCCGGTGATACCGCCGTTAATGAAAGTAAAAATAAATCCAATGACAAACAACATCGGCACCGTCAGGCGGATATCACCACGCCACAGCGTCAATACCCAATTGTAAACTTTCAGTGCCGTTGGAATGGCGATGATCAGGGTGGTGGTTGCAAAGAAGAAACCAAAGTATGGGTTCATACCACTGACATACATATGGTGGGCCCAGACGATAAAGGAGATCACCCCGATCGACAGGATGGCCCAAACCATCATGCGGTAGCCAAAGATATTTTTGCGTGCATGCACGGAAACGAGGTCGGAAATAACACCAAAAGCGGGCAGGGCGACAATATAGACTTCCGGGTGTCCGAAAAACCAGAACAAGTGCTGGAACAGTATCGGGCTGCCGCCTTCGTGCTCCGATATCTCGCCCATGGACAACAAGGCGGGCATAAAGAAACTGGTACCCAGGGTACTGTCCAGCAGCAACATGATGCCGGTTACCAGCAGGGCCGGGAACGCAAGCAGACCAAGGATGGTGGCCACGAATATGCCCCAAACGGACAATGGCATACGCATCATCGTCATGCCACGGCAACGGGCCTGCAGCACCGTAGTTACGTAATTCAGGCCACCCATGGTAAAGGCAATGATGAACAACACCAGCGATAACAACATCAACACAATGCCGCCGTCGACCCCGGGTGTGCCGGGTAATATCACCTGTGGCGGATAAAGGGTCCAGCCACCACCTGTTGGCCCCCCCGAGATAAAGAAACTGGAACACAACACCAGCACAGACAACAGGTAAACCCAGTAACTGAGCATATTCATGTATGGGAAAACCATGTCCCGTGCACCGCACATCAACGGGATCAGGTAATTGCCAAAGCCACCCAGCAACAAAGCGGTCAGCAGGTAGATGACCATGATCATGCCGTGCATCGTGATGGCCTGATAATACTGGTCCGGGGTGAGGAAGGAGAATGTATCGGGGAAACCCAGTTGCAGCCGCATACCCAGGCTCAGCACCAGGGCAACCAGCCCGACCGCAATAGCGGTTAGTGAATACTGGATGGCAATGACCTTGTGGTCCTGGCTCCAGATGTACTTGGTGATAAACGTCTGCGGGTCATGCATGTGCTGTTCATGATCCCGGTCCGCTATCGCAACATATGACATCAGATTTCGCTCCTGTCCCTAAAAGCCCCGCCGGGGCCTGAATATTTAAAATTGTTCGGCATATTCTTAAACCACGCCATTACAAGGTGTTGATGTACGCCACGAGATCTTTGACCGACTGGTCATCACGTAATACACCCGACACCAGACTCATCTGTTTACCGTACAGGTCCTGTGGGTGTGATCCCCGTACATCCTGCCGGTAGTTTTGTATCTGTCTTTCCAGGTACCAGTCATTGACCCCTTTCAAACGCGGGGCATTCTGTGACCAGATACCATTGCCGTCGGCGCCGTGGCAGGATTTGCAGGTACCATAGATTTCTTCACCACGCTCCACATCTCCGCTGACTGTTGCAGGAGAACCTGACACCGGTAGTGATGCAATGTATCCGACCACGTTACGCACCGCTGCTTCATCGATCAGTGTCGCCGCCATCGGCGCCATCTGTGCTCCGAACGTGTCCCCACTTGCTGAACCACGGATTCCGTGCTTGAAGTTGTTGATCTGCCGCTCCAGATACCAGTCCTGCTGGCCAGCCAGATTGGGTGCATTGAGGGCCGCATTGCCTTCACCGTTGGCACCGTGGCATGCACTGCATACCGCATACTGGGCCTGGCCTGCAGCCAGGTCCGGCTCCGGTTCCGCCAGAATATCTGCATAGGTGGGATAGCCTGAAAGCCACTCTTCAAATGCCGCGTTTTCATCCACTACCACGGAACCACGCATGGCAAAATGCCCCATCCCGCAATACTCTTCACACAAGATTTCGAAGCGACCGGTGCGTGTGGTTTTCAACCACTGGTAAGAGACCATACCGGGAACCAGGTCCATCTTGACCCGGAACTGGGGAACGGTAAAGTTGTGCAACACTTCCTTTGAACGCAACAGGAACTTGTAATTGGTGTCGTTTCGCAGGTGAACCTCACCGTTATGCACCAGGATGTCATCCCTGCCGGCCGGGTCATCGGCCTTCATACCAAACGGGTTGTCTACACTCATCTCACGAACAGCCGTTTGCCCCAGCACACCGTCTTCGCCCGGAAAACGAAAACTCCAGTGCCATTGTGCGCCAACCACTTCGACTACTTCGTGGTCCACGGGTACTTCCACCACACGTGCCCAGACCCACAGGCCGGGTGCCAGGATGGCCACCACACCGACGGTGGTAATAATGGTTAACCACCACTCCAGTTTCTCGCTTTCCGGTTCATAGTGAGCCTTTACGCCCTTACGATGCCGATACTTGATGACCACCCAGATAAGAAACCCGTTGAGAAGGACATAGACGATACCCATGACCAGAAAGGTGAGATCAACCGCAAAATCAATGGAACCCCAGTCAGCTGCAATCTCAGTGAATTGCCACGGGCTGAGAAAGTGAAAAAGAAGGGTCACGATGACCAGTATGAGTATACCTATCGCTGTTGCCATATTAGTTTTCCTGCCCTGTCGTGCACTTTATCATTCGAATGCCTGGTCTGTTTTGGCCTTGCGGCGGCGGCGTTCCACGCGCCCAAAAGGGTTAATATAATGACGGTCGGTGGCCACGTGACGTGACTCGGGATGCCGTTCACGCATCATGGTCTTTATGTTCTCACCCTCGCCTTTATGGGCGTATATCAATATGAGATATTTGCCCTCTTCGATTTCCTTGTGAAACCGTTTTAATTTTTGGCTTTCATTTTCAATTCCTGTGAGCCCACCTACCCAGGCACCAAATCCGGTTGCCACCGCTACCATGAAGAAATAAGCAACCTTGGGGATGACGCCACCGAATGGCTCAAACAACAACAGACTACCCGCCAGCAATACACCCGTGATAAAACCAATGTTGGCCCCGATAAAACCATCTCGCAGAAGATCAGTGGTTTCCAGCCAGTTACTAGAATGAATTTTCTCATTTCTCAAGCCGGCCTCATCCCTGGAAATAACATGCAAGTACCAGTCGTCGATACCCACGTCGTGGAGATCGTCCGAAATCTGGTGCGTGCTGACCAGTGTCGGTGCAAGGTAATACATGCATTTCATAACCTGACCCCAGGTATAAATTCAGTAGAAAAGGAGGTTTTTGTATTAATCATTGCCCTTTAGCTGGAAGGCTGAGAGCAATCGGTGCTCAGTCAAATTTTTTTGAGTTTCGCATATTTGCTCAGCTTTTAAAAGTGTGTTGCCTTTTTCATCTGTATTTCCGCCGGATTTCGGATAGATCCCCGGACAATGAAACGATAAAAAAACCAACAATATGGTTTTGAAAAAATGATGGGAGTGTTTGTGTTCCCAAGCATTTATAATCGCGGATTCATTATACAGATATCGCGCAGCCTAAGAGGTGAGTTGTGAAAGAAGTCGTTATCGTCGGGGGTGTTCGCACCCCTATTGGAAAATTTGGCGGTGGCCTGGCCCAGGTTCGACCCGATGACCTGCTGGGCCACACCTATCGTGCCCTGATGCAAAAAACCGGGGTGGATCCCGCCCTGTTGGATGACGTCTATGCAGGTTGTGGCAACCAGGCCGGTGAAGACAACCGGGACGTTGCCCGCATGGCGGTGCTGCTGGCCGAATTCCCCAAGGAGGTTCCCGGGGTTACCGTCAACCGCAACTGTGCATCAGCGCTGGAGGCCATCAACCAGGCGGCCAAGGCCATCATTGCCGGCGAAGGGGATGTTTACATCGGCAGCGGGGTTGAAAGCATGTCCCGTGCTCCCTGGAGTGTGCCCAAACCGGAACGCACACCAACCAACCGACCCAACACCATGCACGACACCACCGTGGGCTGGCGCTATAACAACCCGCGCATGAACAAACTCTACCCCATCATCAGTCTCGGGGAGACGGCAGAGAACATCGCAGAGGAGATGGGCATATCCCGCGAGGACCAGGACAGCTACGCACTGGAAAGCCAGCGCCGGGCGATTGCCGCCATCAACCAGGGTAACTTCAAACAGGAGATCAGCCCGGTTGAAATACCACAGCGCAAAGGAGCCGCAAAAATCGTAGATACCGATGAACACCCACGTTATCGCCACGGTGACGACGGCTTTGAACTGGCCATCAACAGCGATGACCTGGCCAGGCTCAGACCCGCATTCAAAAAGGGTGGAACCGTCACTGCGGGCAACTCCAGTGGGATCAATGATGGCGCAGCTGCGGTTCTGCTGATGAGCCGGGATAAAGCCGATGAGCTTGGCATCAGGCCCATGGCACGCTGGCTGGGTTCTGCAGCAGCTGGAGTTAACCCGGGTGTCATGGGTTATGGACCGGTTCCCTCAACCCGAAAATTACTCAAACGATTGCGGCTTTCCATCGATGATATGGGGCTGATTGAATTGAACGAGGCATTTGCCGCACAGACCCTGGGTTGTATACGTCAGTTGGGACTGAACCCGGAAATTACCAATGTTAATGGCGGAGCCATTGCCCTTGGCCATCCCACGGGTTGTTCCGGTGCCCGCATCATGGTCACGATGTTACACGAAATGCAAAGACGTGCAGGTACGCAAACAGCACCGTTTTATGGCCTGGCCACAATGTGTGTTGGTGTCGGCATGGGGGTCTCAACCGTGATCGAGTGGCTGGGCGAGTGATCGGCATACAACGACCCTTGAGTGGTATCCGCGTGGTGGGTTTTGAGCAGTACATGGCCGGACCCTATTGCACCATGCTGCTGGCAGATGCAGGTGCCGAGGTGATCAAGATCGAACGCCCCGGCACGGGTGATCCCCGCCGCTCGATGCCACCCTTTGCAGAAAAGGACGGACACAGGAAAGGCGCCGGTTTCATGGGCTATAACCGCAACAAGAAAAGCCTGACCCTGGATTTCAGAACCCCCGAGGGCAAACAGATCGTCAGGGAACTGGCTGCCAAATCGGATGTAATGATTGAAAATCTGCGGCCCGGATCGCTGCAACGGCTGGGACTGGGTTACGAGGACATGCGCCAGGTTAATCCCAAACTGGTCTACGCAGTCATATCAGGCTTTGGCCGTCTTCCCGGCTATTCAGGGCCCTACAGCGACCGGCCGGCCTTTGACATCGTCGCAGAAGCCATGAGCGGCATCATGCACCAGGTTGGTTTTGCAGACAAACCCCCTTCCTGGACCATCTATGGCATGGCCGACATATACTCCGGCATGATCACGGCCTACGGCATTATGCAGGCCTTGTTCATGCGTGAACGAACGGGTGAGGGGCAGATGGTGGATTCCTCAATGTATGACAACATGCTGTCCCTGAATGAAGCCATGATCGGCCTGCATTCAGTGGCGAACCAGAGTCCAAAAAGGGGGCAGCCCCGCAACGCCTATCCGCGCGGTGCCTACCAGACACGAGATGGCTATGTCGCCATCAACGTACCGGATGACCGAATCTGGAAACGCTGGTGTGAATTGATGGGCAGGGACGAACTGATTTCCGATCCCCGTACCGACAATGGCATGGCACGTTCAAACAACGCAGACTTTGTTGATACCGTTATCGAGGACTGGCTGCTGAAACTGGATCGCGATACTGCCCTGGACAAACTCAATGGTGCCGGTATTCCCACCGGGCCCGTGCATACCGCCGAGGACATTTTTGCCTGCCCCCAACTGGCAGCACGTGGTTCGCTCATGCCGATCGAGGACGAGGAAGTTGGTGAATATCAATTTGCACGAACACCGCCGCATTTATCCGCTGCACCGGAACTGCCCCGGCACCCGGCCCCGGGTCTGGGCCAGCACAGCCGTGAAATACTGGAACAAATGCTCGGCTACGAAAGTGAACGGGTCGATGACCTGGTTGAGCAGGGTGTCATTACCGACTGACCACTGCCTGCGCAAACGCGGAATAGTACACATCTCTGAGCCTTGTCGGAGAACATTCACCAGCGAACAGTTTGACGATTCTGGCCAGCCGTTCGGCATTGGCAATGCTGCCAGGAAATACGACCCGGTGTGTTCCCTCCGGGTATTTTTATGCATAATCCACCCATGACTTTCAAACTTCCAACATTAATTGCAACATCCGTGGTACGCGGATCCCAACAGGGCGAAAGCCATGGTGGAATATACACCGTGGACTTTGCAAACCGGAGCGGCGAATTGCATGTCGACTGGAACACCAGCGAGATCGATTTCGAAGGTCGTGGGGCGGACCGTGGTCTGCGTGGAATCGCCTTCGACGGTGACGATATTTACGTGGCGGCCAGTGATGAGTTGTTTTGCTATGACCGTGACTTCAAGGTCAAAAAGTCATTCAAAAATCACTATCTGAAGCATTGTCATGAAATTATCCGCAAAGACAGACACCTGTTTCTGACTTCGACCGGCTTTGACAGCATTCTCGCATTTAACCTCGACACACAAAACTATGAATGGGGCTTCAGGTTAACCAGATCGTACGAGCAATGGGGTGGTTATACCTTTGATCCGCGAACAGGTTCCGGACCTGCCGCGGTCAATGACTTCCACATTAATACGGTACACGTCGATGACAGCGGTATTTTTGTCAGCGGTTTGCACACCCGGGCTTGTCTGCACCTGGACAAGGACTGGGTGGTCAGTGAATATTGCAGTCTGCCGGCCGGAACACATAACGCCCGCCCCTGGAAAGGGGGCATATTGTTCAACGACACAAAAAGTGATGCTGTACGCCATGTATCGCGCGATGGTCAGCAAAGTGCCTTTAAGATCAAGACTTATCCGGAAAACGACATCAGGTTTTCAGGTGTGGATGATACGAAAGTCGCCCGCCAGGGGTTCGGGCGTGGTCTGTGCGTTGTTAATGATCGCCTGATTGCGGCAGGGTCCTCACCGTCGACAATTACGATCTACGACATCCAGGCCGGGGAAATCGTGGGTTCTGTCAACCTTACAATGGACATCCGTAATGCCATCCACGGCCTCGAACTTCTGCCCTGGTAAAAAAGAGAATCTGATTGAGATGTTGATCTGTCACATGAGTAATTGGAATTAGAGGTCTCGAATATGCAAACTAAGCGCGTGCTGATTGTTGGCGGTGGCTCATCGGGCTGGACAGCAGCAGCGTATTTGAATGCAAAACTCAATTCCGGCAAGCAAAAAGTTGCAGAAATCAGCCTGGTTGAATCTCCGGATGTGCCTCGTATTGGTGTTGGTGAAGCGACGATTCCAAATATTAACAGTGTTCTGGCTGTTATAGGTATTGATGAGTTGGATTTTATGAAGGCCGTTGACGGAACCTTCAAGCAATCAATCCGTTTCGATAATTGGCTCGTCGATGATCCCAATAACAAGCGCAATTTTTATCATCACCCGTTTTGCCGATACGGAGCAGGACCTCGCGACGACCCTGGTCGAAGGTGGTTAATGAGCGACCGATCAGCGCCTTTTATGAATACGGTATCAGCGCAGCCAGCTATTTGCGAGATGAGGCTTTCGCCAAAAATGCTCGGCAACGAAAACTCCGGGTTCCCGTTACATTACGCATTTCATATGAATGCGCTGAAGTTTGCAGACTACTTGTGCGCTTTTGCCACCAAGCGGGGTGTTACCCACTACCTGGATAATGTCATCGGCGCGGATCAGCATGAAAACGGCAATATCACTGCTGTACGCACCCAATCAGGCAATCGCCTGGAAGCCGACCTTTTTATTGATTGCACGGGTTTTGCTGCTCACCTTATAGAGAAAAAGCTCGATGTTGGTTTCAGGGATCTTTCACAGTGGCTTATCTGCGACCGGGCTATCACCATGCGTGTGCCCTATGAGCACCACTATCCCGGTCATGTGAATCCCTATACCACCTCAACCGCATTATCGACTGGTTGGGTCTGGGATATTCCTCTCCAGACGAATCGTTCACTTGGCTATGTGCATTCAAGCGCACACATCAGCGAGGATGAAGCAGAAAAGGAGTTGCGGGCATTCGAGGGTAGCCATTCGGAATCGTTGCCATCACAAACTGTGCATTTCAAGGTGGGGATGAGGGAGCAACATTGGGCCGGGAATTGTGTAGCTATTGGTTTGTCTGCAGGGTTTATTGAGCCATTGGAATCGACCGGACTGTATCTTAGCCAGATTGCCACTGATCTTCTGGCCGAGCATTTTCCTTTCTCGGATAAAGGAATCGATAATATGGCATCACTTGCTTTCCGATTTAACCGGGTCATGACGAACAGCTATTATGAGATTCTGGACTTTATCAATATGCATTATTGCCTGACCCGTCGAACAGATACGGAGTTCTGGCGTGAAATCAGGCGCCCGGAACGAATTAACGATAGATTGCGCGCCAAACTGGATTACTGGCGACTGAAGCCGCCCTCGGTATCGGATTTTTCTGATCAATTCTTTCCAAATATGTCATCAGAAGCAGGCAGTATATTGGGGGACCGTAGATTTCCGATTGACACGGGTGGTCTATGGAATCATCACAGCTATGAGAATGTTCTCTATGGTATGGACTTTCTCCGTGCGGAGTGCGATGAAATGTTCGGTAAAAACCGACCTCGCCCCACCATGCTTAAGTCAGTTCACGATGCTATTAAGGGGGTCCCGGTTAAGCACCCACCACATGATGTCTGGTTGAAGCGAATGGTTGGAATGGCGGACTACGCAGGTTAGAGATACATTAATAACCAAAGACTTTGTGGTCACTGTGGCGAAAGTCATACACGGTCTCGAGCTGTTGTCCTTAAACCAGTAAAGAAAGAAAAGGCCGGGTAAAAACCCGGCCTCACTGCCATACCTATTGTAATTTCGAGCTTAGCCGCCGAAACTCTTGGAGTAACGCAAGCCAAACTCACGTGGACGAGCCACGTACCTGCGTTGTATATGCGCCCGCCCATCTTGCGCACTCCGCATACCCCATTCCATGATTCCATCACCTATGGTGTAGACGGCACGCTCATCGAAGATGTTGTTGAGGAATACTGAGAATTCCCAGTCATTACCACGTACACCCACCCTGAAATCAGCGATGGCATAGGAAGGCGATTTGAACTGGGGATTCGGGCTATCCACCTCACTCCTGGGTTCAAGCGTGGTTAACGAGCTTCCACTGTATGAAGCCTGGAAGCGGGAAAACATTTCCGTACCACCGAACCAATCGACAGGTTTTTTATGGTCAATCCACATTGAGCCTTTAGTTTTCGGTGTCACGGGCAGACGGTTACCAGGAAACAAATTATCTTCTCCGTCTCCGGTCAGATCGATACCTGTGTCGAGTTCGGCCTCCAGGAATTCAAGATTGCCGCCAAATGTCCAGGATTCGTTGAACGCATAATCCATTTCAATATTCAAACCCTGGATATGTGCATCACCCGCGTTGGTGACAATCTGTTGCCACGGCTGTCCGCAGACGCCTGGGATCGAAGCTTGTGGATCGTCGCAGTCCACCTGTGTCGGATCGACCAGTTCGAGTTGGTAGTCTCCCCACTGCATTCTGTAAAATGTCGCGTTCAGGCGTCCGTTGCCACCGGCGAAGGTGGAGCGGTAACCCATCTCATAATTGTCCATCAGATCCGCAGAGTAATTATTGGGGAAAAATGGTTGGCCACGGGAGCGGTTTACACCACCCGGCCGCTTACCCTGGGTATACATGGCGTACATCATCTGATCGTCAGAGAATGACCAGGACAGGGCAATTTTGGGAATGAACTCTTTCTCTTTTGCCGTGTGTGCTGGAATTAAGCCAGTTTCTATCCGATAGGCTCTGGAGTCCTCGTCACCAGCGTCCGGCTCGCCATTCCGGCCAATATCGCCCGGGTGATCTACGAAGTAGTAATTGGTGTTGGTGCGTTCGAAATAACGTCCTCCAAGCGTCAGGTCCCAGGCGTCGTTGAGATGCCAGGTAAACTCGCCAAATACCGCTTTTTGCTCCCATTCGGTAGTGCTATCCGAGTACCAGTGTGAGGTTGCTTCCGGATAGGTTTTACCCCAGTAGGATTCCCAGAAATCCAGGGATACTGAGTTCTGGTAAATGTTGACATCACCTTTGCCGCCAAGGGTCGGCGTTGCAAAAGGCGCCTGCCAGGAATCGTTGCTTTCTTCATAGTAGACACCGGCTATCCAGTCAATCGTGTCACCCTGGTGGGAGAGCCGGATTTCCGTTGTAAACTTATCCTGCTGCGCCGGGGCGTAATAGGAGCTGAAAAAGTCGCTTTCAACGGTTTCACCCTGACAGTAGACCGGCCACCATACAACGTAGTTGCTGTTCGGATTTTGCCAATAGTTTGGCAGATAATACGCTGCGTACGCGGTGTAATCCTGACAATATATGGACGACCAGTAGTGCGCATAGGCGGTAATGTCATATAGAGCCTCGATTTCACGATCATAATAATTGACCGCACCGACCAGCTGCGCAAATCCAAGGTCACCATTGACCGTGAGCGAATACATCTCGTACTTGTCATCGCGGTATTCTTTATGAAACCGAACGGTCTCCAAATCACCAACAAACGGATCGTAATCGTTCTGGGCACCCCCCTTGGTGTCCTGTGTCAGGGCCGTAAAAGATGTAAGCCAGTTATCGTTGATATTCCACGAGAGAATAATCCGGCCACCCTTGATATCAGCATCATTCCAGCGATCTTCCACCGCATCTGCGTTGTCTAAATCACCGTAACCCGATGGCCACTCGGTTTGTCCTGTAGGAGCTGTCCAACCTGCCAGCGCGGACCCGTCGGGTGTATGGCCAAAGACGTTATCGATGTACCCACCGTCGTGATCGGAATAACCAACAAAACGTACGGCGAGAACGTCTTCAGCGATGGGCACATTGAATACCACCGAGGCACGATAGCTCGCGTCACTCTTTGAACCGCCACGATACTCCAGATCGACAGCTGCCTCGAAAGCATCAAATTTCGGTTTGTTGGTAATAATTCGCAGGGTACCGGCCTGTGCATCAGACCCATACAAGGTGCCTTGCGGTCCTGAGAGTGCTTCGACCCGCTCAACATCGACCATACGGATACCTGGCTGGCTACCGGTTGTGGTTACTGATATTTCGTCGAGGTAGACCGAAGATGTAGATTGCGCGATGAATCCCTGGGAAGTAATCGCACCACGGAACACAACGGTATTTGAACCCGCCCCAAAGGTTAATACGTTCATTGAAGGAATAAAGCGGGAATAATCTTCCATCCCCTTCGCGCCCATTTCGTGCAAATCTTCGGCTGTAATCGCCTGAATCGTTGCCGGAATGTCTTGTACACTGACCGAGCGTTTGGTCGCGGTGACGATGACTTCTTCAAGAAAAACATCGCTGTCTTCGTTCTGGGCCAGGGCCTGTTGGGCGGGAGCGAGCGCCGTGGCGATGGCGCCTGCAAGGGGGGTAATTATGTGCCGTTTGTTACTTTCCATTCGAGTCCACCTTTGAATCATGACCAGGTCAGGGATTTGTCTCTTATAAGCAAAGATTGCTCCGACAGTCCGCGTCTGTCAAGTTTAAGCAACCAATAACCAAGACTATTTTTTCTTGGTTAGCTACATTGTCACAATTAGTACATCAGTAAATCCTGCCCTATAGGCAAGGTATGAGTGGTTTTCACGGACTGCAAATCGAGCCTGGTTCAAAATCATTCCCGGCCGTGATCTCATTGCAAACTCAACGGCAAATCCGCTGCAGGCAGTGACTGCAGGACCGGTTCCAGCACTTCGATCAGGCCATCCAGATGTTTCTCATAATTTCGCCACAGATTGACCGAGCTGGAATAAATTGGTTGGCGTACCTGTTCGGAACTTGCGGTTTTCACCGCCCGCTCGGTTTCATGGAAGCGCAGGCAGTTTTCCTCAAATGGCAATTTACAGAATTCAAGTATCCTGCTGACCTGGCCTTCCAGGTCACCAACGACTTCCTCATAGTGGACATCCAGCGTAAACCCCGGTGCAACCTGCTTCCAGTGATCCATCAGACGACGGTACTGCAGATAGTACTCACCCAACTCAGTGAGGTCGTAACTGAACGGCTGACCACTGGCAAAAAGTTGTTTGTAGCTGCCAAAGCAACTATCGAGCGGATGACGCATTGCGTTGATGATCCTGGTGCCAGGCAAAGCAATGCGAAGCAGACCAACAAAAATGAAATTATTCGGGTTCTTGTCAATAAAATACGGCGCTCCGGCGCGATACTTGCGCGTTGACTCTATATAGTCACTCCCTATTTCGCTCCAATGGCCCGCCGACAACTCGAGCAGGCTGTCCGGATATCGTGACCGCTTCTTGCTGAAACGACGGATTTTCTTGGCAACCAGGGGCAGGTCACCCAATTCATGGGTACCATCAACCAGGCTGTGACTCGCCAGGATCTGTTCGATCAACGTGGACCCCGAGCGTGGCAGACCAACGATCAAAACGGGTGACTCATCTTTGCTTCCCAGGCCCTCACGCTTGCCAACAAACTCCTCAGTCATAATTTCTACGATACTGTCAATGCCCGTTTCCATTTCAACCGGGTCATAGGTTTCGTATTGTCTGCGTAAGGAGCAGCATTGCTCAAAATGTGAAAATGCCTGATCGAAATTCTGACGCGCTTCATTATCCAGTCCCAGCGCATTATGGAGTTGTACACGCGAATCATCCGCCAGCCCTTCGTCTTCCAGCAGCGCATGCATTGCCTGCACTTCGTGCGCTTCAAATCGAAATGTCTTCAAGTTCGCCAGACTCCAGTATGATTCGCAGTGGTCTGGTTTCACTGCAATGGCGTTACGATACATCTCCACGCCATCGTCCTGCCTGCCCAACGTCTTGAGGTGATGCGCCATGCTGCTCATGGCGCCGGCCCTGTCGGGTGAGATGTCCAGCACTTTTCGATAACAGAGAATGGCGTCTTCATGCCGGCCCATCGAACCATAAACACTTGCTATCAATATGTGTGACTCAACTATTTCCGGCGCCATTTCTACAACCTTCAGCGCGCACTCCAGGGCTTCGTCAAGCCTTTCCTGCTCTCGAAGCACACTGGTCAGATCAACCCAGACACGGCCATAGTCCGGTGCTACCGTAGCGGCGTGACGCAGGAATACCTCTGCATCCCTGTAATGTTTATTCTCAACTGCCAGGCCTGCAAGCAACCTGGCTGCTTCAACATGGTTTGGATCCCGCTTAAGAATATTTCGGTAAATTTTGTCGGCCTCTCGAGGCTCACCCGACTTGTGTTTCTCCATGGCATGACGTATTTCATCCTCAAACGCCATCCGCCTGCCAGGAACCGCATCGGCTGCAGCCTGTGGTGATGATTTCGAGTCAGTCATCGAACCACCGTCAGACAATTCACGGGCTTTATCGATTTTTGTCAGCAACATTGAACGTGTTGGATCGAGACGCATCGCCTGTTCATAGGCCTTGATCGCCGCATCCGGGTATCCCACAATCAGCAACAGGTCACCATTCAGATCATGCGCCACGGCAAAACCCGGGTGTTGTCGCACGGCTTCATCGATCAGCTTTTTGGCAACATCGATACGCCGAAGGGTGAGGTTTGCTTTGGCCGCAAGACACATCAGGTTGGCATCGCCGGGATAGTCCCCCAAGGCAGCCTCACAAACGGATATTGCATCGACAGCCTTGCCTGCATTAAAGTGACCAAGCGCCTGCTCAAATCGTTCTCTCTGCAAAGATTCAGTGGAAATGTGCTACTCCGGGAATTGTTTCAAAGTGAAAGTTCACCACAGGAAACCGGCGATTGCCAGTGTTGTTTAATATGGCATTATTGTAATGTGCCCAGTATCAGGATGTGTACAGATTTGAAGAATTTCAGAGAAGCAATTTATACCAAACACTTCACCTTGACGGCTGAATGTTTCCTGCGCCCCGAAACCAACGCTGAGGCTATCCGCTTGCAGGCGGATGTGTTGCGTGAGTCCGTCGATGCAGTGCTGCTGACCGATAATCAGCACGGTCAACTGCATATGTCGGTACTCGCTGCAGCGAGGTTGATGCTCGACAATGGCCTGGACCCCGTCATGCAGCTTAGCTGTCGAAATCGTAATCGCATTGTACTTCTGTCAGATCTGCTCGGCGCCGCTGCGCTGGGTGTGACCAGTTTGCTACTGGTGCGTGGAGATCGGATACCGGACGGATTCGAACCACGGCCCAAGGCAGTTTTTGATCTCAAAGCAAAAGATTTGATTGCGACCGCAACGACCATGTCCGAGGATGAAAACCTGCAACCCTCTCCTAAGTTTTTTATCGGTGGCGTGGTGACAGCGTACAGCCCCAAGCCTGGCTGGGTACCAAATATGCTGATCGAGAAAGTTGACGCCGGTCTGCATTTTGTAGTGACCCATCTGTGCATGGACCTGCAGGTGTTGCGTGATTATATGAAGCACTTGATCGGAAACGAAATGACACGACGAATCGCAGTCATTGTCAGCACCGCCATATTGTCTTCTGCTGAAGATGCATTATGGCTGCGCAAGCATCGGCCGAACGCAACGATACCGGATTCACTGATAGAACGGCTTGCTGCAGCCTCCGAACCAAAGATGGAGGGTGTTGCAATCTGTAGTGAACAACTGGCAGAACTTGCCACCATCCCGGGTGTTAGTGGCGCAAATATCATGGCGTCCACCGATCTGTCAATGATTCCCGTAGCCATCTCAGCAGCGCAACTGGACGGGTTATAAATACGTGCAAAAGACCGATGTCTCACAGCAGGCTATCAACGATATTTTTCACCTGATCCGTTCCGGTCAACTCGAACAGGCTGAATTAAAGTGCGCTGCCATGCTCATCAATCACCCTGAAGACGTAAATGTCGTCGGTCTGCACGGCGCAATACTTCTGAAACTCGGTCAGACCGATGGTGCACAATCGGCCCTGCAAAAGACCATAGAACTGGAGCCTGGGTTCGCTAAACCTCACGAAGACCTGGGCAATTTATTCCTGATCAAAAAAAAGTATGGACAAGCGGCCCACCACTTTTCAGAAGCCATTCGACTCGATGGCAGGGAGGCTTCCGCATTTGGTGGTCTGGCCAATGCCCTGGCGCAACTGGGGAAGGTGGATGAAGCTAAAGCCGCGCATGAACACTTTGTAAAACTCTCACCTGTTGTCGGCACATTGCTTGAAGCAGAGCGGTTACTGAACGCAGGCGATCTGAAAAGCGCGGAACAATTGTGTCACGAATTGCAGCGACGAGAGTGGGACAATACCCAGGTCTTGCGCATGCTGGCTCGTATTGCCAGTGATGACGACAGACACGTCGTCGCCGAAGGACTGCTGCGGCGTATTATCAGTCTGTCACCGAATGAGTATTTGCCATATCACGACCTCGGCCGGTTTCTTGTCGAGCAAAGCCGCTTTCCGGAAGCGATCGAGATGTTCGAACATGCCATCACACTGAATACAGGCAGTGCTGACAATTATCATTTGCTAGCAGACGCTCTGGCCGTGATTGGCAGGTCTGCCGATGCGTTGGCTGCCTATCGGAATGCACTGCAATTAAACCCGGAGAATCCGCAAGCACTGGCAGGCCAGGGCCACATGTTGCGTGTCATCGGCAACAAGGACGAGGCTGTCGCTTGCTATGAAAAATGCACATCGGTACGACCGGAATTCGGTGATGCCTGGTGGAACCTTGCGAGTTTGAAAGGTTATGAATTGTCAGGTGAACAACTACAAACGATAAACAGCCAGATTAGCACGGACAAGCTCAATGAAGCGTCTGCAACCGGGATGCACTTTGCGCTCGCCAGAGCATTCGAGGCAGGTGGTAATTTTGAATCGGCCTGGCAGGAATACGTGATTGGAAACGCTCTGAAACGAACACTGATTCAATATGATCCTGTGCAAACAGAGGCGATGCACGACACCATCATCGAACAGTTCAGCGCCGAATTCCTTAATTGCATGGCCACAGACCCGGTGTCTCAGCAATCACCAATCTTCATTCTGGGTATGCCGCGTTCAGGTTCAACGCTGCTTGAACAAATACTGGCGAGTCACAGCAGGGTCGAGGGTGCGGGAGAATTGCCTTATGTCGTCGTGCTGTCTTCATCACTGGGCCGGCAACGGGCAGACGGATTGCGATATCCACAGGTCATGTCCGAACTGGACAAAGGACAACTTGAGTCACTTGGCAAGGCCTATATTTACCATTCAAGCGTGCATCGCAAACTGGACCGGCCCTGCTTCGTCGACAAAATGCCAACCAACTTCGCTCATGTCGGTTTGATCCACATGATGTTACCCAATGCGAAAATTATCGATACGCGCCGGCATCCGTTAGGTTCCTGTGTTGCGAACTTTCGACAGTTGTACGCGAAAGGGAAAAACCACACTTATGATCTGGTCGAATTGGCCGAGTACTACCTCGACTACAGCAGGGTGATGGACCATTGGCAGCAGGTGCTGCCGGGTCGGGTGTTACGGGTGCAATACGAAGATGTGGTAGCAGACCTCGAAGGTCAGGCCAGGCGAATGCTCGATTATTGTGAATTGCCGTGGGAAGACGCTTGCCTTGATTTCCACCGAAATACCCGACCCGTGAATACGGCAAGCAGCGAGCAGGTGAGGGAACCGATATACACCGATGCAGTCAGTTTCTGGAAGCACTACGGGTCGCAACTCGAACCCATCAGGGAAATACTGGCTGCTGTGATACCGAATTAGACTTTCAGGGTTTCCATCTTGTCTTTCGGCACGTAGTCGAAAATAAAGGTAATACGGTCTTCCTTACCCTTGTTCATCACCGAGTGCATTTTCTGGTTGTTGATTTCGTAGGCCTCACCAATCTGGAACTGGAATGGCTGGCCATCGATCATGAATCGTACCCTTGGGTTGGTGGTTATCGGTACGTGAATCCGGTGACCGGCATGAAAGGAAGGATGGCGATCGGTGTGTGGTGTTATTTTTCCGCCAGCCACCAGCTTGGCCGCCATCGCACGAATTACCGTTCCGCCGGGAGAGTAATGTGTTTTGATGATGTCGTTCATCAGGGGCAGCGCTATATCGGCCAGACGATTCCAACCCGGTTCTTTTGAGACAACGACCTTTGGCCATGTTTCCAGATCCACGAATATCAAAACAATAGACTCTGTCTGGTTATGTACCTGAAATTCTTCCTGGCGGTACTGGTCTTCCTTCCAGGCCGAATCCTCCTGCTCAAGGATCAGGTCCTTTAGCGACGTTATATTGACCGGCCCCAATTTTCGAAGCGATGTATCGATGTTCATTACGTACTCCCGGGGCTCATTGGCTATGGTATTATAAGCGCAATGCAAGCTGGTCAGGAATGTTGTTTTTTAATCTCAAAAACGCCGGCTCCGACAAGCCGGTCTTGTAAACGTTTTTTCGGCGTATTATCGGGAATATCTGATTTACATGAGCTCTTGCCACAGCCAAGAGCCACAAAGACATCCACGTCGCTCTGCGGTAAAATTGAATTCCGAGTCTCAAATCCGAGGTTATCTGGATGCGAAGAGCAGAATTTGTAGAAAGTTATTTTGATGCCTGGAATCACCGTGATCCGAAGGGGATTGCAGATCACTTGTCCGCCGATGGCACCTATCGTGATGTCCCGGAAAACCTTCAACGGTCTCCGGATGAACTGATTATCAGCCTGAACGACTTTTTTTCCAAATACCGGCACCGCTACGAATTAACCGGAGAAATCCAGAAGAGCCAGAACACGATTGCGTTCCAGTACAGGATGTTTCCATACAGACACAAACGCTCGGGCGATGCAATGCTCTCCTACCATGGCGCTGAGTTCATGACATTCAATGGCGAAGCCGCGATGGAGATCACGGACTATTACGATATTCCGGTCAGAACCCAGCTTCGCAAATATGCAAAGTCCGGATTGACCGACGACCAGCTAGACAGCTACAAACACCGCCTGAACCAAATCATGCATAGACAGCAGGAATACCTGAAACCTGAATTGACTTTGCCCAAACTGGCCGAGGCAGTAGGTTGTTCTGTCAATCACCTGTCCCAGGTCATCAATTCCGGTTTCGGCACCAGTTTCTTCAATTACCTGAACGGCTACAGGATTGATCACGCCAGAAAATTGCTGGCAAGTCTAGACAGCGAACACAACGCCATACTGCGTATCGCATTCACGGTAGGTTTTAATTCCAGTTCCGCGTTCTACTCGGCTTTCAAGAAACATGTCGGAATGACACCTGATCAATACCGTCAGACCCAGATTCAGAGCCACCTCTAAGTCTTACT
The DNA here is from genome assembly GCA_014238945.1 of Lysobacterales bacterium. Lineage (GTDB taxonomy): Bacteria > Pseudomonadota > Gammaproteobacteria > Xanthomonadales > SZUA-36 > SZUA-36. The sequence continues at coordinate 20,551 of JABAAB010000116.1, forward strand.
GTCATGGCTGGCTTGTCTGAATTTTACGGCAGGCTTGCTGGTTCCGCTGTTGTGGAACATCAACGGTGATGGTCGACCCGCTTGAACCAGCTGGAATATATGTGTGAAACAGGAGTAGAGAAATGACCAGGGGACACTGCGAATGCGGACGCGTTCGGTTTGAGTTCGAAGGAGAGATACAGGACTTCAGCCATTGCCATTGTTCACAATGTCGTCGTCTGCATGGAGCCGCCTTTGCCACCTTTGCCGGTGTTTCCCGGGAAAACTTTCGATATTTGTCTGGTGAAACCGAACTGAAGGTGTATGCCTCATCCGATCACAATGACCGGGTTTTCTGTGGTCATTGCGGTTCCAATATTCTCGTGGACGCCAGGGATGAGCCTGAAGTGCACTATCTCAGCATGTCCACAATTGCCGGTGAGCCTGCCCTTCCAAGGGGATACCATGCATACGTTGGCTCCAAGGCCAGCTGGTATGATATCAACGACGAGCTGGAACAATTTGATACCGATCCGCCAGAGTGATCACTGACATCACATGGGGATTCCGCATGCGCTGCGCTGACAATCAATCGCACGGCCGCTATTGGGGCATTAAATTGAAAATCCCGGCACGCAACTTTAAAACGTGGGCACTGACTGATGCACTCACATGTCTGATCAAAGAGCATCACATCGACACTGCGGAATTGCCCTGGTGACCGGCACCAGCTCAGGGATTGGACAGGCAGTGGCCATTGAACTATTGAAACGCGGTTGGATGGTGGTGGGTGCCTCCAGAAGACCCGTGTCCCTGCAGCATCTGAATTACAGACATCTGTGTCTGGATCTGGCGGACCCAGAAGGACTGGCTTCCCGGGTCGATAAAGAATTGGGAGTGTTGTTCTCTGATCCGCAGGTAAACCGCCTCGCCCTGGTAAACAATGCAGCAGACCCGGGTTTGCTGGGTCCTGTGGTCAGGATTGATCCTGCAGAAATGCTCAGAATTTATGCGATCAACGTCGCCGCCCCCACCTGGTTGATGGGTTGGCTGACGCGTACCGGTCCATCCGGCGTTCCCCGCAGGATCGTGAATGTCTCAACGGGTGCGGCAACCAACGCGTTTCCTGGTCTTTGTGCCTACTCAAATACCAAGGCCGCGCTCAGAATGGCCGGCATGGTGTTCTCCACCGAGATCAATGCCAGTGAGGGAACGGGCACAGAAAATCCGGATACCACCATTTTGTCCTATGAGCCAGGCACCGTGGATACATCGATGCAACGCACCGCTCGCTCCACCCCGGTGGAAACACTTCCCATTGTTGATTTTTTTGCAAATCTTCAAATGGATGGAATGCTTGTATCCCCGTCAGAACCCGCCCGGGAGATCGCCGATTATATTGAAAACGACGGTCATGAAAGATTTACCGAAGGGAGACTGGAACCGGAAGTGACTTAATCCCAATTGGATCAGATCTCAATTGAAGTCTGACCTCTTTAATGGCATTGGATGTCGCTAGACATACTCAATCAAACAGGTTCTGACCGCCATCGTCCATTTTATCGGGCCGTTGCCAGTAGTGGAACTGGGGTGTCCAGTTTGCCGTATCGAGACTCGCGAGACTCAACAGGTTCCAGATGGAACAGAATTCGTCATAGGGCCCAAACACCGCACTGTTCTTGCGTACAATCTCATCGCCGTTCAACTGGTACAGGACGACACCCGGACAGTTATCTTCACCATCCAGCACCGTCTGCTGCTTAATATAGCTTCCACCACTGTGGGATGCCATACGAAATCGCCAGCCCCTGGAGTGGGCCATCCGACTTTGTGTGTGCACGTCATCCCTGCAGACCAGGACCACCGACATGGCCGATTCAAGGTGGGGAAGAAATGCGTTGATTCCGTCAGCCCAGAGTGTGCAATAACGACACACCTGGCCCATATTATGAATCAGCATCAATTGTTCCCTTCCGGCAAACAGGTCTTTCAGAGCGATCTTGCCATTCAGGCTATCAAACTCGTAATTTGATACCACCGTGCCCGGATTTTCGGCACGCAGACGGGTGAGTTCCTGCGTTTTCTCAAAGATTTCCTTTTCCAGCTCCCTGATTTTGGCTGTACTCATTTTGTACTCCCTTTCAGTTACTGTGCTTCATGGCCTGGTGTCTACCGCAACACGAACTCCACAATTATATTCAGATACCCTCGAATCGATATCCGTATTGACCAGATCGGACATCACCCGCTTGCAACCACATACACTGGGTGAGCTGCTGGAAGTGGTGACCGGCATCACCGTCGTCAATCGTGGCGGATCGGGTAAGACGACCGACGTTCATGTGCGGGGTACCAATCCGGATCATGTACTGATATTGATCGACGGGGTGGATATCAGCGATGCCCGGTCGGGGAAAGCAGAAATCCAACACATACCGGTGGACCACATTGAGCGAGTCGAGATTGTGCGTGGGCCCCATTCTTCCATTTATGGTTCCTCAGCTTTGGGTGGAGTAATCAATATCATCACGGGTGGTTCGAGTGAGGAAATCCAGGCTTTTGGTCAGATTGGCTATGGAACCTATGCCACAACCAACATTCAGGCTGGCATGACAGGTACGCGGGATAAGACCCGTTTCAGCTTTCAAATAGGCCGGTACGATACCGATGGTATAGACGCCAACAGGGTACGCAGTCCTGACGATGACGGTGATGACAATTTTTCACTGAGTGCCGTTTTAAAGCAGCAATTTGGTAGTGGTTCAAATGCTGAATTGCACTTTCTCAGGGCACAGGGGAATACGGAAAATGATTTCAGCAGTTTTCCGGCAATAGACGAAAATGAATATGACCTGCAAGTACTCAGCGGAGGCCTTCAAATATCTTTTTCAGATCACTGGGACGTGGCAATCCAATTGGATCATCACATCAATGATTTGAACACCGTCAGTGACGGGCAAGTCACCGGAAGGTTCCACTCCGAGCGCCTCCAGGGATCCTTGCAGAGCAATTTCCATTTGGACGAAAGATATCTACTTACTGCCGGCATGGATCTTAACCTGGAGGAGGTGAAGAGCAGAGTTGAATTTCCAATGAATGAGCGGGACACATATGGGGTATTTGGCCAATTGAGGATTCTGCCGACCATGACGGGCGCTGAAATTTACGACGCCGATGGACAACTCTTTGCACAGTACCGGCGTGATGACATGAAAACCGCAATCTCTTCGGAAAGTGTTCCGAGGCTCGGGCACAAGTTTGAAGATGATTATGTAGTTGTGTCACACCCCATTCAGTTTCAGGGCGAGCAGATGGGTACCCTCTATCTCCAGTCTGATTTGACTGAACTGAAAGCCTTAATAAATCAGCAGATGAAAGTTGTACTGGTGGTCATACTGATATCCTCCCTGCTGGCATTCATGCTGTCCATCAGACTGCGGCGGATTATTACTCGGCCCATAGCTGAACTGGCCAATACGGCCAAGGTGTACACACAGAGCAAGGACTTCACCATCCGGGCAAGTAAAACATCCAGTGATGAATTTGGTGAATTAATCGATGGATTCAACGAGATGCTGGAAGAAATCCAAGCTCGAAGTGAAAACCAACTAGCCATCAAGAACCGACTCGAATCCACACTGGCTGAATTGGATCAGCATCGTCATAACCTCCAGGACCTGGTAGACGAACGAACCACTCAGCTGTCAAAGGCACAGGAGAAATCGGAGGTTGCCAGTCACGCCAAAAGCACCTTCCTCGCCAACATGAGTCACGAGATCACAACACCCATGAATGCCATAGTGGGTCTTACACACTGGTTGCAGCATACCGATCCAAGGCCGGAACAGTTAACCAAATTGAACAAAATCGAGACCTCTGCCGAACACCTCCTTGCCATCATCAACGACATTCTGGATATATCGAGGATCGAGGCAGGGAAATTGTACGTTGATCAGACAGACTTTCACCTGGGGGCAATCTTTGATCAGGTCCGATCATTCTTCAAATTGCAAGTTCAGGCAAAGGATCTCAAGGTTGAAACTGACTCAGACGGTGTACCCGCACTGCTCAGAAGAGACCCCACTCGTCTGCGCCAGGCCCTGATAAACTATTTTGGTAATGCAATGAAGTTCACCCAGCAGGGAACCATTTATTTGCGTGCCAGACTTTTAGAAGAAGACGAAAACGAATTGCTTGTACGTTTCGAAGTTCAGGACACTGGTATCGGCATTGAGCCCAACGTCCTTTCTGATCTTTTCAAGGCATTTGAGCAGGCCGATGTTTCCACCACTCGTAGGTACGGTGGTACCGGTCTTGGACTGTTCATAACCCAGCGTCTGGCTCAGTTGATGGGTGGCGAAGTGGGGGTGGACAGTGAACCGGGGAAGGGGAGCACGTTCTGGTTCACGGCTCGGATTCAACCTGGCTTGGCGACCCAGTCAATTGGGCAATCTGAAGTCGAAGCGAATACCGAGAAGTTGCTGCAACCTCATCACACCGGTTCACATATTTTGTTGGCGGAAGACAATGAAATCAACTGCGAAGTTGCAACGGCATTACTCGAAAGTGCAGGTTTTGAGGTGGATATAGCAGAAAATGGCCAGCGTGCCGTCGACATGATCAAAGAAAGCAAACATGACCTGATCCTGATGGACATCCAGATGCCGGTGATGGATGGTTTGGAGGCGACAAGAGTCATACGTGCTAAATCGGGTAATGAGCATATCCCCATCCTTGCGATGACAGCCAATGTCTTTTCGGAGGATCGCCAGGCCTGCATTGCAGCAGGTATGGATGATTTTGTTGCCAAGCCTGTGGTTCCGCGCAAGCTTTTTTCGACCCTGGCAAGATGGTTGCCCGAACATAATTCTGATCAGCGTGTCGTTTGACCGCAATGACACCCCTGTCCGGGTAATTACAACTCGACCATATGATGCTTGAATCAAATACCTGATAACCCGGGCCATAGGCAACACCATGTCCGGGCCCGCCAGAACCAGCAGAGTGGGTGCACGGCGGCGCGCAGATTTGGGTGCCGGTTCCTTATGTTTGTTCAAGCGCTGGTTGTCGTGTTAGTGTTTCCGTAATCATTGGGGTTTTTACATTCAAACTGGCTTGATCACGTGATTAACCGGTATTCCCAAAAGTTACGATCCGGGGTGCGAAAAGCATCCGGTTTTCACCTTGAAAGGAATTCCAGAAAACTCAATGAAAAGATTCCTCGGCAAAACCCTCAGAGCGAAAGTTGTTTCGCTACACCTGGGCAACAACACAGACCTCAGCAAACAACAACAAGCATCACTGGTCGCCGGGATCGGCGGATTTGAGGGGGACAAACACCAGGGTCCGCAACGCGCAGCCTGGGAAGGGGAGTGGGAGCCAGAAGGAACCATACGACGCAATGAGCGTCAGTGGTCCGCCGTCTCGGTTGAAGAACTTGCGCACATCAGCGAGCGACTCGACCTGAGAGAATCACTCAGCCCGGCGACACTGGGTGCCAACCTTTGCGTTGAAGGCATCGATCAGTTTTCCTTGTTACCCAAGGGTACAAAGTTGGTCTTTCCTTCTGGTGCGGTCTTGCTGGTTGAAGAATACAATCCGCCTTGCAGCGAAATGGGGGAACAGATCGCCACCCATTATTCCAGTAACTCAGGCGAACCGATGAACAAGCAATCCTGGTTGCGTCCGGCCGCCGGAAGACGTGGGCTGGTCGGGGTAATCGATGTGCCGGGTGAAATTAACAGCGGAGACGAAATAGAAGTCCGGGTTTTTGAGCCACCTCAAATCCGCCTGTTGTAATTGCTATCCAGCGGTCATTTCATTCCAACAAAGGATCCTTGTTTCATGCAAAACCCCCCATCAGAACAGGTCAGCAGTCAGCTGGAGCAAAGAATTGAGATTATTGAATCACTGGGTGATGAAGAACTCGGTGAATTTACCAGGTTCGACTGGCTGTTGTGTGTGCTTGGTGCGGTGGTGATCCCGGCCATACTGCTCTGGTGGTTTGCCTGATGAGCAACAACGCAAAAGGATCCACGCAATCCGCATCCGCGGCAAAGGATGCAGCCACATTCGGGCGTCTGCCCTTGCTGCCCTCCGAACGTGAATATGACACCCGGGGTGCACATACCACCAATTTTGCTTACGCGATTGCCACCTGGTGCTTTCTCACCGGAGGCTATGTGGCACAGTACGTGGGTGCGGTCCAGGGCATGGTTTGCATCATCGCGGGCACCCTGATCGGCGTATTCATCACCACCATGCCGCTTGCGCTCGGTTGCCAGAAATACGGCCTGGAACAGATGGACTTCTGCACCCCTTCGTTTGGCACCAAGGGGATCAAAATCCTGTTGCTTTTCTACCTGATCAACATGCTTGGCTGGTCCGGGCTGATACTCGTGATGTTCGGAAACGGTCTAAGAAATATCATGGGCACACTTGGTTTCAATCCCGGGGAATGGATCGTCGGTGGCGGGGTTGCGCTGGGGCTGTGGCTCTCCTACCTCATCGTTACGCGTGGTGTGCATCTGCTCAATATTGCGACATCGATCATCACCCCCTGCCTGGCATTGGTCATCGCATTCATGTTTTACGTGCTGTTCCGCAATTATGGCTGGGAGCAGATCGCAGCGGCCCCACCACTGGATCCGGGGCCGGACCCGTTGAAGAATTACCTGATCTGCGTGGAACTGGGGATAGCCGGGGGCATTTCCTGGTTCGGTGGAATAGGCTTCCTGGCGCGCAATACCCAGAAACGGCGCAATGCCATTTACCCGGAGTTGATACAACTGGGTTTCATCATGGGTGTGGTGTGTTCCATCGGTCTGTTTTCCGCCCTGGTGATTCAGACCGAAGACCCCACCGAATGGATGGTTCCCCTGGGTGGCGTTTACGTGGGATTGCTTGCGCTGGTATTCGTGGCACTGGCAAACATCACCTCCACCGCCGTTTCCATATTTGCCAGTGGCCTGGCCATAAGACACGTAGATCAATTCAGAAATACGGCGTGGTGGAAGCTGATGTTGGTCCTGATCATCCCCTGTGTTCCCTTTGTTTTCTGGCCATCAGAACTGTATGACCTGGGTGATGCCTTCCTGGCCTATAACGGCACCATGTATGGACCCATCTGTGGCATCCTGTTTGCGGACTACATTTTTCTGCGCAAGCAAAAGTACAATCTGTGGGCGATTTTTGAAGACCATCCGGGTGGTGCTTATTACTACACACGGGGTGTAAACTGGCTCGCGATTGGATCACTGGTGCTCGGACAGGCGATTTATATCATGCTTTACAACCCTGGTTCGGGTGAAACCCACGACCTGTTTTTCTATATTAATCCATCGATTGCGGCCACCCTGGTTCCGGCCTTTGTTTACACGTTCGGTATGAAACTGTTGGGCAGGGCTGACCGGACTAAAACGGCCGCAGAGAGAAAACGACTCAAAAAGAATCAAACCAGGGGAGCCAGAATCGCTGTTCCAAATATCTGATTGCTCATGGCGGTGCCACCCAATGGCGGGTTAATAAACAAGCTGTCTCCCGCCTGGCTACCGCTCCCTGGTGTATCCGCCAGGATCGTGGCCCGGTACCGCGATCAACCTTTTTTACCACCCATGTAAGCCACCCAGATCTTTCGCACACCCGCTTCCGGAACAGCCAGTGTACCTGTCCAGCCCCTGGGCAGCACCAGACCCTCTCCCGGTCCGTAACTGTGTTCAATTCCATCCTCATCGGTCATGATCAGGCCACCGTCGAGTACGTACATCAGCTCATCGTATTCAAGATCCGTGTAGGTCATTTCACCGGGTTTACTTTCCCACACGCCAATTCCGAAGTTTCCATCCTCGCTGTAATAATATTCGTGACCGCGGGCCACCAGGTTGCCAAGTTCCGGTTCATAAGGTTTAAACTCACCGAGCTTCTTACCTGCCAGACGCTCCTGGTCCAAATTGACAATTTGCTTTTTTGAGGAGGCCTGGGCCTGTGAAAACTCCAATTCGGGCACCATCGTGCCTAGCAGTACCATGGTTACGCTCCAGGTGATAAACCCGGTCACCTTGATCATTCGACTCTTGCCTGTTTGGGGGGACAGCTGTTTCATTTTGCACCTCAACTATTGATACCGTTTGCCTGATTGACTGTAATGATAGTATAAAACCAACCAACTTCTCTGAATTCGCAGGGATTATTTCAATTGACCCATGACGGACAAATGACATTGAAGAAAAGTCCATTTTTTGACTTCCTGAACAGGCGACACGACACGGATTTTGAGCAGTACCTGCTCAATTCAACCGAAGACATGCATTACATCGACTGGAACCGGTACGTTTTGCCCGGGGACTACGGGGATGCACACACAGAGTACCTCGCCATTCGCAATGGCTGCGCCCTCTTTGATGTTTCACCAATGCGAAAGTACCGCATAAAGGGGCCAGACTCGGGGGCATTCCTGGACCACCTGCTAACCCGCCCGGTCAGTGAGGCACGCTCCATGCGTGGTATCTATGTGGTTTTTTGTAACGAGGATGGCAGTCTCATGGATGATGCAATTCTGTACAAGTATGCTGATGATGACTATCTGCTGATGCCCTCGGACATGGATCATTCCGTACACTTCGAAACCCTGTGCCGGCATCTGGGTATCAATGATATAAGCATTGAGGACTGCACCAACTCGCTGGTCGGTACCGCGTTACAGGGCCCATTGTCAGCGACCGTGCTGTATCACATGGGCTTGGCGGACATAGAGCACCTTGAGCCGTTTTCAATACGTGACTTTCCGTTGTCGCACGGTTCGATTCAGGTATCACGCATGGGCTTCACTGCTGACCTGGGTTACGAATGCTGGTTCAGCCCGGATCTGGCCAAAACATTCGAACAGAACATCCGCTCAGTTAGCGAGTCACTGGGCATTGATATACCGGGCTATGGACTAACGGCGCTGGAAGTCTGCCGTCTCGAGGGCGGATTTATCGTGGCGGGTTGGGATTGCGCCACCGAAGCCGAACCCGCTCCCGGTTTTGAGCGCTCCCCCTTTGAACTGGGCCTGGACTGGCTGGTCAATCTTGATGCAGCGGATTTTGTGGGCAGGGACGCGCTTTTGGAACAACGGCGTTCGGGCACCAGGTTCACTTTGCGAAGTTTCGAGATCAGTGACCAGCGACCCCCCCCGGATGGCACAGGGCTCTTTGTCCTCATCGATGGCGAAGAGATCGACGTGGGAATCATCTGTTGTTCTGCCTGGTCCTGGGACCTGGACTCAATGATCGGCAATGCCTCGATCAAAAGTCGTTTTGCCGATACCTCCGAGGCCTGGACACGACTGCATGATGATGTAGTAAAAGTAAAACTCAGACCTGGGCCTCCGCGGAGATTTGCGCGGGCCAAACAGGTTCCCGCCACAGTTAATTCCAATCCCATCTAACCGGAGAGTGGTATGTATTTCATCAAAGTTTCGACCTTTATATTACTGACAACAGCCTTGATACAGACCGCTCTTGCAGTGACCGTACTGGAAGCCGACGGTTACGTTGACGTGGAGGCGGGTATTATCGTCACACCCGCTGTCATCGTGGTTGACGGTGAACACATCAAAGCGGTGAATCCTGAACACAGACCCGACACCGCCGAGATTACGGATCTCTCGGGCCATATCCTGTTGCCTGGTCTGATCGACGTTCATACCCACCTGACCTTTGAAATTTCCGGTGACTGGACCAACCGGTCGGTGCGAGAAACGGCGGCCGATACGGCTTACTGGGGTGCGAGAAATGCAAGCAGAACCCTGTTGGCAGGATTCACCACGGTGCGTGACCTGGGCAGCAGTGAATTTGTTGACGTTGCCCTGGGGCGCGCCATAGAAAAGGGCTTCGTCATCGGTCCCCGGGTCATTCCGGCCGCCCATTCACTGGGTATAACGGGGGGTCATTGCGACACCACCGGCTTTGCCCCGGATGTGCTGGAGCGGGATTACCGTTCCGGGATAGCCGATGGGGTTGATGGCGTGACACGGGCCGTGCGTTACCAGGTAAAACACGGCGCCCGGGTGATCAAGTTCTGTGCAACTGCCGGTGTGCTGTCCTTTGAGGGACCGGTAGGCGCCCAGCAATATTCCGCTGCCGAAATGCGCGCCATCGTCGAAGAGGCACACCGCCACGGGATACGTGTCGCCGCCCATGCGCACGGTACCGAAGGCATCAAGACCGCGATCAGGGCCGGGGTCGATTCCGTTGAACATGGCTCCCTCGCGGATGATGAAGGCCGGCGACTGGCCGTTGAAAACGGAACCGCCATCGTCATGAATATCTATCCAAAAGGCCAGGTCGATATAGAAAACCTGCCCGACGGTGTGCGGGAAAAAGCCAGATTCGTTTTTCCCCGCCGTGAACTGAACTTCACCCGCGCGGTCGAGGCCGGCGTACGTCTGCCCTATGGCACAGATGCCGGCGTCTACCCGCACGGCAATAACGCCAACCAGTTCGCCGTGAAGGTCGGCCTGGGTCAATCACCCCAGGACGCCATTCGATCGACCTCTGTGTGGGCAACTGAATTAATCGGTGTGACCGATCGGGGAAGAATCCGTGCAGGACTGCTTGCAGATATGATCGCCGTTGATAGCAATCCACTTGAGGATATCTCGATACTGGAGGATGTCTCATTTGTAATGAAAGGCGGGGTGGTTTACAAATTTCAGGGTCAGGGTGTGATGCCAGAGTAAACGTCTGTCCTCATATTCGTTGCTTATTCGTATAATGCGTGGATGGAAAGGCTCATACACATCATTGCTGTTTTGTGCCTCGTATCCTGTGACAACGGGCCGCAGCCTGCGGTCGGGATAAATGCAGAATCTGTACAACAGGTATCCGGAGCAATCCCACCGGATACGATCTACCTTGGGTCATTCGTCAACGGTCCCGCTGGAATCTGTGGGCTGATTCTGATCGAGGCAGGTGATTCGTTCGGGCAAATCAAAATTCAGTTTGATGCAGAGTCCAGTCCTCCGCATTTCTTGGTTGAAAACATGCTGCAGGCAGATTGTAAGCCAGGTGAGATTACCGTCAGCGACCTGGTTACGGGTCAAACTCATTTGGCCAGTGCGCCACATACGATGAACACCATTGACCGGTTTACACGTGAATACATCGAAATCCTGACCTTATAAACGATCCTTGATCTGGTAATAAACCATACCCAGGGCAACCATGGGCTTGCGCAACAGATGCGCACCCGGGACCACTACCGGTTTGACCCCCGCAAACATATCCAGTCGCTCCATCGTCCCGGCCACGGCGTCCGCCATGATCTGGCCTGCCAGGTGGGTTACATTGACCCCGTGCCCGGAATATCCCTGCATATACAGAATATTGTCCGTCAGGCGACCCAGTTGCGCGACCCGGTTGATGGTGACGCCTATGGTTCCACCCCAGGCATAGTCGATCCGGGTGTTACGCAATTGGGGGTAGGTCCTGTGCAATTTGGGGATCATGAATTTCCTGATCTTCCGTGACTCCACACCAAAATGATTGAAGCGGCCACCAAACAGTAATCTCTTGTCCGCGCTCAGCCGAAAATATTCCAGAACGAAATTGGGATTACAAACTGCGAGGTCCCGGGGATTGATCTGGGCGACCTGCTCTACCGTGAGTGGTTCAGTGGCAATAATGAAGCTGTTGACCGGAAACAGGTGCCCTTTCAGCTCTGGCTCGAGAAAGTGATAGGCGTTACCGGCGAGTACGACAAAGTCGGCCGTTACTGCACCGGTTGCCGTAATCACACGTGGCTTACTGCCCTTTTCGATGTCGATTACAGGTGACTGTTCGTAGATGGTGGCACCCAGGGCCACGCTAGCACGTGCTTCGCCGATACACAGGTTCAATGGGTGTAAATGCCCGTTGGCCATATTCAGCAGGCCACCGATATAGTGGCTGGTACCGATGGTTTCCGCCAGCTCATCCCGGGACAGGTGCCGGTATTCATGGGGAAATCCGTGTCGCTCCATGCGCTCAAAACTTTTCTGCTGATCCCGCAGGTGGCGTTGTTTGATGGCCACGCTCAGATAACCAAATTTCAGGTCACAATCTATGTCATAGGTCTTGACCCGCTCCCTGATGATGTCATGGCCTGCCCAGCCCATTTCCCATATCAGGTCCTCGCTGCCCGGACCCATACGGGCCGCCATGCGGGCCTCACCGGACAGGCCACCGATCAGCTGGCCACCGTTTCGCCCGGATGCACCCCAACCGACCCGGTTGGCTTCAACCACATGCACATCGTAGCCACGTTCTGCCAGGTGCAGTGCGGTTGATATACCACTGAAACCGGCACCGATGACACAAACATCTGCACGTTGCTCCCCACGCAGGGGCGCGTAATCGGTGACATGGTTTACTGATGCGGCGTAATAAGAGCCTGTATGAGGTTGTGGCTGTAACATGCAGCCTCAGAAATCTCCTGGGGGTGTAGCCCGGGCACGGGCCGGTGCCCAGAATGGTTTGTTCTGAACCGTGCAACGGGCGATCTTGGTGTACTGACGCAGTTCTTTTTCATAGTCAATGGAAGCCCAGATCTCACCTTTGACATACTCGCTGCGGATCATGGCCAGGGCGATATTGGCCTTGGCCGCAGGTGACCACATGCCCGAGGTCACATAGCCGATTTCCCTGGTGCAACGCTTGTTGGCATATAACCACGAATGTTGTGCCGGTTTGTTACCCTCAATATCCAACTTGGTCAGTATGTATTCAGGGCCCCGTTGTTTCTCCGCCCACAATGCACTGCGGCCATTGAAATGCGGTTTTTTGAAATCAACCAACCAGCCGAGGTTCAACTCGAACGGTGTGTGGTCATGTCGCAGGTGCACGGTTTTCAGTGCCTCGTTAAATTCCATGTCGGGCATAATGAAACCCGCTTCCAGCCTGGCCATATTGGTGGCCGCTTCACCAAATGGCTGGATTCCATAATCAGCACCTATGGCATACAGCCTGTCCCACAATTCCAGGGCGAGTGATTTGTCGATCCAGAGTTCATAACCAAGATCACCGGTAAACCCGGTACGGGAGACCATTAACTCACCCCCGGCAAACGGGAAATGACGAATATCGAATGGTTTGGCGTTCTCAATCCCGTCCAGACCCAACTTCTTCAATACAGCACAGGTGGATGGACCCTGGAACGACAGACCTGCCATCTGATCCGAAACATCTTCACAGTGCACGTTGACAAAACCGAATGAACTCATCTTCAGCCAGGCAACACAGGAGCTGCCACAGGTGAGCATGAAACGGTCAGGCGCCAGTTTGAAAATGGTACCGTCATCGATCATACGACCTTCATCGTTGCACCACACCACGTAGGTCACCCGGTTCATCTTCATTTTGGAGATATCCCGGGTCACCATGCGGTTTAACATGGCCTCGGCATCCGCACCCGTGACAAAATACTTCTGCATCGGGCAAATGTCATAGGTAGCACAGGCGTTGCGTACACAGAAATACTCGAACTCGGGATCGTAATAACACTCTGCAAATCGGTAGCCATTCCAGGCAGACCAGGATTCACGCAGATTCAACGCTGCCTGACGTGGATGGAAGGGTGATTGCATCGGCCGCTCACCCGCAAAAGGATCGGTCTGGTTCGGCGTGGTATCGGCTATTTCATTCATGACCTACTCATCATAACAATCGTCTTCCGGCACCGTGTTGGGTCGCCTCAGGTCCATCAGGATCTCACGTGCGGCATTGGCCCCACAGGTGGCGGAAACACCTCCACCCGGATGTGTGGATGAACCACACATGTACAGATTCTTCACCGGCATCCGGTATTGTGCATAGCCGGGGAACGGACGGTTGAACAGCAATTGATCGATGGTCAGCTCTCCCTGGAAAATATTGCCCTCGGTCAATCCCACCTCGTTTTCTATCTCGTGTGGTGTACGGACTTCCATGTGGACGATCAGGTCACTGAATCCGGGACTGTATTGCTCGATCCTGTCTACCACGGACTGACCGAACGCATCCCGTTTCTCAGTGGTCCACGGGCCATCTGCCAGCTTGGGTGGGCAATACTGGACGAAATTCGACATCCAGTGTTTCCCTGGTGGCGCCACGGTCGGATCCCAGGCTGACGGAATGACAGCCTCGATGAAGGGTTGATCCGACCAGCGACCCCGTTTCCAGCAGTCGTAGGCGCGTTCAAGGGAATCCATTGACCCTATGAATGCCTGCCCACCCCGGTTGATATAGCGATTGTCCGGTACGTTGGTAAATTTCGGCAGCCCCGACAGTGCAATATTGACCTTGCCTGACGAGCCTCTGATTTTGAAATTTTTGGCCTTTTTATAGATCCCGGGTGGTAAGTCATTGCGGTCCATGACCTGGGTAAAGGTGCGTTTTGCATCCAGGTTTGAGACCACAATACCGGCGTTTATCTCGTCACCATTTTCCAATGCCACACCGCAGGCCTTGCCATTACGCACGATGATCTGCTGCACACCGGAACCGGTGCGGATTTCCCCGCCCGCTGCCTGCAGGGCACTGGCAATGGCGTTGGAAATGGCACCCATTCCACCACGCGCGAGACCCCAGGCCCCGATACTGCCGTCGACATCACCCATAACATGATGCAACAGGATGTAGGCGGAACCGGGGGAATATACCCCCAACGCCGTGCCAATAATTCCCGGTGTGGCCATGCTGGCCCTGATCAGGTCATTTTCAAAATAATCTTCCAGAAATTCCGCAGCACTCATGGTGAAAAAACGGATGTATTCGTAAATTTCGCGTTCACCCAGGGTCCAGAACTGACGGCCCAGGAATATCAACTCCCGGATATCCCTTGGTTTGAATGACGCCGGATCGGGCGGTGTGCGCATCAGCGTCTTGCGAATAAACTGCGCATAGCGTGTCAGGTCCGCCTGGAAACGATGCATCGAATCTGCGTCATGTGGTGAATGGCGCTTCAATTCCAGAAAATTGGCCTGTTCATCATGATAACCCTGAAACACCTGTCCGCCTTCTCCGAAACTCACGTTACCCAGGTAGGGCACCAGCATCAATCCGTGGCGGCTGAGATCGAGATCCCGGTGGATGGCCTGGCGCATCATGCTGCAGACATAGGAGCAGTTTGAATAGACCCAACCATCGTGCAATTCACGGGATACTGCGGCACCGCCTATATAATCGTTTTTCTCTACCACCACCACGTCCAACCCGGCGCGGGCCAGGTAAGCGGCATTGGTCAGGCCATTGTGACCGGCTCCGATTATGATGGCGTCATAGCGCTTCATTTCAGAATCTCAAGTGCGGCATTGTGTCCGGGTGCGCCTGTCAGATCCCCACCCGGGTGGCAGCCTGCTCCGCACAGGTACAAACCAGGAATCGGTGTTGCATATTGAGCGGCCTCGTAGGTGGGACGCATCATCAGCATCTGGTCCAGCGCCATCTCGGTGTGGTGCCAATGCCCACCCGTGACACCATGGTCACGTTCAAGATCAACCGGTGTCAGCAGTTCTCGGCCGACTATGAGCCGTCGAATTCCGGGAGCGTAGGTTTCGATGGCAGCGATGATGCATTCGCCCAATGACTCACGGGCAGCCTCGTTCCAGCCGCCCTTCAGATCGTAGGGTACATACATGACATGGGCCGACAGCACGTGCTGGCCGGACGGTGCCAGCGACGCGTCATGCACACTGGGCAAGGTGATCTCCATAACCGGACTTCCGGACCATTCGCCGTACTTGGCATCATCGAATGCAAATTCGAGGGCATCGAGTTCCGGGGCTATTATCATTCGTCCGTGTGTGTCCTCCACGCCTTCAAATTCTGGAGGACCACTCAGTGCCAGGTGCAATTTTGCAACGTAGCCTTTGCAACGCAGACGCTTGATGCGATTGGTAAATCCTATCTCGAGTTTTTCAACGCCCACCAGCCTCAAAAACGTGGTCTGTGGATCGGCCGATGAAACCACCCGGTCCGCCTCGATCACTGCTCCATCGACAAGCTGCACGCCCATGACCTGTAGTCCCGATTCACTGGCGCTCACTGGAATACGCTCTATCCTCGTACCAGTGCGAATCTCCGCGCCTGCCGATGTGGCCGATGCCCGTAAGGCATTTACCAGGTCACTGACACTGCCAGTGGATGCTCCACCCGCCATTCGGTACAACAGGGCCAATATCGCGTTATTCGGTGACCGTGGCGCCATTTTGGACCCAACCAGGCCATCCCAGCCCAACATTGCTTTTAAAACGTCCGAGTCGAAGTTCTCGTCCATCAGGTCGCGTATGGGCAGGGAAAACACACGCAGAAACTCGCGCATTTCTGTCTTGCCCAGGCGACGTAAATTGAGCCCGATATGACCAAAGGTCAACCATTCCGAGATCGAATTCTGCCCGACACGTGGAATGGTCTTGAGCCAGAATGGTTCCAGTGCCCTTGCGAACCTCTGCATTTGCCCGGTGTACTCTTTAAATGACTGACGGTCATCAGCACTTACACCTGACAATTCACCCGCTGCTAAAACAATATGCCTGCCATCCGGTGACAGGCCGACCACTGGCAAGGCCCCCACTGATTCGAGGCCGTGGCTCTTGAGCCGCAGATCCTTGATGATTGTTTTTGGGAAGTGATTTACCGAATGAGCAACGGCCGCCCTGAAACCGCCATGAAATTCACGACTGGCTGCCAGACCGCCAACTTCATCCGAGGCTTCAAGTACCAGCACCCGCTGACCTGCGGCCGCCAGGTAGCTGGCACAGACCAGGCCATTATGCCCGGCGCCAATGATAATTGTGTCATAGTCTGCCACTTGTCTAATCAATCCTCGTCCGGCCATCCTTCAAATTGTGGCAGTGTATCGGTGATCTCAAACCAGGGAGCCTTTGAGCCGACAAACTGGTGAAAACCCAGTGGGTGGTCCACATCGCCAGCTACGGCACCGAGCGCAATGTAAAGCATATCAGCGTCTGGCTTGTAATCAACCATCAGTCTTGATCCGCAAAAACCACAGAACAGGCTGTCTGCCTTGTCCGAGAAAGCGTAGGACTTCAACTCGTCTTCACCCAGGGTAAAACTGAATTCATCCCGTTTAACACCACCCCAAGTGGTAAAGACGGCACCGTGTAACCGTCGGCAAATTGAACAATGGCAGTGACAGAAATCAACCAGTTTACCATCAACCTGGTATTCGACTCTCCCGCACTCACAGTGGCCTTTCATCATGGTGATAATATCCTTTTATCGTGCAGTGAATTGACTCACAGGACAATCCTGCATTGCGGTCATGGGCCGGACCGGAAACCGCTGGTACCAGAAATACAGAAAAGAAATTCTCCGTTTTTGCAGTACTTGCCGATAGCATTCGGCCAGCCACACCTCTAATGCCGTCCTGATTACACTTCAGCCATGTTTGCACATCAACTCTGCCTATAGGCACGAAACCCGCCGGGAAAGGTCTTCAGAGGCACCCATCAATTTTTTGGATTTATGCAATCCAGTCGTATACGATTTTCATCCGTTAACAAAGTACTGGTAGTGCCAGTAATCATCAGGTGCTGGCGTATCCATGTCTGTGGTCTTTTGAACGTCGTTTTTCGCCTGGAACGCGGGGGGTCACCAGGTGTGAATTTCGAAGATGTGAACGGTTGTTCCCGGCCATGCGCAGACGATGGCGAATTAACTATGGAAGATCAGATTGAGGCAGTTTTTCCAGGTCGGAAAACACAATTAAATTTAATCCTGCTTCAATCAAGGCAATCCCCTGTAAGAACTGCCGGGTCACGGTTGCGTCCGGCGGCTTTGGGTCTACTTTCGCCAGTCACAATCGTAGCATACGACCGCCCGATACTGGCTTGACCACAAGGGCTCGAATCAAACCCGGTTGCCGCCAACAGACCTATTGCTCGGAAAGCAACCAGGTTGCTACAGCAAAAGAACAAACCAGCAGCAGGACCACCAGCAACAGGGTATAGCCAGGCAGATAGCTGTGACGATAAAAGGAGTCACTGACACCCGGCACTCCCCACAGGTCACCACTTCCTTTGCCGACCACCAACTGTCCCCGCATACCCATTTCCATATGCTGTGCCATGTCACAGTGGATCAGGTAAGTCTGGTTATCACCGGGCACAATGAAGGTACCCGTCTTGCTGTGCCCCCCCGAGGCTTCAATATGAAACATCCCGGCCGGGTACAGGTACCTGGGCAGACCGTGCACCATCCACTGGTGACGTACATCATCCTCGTTGATAAAGGTAAGTTGTACCCGACTGCAGGGCTCCACCCGGACCTCAGGCTGGCTCATGGCAAAAATCACACCGGGCTCATCGCCGCCATAGTTACGACCGGCGTGGATGGTTATCTGGTGATCGCGGCTAATTTCGACGCAGTCACGGGGTAGCGTGTCGTGGTTTTCATTCATGACCACACCACCCGGTTCCACTGCCATTTGATGCGTTCCGTGTCCGCCATGGTCCACTTTCTCCTGAGACTGGATCATCAGGGGAACCAGTAGCAGACCAAGGGCGAGCAAACGACGGGGAATCATCGCCATCAACGGCCGCGTCTGAACAGGAAAGCGGCTGCTATCGCCAGCATGACGCCAACTGCCATGGTCAAAATTATCACACGTAGCAACATCAGCCGGTCAACATCGGTGTCTGAAAACAATCCCGGCGCGTAGCTCTCCCACACCGGTACTTCTTTCCGGTAGTACGCCCCGGTAAAGTACTTGTCCCAGGAAACACCGCGGGTCCTGGGCCAGCCGTTGTCATCCAGGTATTCCCGGTAGACGATCGCGCTGATGTTACCACCGGGCCCGATTCCGTCCGTGGTGATACCCGCGTACTGGTGGTCGTGAAAAGGCCAGATTCCAGGACCATAGGCGTGCAATCCGTCATTGCGTAGCACCAGCGCCAGGTCGACCCGTTGGGAGGTAGCCAGCCAGACCACGTCCTGGGGCGCCTGGGTTTCTTCCGGCAGGTCCACCCCGTCACGGTGTGTGACGGTGAACTTGTGCCCGTGGGTGTGCAGGGCGATGCCCTTGGCACCACCATTGACCACCCTGAGCCTGATGTTTTCATTATCCTGCCCCGTCACCAGCGACTCCCTGAAGGTGTACGGAAAAGAGCGGCCATTGAGGGTGAAGTAATCCGGGCTTGCATCGGTAATATCGTAGTCACGGTGCATGGAGCGGGTGATCAGTCGGGGGTCGTTGCTTTCCCGCACCCGTTCACCCAGTTGCCTGTCGAGATCGAGGTAATGCAAATCGTATTCCTGGTCGTAGTCTTCGAGCAGAGACCTTGAAGGCGCCCGCACCTGTCCGGCACCAATGTTCATCGTCTGAACCCAGTTGTCAGCGCGGTTTTCCTCGATGATGAACAGACCCTGCAAACCCATCATTACGTGGACCTGGGGTTGGACGTGGCAGTGGTAAAACATGGTACCGGTCTGTCTTGGCTGCAGTTCATACGTGCGTGCCTCACCCGGCATCACCGGCAATTCACTGCTGAACGGTACCCCGTCGTTACCTTCACCACCCGCATCAACAAAGCCGTGGTCCGCGCCATGCAGATGAAGTGTGTGTGGCATGTAATGGGTATTTTCCAGGGTGATACGCACCCGGTCACCCTGCTCGATACGAATGGCGGGCGATGGCAGACGCAACGACGGTCTGGCCTGGTTGGATTCGAGATTTTCCACCGCCATTCCAACCAGCTTTGGAGCAAATACCCACAACCCGGGCAGGATACCCGGGGCTATGGAATAACGGGTAACCGGACCAGATACCAGGGCGGATCCCCCGTTCAGCTCCGCCACTTCCAGGCGGATGTGGATTTCATCCGGATCTCCATCACCATCCAGGTCACGGCCCT
Source organism: Lysobacterales bacterium (assembly GCA_014238945.1). GTDB lineage: Bacteria > Pseudomonadota > Gammaproteobacteria > Xanthomonadales > SZUA-36 > SZUA-36. The sequence continues at coordinate 40,400 of JABAAB010000116.1, forward strand.
TTTCCACGGCATCAGCCGCCAGGCCGCTTTTGAGCAGGGTGGTTTGTGAAATATTGTTGGTGCCACGTACAAATGCCGCTACGGCATGTGGATTGTCGGCAACACAGGGTGCTACTGCCCCGATATCAACGCCCTCGATTAATTGCTGTTTGCGCCAGCCTTCCGGATCCCGCGGACAGGCCGATTCCGATTGACTGGGCACCGATTGCACAGATTCGGGCAGTGCACGGTAACTGGAAGCACCAAACCACTGGGTTAACGTCATCCGTACCGACATTGGATACCATTGGGGCGGGCAGGCCAGCAACGCAACCAGCAGGGCTGACAGAAATAGCCAGCGTCTGTTCATCCAGCCGCCTGTCTCACCGGTGTTGTGGTCCCCGCAGCCACGGCTTTTTTACGCCGGTAGAAATATACGCCTGCTGCAAGAAGTGGCACCAGGTAATACAAAAAATCATACTTCGGTGCACCCACTTCGAATGCAAATACCGCTGTGTACAGGGTGTCATTGCTGGGATGACCCGCACTCATGATGCCGATATATTCACCTCTATCTTTCAGATCAAACTCCAACGTCAAAGACGCACTCTCACGCACCACGGGAGGTTGATAGAAAACCGTGTGCTGTTCCAGGTCTCCCAGTGCCTCAACATGTTTCAATTTGACGAAACTGCCCTGGCCGGTCACATTGCGGATGATTCGGAAACTTACCGGTACCAGCTTGAGGCTCTGGTGCAGGTAATCCAGCACGAGGATGGTTTCGCCGGTATCGGGCAGATCACGACAGAATTGGGTATTGCCACTGGACGCAGGCTGGTAAGCAGTAAAATGTGAGGAATAAAAATCAATCCAGAGAATACAGATATCATCTTTCAGCACCAACCCGCCCCCGGCAAGGGAGTTGGAGGGAATGAAGGCGAACATCAGCGTGCTCAGCAAACCAATATAAATCAGCTTGTTGAGCTTGGTTAATACGAACACATGCCAGACCTGGGTAATTTACGGAGCATGCATGATACCTGTTGTCAGACCGGTTTTGTGGTCTGATTGAGCAAATCATGATTTACTTTCCGCTCACCACTATCGTCCCGATATCCGCGTGGCTATTGACCATCAGAATAAATAAGCCCACGCAACACATCAAAGTTCCCATCCTGCTTCTCGGGAACGGTGAGACCCAGTATGGATATCATCAGGGGATAGACATCAATGCTGTTTACCGGTCCGAGTGAAACTCCTGGCTTGATATCCGGTCCACTGGCGATAAATATGCCGTGCATAGCGGGTGCTTCGGGTGCCCAACCATGATCACCGGCGTTCAACTTGCCGGCTTTTTCCAGACCTGACAGTACCGCGTAACCCACTTGCGGTTGCAATATGACATCGGGGTAACGCGGACCACCATCCGTTCGCCAACTCGCAGGGGTCTCATCTGGCAGATAGGCACGTCCATGGTCCCACTGCTCATTAACCGTGTTCACAACTTGCCGGGCTCGTTCAGGATCATCCGGATCAAAATGCAGATACAGATAGGAACCACCCTCGATACTCACACTGTTCTCCAGGTCCACGTGATCCTCCAGTACGAAGGGTTCCTGGTCCAGGTGATAAGCCGCCTGGCCATGATCGGACACAACGATGATATTCACCCGGTCACCGTGGGGGAGTTCCTGCAACCCTGCAAACAACTGGCCAAGATAATCGTCCACGCGTTTTATCGCTTCAATGGACTGTCCTGAACCGACCCCGTACCAATGGCTGTTGTCATCCACATCTTCGAAATACAAGGTGATCATGTGGGGTCGATTTTGATCAGGTTCCGCCAGCCACTCCAGAACCTGTTCCACCCGTTGGGTACCGTCAACTCTCTTGTCGTAGCTGCGCCAGTGGGTTGGACGGACACCGTTGATATCTGCTTCGCTTCCAACAAAGTAGAACGATGCGGCCACCATGCCCTGGGTTTCAGCCGTAACCCAAATGGGCTCGCCACGGTAGAACCACCGATTCTCCACGGTCTCCCGTTTGCTTAACTGGTACCAAATTCCCAGTGCATCGTCGGGAAATTCATTGGCCACAATGCCATGATTAACCGGGTAAAGACCCGTCGCAATCGAATAGTGATTGGGGAAGGTCAAGGTCGGAAATACCGGTACCAGGCGTTCGGCCCGTACACCTTTGGCGGCCATACGGGCCAGGTTGGGGGCTGGGTAATGATCGAGGTAATCCCATCGAAAACCATCGATGGATACCAGGATCAGGTAGTTCTTATCTATATGCTGCGTGGCGTTGGTTCCACCCGTGCCCACCATCGTCACATCAGCAAACAATGATTCACAGTAAGAGATGACGAACAAGGCAAGAATTGTCGCGGCAACAGCAACTCGCGGCTGAATGAAATGCAGATCGCGGTGCCTGTCCCCATACCTGGGTTGTTGTTTTGAACGTTCCATGCTCCACATTGTACTTCCATTTGAAGAATCGACTGATTCCCACCATGACTTGGCATGAAAATGTTGTATTATTCTGCAGTCCATCCAAACGAACTGATTACTGCTATGAATACAAGGCCGCACACAATTTGAATTCCGACCACTTACAGGGCGGCAATCCGGCAACCAGTCGCAGGCTGGACAAGGGCCAGATCATCAAGTGGACGGTCTATTCCCTATTGCTGGTCAATTTCTTTTATTACTTCATCGAAGAGATGTATATCGCTTCGCACACACTGCGCCAGGGTGGTTCCCTGCTGGAATGGACCAGGGAATTTGCTACCTCTATTGACGAACTCGGCTGGTTTGGCCTGTTGTTCATGTTTGAACTGGAGACCTATGCGCTGTCGGACGAGAAACTCGAAAAGCCCACCGTGCGTTGGTCCCTTCACGGATTCCGGCTGATTTGCTACGTATTGCTTGCCCACACGGTTCTGGCACGATACTCCACGGTTACAGATTTCCACCAGGTCACACAGGCCACCGAAGTGACCAGTCTGTGCCAGCTGGCAGACCAGGATATTTCCTTTGGTGAGAATTACCGCTACACCCTTATTGACCAGGCCAACTGCAGTGAACTGTCCCGTGACGACAGTTTTTACTATATCGAGCCTTCAGTGGTAACCGATACGGATGGTTACATCCTGGAACGCAAGCTGGTTTATGTTGACCTCAACGACGTGGTGGTCTGGCTGCTGGTGGTATGGGCGATCGAACTGGCCGTATGGCTGCAAAACCGCGACATCACGGGTGGCCGCATGATGCTGGTGACGCGCGCTGCCAAGGTTTTCTACGCGGTCCTGTTGGTACATGGGGGATACTGGGGCTGGCAGGGGCACTGGGTTTATACCTGGGACCAGTTCCTGTGGATTGCCGGTTTCTGGGCCATTGAAAAAAATCTTTCCGAGTGGCGCGATGAGATACGCGAAGATGAACAGGCTATCGTTTCCTGATCAAATCAGGGACATATGATCGGCGTTGCAGTCAGACCGTTTGAAGACTGCTGTCCTTCACCTGCCTGAAAGCTGCTTTCAAACATCAGATTCTCAAGAACATCGGGGCGTACCTCAACCGAACCTGAATCACAAATGGTGCCGTTGCCGGGAATGTCGACTTTTCTCGGGAATATCTGTTGGTCCGAATTTACAAAAAAACAATTATCACTTACCCCGAAATCAATCGCGGGGCTGCCTTCGGGTAGCAGATGGGTCATCGCCCACCGACCGGTACAGGGCAAATTGCGTATAGAATATGCGTTACGCCACAAGTAACGGAGATCCCGGATGAGCAAATCGTCAGGCGGCAGCACCCGCCGTGCCAGCAACAAAGAGGTCTGGGAACAGGACCGGCGCCACCACGTGCACCCGTTCCATAATTTCGTCAGCTATGACCGCGAAGGCGCCCTGATCATGGATGAGGGCAGTGGTGCTTACATCACCGATATTGATGGGAAACGGTATTTCGATGCCGTCGGCGGTATGTGGTGTACCAATATTGGCCTGGGTCGAAAGGAAATGGCCGATGCCATTTCAGAACAGGTGTTGAAGCTCGCCTATGCGAACCCGTTTACCGATATGTCCAACCAACCGGCTGCACGCCTTTCAGCCAAACTGGCCGAACTGGCACCCGGTGACCTGAATCACGTGTTTTTCACCTGTGGTGGTTCTACCGCAAACGATGGTGCCTTCCGTCTGATACAAATGTATCAGGGTGCCCGTGGCAAACCACAGAAGAAACACATCCTTTGCCGTCGCGACTCATACCATGGCACCACCTACCTGGCAGCATCGCTATCCGGTAAGGCAGCTGACCGTATGCCGGACTTCAACTACATCGAGGACATCATCCACCACCTGACCTCGCCGAATTACTACCGGGCGCCCGAAGGCCTGGATGAGGCGCAATTTTGCGACTACCTGGTTGATGAGATGGAACAGAAGATACTCGATCTGGGTGCCGATAATATTGCCGCCTATTTTGCCGAACCCATACTGGGCTCAGGTGGCGTGATCGTACCACCCGAAGGCTACAACCGCCGCACCTGGGAACTGTGTCAGAAATACGACATTGTTTACGTCGCCGATGAGGTTGTTACAGGTTTTGGCCGGCTCGGCCACTGGTTTGTGTCCAAGGACATGTTCGATGTACAGCCGGATATCATCTGCTGCGCCAAGGGGCTGACTTCGGCTTACCTGCCACTGGGTGCCGCCATATTTTCAGATCGTATTTACGAGGTTCTTGGCAATGACGAGGACCGCTGGTTTGCCAGTGGCTATACCTATTCCGGTCACCCGGTGAGCTGCGCTGCGGCGTTGAAGAACATCGAGATCATGGAAAGAGAAAACATCTTCGATAATGTAAGGGAAGTGGGCGCCTATTTTGAAGAGCAGCTCCGCACACTGCTGGACCTGCCAATTGTCGGCGATATCCGTGGTCATTTGTTTATGATGTGTGTCGTCAATGTCATGGACAAGGAGAGCAAGGAATTCTTTCCGCCGGAGGTCGATATCGGCAAACGCATCTCAAACCATTGCGAGACCGAGGGTGTCATTGTGCGGCCTGCCGCCGACCTGAATATCATGTCACCTTCACTGACCATGTCGAAACAGGACGTCGACTTTATCATTCCCCGGTTGCGCCGAGCGATCGAGAGGACCATGGCGGATTTGACAAATGAAGGCTACCTGCCGGCAATGCCCTGATCCAGGTGGTCACAGGGCTCGCTGACATTGTAATTAGAAAAACAAAGGTAGATTGTTCATGCGTTTGGTAAGTGGAATATATGAGGGACAGGCAGTTTACGGGAATGTCGGTGGTGATGGATTACAAATCCCCCACGCTGATTTCAGCCGGCTTTACCCGGATTTGCAGTCAGTGCTTTCAGCCGACGCATTATCCCAACTCCCGGGTGCCCTCGACCGAACCTGCCAGCCCGGGCAGTTTGTCTTCACACCACCGGTGACCCGTTCACAAAAGATCCTTGCAGTGGGTATCAATTACATGACCCATATACGTGAAATGGGTCATGAGTCGCCACCATACCCGGTAATTTTTACACGTTATCCAGGCAGTCTGGTGGGTCACGGCGAGGGCCTGGTCCGACCTGCGGTCTCCACCCACTATGACTTTGAAGGAGAACTGGCGGTCATCATTGGGCGGCCGGCACGTTATGTAAAAGCGGCTGAGGCACTCGCCTATGTTGCCGGGTACACCTGTCTGAACGACGGTTCGATCCGGGACTTCCAGCGTCACGGCTCCCAATATATACCCGGAAAAAACTTCCCCTCCAGCGGTGCCTGCGGCCCTTGGATGGTCACCTCCGACGAAGCGGGTGATCCCCGAGCAATGCAGCTGGAAACAACATTGAATGGAAAGGTCATGCAACAGGCAGAGATCAGTGATATGCGGTTTTCCGTACCGGAAATTATCGAATATTGTTCAACCTTTACCGCCCTGGAGCCGGGTGACATTATCAGCACCGGAACACCCGGGGGCGTTGGTGCTGCGCGGATACCACCGATTTGGATGGAACCGGGTGACCGTATCGAGGTGGCCATCAGCAATATCGGGACACTCAGCAACCAGGTGGTGGCGGAATCGGTTTTAGCGACATGAAGTAAAGTCCATCGGTGCCCGACCGGTCAGACTGCTGATGGTCGATTCCCAGGTGCCGCAAAACTCTTCTTTTAAACGTAATTGTAAAAATTGTCCAGTGAGCGATCCAGTGTGTATGCGTCAACCCGGATCTCACGATACACCCGGGGCATACGCACATCACCGTCATTTTTCAATGTTTCGGCAAGATCACGCAAATCAGAAATCATTTCTCCGGTTATAACACCGCCCATGCGGTAATTATAACCGCCGGACCAACCATCCAAGGCCCTGTCGCAATAACCTTCCAGGGCCTCCCCCAACTGCTGGTTGGTGGTGGTTAATGGCATCTCTATAGGCCAATGGTCATAATTCACCTTGTCGAACAGCACCCCGATCATGTCCCGTACCGTAACCTGCCTGCCACTGAATCCCAGCACTTCCTTGAGCAGCGCCTTGTAACCCGTCCCATAGTTTTCAGCGGCCCGGCTTTCCGCCATGGGTGTAAATTTTGACATTTCGTGTAACGCTTCGGAAGCCATCAGACCTTCACCGTGCTTTTTCTTGTGTACCCAACTGGCCAGGTGGGGGATGATGCCGGACGGCCCCGTGGTATGACCTTCCGATTTGAGCATGAGGTAAGGTCTGGCGACCGTGAGCTCAAGTTGACAGAGCTTGGGCTTAGCGCGGAGTTGCAGGCTGCACTCGCGATCGGTGCACAACTTGATGTCAAGGGTGAAGTCGCCTGGTCAAAAAACAAACACCAGGTCAAGGTGGGTGGAGAAGCCAGTGCATTTATAGGGGCGGAGGCAAAACTTAAGCTGAAACTCTCGACCAGTGCGATCGAAGGGCTCGAAGCGAAAATCGAGGCGGGCGCCTTTGCCGGTTTCAAGGCTTCAGTGAAAGGGTCGTGTGCCTATAGCTATGACGGTCAATAACTTGCAGGGGTGGAAGCAACGGCCTCCGTTACTTTTGGTGCCGGTGCAGAATTTGCCGCCAGTATCAAGGCCCCGATTTTCGGTGCTACCGAGATTGACTTCAAGGCCAATGCAACCCTCGGCTTTGGAGCGGCAATGGAGACCAAGATATCCGTCAACTTCAGCGAACTAGGTCTTGCCATGAGTTCTGAATTTCAGAAGGTCGTTCATTACCGGATGGTTGCCAAGGGGTGGAAGTTTGACCTGATGAATCAGCAAGCCAAGAACGAGCACTACCTCAACAAGTCAATCAATGCGCTGCAGAAGCAGATCATCAGCACAACCAACACCATCACCACCTATGAGGAAATGGATGACGAATGCCGTCCCCTGCTGTGGCATGGATAATTGCCGCCAATCAAGGGACGAACAGTTACGATAGGCCGGCTGACTGGCAATCACAGGAGTCTGAGCGTCTCAGCGTCAGATTGTATTATCCCCGCGGTACCTGGTCCGGAAATTTAGCCACAAACGGGCACCAGCTGATGGTGGTTTTCTATCCATGTGAGCAACCTGGCCAGCAGCAATAATTTAAATAGTCAGCGCCAATCTCCGGAGATTTCAACCCGGGCGTTGATGCGAGTGAACACCCCACTTGCATGCTACCACCGATCGTTTCGGGTGGATCACAAGTACAACGACCCCAGGCAATTCACTTGGCAGCCAGCGCAAAGTCTGCAGGTAGTTGCCACCTGTCATTCTCAATCACCGATACGTTTGAGACGATATACCAGCGTTCACCGTCATTGAGCAGCTGAAAATGGTTCAGGCCACGCATCATCGGCGCGGGGTCGGAGGCTTTGAGCCGTACTTCAAAACTGCTGTACACGGATGCCATCTGGCCAAAGGATTCCACCCTTTGCTCTAGTTCCGATTCGATAAAGCCCGTGGCCGCGTAGGCTGCCTCGCTTTGGCTGATCAGCCCTTCCACATCGGTGGCCAGCAGACCGGACATCCGGGAACCCTGCAGTGCCATGACCAGCTGGGCACCATCGGCAAATAACTCGCGAAATCGGTCCCAGTCACCCGTCTCGCCGGGTTCCAGGCTGACCGTTTCATAGAGTGCTGCCACGATGGCTTGCGGGCTGACCCAGTCAGCGGAATGTTCGCCGGATGATTCGGCTATGGCTGAAGTTGACAAAAAAAAAGTGGCAATAATAGTAAATACAGATCTGCTCAATGGTTTCATGGTATTTCTCCTTTGGTAAAAATTGTTGGTTTTAAAATTTGCCGGTGGCAGCAAGTGGCTGGCCGTTGTGCACCACGCCTGCGATATCCAGCGTATTGCGGATGTCATCAAGCGGATTGCTGTTCAGAAACAGAATGTCGGCCTGCAGACCGGGGACGATTCGTCCGGCCTGGTGATCCAGCCCCAGTATCTTTGCGGCACCGGATGTGGCCATGCGCAGCACCGCCCAATTCGAAATACCCGCATCGGCGTGCAGCCGCATCTCGCGATGCAGACTTCTGCCGGGTACCACCCAGGGGTTACCCAGATCGGTACCCAGGCTCATCGGTACACCGGACTCGTGCATCTGCCGGGTCAGTTCCAGGACCTTCGGCCACACGGCGCGAGCGCGCTTGTAGTCGTCCTCTTTCCAGCCGATATCAAATCGAAAAGCGCTGCGCCAGCTGTCAACCATCGCCGGGTGGACTTCTGATAATGCGGGGTTTTCAGTGATGTGCTCATGGTCACCCCAGAACGCCGCTTCGAAGGCCACCAGGGTGGCATCCAGGTGCACCTGGTGGCGTACCATGGCCGCGATCATTTCCCTGATCTCGTTACTGTTCAGATCAACATGCTCAAACCACTCGAAAAATCCATACGGACCGGGACGGGCCTGTTGCAGATACTGTATTCGTGCCTCTTTTGTAAGCAGTTCCGGGCTGATCGGCATCATGTGCACGATGGAATCCACCCCCAATTCCGCTGCCTCGGTCCAGCTCAGGTGACCGGTATGTACGATGCTGCGTATACCCAGGTCCTGCGCTTTGGCGATTCCGCGTGAGAGCTGGTCGGCTGACAGGGAGTGGTAGAACTTGACGTAGTCCACACCGGCATTGAACTGATCTTCCACCACGGATTCAATCGACCGCTCGGGGGTAGGGCTCTCGGTCAAGCCCGCAAACTCGGTGTTCTCGATCACCAGGCCTGCGGTCAGTGTGTTCAGTGTGTTCGGCAGTCCATTTTCAGCACGCTTGCGATAGGCCACGTTGCGACCGGTGTCACCACCAGGATTGCGAATGGTCGTGACACCGTAGCGCAGCAGGGTCTCGGAATTCTGACGGGTTATTTCAGGGTCATATTCAACCCCCACCCCGAGACGGCCCCGGGTTTTCTTCCAGGCCACGGGTCCGAGTGTTACATGTGCATGGGTGTCGATCAGCCCCGGCAGCGCGTAGCTGCCTTCCATATCCTGGATGTTGATTGAATCACTGTGCTGTATTACAAGCTCCGGCCACTGACCGCTACCGACAGCGCTTATCTTACCGTCGGTTATCAGCACCCACGAATCCACCGGAATCCCACCTGATGAATTCCGAAAGCCAGGAAACACTGCTCACTGCGATCAGGCAGTTGCCACTGCGTTACCACCAGGTGATTTCCCTGCTGCTGGAAGATATGTCTTACCAGGAGATCGCCGAGATACTTGATATCAGCGTGTCCAATGTCGGTGCCCGCGTGAACCGGGCCAGGACCCAATTAACAGAGTACCTGAAGCATGAGTGATGCCTTTCTCAATGAGATGAAAGACCACTGGCAAAGCATTGCCATTGACCCTCAAGACGACCGGTTTGAGCGCTTGAAGACCCGGGTGAGACGCAGGAGAACCCTGTCCCTGCTGTGGATCGTGCTGGAATTACTGACCACCATGAGTTGCATCTATGCCGGTCTTTACATGCTGCAACAGGGCGGTCTTTTGGCCTGGTTGACTGCCGGGGTATTGGTGCTGGTAATACCCGGCATGTTCATCTGGAGTTTCATGACTCAACGGAGCAATCTCCATCTGGAAGAACAAAGCCCAACAGGCTATCTCCAGGCCGAACACAGGAACCTGCTGACCAGTCTGAAAGTTCTGCGCATCATGAAAGCCCATTGCTGGGGTCTCGCCGGGTTTGTCCTGTTGTTGTGGCTTTTGGAAATCGCCGGCTTACTCGGAGCCGTTGATTTTATGCTGCTGTATACCGCGCTGACCATTTTGGTGGTCACTATCGTAGGATTAATACTGCGCCGAAGAAGACCCCGACTGAAAGCACGGCTTGTACAGTGTGAAAAACTATTGAAGGAACTGGATTCCTGACCCGGGCTTTTTTCCTGGCTACATTACTTTTGCCTCTGGTCTTGGCTGGAGGGTTGATTTAGCGTGGCCGGTTAAAACAATCCCTACAGGAAATCATATGAAGCTCTTCTCAAGAATCTTGCTCGGCGGTACTTTTTTTCTGATGTTAAACAGCCCATTAATCGCTCAGGACTGGGTCGAAGAAAGCAACCGGCACACCGAGGTCGTACTCAATGCCCAGGTTCAATTTCAGCCGGAATCCGGATCCAGTCTTGGGCTCAGTGAATACGATGAACTGGTCCTTGATCTCGGGCCGCGACTGTTTGAGCGCACCACTGCACAGAACCGGGAATTGGTGAAAATGACGCAGGAATGGCTGCGTACCGCTGAAAACCCAAAGGTCATACAGGATCTGCAAATTCTGCAACAGTCACTTGAGGACAGTATCCTTTCTGCACAACTCAATCGAAAATATCTTCTGCCCTATTACAATCTTTCCCAGAGCCTGTTCTTCGGCTTTCGTGCACTGCTGGATCCACGTGCGGACCCCGGCCGATACCCGGCTGCACTGGTCAGACTGAAGAAGTACACGGGCAGCGCTGAGGGTCACCAGCCACTGACGGAATTGGCGAAGGCGCGTACCACCGAACGCTTTACGGAGCCCGGCTTGCTGGGACCCTACAAGGGCGAGATGGAGCGGGACCTGGATAATGTCAAACGCTTTGCCGGTGGACTGGAAGGACTTTTTTCTGCATCTGGACTGGACGGCTGGGAAGATGACCTTGGTGTGTTGCAGGGCCAACTTGATGACTATGCGCAATGGCTGCGCAGTGAGATGCTGCCGAGAGCGCGTGAAGACCACCGTCTACCCCCTGAATTGTATGCGGACAATTTGAAGAACTTCGGGGTAAGAGCAGCACCCGAGGACCTGATACGTGACGCACAATTCGGTTTCCAGGAGATCAAGGGTCAGATGCGCTCGGTCGCCCGCCAGATCGCCGATGCCAGGGGCTGGGAAAACGGCGATCTGATGTACGTGATGAAGGAACTGAAAAAGAACCAGATTCCGCAGGACGAAATACTTGATGTCTACATGCAACGCCTGGCCGCCATAGAGGACATGATTCGCACACACGATGTCATCACCCTGCCCGACCGGGACGCATCCATACGCTTGGCCACCGAGGCAGAATCTGCCAGCATACCGGCACCCTTTATGAGCCCGCCCCAACTGATTGGCAACACTGGCCAGTACGGTGAGTTTGTACTGGTGCAGAACAACCCGGCGGCAGGTGAAGACAGCCAGATGGATGACTGGAGCCACGATGCAATGACCTGGGCCATGACCGTTCACGAAGCCCGTCCAGGCCACGAATTGCAGTTCGCGTCACTGGTCGAAAATGGTACATCCCTGGCACGCACGACTTACGCGTTCAATAGTGCCAATGTCGAAGGTTGGGGGCTTTATTCGGAGGCGATCATGCTCGAATACCTGCCGCTGGAAGGACAATTGTTCACCTTGTTCGCACGTCTGCAACGAGCTGCCCGTATGTTCATGGACCCGATGGTCAACCTCGGCTTAATGACACCGGAAGAAGCGATCAACTTCATGATCAACCAGATCGGCCTGTCCCATGCCATGGCCAGTTCTGAAGCCGACCGTTATGCATTCCGCTCCCCCGGCCAGGCCACCTCGTATTACTACGGCTACCGGAATCTTCAACGTCTGCGCACCGAGGTGGAAATGGAACTCGGCGATCGTTTCAATCAGCGCAAGTTTCATGACTTTGTCCTGGAACAGGGTCTTTTACCACCGGACCTGTTACGCAAGGCGGTGCTGGAGGATTTTGTTCCGACACAGTGACCTTTGCAACCACGGTCCCGGACATACAGAATTAAGGAATCCAGGAACAGGTGAGAATGAAGACACATCAATCATCAGGTGGATGTCATTGCGGCAATATTTCATTTGCAATGGAGACGGGAAACCCGCTGTCCACGCACAATCCCAGGGCTTGTGACTGTACGTTCTGCCTCAAACATGGTGCTGCCTGTGTTTCTGATAACCTGGGCAATCTGGACATACCTATCCGGGAAAACAATGACCTGGCCAGGTACCGCCAGGGCAGTGGCCATGCCGAGCTCCTGATTTGTCAGATATGTGGTGTACTGGTGGCGGTCTGCCATTCAGTGCAGGGTCGAATCTACGCCGCCGTGAATAGTCGGTCAGTGGACAATGCACACTTTGGAGGGGAAGTCACAGTTTCACCACAACGGTTGCCAGCCAATGACAAAATCGATCGCTGGCAGGACATCTGGTTTGCCGATGTCCGGATCAGGGCCTGATCGATTTCCCGGTAAACGTCAAACCCTGGAAAAGCCAGGGTTTGGGACGGAATAGAGAAGGGTGATTGTGGGTCGGAAGACACTACAGATCCGTTGGATACGTCGACAGAATTTCAACTCCGTCTAAGGTCAACAAAACCTGTTCTTCAAGCTTGACACCCTGGGTGCCACCCTCTTCCCCAATATAGGATTCCATGCAAACAACAGTGCCCGCTTTGAGCGTATCGTCATAACCGGTCCTGTCGAAGTCCTGCAGATGGGTCAGCGAAGGGTACTCGTCGGCCAGTCCCACTCCATGGCCAATACAGGAATAATGGTTGGCCTGATATTGATCGGGAATGGGCCAGGCACGCTCTGCCAGTTCACGCAGGGAAAGCCCGGGTTTGAGCAGGGCGATATTGTGGGTGATCTCTTCGAGCGCCAGGGAATGCAGTTGGCTTTGTTCACGGGTCGGTTGATCCACACAGACCCAGGTGCGGGAAATGTCGGCACAATATCCATAGGGACCTATCAGGTCGGTATCGAAGCTGACCAGGTCACCCTGTTCGATCACGCGGTGTGAACACTCCTGGTACCAGGGGTTGGTTCTCGGCCCTGATGTCAGCAGACGAGTCTCAATCCACTCCCCACCGAGCGCAATATTTGTCTCGTGTAGTTTGGCCCACAACTGGTTTTCGGTAATTCCGGGGATGAGTGCCTCGTGCATGGCAGAAATACCAGCTTCGCAAACACCGATGGCACAACGCATCAGGCTGATTTCCCCCGGGGATTTGATCTCGCGGGCCTGCTCCATGACGGGAAACCCGTCAAACAGCGACATGTCCTGTTTTTTTAATTCGTGCAAACCCGGGTATCCCGCTTTGTCCACGGCCAGGCGATTGTTTCGGCCACCATGCAACCGCACCAGGTCAGCTATCTCCGCTGCCCATCGCGTGGCCATTTCCGCCTGGCGGTCGCCCGCCGCAAAGTAGTACCAGGCGGTGGAGTGCCTGACCTCGTCAATGGTCGGTATGTCTTCACACAGGTGTTGCGCAGACTCACCTTCAAACAGAACCACCGGACCCTCGGCAGTCACCAGTACGTATCGTTGCTCATTGTGCATCGACCAGAGCTGCATATTGGTCACATCGGTGGCGTAGCGGGTATTGATCGGATCAAATAGCAGGATGGCGGCATAATCACGCCGTACCAGTTCGGCCCGGACCCGCCTCAGCCGGTAGGCGCGTACTTCATCGAGATCCGCGGGTGGAACGCTGAATTCCATGGCCCCGTGCTGTGTGCTGGTCACAGAATCTCTTGTTCCCGCAACATCATGGGTTGCTCGCCTTCGCTTAATTTAAAACCCAGGTGTTGGTAGAACGCAATCGCTGACGGGTTTTTACCGTACACCGCGAGCTTTACATAGCCGCTGCCCCACTCCCTCGCCCAATCACGAACTGTCCATAACAAGTCCCGACCCAGACCCGTCCCACGCAAGTGATCCGCAACATACAAATCCTGCACATAGACACCGGGCTTGCCAAACCAGGTGGAGTATTCACGAAACCAGATCACCAGACCCACGGCTTCATCACCATCAAAGCCCAGAGCCGTTTCAAAATACGACGGATTCCCGAAACCGTCACGTTCAATATCCTGAACGGTTGCCTTGATTTCATTCGGCTCACCCATTGATGCCGCAAGATCAACCAGCATGCGGTGCACCTGTGGCGCATCCTCAGCGCGGGCACGCCTGATACCGATGTTGTTTTTTGTATTCAAAACGCGACCTGTCCACTGCCCTTGGTGGCCAGCAATTCGCGGCATTCACCGGCGCTTGCTATATCAAACCCCAGCTCTTCAAGTATGGTTCGAATTTTGGTCACCTGCTCGGCATTGCTGCGCGCCAGTGTACCGGCACTGATGGTCAGGTTGTCTTCCAGACCCACGCGGACATTGCCACCGAGGATGGCACCGGCGGTGGCCAGACGCATTTGCATGGCACCGGCACCCAGCACCGAGAAACTGTAGGTATCACCCAGCAAGCGGTCTGCGCTGGCCTTCATGGCGCCCAGGTTTTCGGGAGACGCGCCGATACCACCCAATACACCCAGCACGAATTGCACGTACAGCGGTGGCTTGACCAGGCCTTTGTTCAGGTAATACGCCAGGGTTTCTATATGCCCGATGTCGTAGCACTCGAACTCGAAGCGTGCACCATCAGTCTTACCCAGTTCGCTCAATATCACCTCGATATCTTCAAAGGTATTACGAAACAGGTTGCCGCGGCTGGCATCCAACAGCTTTGGCTCCCAGTCATGCTTCCATTCGGTGTAACGTTCCTTCAGTGGAAAAATACCGAAATTCATGGACCCCATATTCAACGAACACATCTCGGGTTTGACTGCACGCGCCGGGGCCAGTCTCTCATCCAGGGTCATCACCGAACTGCCACCAGTGGAAATATTGAGCACCGCATCGCAACGGCCTTTTATCTTGGGCAAAAAGTCCATGAAATGATTCGGGTCCGCACTCGGAAAACCCGTCTCCGGATGACGTGCATGCAGGTGGATGATGGCTGCGCCGGCTTCGGCGGCGGCAATGGAGGCCTGCGCAATATCATCGCCCGTGATGGGCAGGAAAGGGCTCATGGTCGGGGTATGAATTGAGCCTGTAACCGCACAGGTGATGATGATTTTTCTGCCCATGAATATGCCTGCATTGCCTTTCAACACCGGCCATATCAGGTGCCGGGCCTGTGCTATCATTCTCTGGTCTGCCCCCAAATAAAGCAAATTAGAATCGTCAATTTCTTACCCTGGGCCTGGTGCCCACTCAGGAAAAAGCCGTGGACCGTAGCCCAGAGCCAAACCCTTGTAATCTCTGCCAACCCGGCCGCCAGTGCCGCTTTCTCAGCGCGACTGTGAGACAGGGTCAATGATGATGGAGACACGCATGTGAGAGCTGTCTATTCCAGCGAGCAGAAACTCCACTACCCTGAACAATTCCTGGTCAATGGCGTCATGCAACCCAATCCGGAAAAACCGGCACGGTGTGATCGATTGCTGGCTGGCGCCCGGCAGGCAGGTTGCACCATAATAGAACCAGATGATTGTGGACTGGATGACATAGCCAGAATACACAGTGCCCGGTATCTCGAGTTCCTGCAAAACGCCCATACCCGCTGGTCACGAGTCAAGGGTGGTTCACCCAGCGTCTTGCCCAATATACATCCCACGGCAAGAACCGATGGCTATCCCGCCTCGGTAGTAGCCCAGGCGGGCTTCCACATGGCAGATCTGGCATGCCCAATCGATGACAACAGCTGGCACAGCAGCTGCTGGAGTGCCTTCACCGCCATCCATGCTGCAAAGTTAATTTTGACGGGAGACAACACCGCGTATGCCCTGTGCCGACCACCCGGGCATCACGCCTTCACTGAAATCGCCGGTGGATTCTGCTTCCTGAACAATACCGCCATAGCCACGCAGCTGTTACGCGAAAAGTTTTCCCGCGTAGCCATTCTTGATGTGGACTTGCACCACGGTAACGGGACCCAGGAGATTTTTTACCAACGAAATGATGTGTTGACGGTTTCCCTCCATGCCGACCCGCACCGTTTTTATCCGTTTTTCTGGGGCTACGCCAATGAAAGCGGTGAGGGCAAGGGCCTGGGGTTTAACCTGAATCTGCCATTGCCCCGTGGGTCAGGCGATGATGAGTTCCTGGCTTCACTTGACACCGCACTGGAACAAATCAGGGAATTTGAACCCGAAGCACTGGTGATTGCACTGGGTCTGGATGCCTTTGAGGGTGATCCTTTTGCCGGACTTGCAATTACCACCGAAGGATATGGCCGGATCAGTACCGCCATCGCCTCGGCTCTGCCGCTACCCACACTGATGGTGCAGGAAGGTGGTTATCTGTGCGATGAGCTCGGTGACAACCTGGCCTCGTTTTTGAACGGGTTCAATCCTTGACCGAGATTTGGTCCAGGATCGCCTGAGCAATCCAGAACCATTGAGTTGACTCCACCATACTTTACAGGCTTTCATTGAGCTACAACCCGGTGCTTTGCCACCCGAAAGAGTTGGCAAGCCCTGTGACAACGGCTACCCTGATTCACATGGCTGACCACCAGGCAAGTTCACATGTCCTTATTCAATCAGCTGAAGCGTCGAAGTGTCCTGAAAGTCGGCGCGGCTTATGTGGTCACTTCATGGCTGTTGATCCAGGTCGCTGAAACCATTTTCCCGCTGTACGGTTTCGGAGATGCACCGGCGAGAATGGTGGTCACTATCCTGGCTATTGGGTTCATCCCGACACTGATTTTTTCCTGGGTTTTCGAATTTACAGCTGAAGGCCTGATAAGGGAAAGCGAAGTCGGTCCTGCGAAACCCGCCACACCAAAATCCAGCAAAAAGCTAGATCGTATGATCATGGTCATGCTGGCGCTGGCTTTGGGCTACTTCACGTTTGACAAGTTTGTGCTCGACCCGCAGCGCGATGTGGCTGTTGGTGAAGCCGCAGCCGAAGCGGCCATCGAGCAGCTGCGTGAAGAGGCGTTGCTGGGCATGATGAATGACAAGTCGGTTGCGGTGCTGCCCTTCGACAACCGCAGCAATCTGGATGAAGATCTGTTTTTTACCGATGGCATGCACGACGAGTTACTGACCCGCCTGTCACGCATCTCGGAACTGAACGTCATATCCCGCACCTCGGTGATGCAATTCCGCGGCTCCATGATGAGCATTCCCGATATCGCGAAGGAACTGTCTGTAGCAACGATCCTGGAAGGCGGTGTCCAGCGTGCCGGTAACCAGGTGCGAATCAATGTGCAGCTGATCGATGCACGCACGGATGAGCACCTGTGGGCCGAGATTTACGACCGCGAACTGACGACGGAAAACCTGTTCGCCATTCAAAGCGAGATCTCTGCAAGCATCGCCGGGTCACTTCACGCAGCCCTCTCGCCCGAAGAGCGTGAACGTGTATTTGAAATGCCAACCGAAAACCTCGAAGCCTACAACCATTTTCTGCGCGGCCGCCAGTTGATGGCAACCCGGAAAAAAGAGGGAATGTTGCAGGGCCTTGATGAATTCACTCGCGCCACCGAACTTGATCCGAACTTCGCGCTGGCCTGGGTCGGCCTTGCAGATTCGATAAACCTGCTGGACTTTTACGGCGACTTCCCTGAACGTGACCAGCAACTGGATATGCGCCAGGAAGCGGTGGACAAGGCGCTGGCGATAAATGATCAACTCGGCGAGGCCTATGCGTCGCTGGCCAATATTTACAGGAATAAATTCGAACACGATAAAGCTGAAGCTGCCTACATAAAAGCCATCGAGTTGAATCCCAATTACGCGCAGGCTTTTCTGTGGTACTCATTTACCAAACTGGACAGGGATGAGAAGGATGAAAGGCTCCAGTTAATATACAGGGCTGCCGAACTTGATCCCCTTTCTTCCAACATTCAATCCAACCTGGCCGGGACATTGATGTGGGGTGCTGCGAGCGCAAACGCCGAACATAACCAGGAAGGCAGGCAGGTTATGATGAAACTGCTGGATCGGGACCCGGATTTCGCCTCGGGTTACGGGATGCTGGGCAACTACCAGGCGGACTGGGGGCAGTTGGCGAATGCAGTTCGAAACCATCGCAAAGCCCTTGAATTGGACCCCGGCAATGTCTTAACACTGTCAGTTTTGGCAAACCTGTATGTTTCACTGGGTGACTTTGAAGCCTTTGAAGCCACCCGCAGGCAACTGGAAGAAAATTCTTCTCCCTATCATTCTGAACACCTGATGATCAAGTTCAGTTTATTGAGGTCGCAGAAGAGATGGGATGAAGCCTGGAATTCCTGGAAGACAATACCCGTTTCCAGGCCCTGAGCGAGCGAATCGAAGGCATGATCGACGAGCAGCGGGTGCTGTTGGCAGAGATGGAGTCTACACCTTTGCATTGATTTAGTTATTTCCGGCCCCCTAATGACGAGCATTGGGGCAAACCCATGTTTTCTCCCCTGCCGACGAAATCAACTACCATGGCAGTTCGTAGCCCTCTTGGTGCCAGAAGCTTCCCGTCTGTTCCAGTTCCAGGGTGTCCATGCGTTCAATCAGACCGGCGACGGCCTGCTGGGCGGGAACGCCATGATTGTTGGTCATGTCTGTTGCGACATATCCGGGGTGCAGCATGAACACACCGACCCCTCTGCTTTTCAAATCCACAGAGAAGCTCTTGCCGGCGATGTTTACGGCCGCTTTCGACATACGGTAACCGTAATACCCGCCCGAGGTATTGTCGTCAATTGAGCCCATGCGGCTGGTGATGATGAAGACTTTTGAGCCCTTGCCCAGCATTCCGCGCAGTGCTGCGGTAAGCCTCAACGGTCCCATGGCATTTACTTCGAACTGCCTCAAGACACGGTCGACGTCCAGGTCATCAAGACCCTCGCGGCTGAGAATGCCCGCGTTGTTGATTAGGCGGTCTATGGTAACTCCCCGGAGACTTCGTGAGAGGGTCTGCAGGTCGGCTTCAGAGGTGACATCGATGCCTTCGATAACACGCTGACCCAGCGCCCTGAGACCATCGCTGGCCACGCGGCACA
Organism: Lysobacterales bacterium; assembly: GCA_014238945.1. Lineage (GTDB taxonomy): Bacteria > Pseudomonadota > Gammaproteobacteria > Xanthomonadales > SZUA-36 > SZUA-36. The sequence goes on from JABAAB010000116.1 coordinate 59,676, forward strand.
CACCAATCACTTCATCACCCCGGTTGGAATACTGTCTTGCCATCTCCAGACCAATGCCACGATTGGCACCGCTGATCAGAATCATTGCCATGAGATCCTCGGTTTCTGCGGGAATATGTTCCCATTATTGCCGAGGACGGCGATGAACCCAAGAGTTGAACGATGTGAAGACAATCCGGGCAGGTTGACAGCGGATATCCGCGTAATTTTCACAATCACACAAAGCGCAAGAATCGGGTCGCCATACCCGGTGCTGGAAACTATATTGTGACAACCAATTTCGAGGAACGATTATGCCATTCCAAATTCACGCCCTGCCTGCTACCCGGTTCCCCCCGCTTTTTGAACTGTCTGCCGAAGAATTGGCAAACGCCGGGGCGGTCAGAAAAACCGTTGACGCCAAACCAGGCTACCCCTGCCGTGTCAGTCTCGTCGATGCCGAAGTTGGTGAACAAGTGATTCTGCTGAATTATGAGCATCAGTCTGCAGAAACCCCCTTCCGGGCATCACATGCGATCTACGTTCGTGAACATGCCGAGCGGGCACTGCCCGAAGTCGGGACGGTACCGGACGTTTTAGCATCACGGATTATTTCTGTCCGGGCATTCGACGACCGACATTACATGGTGGATGCTGTTGTTGTAGATGGGACGAACCTGCAGGAGTCCATTGAGAGTCTGTTTCAGGATCCGGTGGTCTCATATCTTCAGCTCCACAATGCCGGAATGGGTTGTTATGTCGCCAGGGTTACGCGTTCATGAACCCCGTGATCCATTATGGGTAGGTATTGCACTTGCCGGATTCGTCCAGTTTTTTAATCACGCCTGAAATGATATCCAGACAGGCCCTGGCCGTTTCTTCCGGGGCCGGGTGGGGCCACCATTCATTGCGTTCGATATCCGGCTCACTGTACGTGTCGGTAAAAGTGCAGGTGGCCGGGTCAAAGTCAAACCACTCGACACGGGCCTGGGCGAGCATCGTGTAGTTTTGATCCCAGACGATCACCTCAGCCGACAATTCAACGGAGTAATCCTGGGCACTGCAATCACTAATGCCCTGTTCCGCTGTCAGTTGAGCACCGGCCGTGAAAATCGACTCGACTTCAGCGAAACTGAAACAAGGGCAGGCGGGGGCTTCTTCCTGGGAATGGGACTCAATACTGGTCACTCCCAACATGACCATCACAGTCATCATTGCGAACAATGACAGCTTGCGTGGCGATGTACGTTTGGACCGGACCATACCCAGAGTATAGAACAACTACTGATGTTGCATGGCCACTCAAACAAATTGCCCACATGGCCCGGAACAGCAGAATGATGTCAAACAGCGGTTGATTGGGAATAAAAATGGTTCACGGCATGGTATTCCATCATTCGCTGATCACCGTAAAATTGTGGTCGTCAATGATTTCCAGTACCTGCAGATTACCACCATAGGCACGGGACATGCCCACGTCGATCGCGCCAATCTGCATGATCCGACAAATTGTTAATACCGCAGGTTTCGTCTCATGGCAGAATCAACGGCACGCTGGTATTCAATGCGATTGACACAACCACAGGAAGCCACCTGTTCACTGTTATTGAGTCTGCTGAAATTACGGACTTTACAGTACTTAACCGTATTTGCCTTGCACTGCAGAGGGCCCACTGCGGTTGGGTTGTAATCCAGTACGTCACTTTGCTGCTGTGTGGCACAACCCGCTGAAAGGATGATGCACAGGCCAAGTATTTTGCCGGATTGAAGGCTGGCTGATGCCAGGTAGTGTTTGAGACTGCTGTTTCGAGTATCCATTGAATGCTCCAGTTAGTGACCATTCTATTACTCTGACCTTACAAGTCTGACGCCTCGTCAGGGGCATTGGTTACTGCGGACCTTCTTCACTCCCTGTCAACTCCGCCTGGGCGATATATGACTGGAAGCCGGGTACACCAGCAAACAGATGCCTGTATTGGGGGTGAATTGGCAAAAAATTCCCAGCTTAAATGGTATTCAACCTGCAGGGTGAACACCCATGTCCGCCACCCACTCTGGGGGGCTCGCATTAGTGCTTCAATGCATATTCAGGTACCGGCGAGTTGCCTTTTTTGTAGTCCGCCGGAGGCAGTTCGTTTATTCTTTGCACTAAGTTGAGCTGATGTCCCACAGAAAATCACGGTATGGGATAGCAGCGGGCAACTCTTCCAAACATTCAATGGATGAATCACCATGACCCTGCCTATAATCGGACCGGACCAGGACTTTGCACTCTGGGCAATTTTGATTGCACTCGCAGGCTTCGGCTTCTGGTGCGAGCGATACCCCTGGGGCAGAAAATACTCGGGTGTCATGCTGTTGATGACCGTTGCAATCATCATGGCCAACCTGAAAATCATTCCTACAGCCGCACCCGTCTATGACGTGGTTTGGGATTACCTGGTACCCATTGCCATCCCGCTGTTGCTGTTCCAGGCCGATTTGAAACGCATCATCCGGGAATCGGGTCCGACGCTGATCGCCTTTGTCATTGGCAGCGCGGCCGTTGTTGCCGGTGTCTTCATCGGTGTTTCAATTCTGGACCTGGGTCCGAACGAGGCTGAACTGGCCGGTATATTCACCGGTACCTACATTGGTGGCAGCCTGAATTTTGCCGCAGTCGCCGAGGCCAGCGGCATGCAGGACGGCAGTATGCTCGCGGCTGCCATTGCTGCTGATAACGTGGCGACCAATCTGCACTTTTTACTGATCATTCTGCTGCCGGGTGTGGCCTGGATGGCCAGGAATTACCCGACGCATCATATGGACAATGCAGAGCAACAACCCATCGGACACACAGATGCTGTGCACCGGATTGCAGATCTCGATATTGCCGGCTTGCTCGCAGCACTGGCACTGGCATTTTTGCTGGCCGCTGCGGGGGCCTTTCTGGCTGACATTGCCGGGGCATCCCAATTCGCCATACTGGTAACGACCGCTCTTACCCTGGTTATTGCCACCCTGGCACCACTGCAGATTGCAAAGCTGTCAGGCTATCGCGAAGCCGGCAATGTGTTGATGTTTATATTTCTTGCCAGTGTCGGGGCCACAGCGGACATCTGGCAACTGATAGGCATCGGACCGGTGTTGTTTGTATTTGCCAGCATCATCATCGTCGTACACCTGCTGGTCATTTTCGGTCTGGGAAAACTGTTGAAACTGGACCTGGCGGAAATCGCCATGGCATCAGCGGTTTGTATCGGTGGACCCTCATCCGCCGCAGCGATCGCCTCTGCCAAGGGTTGGCGCGACCTGCTGATACCCGGTGTGCTGGCGGGTTCGTTCGGTTACGCCATTGGCAGCTTTATCGGTATCAGCGTGGTTGAATGGCTACGTTAGTGGCATAAAGGGGTCAGACCCCTTTTCCGCGTGCCTAATTAGCCGGAACTGCGGTGTATCCAACCTCTTTTCCGGTAGGGACCTTCGTGAACAACGCTGTACCCAGCCCGATAATGAAAATGGACAAGTAGGGTTCGAACGGCCAGAAAGGCAACCACAGAACAAGATCAGAAGACCACTGCGGTGTGGTCAGGAACGCGGTAACCGGCTTCTGCCATTGCAGACCGGTTGAGGCTACAACAAGACCGAAGGCGATAATGACACTTCCCGATACCCTCAGTGCCAGCGGCGTGCTGCTCCCCGGCGAATTTCTTTTTGATGTTTTCAGACGTGTCTTGCCCCAGGCGGCAATTCTCAGTGTGAATGCAATGAAGCCGCACCAATAAAACACATAGTCAATCGGTGGCGGGTTGCCATAATAGGAAAGGCTCCACCAATAGACACTGAATGGATAGGCCCAGAGGAAATAAACTCCGCTTTTATGCAACAGTTTCCACTGCCTCTGGGTCAGGTATTTTCGACCAAAACGGAATGAGGTGACAACCATGGCGGTCAGGAAAATGTAGCCTATGCTCCCTTCAAGTTCGTCGCGAAGCAGATAGACGTCTTCATAGTAATAGTCGCGGAAGAAGTTCGACATGATGAATATGAATGAGCCCTGCCATGCCATAGCCACGGCAAAACACATTCCGATATATTTGCGGTTACGCAGCCACCACATGGGAAACGGTCCGGGAAACAGTATCTGAACCGAAGATGCCGGCACGACCAGGAAGATGAAAGGCACGGCCCAGCGCACCGAAAACCCGATCATGGCTGACACTCCGGCCCCGGTGGACATGTCCGCACCCATCATCGCAATGATCATCACGACAGACATCGGACCAGCAATCAACCAGAACAATCCCCACTTGTTGATGGCCTTGTGTTTCAGTACTGCTGTCAAATCAATACTCATATTTTTTTGATCATACCCATAGAGATACACGTCGTACCCAATCATTTTCTCATTTGGAGCGCACGCGGTCGACCTCCCCGATAGGTCGACACAACTTGTTGACCCTCACCCACCTTACCCAGCCTGCGAACACTCCGCTTTCCGAATTTTAACCCAATATTTCATGCTAGAATCGGTTCATGTTGAATTCCATGAAAATACGAACGCAAAAAGCATTCAAGATCGTCGTTGCCTTTACACCCTGGCTGATTTCCATGTACACACTTTACTGGCTTCAATATGGTGAGGTCTGGACCACCCAGACCGCGCACCGCGGCAAGACGTCGGTGGCAATCCTGGTGGCCGGAATGGGGTTGTCTTTTCTGGTCCATTCGTATTTCGGCAAACGCAGGTAAATACCGGCTGATAAACTTTCACTGTCAGCTGTTTGGAAAGTCGGGGCTCGAATAATCTTTTTAGTGTGTATTTTCAACCAGGTGTGTTCTTTGGAAACCCCGGGGTGTGGCCCCCAGCGCCTGCCACACCCTGTAGTACAAGCGAAAATCCAACCTCCGGTCAACCGCAGGCAGAAAAATGCACATCACCGGGTAACGGTTGAGCCGGTGATGGATTTGACTCAGCTATCAGCCCACGTGGCCATTTGTTCATAGGTGCCATCGGGCTGGGCATCCCACAACAGGTCGTCTACCAGGTTGGCAAATTCCGGATCGACGATGCCTCGACCAATTTCATTCCACCATACGCGGCCACGACCTTTTGAGTGATTAATGAGGATCACGTGTCGGTAGGCCAGCCAGGTTTCCTCATCCAACAGGCCGTTGATGTACTGAAAATACTCAAACTCCCTGTTTCTCAGGTCGAGGGCAAATATGAAACTCAGCCGAAGCTGCTCTTCAGCAGACATTTCTTCTTTCGATACCAGTTTGACGTAAATATCTGCATTTTCGACGCCCTGGGTCAGGGAGAGCAGATCGTTTGCTACCAGAGCCTGACGCGATTCTGATCGACGAAGCTCATTGTTCTGGCGGATTTCCACCGCCAGAAACACGATGCCACACACAACGGCAATATTTGCGACTAGTGTCAACCATTCATTGACTTTCAAACTGGTAATTTTCAATGGCCCTCTCCCATTCGGATGCCGGCAATGATCTGGAATTGATTTGAGGTCGAAGTCTCAAATTTGACACAGTTTACCTCAGCCGGGTAAGGACGTACGCACCGGGGCGGATCCCACCGATTAAGCATTGCAGGCAGTTCCGATTGGTCACTGAATAAACATAACCTGTCAATCCAAACGGATATTTCTGCTGATCGTTGCAGTACAAAAAAAAGGCCCGGCCGAAGCCGGGCCTGCTTGCCCCCGTTATTGCGGTTCAGTCGTTTTGAAAGTCGGTCCAGTCGCTGTCCTCGCGGGCACTGCGGTGGTCCGGTTTGCTTCGCATCATCTTTGCTGACATTGATAGCGCCTCCATTTTTGAAATCCCGCTCCACTCCCGCGAAGTCGATTCGCGTACTGCCCTGCGTTTTCTCAGCATGGAACGCTCTTCTTCAAGTCCCCTGATCAGACTGGAGAAGCTGGCAAGATCCTGGTCTAACAGATCAACCGCTTCGCCATAGCGCCCTTGTTCGTTCAGCACCATGGCATCGTATCCGTGGCGGGCCATCCAGATTTCCGCAATGGTGCGCGCTACCCGTTTGTTGCGGCGTTTCTTATCATAGTCACGGGGATCCACCACAGTCAGTTTGAACTTTCTTTTGACCCTGTTCTCCCTGGTGTTGTCTTCCGCGTCCTCCCAATTGACAGTGCAGGCAAACTGCAACGTTGCCGGATCGTCCTGTTCCGGGATTTCAGCCAGCAAGGCCAGATGGCGCTTCTGACCACCGACCAGGTTACCGATATGGTACGCATTGTTATCACCTCCGGGAGGACTTCGATAACGGGTCAGTTGACGGAGTTTTATTCCCTGTGGGACTTCGAGGGTAACGCTGAAGTTGCGCGCCACCAGGCGGGTAACCTCACCGAGTTCACCCAGCAGCACTTCGATGATCTCTTCGGGTTCGTTGCTGTGGTGCATCTCACCCTGGCCGGCATCTGCAATTGCTCCCAACTGAAGTGGCGAATAGCGCTCACCAATACCCACACAGGTGCTGGTTACACCACGCTCGGCAAGGTCACCTGAGAGTCCTGCCAATATCTCCGCATCCGTTTCGCCGCGATTTGCCAGACCGTCTGAGAGCAGAATTACGTGACCGGATCCGTGTCCTTTGTGTTCCATCACCTCTGCTACGCAGCGTGCTCCCTCAAGCCAGCCACCGGCGAGGTTGGTACAACCTCTGGTTCTGATTGAACGGATGGCATTCTGTGTACTGGCACGGCCTGCGCTGTTCTGCCTGGCACCGTCGATGAGTACCTGTACTTCATCGTCATAACAGATGATCGACAGACGGTCATGCTTGCGCAGTCGCTGACTGATCCCCATGGCCGCTGTTTTTGCAGCCTTTAACGGCCCTCCCGACATTGATCCGGAGCGGTCTATGACGATGGCGAGATTGACCGCTGGTCGCTTCTTGCTGGTGGATATTTCCGCCTCTTCGGCTTTGATTCCGAGCAATAAACCCCGCTCGGTCGCACTGCCTGTGGGAACTTTACTGTGATCCCAGCGGGCCCTGATGGTAAATGGTGGCTGTTGTCGGGGTTGATGTCGTTTGCTCATTCCTGTTTCTCCTCCAGCATGGAACGGAGTAATTCTCCGGCCAGTCTGAGTTGTCGCTTCTGTGCCTGCGTCAAACGCTTGCGTGTCCTGATTTCGAGGTCATCGCCAAATCGGATCCTGTTCCAATGTTGATCACGGCCCCTTTCCCTGGGTTGGTGTCCCATGACCTTGTTGAGGTAACGGGCTGCTGAATCCTTGGTTTTTTCCTTATCCTCCCCACCGGCACTCCGGTGTTGTGATGGTTCATCAACTGACAACATTTCAGCCTGCTCCTCAGCCACGTAAGCCTTTGCATAAGAGCCCGATGTAGTCAGGCTGAATCTCGGCTTGACGCGGTAAGGCATCTCGACCATTTTGCTGATCTCTTCAGCTGACAAATCGTCCAACCAGCGTCTGAAGTTCTTCAGCGATGGCTTGATTTCCCCTCGTTTGGGGTCGTACGGTTGCATCAACACCTGTTTCGCGAGTTTCAGTTGATCGAGGGTCTCCTGCGAATAAAACGCCTTGCGGCCACGGGTTCCACCCGGAGCATTGAGCACTTTGGCCAGGTAATACCTCACGGTTCTCTCCGGCAGCTTAGATTCGTTAACAAGCTCCTGAAAATCATATAATTTTGACATTTCCGGCTACCTTCAACAGAATTGAATGCATTAAACTGTATATTAGTGCATTTTAGTGTAATATCAATCCCTGTCGCAAAAATAAATTGTATTTGAGCAGAAGGCGGATCAAAGCGGGTCATGTCACTGCTGCAACACAGTATGAACACCCTGGTTCTCAAAACCTGCGAACCACCGCACATCATCAGAAAACCTGGAATTTGTACTGCCTTTGCACGCGAATGGCATATTTCCACTGTATTCTCAGGTGTTGAGAAACCATCCCGGTATGATATTTCCCAGGGTTGCACAGAATACATAGCTGAACATTTACAGGGTCATGGACGCGAATTAAGGAAGCAACAATGAAGCTGAGCAAACACGCCTGCATTCGAATGCAGCAAAGGGGCATATCTTCATTGGCCGTTGACCGGCTGGCGGCTTATGGACAGGTCGATCATCAACGGGGCGCCGAGCTCTTTTATTTCAATAAGAAGTCCCGCGAGGCCTTGAAACGGGACCTTGGTAATCATCGTCTGCGTGGGCACGCCAAAACACTAAACGCTTACATGGTATCTACCGGAGACCGGATTGCCACCGTTGGACACAGGTACCAGAGGGTTGTGCGTCACTGGTCTGATATATCGGCATTTTGAAACGCTCTGCTGACGTTGGGGGGTCCCGGGATCTGCTCATTGCAGCCCCGGGACCGTGCTGTAAATTCTGTCGTCATTCCCGCTTTCGCGGGAATGACGGCTTTCTATTGACTGCGGTCGCGGAGTTTACATTCTTTTTCTATACTTCGGCTATTCCAGGTCAAGCACGCAAAACCGATCAAGCAGGGGGTAATACAGTGCGGTTTCTATCGGGAGGGTCTCTGTAATGGCCACAGCCTTTTTGTAACGTTGCATCTGGCCGCGATAGCGCTTTGATTCGTTTTCCAGAAATCCATCAATATCACCACCACTGTGGCTTGAGGTTTTGTAATCGATGATCCAGCGGACGTCTTTATCAACAAAGCTGCGATCAAGTACCAGGTTCCTGGCTCTGTCATCGAGCACCGCGGTTATGGCGAGTTCACAACGGGCATCTTCATGGTTGTGAAGAATCCACCTGCCGCGTTCCGAAGCCAGGCAATTGCTGACCGCCTGTTGCACACGCTCCAGAATTTCCGCGGCCCCCTGTCTTCCAACACCATCTTTGAGCAATTGCTGGTAGCACCAGTTCTTGCAGCTGTCGATACCACCGTACGCGTTCCAGGACTCGATCCCCTGCTCTGCTATCAACTGCAGCAACCGGTGAACCAGGTTTCCTGTCAGACGGGCTTCCTCACCGGCCCAGCTGAATTCAATATAATCCCGTGCTTCCGATAATACCGGTTGGGATTGGACTACAGATTCCGGAGGTGCCGGGATGACCCAGTCAGGAGCCAGCTTGCGGTGGAATTCCGGTGGATTGTCCATACCAGATTCATGCTGATCAATGGATAGATCCAGCACCCGCAGTTCTTCGGCCGCCTGCCTGATCAGTGGTGCCTGCCGGTCTTTTACCGCGGGCCACAACCCGCCCAACAAGCTGTTCCTGTTTGCCTCTATCTCATCTTTTGCGTTTGGTCTGATGGCTGCGAACAGGTGCAGACTATGAATCGCGCGGGTAGCAGCCACATACAGTAATCGTCCGTCCTCCAAACGCTGCCGTTGCTTCTCAATGGCGGAGATGAACTGGATCAGGTCACCCGAATTTTTCTGTTTCTCCTTTTCGGCGGTGCTGCGCATCGGTGACAGTACCATTTGATTCTCACCCGGTAACTCAAACCAGTGCAGCAGCTTGTTCCTGCCCCCGGCAGGGGCCCGGTTGAGCCCCGGTAAAATAACCGTGTCGAATTCCAAGCCCTTGGCGGCATAAATGGTCAGTACCTGTAACCGGGCACTGGCACTGGCGTCCGGCTCGGCAAACAGTTTCTCCATGCGCGTGTCCAGTGTATCGCGGTCAATGTGCAACCCGTCTGCCTCCAGGGCGCCGAGCAGGTCAAAGAAGGTCGCGGCATCTTCCAGTTCACTTTTGTTTTCAAGGCAGGCAGGACCGCCCAACTCAAGCCAGGCACACTCAACCTGGGTGCGAATGGGCTGGCAGCCGCTGGCAGCCACGGCCTTCAATAGTACCGGCCCGATACGTTGCATGCGTTGCCGGGCCTCCATACTCAATGAGTTTTGCACACCACCCGGATCGTCACCGAAGTCCCCGGCAATGGCCTCGAGGATAATTCCACTGGGGCTGTATTCAACCAGGGTTTCCAGGTCGGGGAGTGCAATTCCAACAAAGGGCGCACGCAGAAGTGACAACCAGGCAAGACGGTCGGCAGGCTGTATCAACGCAAGGGTCAAAGAAACCAGGTCCCGGATCAACATGGTTTCGCCCAATGGGAAAAAGTTGATCGCCTGGTAACGGAATTCTGGCTGGTCCTGCTTCAATTTATCAAGATGTTTCAATATCGCACTGGCGTGGTTGCGTGAGCGTACCAGGATGGCCACACTTTCATCCGGTTCGCACTGTCTGATGACCTCGATCACCCGGCGTGCCTCTTCCGGGTCGTCACGATCCGGAAGAATGTCCGTGGTAATTCTTCCATGACCCCTGACACCGGGGCGCGTTGTGGAACCGCTATAGGTCACAGCACCCATTACAGGGTTATCCTTTGCTGGCATGACCACCGGGAAAATTCGGTTTACCCACTCCACGATCGGTCGTGTGGAACGAAAATTAACACTCAATTGCAGTGGCTGCAGTCTGATGTGCCTGAACAGCCTGCCCCGCCATGCATCAATAAACAAACTGACCTCCGCTTTTCGAAAGCGGTAGATTGACTGCATCGGGTCACCCACCAGGAACAGGCTGCGTCCATCACCGTCACTCCACCCGCCAGTCAGTTTCTCCAGCAATCTAATCTGGCTGTGTGAGGTGTCCTGGAATTCATCGACCAGTAAGTGCTGTATACGATAGTCCATACGCAAGGCCAGATCGCTGGGTGCATCTTCGTGTCCCAGCGCTTCGATGGCACGCTGGGCTATCTCGCCAAAATCGACCTCACCGGTTTCAGCCATAACCAGTTTCCATTCCGTGGTGGCACGCAACATCAAACGCATCAGGGACTCAAGAGATTCCCAGGCCTCATCTTCATAATCCGGGTCAGGCAGGGCACGAACCATGTTGAGGGACTCTCGTAAAGGGTCGTTGCCCCTGTGTTCATCCAGCAAGTCTTTGAATTCATCCTTCCATGTCTTGAGACGAACCTTGTCAGCACCACTGGCCTTTGACGGGGGTGGAAAGCCCATGCTGGCACCGGCCCCGGCACGCCATTTCTTACCATCCTTCGTCAGCAGGTTGTCGATCATGGTTGACCAATGGGCGAGGGAACCGGCAGTCGATGGAAGGTCGAGGAAATCACAATCCCGGCCCCCACACGAGTCCAGAAGTGCCTTTAATCCGGTTGCGTTAACGGGTTCATTTGAAAGGGCATAATCAAAAAATCTCGGCAGTTCCCGTAACAGGCTCTCAGGGAGATTGTCCCTTGCCTCCTTGAGTTGCACCTCTATCAGCAGACGCAAAGATTGCTCCAGTCCCGGCCTGTCGAAGCCGTTGGCGCTGCGTGCGGCAAGCAGGTGAGGGAGCCATTGATCACGACTGGCCAGCATGCTGGTTAATAAATCCACGAGACGGTCGTACTGGTTATCATAACGGTCCAATACCCGGATGATATCGACCCGCAACTCGTCGTCGGGGCTCTCAACAATGGACATGGTACGGGTGGCTGCCTTGCGATACAGGAGATCGGCTTCAACGGTGATTTGCTGCCCTCCACCCAGGCCGGAAAGCACCGGTAGTTGTCGGGCGAGTTCGCCGCACAGGCTGTCGATGGTACGAATTCTCAGACGACCGGGTTGCTCGAGCAGGTTCCATCCCCGCTGGGCGTCATTTTCCAGCACCTCCAGCGCCAAGCCACGGCTTACCTGTTCATGATCCTGCAGATTCTGGGTATCATCATGACCAACCGCGTCCCTCAGACGCTGGAACAAACGGTGGTTCATTTCTGCCGCAGCTTTGCGGGTAAAGGTGATGGCAATCACCTCCTCCGGGTTGGCAACCCGTGCCAACAGTGCCAGCATTCGCTGTGTCAGCAGTTCCGTCTTGCCGGACCCGGCAGGCGCCTGGACGATACAGGAGTGTTCAGGGTCACGGCCTTTTTGTCTTTTCTGCCAGTCAGCCGGGTGCTTCATTTGCCCTGCTCACTGCCATACTTTTGACCCTGCTCAAGTTCACCAAAGCGACACAGTGACTGAAGATCACAGTAGGTGTTGTCACAGGTCTTGCGACCGTCCCGGGGGTCGATTGAGGCCTTGCCCGCGAGGAAATCCGACATCAGACGATGCAGGATCTGACGCCAGTTGTCGATGGTCTCCGGCATATTTTTTCCGGCATCTTCCAGGTACTGGTTCAGCCGGGTGATCTTGGGCGGTAGTCCCGGTAGAACGCCGGTGTTTCTGACCACGCCCTTGTATGCGCAACCGTCATCACGGATCACCGCAAACACCACGGCCACCGGGGTCTTCTCAGCAGTGATGGCATAAAGGGGTAGCTGAGGATCCGCCGGTCTGTCACCAAACCAGTTCTTTGGTTCCACCTTGCCGGATTTGTAGTCCATGATGATCTCTTCTCCGGTAGATAATTTGTCAACCCGGTCAATAATCAGCCGGACATTTCGGCCTCCGATGTCCGGCTGGATTTCTTTCTCGAAAGCAACGACCTCAAAATCATCGCGTTCAAGTTCCAGGCGCAAATAGGCCAGAACAAGACGATACAGACGGTCTGCCTCGACCCCCTGGAAAGCCGGGCGTTGCTGCAGTCCGCGTTCTCCTTGGACCACCTCTTCAACACACCGGCGTACCCGCTCACTAAGGATATCCACGCTCAAATGCTCAAGGGCAAGCCGGGATCGGGTCTGCTTCCAGAACAATTCCAGCACCCCGTGCAAAAGGCTGCCATGTAACATCGGGCTGATCCCGTCGACTGGCGATTCCAGACCGTCAGCGGCCAGCCGGTTGCTGGCAAAAGCACGAAACGGGCACAGTGCCTGGTGTTTCAATATGGAACTGCCACCCCTGGCCTCGCGATCACCAAGTTCGGCGGGCATCAACAGCGGGTATAAACGGGGCTTACCGGCTGCAGCGATCCTGGTTTGCCAGTTATCCCCCTGCCATCCTGGTACCTGCTCGGTGACCACTATTTCCTCAAGATCCAGCAAGGGGCTGGGAAACACCGATTCACCCTCAAGTTGCCCCGGGTAACTGAAAACACAGTCAGGGGCAGTCTCCAGCAGACGCCTGGTGACAATTCGGGCTATCTCCAATTCCCTTCCAGGGCTGGAATGTGGCATGTCTGCCAGTACCTGTAAGCGGCCCGGGATGAACGGATTCGGCCTTGCATTGCCCGGCCAGTTGTCAATGTGCAGACCCATCACCCACAGATGGTCAAAACGCAAACCGCTGGCCTCATACACACCCAGCACCTGGATAGCGGCAGCTGATGTATGTGGTTGAAATATTCGTTCCCGACAGATGAGTTGCAATTGGTAAATGGCATCCTTGCGACTGATTTTCGTTCGGGTGACATCCAGGGACGCCAGGTCTCGCAACGCATCACGCCAGGCTTGCAACGTTTGCCAGTTCGAATCGTGATCTTCAACCATGCTGGCCAGGCCGTCTTCGCTTTCACCAGCAAGAGGCCAGCCAAGACTGGCCAACAACCGGTCGATTCTCTCCGCCCAGGCCGAGGGCGGCGCGTATCCCTGAAAATCACTGCTGAAATTTTCCAGTTGTTTCAATATTCCCGACAACTCCGGACTGTTCCAGGCTCGAGGCTTGTGCTCGCTTGGTGCCAGGGGCTGATTTTGACGATCATGCTGTTTGATCTCGGCAGCACGATATTGCAACTCGCTGAGCTTTAACTGGCGAGGGTAGTTTGCACGCAGGCATTTTTCCAAAAGTGCACGCGGATTGCGCTCTGAAACCCCGCCCCGGATCCAGGGTGATCGCAGCACACGCCCTACGTCCTGGATGTCGATGCGATATCTGAACAGCTTCAGCAGATCAAAAGCTGACTCGATCATGGGCAATCGCGACAAGGGCATCCCCATGGAAATATTCCAGGGGTTTTCTGACTGTCCTGCATGCTTTGTAGGTGACAGGATGTCGGTCAATTGACGTTCAACCACCTCCCGTCTTGATTGCAGATCCGGAACAACCACAGCAATGCTGCAACCCGGGTCTTTTTCAGACCAGTAGCGTACCCATCGAGCCATTTTTTGAAGTTCATGTTTGGGGTCCCGGCTTTGCCACAGGTACGCCTTGTCCTGCCGTGACTTGATGTTCAACCTGCAAATCCCGGTGCCACTTTCGGCCAGTGCCATGAGCAAGTCGGCCTGACCGGGGCTGAATTGGTCAAAGCCCAACAGGTCAATACAGGCTGTGAACAGGTCCGGTGAGGAGCGAACCGCCTCAACCAGCAACACGCCACGGTCTTCCGGTGTTATCCAGTTATCCCTTTGGCAGCGCCGGGCGAAAGCACTTTTCCACTGCAGGAATGCTGCATGATTTTCGTTTTTGTCACCGGACCATGCGGGGTCGGAGATATCCACTTTCCACTCAGTAATTGCCTTGAGTGTATCGTTTAACTGGCCGGCCAGTGACTCAGGATGTAACAGGTAACCAGACAGGGCGTCTCGACGCAATACGTCTTCCCACAAGCTGATCAATTGCCGGTGACCCGGCACCGCGGCGTCGGTTCCAGGCAGGCCGAATAAGCCGGCTGTCTCCCAAAGACTCTCCAGCCAGCTGTTCCAGGAGAAAATCGACGGCCGAGGCCAGAGTTCATCACCCCGATTGACACGCCACTGGCCGTATTGACCTGCGATGACGCGGGATAGCCGACTGTTGCCGGTAACCAGCACATGACCGTTTTCGAGACGCTCATATACCTGAGGGTAATCAAGCGTCACGCTGGTCTGCTCGGTGCGGGAATGAGTCATGTGGGCATCATACGGGTTGGTTTCTCATAAGTTGAGATTACCTACAGGTTTATCGGTCATTACCGTCTTACTTCCTGATCGCTACCGGTGCATATTTGCATGGTAACGATAACTGAGTGCAGAAACCCATGAATATGAGACAGCGGACAATTATGCTAATGCTCGTGATGCTTTTGACCCCGCTGTGTCTCGCCCGCGAGCCGGTACGGGCTCAATCCGGGCTCGTCTCAGACCTGGGCGGCGGGTTCCTGATCAGAGACACGGCCGTTCGTTACGGCAAATCATATCGTATTAGCGGGGAACTGGATCGACCGCTCTTTGTCGTTGCGGAGTTTGAAAACCCGCCGGACATCCACCACAAACTGATGACTGAACTGACTTATGACAATGAAGGTATCCTGTCTGTACAGTCTCCGTCGTTTACATCCGCGCAACTCAACAAGTCTTACCGGCTTAAATTAAAGATCTACAGTGATGCGGATCATACAAGACTGGTGGCCGTGCATCACTCAACACTTACCTTCAGGCTGAACCCGGCATTGGCGAACAAATTGGGTATCGATCTGTTGTAATCCAACGATATTTCAATAACGGAACCTGCGGGTCATCTGTGAAGTGGCAGCCGCCCTGAAGGTTGGCATCCAGTTGGCGCAGGAATCAGTTTACTGAGCAGGATTTCACCCCGGTTTTGGCTAAGAACCAAATTTAGGCTATGGTGGTCTACGATACTATTGGTAATCACCGGACCGAGCAGTTGTTACGAGGTTTCGTCATAATTCGTCACGTTTTAACCAGGGCTGTGACCCTGGCGGCAGTTTTGCTGACCATGGCCGCTTGCGCCACCCGTCAGGATATCCAGGTCACCCCACCACCTTTGATACACTCAACCTCCGTAGAGCAGGTAGACGATGTGGATGTACTGGCGGTATCACCCGCCATGGAAGCCTTTCTTGACCGCTATGTGCGCCCCTACCCTAATCAGCAGACAAGACTGAACCTGTTGGCGCTGGCAGTGGCCAGTACCGGTGTACTGGGTTTCGACTATGACGACACCCGCACACTTTCCGCAGAGGATGCGTTCAGTACCCGTTCCGGTAATTGCATCGGTTTCGCCAACATGATGGTCGCACTGGCACGGGCATCAGGCCTCGATGCCAGCTACCAGGAGATATTAAGACGGCCGGAGTGGACCAGCCGTGCAGACACCGTTTTGCTCGTCAAGCACGTCAATGTGGTGCTGACCGGCCCACGGAAACGGTATGTCATTGATCTGAGCGGTGAAAAAATCAGGGCGGATGCCGACCGGCGTATCATCAGTGATGAGGAAGCCAGGGCACTGTATTTTAACAATCTCGGTGCCGAGGCGCTTCTCGATAACGAGTTACCACTGGCTCATGCCTACCTGGTCAAAGCCATTGATAGCGCACCGGATATGGCTGATCCATGGATTAATCTCGGTGTGGTCTATGGACGAAACGAACAGATGGAAGCGGCAAAACTGTCCTTTCAAACGGCCCTGCAGATTAATTCGCGCGCGTACGCCGCCATGGCCAATCTGTACGAGGTCTACATGGAAATGGAAGACTTTAACGCCGCCCAGATACTGGCACCCAAAGTGGAGAGATACCGGAAAAACAACCCCTATTACCTGATGCAGTTGAGTATCGAAGCGCTGGAGGAATCCAGGTTTGAAGAATCCATCAGCTTGCTGGAACGCGCCATCAAGATGAAGGACGACGACCATCTGCTGTACTTCAAATTGGCCAAAAGCCTGTATCTTTCAGGCAGAATTTCAGCTGCCGAAACCAGTATGGACCAGGCACGGGAGCTGGCCCCCCTGGACAGGCTGTCGCATTACGCTCTACCACTGCACGAATTGGTGGAGGAAAAGTGAAATGGTTTCTGAAGCTGATTATTGTCCTGGTCATCGTACTGGCGACTCTTTTCGCTACCACGCCACTGTGGTTCCCCAATCTTGTTGAAAACCGCTTGCCGGATGGATGGCTGCTGGAGGAAATTGACTTTGACTACCCGGGCGCGTCCGGTGTGGATGTCAACACGTTACGACTTAAGGTCTATCAAAACCACATCCCCGTCACACTGACCGCACGTGGTATCCATCTCGGCTTTCGGCAGCTTGATACCCGGATCAGTTCTCTCACGGCGGATGTTCACTTGGCTGAATCCAGTGGAGACTCCGGGGCAATAACGCTGGATGACTTTTCGCTACCGGTTATTGAACCGCCCCGATTCCTGTCTCTCCCCCGGTTTACAATCGGGCAGCTAAGTTTGAATCTGCATTTCGGAGCAGACCGGGTGATTCGGTCGACATTCAGTGAACTGACCGTTGAGCCCAATGCAGATGGTGGACTGCACCTGGCTGCAATGGTGGGTCTGGACCTGGGCTCCGATCTTCATGGACGAATGGTGATCGACACACAGCATGACGGCTTCAGTGCAAGTTTCCGGGTTCCTGACAATGACCCGATACTGAATTTTCTGAATGTTCATATTGAACAGACCGGCTATCCTTCCCACACGAAGACACGAATATTGGCTGATCTCGACACGTCAGTCATTGAACCACGCTGGTTCGAGTCTTTTTTATCCCCCAATACGGCGGGGGTTCCGGACCATCTCACCGGCAGGCTGCAACTTCAGGCAGCATTTTCGGGAAAGACAAGCCAGCATATTGATCAGGTCAGGCTCGCCAGTGACTCCCTAACACTGGAATCCGAAAACTTCAGACTGGAGATTTCGGCCGGGTTGCTGGCCGTTCAAGAGGACGGAAAAGTTGATGTTTCTCTTTCCGACCCTGCACATATTCTGTACCAGTCCCAGCCTATCGAAGGCTCATCCCTGATCTCACTACCGGGGATTAAATACACCGGAGAAGTAGAGCAAAACCTGAACCTGCGCATGACCGACCTCCAACTCTCCCACAGCGTACCCCCGGACCCGGACAGTACCTCGGTTCGTGCTCAGATCGATCTTTCCTGGCAGGAGGCAACTGCGTTTAGCTACACCACGATGGATCTGGAAGTGGCGGCCGAGAGCATGTCCCTGTCAACCAGCGGAACGGTGAGTATTGAACAACAGGTCATCGCCTTTGAACAGACTGGAGACCTGAGCCTGGAACTCGACAACCTGAAAGTGAAATTGGCCGCAGACCCACTCCAACTGGGACTGGAATCAGGGCATTTTGCAATGCTGGGACGTCTGCAAACTGAATTTTCACTTTCAGACCCTGAGAAGTCTGTTCAGTACCTCTACAAGGGGCCGGTTAAATTTCACACACCAATGATCAGATTGACAACTGATGACAGTAATCCGCCAACCGTGCTGGAGGCTGATGAGTGGTTCATGGATGCTGAAATCAGGGCACAAAATGGTGAACTGGTCAGCACCGGATCCGGATCAGCCCTGCAAACCCGGCTATCCCCCCAAAACGCAAGCGCTGAAAAACTGGAAATGCAGTGGCAACAACTGGATCTGTTCGCTATGACCGGGGTACTCGGAACCAGGGCAGAGGGCTTTGGCGTTACTCTCGACGGGGAAAACTGGTCGGGTTTTGACCTGGGTGCCACTTATACCCTGTCCCCAAACTCCGTTGTTGAAGGATCGGCCACGATCGATTTTGAAAATGGCCCTTCATTGCCGTTGAACTTCAAGGGAAACCTTGCACAAGAACAATGGGACATCACTTTGCCACCCAATATCTTCCCCTTGGCTCAACTGCCGGTATTGCTACAAGCGGGCCATGTTGAAGTGCCCGAAATGATTGAATGGAACAGTGGAAGTGTCGAAATTAGTGGCCGCATTGAAATTGACGATGAAATGCGGGCCGCCATCATGATTGAAGGTCATGAAATGGCGTTGGCGATGCAACAAAGCAAAGCCAGCGGGGGCAACATCGGGCTTGATGCCCTTTATGCCGGTCACCTGGAAGCGAACGGACCGGTGTCCGTTGAAAAAATCGCGTTGGCCGGTGGTCTGGAGGTGCTGCAACTCAGTACAGATCTTGATCTTGATCTTGAGGGCCGGGAAATCATCGGTCTCAACAATATACAAGCAAAACTGCTGGGTGGACAACTGAACCTGGCCAGTTTGCGATTGGTGCAAGACCGCATCGAAGACACCGTCGTTGACCTGACCGGTATAGACTTGAGTCGCTTACTGGCCTACGTTGACATCGATGGGCTGGATGGTAGCGGAACGCTGGATATCTCCCTGCCGCTGGGCAGCGATGCGGAAGGTGTTTATGTCAAGCAGGGGACCTTTGGGTCGACCATTCCCGGTCACCTGGTATACATCAACAGCAATGTTGCTGGTGATACGCCAATGACCACCAATATCGGTTTGCAGGCGCTGGAGAACTTTCAGTACCAGGAGCTCTCAGGCACGGTGGACTACCGCTCCGATGGAAGTTACGAAATTGTCGTGCGTCTCGAAGGCAGCAACCCGAATTTGTACGAGGGGTACCCCATCGTCTTCACACTAAATATTGATGGTTCGCTGCCGGAGCTATTCGAAGCCTTGTTTGTCAGCGGTGATTTCGAGGAAGCCATCCTGGAGCAGATCAGGAGCAGGTAATTAACAGGTCAGCTAAAGATTTTGAACGGGTTCAGGCAAAATTCAGCTCAAGCTGTTAGGGTAGGCGTTCAGGAAATAATCCGGTGTGATGCAAT
Source organism: Lysobacterales bacterium (assembly GCA_014238945.1). Classification (GTDB taxonomy): domain Bacteria; phylum Pseudomonadota; class Gammaproteobacteria; order Xanthomonadales; family SZUA-36; genus SZUA-36. The sequence goes on from JABAAB010000116.1 coordinate 79,076, forward strand.
GAGTCGATTATCCATATTAACGCTTGTTTTGTTATTGACTGCCGCGTGTACCCCGACTGTCAAGGTAGAGGCGCCGGACAAACCGATTGAAATAAACATGAACATCAATATCAAGCACGAGATCCTGATCAAAATTGAAAAGGATGTTGAGGCACTGCTTGATGATGACATGTTTTGAACACGCCACATTTATTTTTGAGGCACCAGGGTATGAAATTTTTTAATGAGACCAGGATGATGAACCGGGACAATTGGATCAACAGGATTTTAACCGCACTGCTCGTCACCATGATGACCGTATCCATTGCCCAGGCCAGTGCCTTGACCCAACCCAAGGCTGATGGCTGGATCGGTGAACAGTCCAATGGTTACATCGGCCTGGTAAAGAACAACGCTCCAGCGGACATAAAGGCGCTGGTTGCGGATGTTAACGCCAAACGCAAAGCGGGTTACCAGCAGATTGCCACTAGACAATCCACCAGTTTGTCCGAGGTAGAAAAGGTGGGTGGTCTGAAGGCCATCGAGAAAACCTTAGCTGGAAATTATGTAAAAGATACCGCGGGCGCCTGGCGCAAGAAGTAGCCCCTTTTACACCAGACCGGCCAGGAATTTCAAAACATGCGCGGCTTGCTCATCAAATTTTCCGCACTGCTGATACTTATAAGCAATATTGCACATGCCCAGACACCCGCATCCATTGTCACTTACCTGGCCAATGAGGGGCTGTTGGTGGAACGGGGAGATACCAAGATACTGATTGACCCGTTATTCCGCATCAACTTCGGGTATTACCAATTATTACCTGAGTCAATGGAAGACGCGCTGTTTGAAGGCCAGCCACCATTCGATGGAGTCGATGCGATATTTATCAGCCACCACCATGCAGACCATTTCTCCGCACCGGATATGATGAGATTGTTGAGTGTCCGGCCAGACATCAAACTTTATGCACCAAAACAGGCTGCCGCCGCCATGCGTGCATTTGCTAATGAGTATGATGAAATCGTTTTTGAGCGGGTGGTGCCCATTGAACTGGCCTATAAGGATGCTCCCATCACACTGGAAATGGAGGGCCTATTGATCGAGGTGGTCCGGATTCCGCACTCAGGGTGGCCCAGACGGGTGACCGATGTTGAAAACTTGAGTTATCGCGTGACACTTGACGGAGCCACCACCGTTCTACATATGGGTGATGCTGACCCCAACGATGTTCACTTTGCCCGAGATGCCGATTATTGGGCAAAAACCCACACCCACATGGCCTTTCCACCGATTTGGTTTTTTGACTCGCCCGCCGGTCAGGACATTGTTGAAAACCGCATAAGCCCCGATCATAGCGTTGGTGTACACGTACCGGTTGAAGTTTCCGATGATCCGGCAAAATGGCCGGTGCAATACCGTGGCTTTGATCTGTTCACCGAACCGGGCCAGACACGGACGATTCTTTACAAAAAGTGAATTAGACAATGAAAGTCAGTGCGCGCCAGCACAACGGCTTGATGGTTCCTATTCCGGCGGTTGTTTATAGACCCTGCCGGCTTTCATGACAAAACGCACATCCTGTAATAGGCGTACATCCGCTGTCGGGTCACCCGCTATGGCGATCAGGTCGGCGAGCAATCCCGTCTTGACCTGGCCCCGGTCCGTGGTGCCCAGTGCTTCTGCCGAATCCAGCGTGGCGCTGCGCAGCGCATCCACAGGATTCATACCATGGGCAACACGGGACTCAAGTTCACGCGCGTTTTCACCATGGGGATAAACACCCGAATCGGTCCCAAAAGCGATGTTCAGATCAGAGGTTACTGCCAGTTTGAAACTTTCAATGGATAACGGCAGTACGTGTTCGGCCTTGGCCCGAATCGCAGGTGGCAGTATGTCCAGGTCCAGAACGCCCACCAGGTACATATTCGGACTTACCCAGGTACCGTTCTTCCTGATCACACGCATCGCTTCCTCCGTCATCATGGAGTTGTGTTCGATGGAATCTATCCCGGCCTCCGATGCCGCGATGATACCCTCGGTGCCATGTGCATGGGCTGCGATCCTGAGACCATGACGGTGTGTCTCATCTGCAGCAGCCTTGAGTTCCTCAAAAGAGTATTGTTGTGCGCCGACCGGACCTTCAAAAGACAACACGCCCGCCGTTGCACAAATCTTGATGGCTTTTGCACCGTGCTTAACCTGGTAACGGATCGCTTTCACCACCTCATCCACACCATCTGCAACGCCACTGCGGTAGTCACCTTCGGCGACACCGGGTGCGAACCCGGTGACCTCGCAATGTCCGCCCGTTGTACTCAGCGCATGTGCAGACGGGATGATGTGCGGACCAATAATATCGCCCCGCTCGATTGCCCGCATGGTGGCCACATCCGTAAAGTCCCAGGAGCCCAGTTCACGGATGGTGGTGAAACCCGCCATCAATGTGCTGTAGGCATTTTTAGCGCTGCGTAAGGCGAACTCACCCGAGGTCCATTTAACCGCCTCGGTCTCCCACCCAGGTACGATTTCATACGACAGGTGCGTGTGGACATCAATCATACCCGGCATCACTGTTAGTCCGCTGAGATTCAGTATTTCTGCATCGGATGGTAAATCGGCCGGGTTGATGGCCAGGATATGTTCACCTCCCACAACAATATTGGCAGGTGAGATGAGCTTGCCCGTGATTACATCCAGATACGCATCCGCCCTGATAAGCGTCTTCGATTCAGCGTGCAGGGGGCTGACCACAATCGACATCAGCAGGGTCAGAAGCAGTAATATTGTGATCCGGAATGTACCCTGGTTCATGTTGTTTTCCACCGACTTTGTTCAGTTTGTTATTGCGCCAGCGCCCATTAAACCAGAAAGAGTCAATAACCGCGCAGCTTTTTGCGGTTCATCCATGCCCACGAATGTTACTCACCACATCAATCCATCGCCCTGTCCCGCGCTGCTTGCATTGCATCCGCCAGCTACACAAAATGTGCGCCCCGGTCTGGGAGAAAAACCACATGAATAATTCAGATACCAGAAAATGGAAGCCGTTGTTGGCCCGGCTTTTTTCTTCATTGTTATTGTTGGTCAGCATACAGTCGTTCGCTGGTGAAACCTTGTACAAAGAGTTGGAAGTCTCTGACGGCGATACGCTGGCCTATGCCGTTCATTTGCCGGATGGTTTTGATAACACCAGGGAATATCCGGTATTGATAGGACCGAGCATCAACTCGTCTCACGAACTTTCTGATTCGCCTCGAGTCAACTGCTGGTGAAGTGTACCGATGTTAATGGGACATTAGAACCAGCCCCATTTTTCGTCAGGCAAGACACGATGCGGAGCCTTTATGGTGCCATGGTGAAAGTTACAGGTACCAGATATTGCAAACCACCGCACTAGTCCAGGGACAACAGCTGTAACTGCAGGCTGGTTCCGGTAACATCAAAGCGGACGATTCGGCGTGGCTTGGCAACGGTAACGTAGATAGTATTGCCAGGCTGACCACCGCTTTGCTCCACCGGAAAGACTTCAAATGTACCTGCAGGCACCGTGACCTCCCTCGGGTCACCGACGGCAAATTTGATCGGTTTGATCTGTCCATTTTTAAGTATTGAACCAATTGAATTCGATGGTCTTGCCTGCTTCGACTTCCATGGCATTGGCCAGGAATAGCGCAGCCCCGCGTGTCAGTGTGTCTTGTGGGAGTTCACGTTCGAGATCATGGTGGGCATGCGCACCGGTTTCGAAGTTATAGGTATCGGCTTTGCCGTTGGCCAGCTGCCCTTGCCACTCCCAGTTGACATCCAGGTATTGTGGTCCGAAGCGGCCGTGAACCTGCACCCTGACCGGTGCGAAACTGTCACCATCGAGCACCATCAATAATTCTTCTTCCACACCCATGGCCTCGCTTGCGGAGTGATCATGCACCAGGTAATGACCGGCATCGGTGAAACGGCTGTGAACCGTGATCATTCCGGCCTCATTGCCATCATTGACGATCTTGAATTCCCGTTTGCCCACAAACGCCTGTTCTCTGTCAATATTGACCGGCCCGGGTGCCGGTGCCCGGGTCTCCACATCTGCAAAGATATCGGTCGTTACCAGTGTCGTCACGACGATCAGAGTGGCGAATTTGTGCTTCATGAAGATTTCTCCCTCTGTTGTTGCGGCAAGGCTATTGGGTTGGTCCGTGCATAAACAGTGCCATAGGTATTTGGATACGAAATCTCCCGATTGGCAATTAAATTGCAACAAGTTGTAACCTTTGCGGTGCTTGCCCGCTATAAGTCAATGAATGAAAGGCGATAGCCGACAGCAAAACCAAGGAACATGTGATGAAATTCAACCGAATAAAATTTTTCTCAACCCTGCTGATTGCAGGGCTGACCGCTGCAGTTGCACAGGCCGCCAGTCTGGACAACTCAACCCTCCCCGGTGGCAGCAACTGGTATATCCACGTCAACCTGGACCTGATTCGCAACAGCGAAGTCGGTCAACAGCTGATGCAGGGAACCATGGACGAGGCACTGGAAGATATCCGGAATGAACTGGGTATCGATCTTCGTGACGAGATTCAGGGCGTGACAGTATTTGGCGGCAAACTCCCGGTCAACGAAGGCGCGCTGGTTTTGCACGGTTCATTGAACCAGGACACCCAGGACGCAATATTGGCCAAGCTGGATCTGGAAGGTGCTGAAGTCAGCACTGCGTTTGCAGGCGGCCTGGCCTGGTACACAGTCGCTGAGAATTCCGGCAATATCACCTATACCGAAGAAGACGGTACTGTGCAGGACGTGGACTGGGGCCGCAGTGAAAAAGGCTATTTTTCCTTTGGCGCGACCCAGACCTTGATTACACACAGTGATACATTGATGCAGACTTTCCTGGACGCGGGTGGTTATCTGGGTGGATTTGAAAATAGCGATCCCGGTGCATTGGTCGTGATGCAGGCAGACCGTGCGTTGATACAGGGTGGCGCCAATACGACCGTTGACCTGGGCGGTCCATGGGATTCGTCCATTATGCAAAATGTCGATGCGATCGCCGTGGTCGTTTCAGAGCTCAGCGGCGGCCTGCACATCAGTGCTGAACTGGTTGCGAGCAGCCCTGAGGTGGCCATGTCCGTGCGCAACGTGGCCGAGGGCCTGGTGGCACTCAAGGCACTGGACGATTCTGAAGAGGTGATCGGAGACGTTCTTCGCTCCGTCCGTTTTCAAAACGATGGTGAGATCCTGAGGGTGGAGGTACCCGTGGCTGCCGATCAGGTCGAGGCACTCAGGGATTTGTAGACAAGGCAATACATGACCGTTAGACAACCAGAATCCGAACTGATACTCATAGACCGGGCCCAACAGGGCTCGGTCGACGCGTTTGAAAAACTGGTTTTCAAGTATCAGGACGGGCTTTATCGTTTTTTACTGGCCCGCGCCCACAACCGGGCCGATGCTGAAGATGCATTGCAGGAGGCCTTCGTGGCGGCTTACCGTTATCTGCCCAGCTATCGTCCACGTTATCGTTTCAGTACCTGGCTGTTCACTATCGCAATACGTCAACTCGGCAGGCTGAGCAAGCGGCAACCCACCCCCGAAGAGATCTCCGAAACGGTGAGCTGTGAAAGACCCGGTCCCGAGCAGCTGGGTATACAGGCTGAACAGGAACACTCAATCTGGCGCACGGCCAGGGCAACCCTCGGCGATGCCCAGTTCACGGCCATGTGGCTTTTTTATGTTGAAGATATGACCGTCGCCGAAGTTGGAGCCGCCATCAAGCGCCCGGTCAGCTGGGTAAAGGTCAACCTGATGCGTTCGCGCCAGCGTCTTGGCCGGGCATTGCAACTTGATAACAGCGAACACTCTGCTACAGTCACGGAGGTGGCTTTATGAACAAAGAATCTTTGCAACAACTACTGCGCAGCGCTCCGGATACCCGGGTCAGCGTCAGCGCCAGGCAACACCAGGACATCATGCGTGAGGTCAGGTTGTCGAATGCAACGCGGAAACAACCCAGCACCGGGTGGACGATTCCTGCCTGGGGTGCTGGTATGGCAGCGACCGCCATGGCCGTTTTTTATATGGCCCAGGCACCTCAGCTAACCCCGATTCCTGCTGTTCCCGAAAAAACAGGTTCTTCCTGGGCTGCATTGGAACAAAAACTGGCTGCATTGCCGCAAGAAGCTGCCATCCCTGAGACAGAATTGGAAAAAGAACTGGAACGATTGAAGTCGGACCTGGCCCGCTTCGGAATCAAGAGCTAAACCGACACTCCCTCAGTCCATCGCCACGACTATGGTCTTCGGTACCGCCCTGCATCCAGCCGCACCAGACCTGCGCCATTATGCGAGATTCCAGCGCAACATCAATGGCAGTCATTCAAGGGCCTGGTAAATCAGAGTCCTTAATCGATTGTTAATATTGGAATGCACTGGCCGTACCTGGCCCATGATGACACCGATCAACTGTTCTTCCGGGTCGAGCCAGAAACTGGTGTTAAACGCACCACCCCAGGAATAAGTACCTGCTGATCCCAGTTCACGACCCTGCCCCAGGTCCGTGACGACATAGAAACCGAGACCAAAGTCCGCAGAACCATCCTGATCGATATCAGAGCGGGGACTGCGCATCAATTCAACGGATTTCCGTGAAATCAATTGTGCATCACCAAAGCGGCCATTGTTGAGCAGCATCTGGCAGAATTTTGCATAATCAAGTGCCGTTGAAGACAAACCCGCCCCACCAGAGAAATAGCTGCGTGCCCCTTCGACAGGATACCGTGGATTATCCAGTTTTATATTCGACTCGTCCCCCTTCGATACCACCACCCCCGGCTCACCAATATCTGCATACAGTGTGACCAAGCGGTCCGCTTTGTCATCGGGCAGGTAAAAATAAGTGTCGTGCATTCCCAGCGGTGCAAAAATCTCCTCGCTGAAAAATTGATCCAGCGGTTTACCACTGACCACTTCAACCAGGTAACCGAGCAGATCGGAACTCAGTCCGTAGGCCCACTCCGAACCGGGTTCAAATAACAGTGGTTGTTTTGCCAGCAGTTCCATTTGCTCGGCCAGACGGACATCCCTGATTGTCAGACCGTCAATAACCCCCGCCTCGGTATAGGTTTGCTGCAAACGGCTGGCAATAAAGGGGTAACTGATACCGGATGTATGTGAAAGAAGATCGATCACCCTGATGGGATTGACAGCTGCTGCAATGGTTGTACCACCTTCCTCGCCGGTCTCTGACATGACGGTCATGTTTGCAAATGCCGGGATGAAATTTGAGATGGGGTCACTCAACTGAAACCTACCCTGTTCATAAAGTATCATCGCGGCAACCGAGGTCACGGCCTTGCTCATTGATGCGATACGAAAAATGCTGTCATTTTGCATCCCGGTTTTTGAATCAACATCGGCCAAACCAAAACTCTTGTGGTAGGCGATCTTGCCGTTGCGGGCGACCAATACGACCGTGCCGGGTACGTTTCCCTTTGCGATCTCACTGTGCATGACCGTATCGATACGGGCGAGACGATCAGCGATGAAACCGGCATCACCCGGGTCGTCGATCGCGGTCAGCTGCGCGACACAGGTGCCGGTAATGCTAATCAACAATGAGCTTAGAGTTGTTTTGATTAATGCTTTGTTCAAGGGTCGGTTCCCAGGCTGATCTGAATGCGTCATATCCTGTCCCATCCATGCTGCGATAACAAGCAGACCAACCAAAACATGCCCAAGCCACCCAGAGTCTGTAATGCATTTTGTGTCATGACGAAGAGGCACAGTACAACTGCCTGACCATCGTCTGAGCATAAACCAATCGGGGCTATTTCTGTGGGGTCCCTCAAGCGCTCAAATCAAAGGGAGGAATAACAAAAAGGGCCGCAAATGCGACCCTCTTCGTCAGCAAAAACAGCCAGCTATTCGTACCGTAGAGCCAGCGATGGTCTTGACCATGCTGCCCGGGTTGCAAGCCCCCCCACCGTTACCCAGGCGATGACCAGGGCGGCCAGCGAGGCAATGATGAAAGGAAGCCGCCCCAGTTCAATGCGGTAGGCGAAAGATTCCAACCAGCGATCCATCAGGAACCAGGCGATGGGCCAGGCGGGTATTGCGCAGATTGTTTAATTGCTCCGAAACCTCCGCCTCACGTGACATGACGTCCAGTTGCAGCGAGGTATTGGAGAGTTCAAGCAACGGCTGGCCAGCGGTCACAAACGTGCCTTCTTCGACCAGCAGGGTTTCAACACGCCCACCCTCGATTGCGTCCAGATAGACACTTTTTAACGGTGTGACCCGACCCCGCACCGGGATAAAGTCTTCAAATGCACCACTGGTAACGGTTGATATGCTGATCCGGCTGCGGTCTACCCTGAATGTTTCACGGGAGCCGGGGCCGTTGGCCATCCCCATGACCAGGGTGACAGCAACCACCAGCCCCACCAGCGTGAACAGACGCGAAGCCGTATATTTCTTTTTCTCGATTTTGCGGTCCATACTCATAACGTGGTTTATATGCAATATAAATGCCAGCTATATAAACCAATTAAATCATATAGATAAAAGTTTACTTATCAATGAATGTGTACGGAATGGGTGCGCCATGCGAAACAAACGCAAAGGCCGGGTACTGATGGTTGACGACGACCGTGACGCACTTGTGGCCGCACGCCTGCTGTTGAAAAAATCGTTTGCGGTGGTCCAGACCGAAGCAGACCCGCAAAATCTGCCGCAATTGCTCCAGACCAGCCATTGGGATGTCATTCTCCTGGATATGAATTTTTCCCCGGGCACCAATACTGGTCGCGAGGGAATGCAATGGCTCGAGGTCATTCTGAATAATGCCCCGGCAGCAGTGGTGATCATGATGACCGCGTATGGGGATGTAGAGACCGCAGTCTCAGCCATCAGGAAAGGCGCATCAGATTTTGTCCTCAAACCCTGGCAAAACGAGAAAATGCTGGCCACGGTTATGGCAGCATCGCGACTGGCGGACTCACGCAACGAGGTAGACCGCTTACGTTCAAGACAACAGGAGATATCCGGAGCCAGCAGCGGTTCCGAGCAAATAATTGGAAGCTCACCCGCCATGCAAAAGGTGTTCGCACTCCTGCACAAATCGGCACCAACAGACGCCAATGTTTTGATCACCGGGGAAAACGGCACCGGCAAGGAACTGGTTGCACGTGAGTTGCACCGCCAATCCGCCCGCAACAGTGATATTTTTCTTACGGTGGACCTGGGCGCGATACCCGACACCCTGTTTGAAAGTGAATTATTTGGTCATGTCAAAGGCGCCTTCACCGATGCTTCACGTGATCGTATCGGCCGATTCCAGGCAGCCAGTGGTGGCACCTTGTTCCTCGATGAAATTGGAAATTTGCCATTGCATTTGCAGTCAAAATTACTCAGCGTGCTCGAGCAGAGACAGGTGACACCGGTGGGCAGTGAACAGGCCGTGGAAATAGACCTGCGGCTGATTTGTGCAACCAATAGACGCCTGGGAGAAATGGTGGTCGAAGGTACGTTCCGGGAAGACCTTTTGTACCGGATCAATACCATTGAAATTCCCCTGCCCGCATTGCACGATCGCGAAGGCGACCTGCCCACCCTGCTGGAGCACTTTGCTGAATTCTATGCACGCAAATATGGACAGGCACGCAAGCGGTTTTCCGCCGGGGCACTCAAACGGCTTCAGCAATACCGATGGCCCGGTAACATCAGGGAATTACGCCATGCGGTAGAACGGGCCGTCATCATGTCCGAAGGACAGGTATTTGATGCAGCAGATTTCCTGATGGAGGTACCCAGAACCACCGACAACTCAAGCCCCACCGGCACCGACAGCCTGCGTCTGGATGAGATTGAGCGACAGGCAATCAGCACCGCATTGAACCAGCACCAGGGCAATATCAGCCGGCCTGCCAGGGAACTGGGTATTACCCGTACATCGTTGTATCGACGTATGGAAAAACATGGTCTCTGACCGCTATCGGCAAATATTTCTGCTGCAGTTGGTACTGTTGCTGACCAACTGTTTTGTATTGATATGGCTGGTGCTGTCATCCGCCTGGTACGCAGTCATCGTTGTTTCTCTGGTGGTGCTGGTGATACAGGTACTGCTGGTGGTGCGCTATCTTGACCAGTCCAACCGCGCCATTGCCCGCTTCCTGATGTCGGTCAAGTACGACGATGTTTCCCAGGGTTTCTATCGTGAAGAAGCCCCAAAATCGTTTCGGCAATTGGGTGCAGCCATGGAAGATGTGGTGACGGGACTGATTGAGACCCGTACCCAGAAGGAAGAGCAGGCAACCTATATGCGCGTGCTGGTTCAACATATCCCGGTCGTGGTGGTGGCCCTGCGCGATGATGAGAGTGTTTCTCTGTTCAACAACGCTGCACGGCGTCTCTTCGGTGTCAGTCAAATACGTGACCTGGACCAGTTGCGCGAATTTGACCCGAGCCTGGCCGAGGCGATCAGGGTGTTGGAACCCGGTGGCGAAAGACTGGTCAGGGTGGTCCAGGACAACGGTCTGCTGCAACTGAACATCAGCGCCACTTCGCTGAAATTGCGTGGCCGGGCCGAAAAAATCGTATCGGTACAGGATATCCAGGGTCAACTGGAGAACCAGGAGATGGAGGCCTGGAAAAAACCTGATCCGGGTTCTGACCCACGAAATCATGGACTCGGTGACGCCGATTACCTCGCTGGCTCAAACTGCCAGTGAAACGGTAGACGACCTGATTACAAGTCTGCCGGAGAACAGCAATATGCACGAGGATTTACGCGATACCTTCGACGCACTCGATACCGTCGGCAGACGTGGTGCGGGCTTGATGCGTTTTGTTGAAAGTTACCGCAGCCTGACACGTCTGCCCAAGGCCAAGATCAGGATATTCCGCCTGGAGAACTGTGTGCAGCACATCAGCACACTGATGTCTGAGTCCATGAAGAAGCAGGGTGTGGTTTTTCGGACCGGTCTCGAGCCATCCAGCCTGGAACTCAGCGGTGATCCGGAATTACTGGAGCAGGCCGTCATCAACCTGCTGAAGAATGCCCAGGACGCAGTATCGGAAAGCAAGTCACCTGAAATCAGTTTACGAGCACCATTGGGAGACAAGGGACGCATCATCATCGCTGTCAGCGACAATGGTTCCGGAATGGATGAGGATATACGCAGCAATATCTTTATACCGTTTTTCACCACCAATCGTCATGGCACCGGAGTTGGTATGAGCCTGGTTCGCCAGATCATCCGTCTTCACCGGGGCCAGGTTGGTATCCGCAGCGAACCCGGAAACGGCACGGAAATCAGGCTGCGATTCTGATTCAATCGACTCGATTCTGATTCAATCGACTCGCCGGCATTTGACGAATCATGAGGATATGTGGATAATATGTGCCACACTTGGCGGGGAGGCTAAGGGGGAGGTATTGGTGTCCAGCACCGCAATTCTCGTTGCAAGCTGCAAACATTACCTGCCGATATCAAATCTCAGTGACAATGGGCTGACAAACCTGATTCACAAGTAATTGATATATAAAGCTTAGTGCGCCCTGGCATACCAATTGCATACCAATGACCGATGGCCTTTCACAAAACAGGAGACATACACTCATGCAATTTTTGAACAGACTGCTAATCGCACTCACCACGTTGGGCTTAACAGCCCCGGTATTCGCCCAAAACCAGAATGGATGGGACAATGCCAATGGCAACGCCGACTTCCTGCGCTGCGGAACGCGTCAACCGACCGAACTCGACATACTGCTGATCGAAGAGCACATCCTCAAGCGACGTGCCCAGATGGCTGCCAATGCCAAGAAACCAGATAACCCCGGTGGCGGCAACGGGAACGGCGGCGGCGGCGGTGGTGGCGGTGGTGGCGAACCACCCCCTGACCCGGTAGGGGCCACGATCAATGTTTATTTCCACGTAATACATGACGGCGCAGCGGGCAATATTTCCGATGCAATGATTACCGCACAAATGGACGTACTGAATGAGGCATACGGGGGAAACGATTCTACCAGCACAGCCGACGCTGTCGATACCAAGTTTACCTTTAACCGGGTGGCCACAACCTACATTGATAACGCGAGTTGGTTTAATGCCGGCCCCGGTTCTGCCGCTGAATCTGACATGAAGTCAACCCTGAGACAGGGCGGATCAGCAGATCTCAATTTCTACTCTACCAACGCCGGTGGCGGATCATTGCTTGGTTGGGCAACCTTTCCCACTGATTACGACAGCTACCCGTCCGATGACGGTGTAGTCGTACTCCATTCATCGCTGCCCGGCGGCAGTGCGGCAAACTATGACCTGGGAGACACAGGAACCCACGAAGTGGGACACTGGCTGGGTCTTTACCACACCTTCCAGGGTGGCTGTAAAGGTGCCGGTGACATGGTCGACGACACGGCCGCGGAAAGATCACCTGCCTATGGATGCCCTACTGGTCGCAATTCCTGCAAACGTGAAGCGGGCGACGACCCGATACACAATTTCATGGATTACACCTATGACGCCTGTATGAGCGATTTCACCGCAGGCCAGGCATTCAGAATGGATACCTTGTGGCTTTCTGAACGACAGTAACCAGCGACGGCCCTGATGAAAGCAGGCCGTGACAGACAGAAATAATGGGGCGTCATCAAGACGCCCCTTTTTTTGAGGTGTATGCTGAAGCCAATGATGCCCCGGTTTGAAACACTTGTAAGCTGTGCCTGGTTGGCATTACTCACTACTTTCGTCATACCAGCCTGCGCCGACCAGGATCTGCGGCCACCTTTGACCGCCCAGAACAAACGGTCAGCACCACCGTCAATACTCGCATGTGATACAAATCAACTGACCTCTTTTGATGGTGTTGTTTCTGTATTCCAAAGGGGCAATGATTCAACAACCATTACGATCAACACCGACTGGGATACCATAGAGACTGTGACCATCGAACACCCAGACCCGCAAGGACTGTTGCAATTCCTGATGCAGGACGGTCAACCGTTTGAGCAAAAAGACTGGTCCCGGATCGAAACTGAACCTGGGATACTGATAGACGGGATGCGCGCGGTTGTATGGTTTTGTCTTGATGAGACCACCCAACCGGTGATCGACTGGCGGCCAGCGGAACCCGGGCATCAAACCCGATCCCGTTAATTTTTGCGAAATGTCCATTCATTAGCGGTAAACCACGACTTTAGACCCTATTCAAGACCGGCAATTAAATAGATACTGTGCTTCGGTCAAATATCATCGGTTTATTCGGGCAGCCTGCCCATACCGGTGCAATAAGTGGGAGAGAAGAAATGTCAGAGAATTCATATTCCGTGTTCAACGCTATGGCGGATATCATTGCATCACCCGGCAAGGCCCTTGATGAAGCAAAGAATCATACATCGTGGCTCTGGTGGCCATTACTGATCAACATGCTGCTGGCATCAGGCCTGTTCATTTATTACTACAGCTGGGTCGATTTTGCCTGGCTGGTTGAAGAGACCATCCGCCAGACACCCGTAGAACGACGTGCGGAAAGCGCAGATGCCATCCGTGAATTCATGCAACCCGGTCGCAGCACCTGGACCACGGTTATCGCTATCGTCATCATGTCATTCCTGATCTACACCATCCAGGCGACCTACCTGCACCTGGCCAACAAACTCACCACCGGTGCTGAAATCGGCTTCGGAAAGTGGTTTTCTTTCTCCGTGTGGACGGCCTTTGTGGGTGTGCTTGGGACACTGGCCGGTTTTGCGGCGATCCTGATGTCCGATTCAAACCAGATGGCAACCCAGGGCATCGCGGTGTTGTCGATGAATTCCCTGCTGATCCACGCCAATGCCGGTGACCCCTGGTTCACCTGGGCAAGTTCGCTGACACTGATCAATTTCTGGACATTTTTCCTGATGAGTATCGGCTATGCCCGCTGGACAGGCGCTACCATGATGAAATCAACCATCATCGCGGTGCTTCCCTGGGCGGCGATCTTCGGCATTTGGGCCGCGACCATCTGACCAACGGTAGAACTTCATGAAAAAGATCCTCATATTTGCCGGCCTGGCAGCACTGCTGGTGGGTCTGCCCCTGGTATCAAAATTGACCGGGGGAAGCGAAGCCAAGCAGGTTGAACTGCACACGGTGGGTTACGAGCTGATCAAGAGTTCGATCCTGGCATCGGGCACCCTGGCTTTCCGTGAACAGGTACAACTGCGATCCGAGGTGATTGGACAGGTTACCGATTTGCATGTGGAAGAAGCTGACGAGGTCAATAAGGGAGACCTGGTGATCACCCTTGACCCCAAGTCCTACCAGGCCCAGGTGGAGCAGGCGGAAGCGCGCGTGCGCATCCAGCAAATTGCAATTGAGCGTCAGGAATTGCTGATCAAGACTCTGGCGGACCGATTCGAGCGCCAAAAAACCATGTTCGCCAGGAACCTCGTGGATGAGGACAGCTACGAGGCCATCGAAAGCGAATTGTCACTGGCCCGGGTGGACTTACGGTCATTGCAGGAATCACTGTCGCAGGCGCGTGCAGCCCTGGACCAGTCCAATGATTTGCTCAGCAAAACACAGATCCGGTCACCCATTGACGGCGTCATCATCCAGCTTGATATCAAGGTCGGGGAAACCGTGATCGCCGGTACGACCAATATACCCGGATCAACCATGATGGTGGTTGCCGACCCTTCCGAAACCCTTACCGAGGTGCAGGTGGACGAAGCGGATATCGCCCAGGTCCTGGTAGGCCAGAATGCAGATATATTTACTGCGGCCTACCCGGATACACCGCTTTCCGGCACGGTTCAGTCCATCGCGTCGGTTGCACGACAATTACCAGGTCAGGTCAGTCTGTCGTTCAAGGTCAAGATCCTTCTGGATGACCAGGACACCATGGCGATACGGCCCGGTATGAGTGTGCGCGCAGACATCTATACCCAGAGCAGCCAGGAAACACTGGCGGTTCCGGTTCAGGCGGTTCTTTACGATGAAGATCTCGAAGAAGAAACCGAGGGTGAAGAGGAGCAAGCCTACGTCTTTGTCATACTGGATGGAAAAGCCGTTCGTAAGGATGTGAAGACCGGTCTTTCCAGTGACAGCGACCAGGAAATAAGCGAGGGGGTGAAAGAAGGTGATCGGGTGATATCGGGCCCGTTCAGGACTTTGAAGCATCTGAACGAAGGTGAGGATGTCGAAGAGAAAGACGAAGAAGAAGACGAAGATGGGAATGATGAAGACTGATGCAGATGGGTGAACACAGCCCGCCGGTCATCCAGCTGCAGGATGTTTTCCGAACCTACACCATGGGTGACCAGGTACTCAATGCACTCGATGGCGTGGATATTGAAATCGCACGAAATGAGTATATTGCCATCGTAGGTGCATCCGGCTCTGGGAAATCAACCATGATGAATATCATCGGCTGCCTGGACCGCGCCACACAGGGCGACTACCTGCTCAACGGAACCAACGTCGGTGACATGAACGAGGTGGAACTGGCACAGGCACGCAACCGGGAAATCGGTTTTGTATTCCAGAGTTTCAACCTGTTATCACGGGCATCCGCACTGAAAAACGTGATGCAACCACTGGTCTACCGGAGTATTCCCAGACCCGAACGCAAACGCATTGCCACCGAAGCACTGGAGCGGGTCGGTCTGGGTGACCGGATGCATCATTTACCCAACCAGCTTTCAGGCGGACAGCGCCAGCGGGTTGCCATTGCGCGTGCCCTGGTTGGTCATCCCGCCATATTGCTGGCGGATGAACCCACCGGAAACCTCGACAGCAAGACCAGCCGTGAAATCATGGCTTTGATCGACCAACTGCACGAGGAGGGCCAGACCATCATCATGGTGACCCATGAGCCGGATATCGCAGAACACTGTGAGCGTGTGATCAGCCTGGAGGATGGCCGGGTGAATTCGGACAGCCTCAATAATGGCTCTGACAGCACCTTATTAAGTGGTCCGCTGGGGGATGTAAAACACTGATGTTTGCACTGCTTGAAAGCATTCGCTCGGCACTGGAGTCCATACGCGCACACGGATTCCGTTCCTTGCTGACCTCGCTGGGTATTATCATCGGTGTGATGTCCGTCATCGCCGTGGTATCCATAGTCCAGGGGCTTTCCTATACCATCAACGCGCAATTCTCCGGTTTGGGTGGAAATTCCCTGACGGTGCGTTCCTACACCCCCTTCAAAAAACAGTTACAGGGCCGCTTTGCCAAGCTGCGGGACAGTGACATGCAACTGATCGCCCGCCAGATTGACGGGATTTCACACATTACGCCGATCATATACACCCAAAGCGGCAGACGCGGGGCCATCAGCTACCGCTCACAATCCTCGTTTTCACAGGTAATCGGTATAGGACCCAGCTACCTGGACGTCAATGGTGTCTATCCCGAACAGGGACGTTTTTTCACCGCCGATGACGATGCACGCCGCCGCCTGGTCTGTGCCGTGGGTGTGGATGTATTGGAAAACCTGGAAATGCCGGACGATTCCATCGGGGAATTTTTCCGTATCGGAAATGAGTGGTGCAAGGTCGTGGGTGTGATTGAAAGACGCGGCGAATTGCTGGGTTTTCCCCAGGACGATTACGTGTTGCTGCCCTATGGAACGGCCAAGCGGATCATGGGTGCATCCCGTGACCTGGATATTCAGATCCAGTTATTGGTGGACGACATGAATCGCCAGGACGAGGTCAAGGAGCGGATCCGTCGGGTACTGCGCCAGGAACATGGTCTGAAATCCGGTGACCCCGATGATTTCAAGGTACAGACCCCAGAACAATTGACCGCCTCTTTTAATACCGTCATCAACACCATTACTGCGGTGTCCGCCGGGATTGTGGGTATTTCATTGCTGGTGGGTGGAATCGGTATCATGAACATCATGTTGGTCTCGGTCACCGAACGAACCCGTGAAATCGGTATCCTCAAGGCTCTGGGTGCAACGCGCCAGAATATACTGATGCAGTTCTTAATCGAAGCAATGACCCTGTGTATGATTGGCGGCCTGGTAGGTGTCGCACTTGGCTATGGACTGGGGGCATTGGTGGCTGCGATGCTGCCCGGATTTCCGGAAGCCCATGTTCCCCTGTGGGCAGTTACATTAAGTTTTGGTTTCTGCGCTGCAGTGGGTATTATTTTTGGTATTGTACCCGCTGCCAAGGCAGCCCAACTGGACCCCATTGACGCACTCAGATACGAGTAAATCCATGCAAAAAACAAGATCTTTTAGGCAGCTTATGCTGATTTGGGCAGTTGCCGTGGCTGTGACCGCCTGCGAAAAACAAGCACCCGGTGCAGATTCGTTAGCGAAGGAACTGCCTGCCCCGGTGCCCGATCATGCGGCAGCAGTCAATGCGGTGGCTGATCACTATTACGCGTTCACACTCGAAACCTCACCCGAGGTGGCCTACTTTGCCGGTGTAGAACTTGAACGTCACAATGGTATCAGCGACAACAGCCCGGCAGCCCTCGCTGTGGCGCAGACAACCGAGGACGAAATGCTTGCCGATTTACTGGCCATTGACACGGAAGTATTGACCGGCCGTACCGAGTGGATCACCCATGCCTACCTGGTGCAGACCCTTCAATCCTCGGTGGCACAACGGATTTGCCGCAATGAGTTGTGGAATGTCAATCAAATGGGGGGCTGGCATTCCGGTTACACACAGATTGCCCAATTGCAACCGGTTGGCAGCGATGAGCATCGACAGCAATCACTGTCCCGGTGGTCCAAACTGGCGTCCTTTGTAGACCAGGAAATCGAAAATCTGAAAAGCGGACTCGAACAGGGTTACTCAGCACCCAAAACAGTAGTTCAACGCGTGATTGACCAGGTGGATGGTGTGTTGGCCCTGGAGATCGAACAGTCTCCATTTTATTCACCCGCCGCTCGTGATGAGAATGAGGACTTTGCGAGCGCTACGTTTGAATTGGTGGAGGGTCAGATTTATCCCACCCTCAAGCGCTACCGCGATTTTCTTGCCGACCAATACCTGCCGGTGGCTCGCGAGGTTCTGGCGATCACCGCCAATCCGGACGGACTGGCCTGTTATGAAGCCTCTTTACGGGCTTACACCACGCTTGACCGCTCTGGTGAGGAGGTCTATGCCCTCGGACAAGAAACGGTCGCTGCCAACAAGGCCAGGGTTATTGAACTGGGTAAGGCAGCCTACGGTCTGGACGAATTCAAGGCCATCATAGATCGTGCGGAAGCTGATCCGTCCGACCGATTCGAAAACAGGGAACAATTGCTGCAATTTTCCCGCGACATGGTACAGCGCGCTGAGTCGGAAATGCCCAACTGGGTCGGCATGATGCCGGAACAACCGGTTGAGGTCGTACCGTTTGAAGAACACGAGGAAGGCACGGGCCGTTCGGCACATTACCGGCCCGCATCCGCGGATCGCCCCGGTGAATACAGGATTCCGCTGCATGAACCTGAAGAGCAGTCAAAGGGAAATGCCGAAACCACGGCCTTTCACGAAGCCTGGCCAGGGCATCACCTGCAGGTCGCCGTGGGTCAGTCGGTGGAAGGTCTGCACCCGGTGACTCAAATCGTCTGGTTCTCGGGCCCCGGTGAGGGTTGGGCACGCTACTCCGAGGCCCTGGCTGAAGAAATGGGCATGTACACCACAACCGCTGGCCCCATCAAGCGCCGCGCCTGGCCGGCACGGGGCATGGTGGTAGACCCCGGTATCCACCTGTTTGGCTGGACCCGTGAACAGGCCAAGGACTTCATGAACGAGTCCGGGCGTTTTCCCGCCAGCCGGGGTGACGAAATGGTCGACCGCATCGCCATATTACCGGGCCAATTAACAGCCTACGATTCCGGCGGCCTGGAAATCCTGGCACTACGCCGTGAGGCAGAAGAAGTGATGGGCGATGATTTCGATATCCGTGTGTTCCATGACCGGATCCTTGAAAACGGCACCATACCATTGGTTCAACTCCGGGCACACATTGAAGACTGGATAGCGGAATACGAAGCAAGCAGGTAAGGCACTGTTTCAAGTGACGACGCCATTCGGTGAATCCCGCTTTCGCGGGATTGAAGTTCTATTCTCTTAAGATCATCCCGGGGCCGCGAGTAGCGGAACCCGGGACCTCCGCGCGCCCGCAGAGCATTGACCAGTACCTTTATAGTACTAGCCTGCATATTTCACCAAGGCGGACGACCTATTGATAGTTATCACTTTAATTCAGAATCTTATAGGGCAATTGAGCAATTTCTCAGAGTTACAGTTTGTCCTATCCGGTTTTGCACAGCATCTGGCTTCACATTTCGGCAAATCCTTCTCAAGCATGGTACTCCTTAAAGGTGATATTGCCATGTTCAGC
>JABAAB010000119.1 GCA_014238945.1 Lysobacterales bacterium
CACATGCATGAAATTCCGGTCATAGATATTGGTCCGGCAAGCAGCCGGGCGGACACCCTTCACCAGATAGAAGAAGCCTGTCGCGATATCGGTTTCATGTTCATTCGTGGACACGGGATTTCGCAGCAGTTGATTGAGTCAATCAGAACAGCAACGGTGCGCTATTTTGAGCGGCCTCTGGAAGATAAGCTAGAAGACCTGATCAGCCGGGACAATTACCGTGGTTATATACCCCAGGGGTTCTTCAGTCCCAATTCCCGTTATACCCGGGCGGATCGCTATGAGGGATACAAACTGCACTTTGACATTGAGGAAAATGATCCCATTCGTCGTATGTGCGATTTGTACGCTCCGGTTAAATGGCCGGAGGCTCCACCACAATTCCGCAAAGCGGTACAGGGATACTGGCAGGCCTGTGACCGGGTGGCACATGAACTACTGGCCATGCTTGCAGTCATCCTGGGTGTCAAATCAAGCTGGCTGTTAGAGTTGTTTGAAAAACCATTAACGAATATGACACTGCTGCATTATCCTCCCCAAAAACCTGGTGATGCCGGTTTTGGAATCCACCCCCACAAAGACACGGACGCGCTGACCATTCTGGCACCTGATAACGTGGGTGGTTTGATGGTCAAAAAACGAGGTAGTGAGGATTGGCTTGAGGTCAATGCGCCCGGGGATACCCTCGTGGTGAACCTGGGAGACCTGCTGGAACTTTGGTCGGGTGGCTATTTCGTCTCAACACCACACAAAGTGGTCAACTCCAGCGGAGTCGAACGCTACAGCTTCCCTTATTTTGCCGTACCCCGATTCGATACCGTGGTTAATCCACTATGCAAACCGCAACCGGGTTATGCCAGAGCTGCGGTACATGTTGGCGAGGTATCGCGGGAAGTCTGGCGGACCAACTGGCCACATTCCAGCCCCAGGCATGAAAATATTGATCTCGGTACCCTTGAGGACTGATCCGACCACATCTTTTTCGTGCTGACCCTCCACCCTTGAACATTATTTCGCTGTATTCCTGCTTTACCCGCAACATCGGCAGACTGCTGTAAGATGTCTGCAATACCATGCTGCCGGAAGCAAGCAAGTAACCGGTTTTGAAGCTGCTCTCACTATGATTCGAGGCGATGGGTTGAAGAAAAGCGATTCACTACAAAGTTTTGAGGAACTACGTGACCACTTGTTGAGTGATCTGATCCTCGGGATTGCCATTATTGGGACACCCGCCTTCATTGCTTCAGTTTTACGGTCATCCGTAATCGGTTTCCAGGGCTTTATGCTCGTTCAACTCGGACTGATCATTGGATTATGGAGCCTCTGGTTTAAACGTTCATCTATTTCATATGCAATCCGAACCTCCGGACTATTGCTGGCATTGTGGGTGGTCACCTTCGCCGCGATGATACGCATTGGACCGGTCGCAGATGGCAAATCCTTTATCCTGTTGTTTGCTTTCTCGTGCATGTTGTTCCTCAAACCCCGCATGGCCTGGCTGCTGGTTGCGTCCATTGTTGCCACGCTGGCCTTACTGGCGTTCGCGGCAGTTCAATATTGGCTGCAATTCGACCTGGACTACCAGGTCTATGCTCACCATCCGTTGGCCTGGAACTTACTGGTCTGGACCACGGCGGGATTCAGCATCATGGTCGCCTTTGTTGGTTGGCGCATGGTTCATGGTCTGCGTAATCAAAGCGAAGCCAATCGTGAACTGGCGGAACGATTGGAACGAATTTCGGCGCGCTTGCCAGGTATGATTTTTCAATGCCGTGTCAGCACCAACGGGCGCATTAGTTTTCCCTACGTGAGCGAGGCGATTGAACCATTGTTTGGCCTTACCCCTGAGATGGTCAGAACCGATGCTTCAGCGCTCTTTTCACGCATTCATGAGAAAGACGTAGACAGCGTTCGTGACACTTTGAACAAATCTGCCAGCCAACTGAGGCCCTGGGAGATGGAGTTCAGAGTTATCAACAGTGAAGGTGTCCTTCGTTGGTATTCAGGCAGCGCAATTCCGGCCGAAGAAGAAGATGGAAACATTCTCTGGCATGGTTTTGCCGCAGATTGCACTACACAAAAGGATCTGGAACTCGTCAAGGACGAATTCATATCCACAGTGAGCCATGAGCTGAGAACACCGTTGACCGCAATATCCGGAGCAATCAAGCTGGTCAACAGCGGTGTGTTGGATACCGACGGGGCCAAACGAAAAGAAATTCTGCAGGTCGCTGAGAAGAATTCAGACAGGTTGTTGTTTTTGATAAATGATCTGCTGGATGTGGAGAAACTGGAAACCGGGAACATTGAGCTTGAGCTTGAAACAATCGGCCTGAGGAACTTTATACAGTCATGTATAGTCGAGAACCAGTCCTATGCCGATCAGTATCACTCAAGTTTGCGACTGGTCAAATGCGATGATGTTGAACTCAGAATTGACAAGCAACGCATGAAACAGGCCCTGGCCAATCTTCTGTCCAATGCATGCAAATTTTCACCCGATAAAGATCCTGTAGAGATCCGGGCCAGGCTGACCAACGGCCAGATTGTCATCTCGGTAACGGACCATGGACCGGGTATTCCCGAAGAATTCCACGATAAACTGTTTAAAAAGTTTACCCAGGCAGATTCCAGCAACACCCGGGAACTGACCGGAACCGGATTGGGTTTGTCGATCGTTAAAAAAATCGTTGAATTACACGGTGGCCAGGTGGAGTTTGTAACCGGTGCAGGGACCGGCACCCGTTTCAGTTTGATCCTGCCCGAATCGGTAATCTGAATTTTCGGGTTCGGAATCCGAAATCTGATTTATCCAGAGTGCCTGAAGGCAAATTGATTCCAATGTGTCCCCAACGACCGCAAGGGTAATGATCATTTTGACAAATCAGAATAAGCCATTTGGGCAACGACTTGTTTAGCGCCTGGGACTGGGCAATCGTTGTTGCCTACATCATTGGCACCACCCTGGTTGGTCATCATCTGAAGGGCCGTCAGCACAACACCCGTGATTTCTTCCTGGGTGGCCGAAGTCTCCCCTGGTACGCAGTCAGTGCTTCTACGATTGCCACCACGATCAGTGCAGTGACCTTTATCGGCGTACCCGCACTGGTGTTCGCCTCGGGTGGTAATTTTGTCTACCTGCAGCTCGCAATTGGTGGAGTGATCGCGAGAATACTGGTTGCCCGATTCCTGATCCCTTTGTACTACGAAAAGGAATTTTACAGCCCCTATGAATACATGGAAGACCGTTTGGGGCCGGTCATCGGGCGTGTCACCGCCGGGATGTTTTTTCTCGGTGGCATCCTGGGCCAGGGTGTGCGTGTCTATGCCACAGCACTGGTGCTGGAACTGATCACGGGTTGGGGTTTGACCGAGAGCATCGTGCTGATTGCCATTTTTGCCGTCTTATGGACCTGGATGGGTGGCATTGCAGCGGTAATCTGGACCGATTTTATCCAG
The DNA here is from genome assembly GCA_014238945.1 of Lysobacterales bacterium. Lineage (GTDB taxonomy): Bacteria > Pseudomonadota > Gammaproteobacteria > Xanthomonadales > SZUA-36 > SZUA-36. The sequence goes on from JABAAB010000119.1 coordinate 3,460, forward strand.
TTTTTTATCCTGGTTGCCGGTGGAATCGCTGCGTTGGTATTTATCTGTACCGCATTACCGGATCAGTGGGAGTATAGATACCGTCTTCGATTACAAGCAAGTATTCAAGGGTTATCGTATTAACAGCAATAAGGTGCCGCCCCGCTAATAAAATGTGCGGGATGTCTTGCGCAGCAGAACGATCAGGCAGCAGCCTGGACAATCACATC
>JABAAB010000117.1 GCA_014238945.1 Lysobacterales bacterium
AACGGTCCTTCGTCGTAGTTCAGTCCCAGCCAGGCCATGCCATCGAGTATGGCCTGTACCGACTCGGGGGTGGAGCGTTCGAGATCGGTATCCTCGATCCTGAGTATGAACTGCCCACCGGTGGCACGGGCCTGCAACCAGCAAAAAAGGGCGGTTCGGGCACCGCCCACATGTAAAAATCCAGTTGGGCTGGGGGCAAATCGGGTTCTAATGTTCATCAAATCCTGCCTGTCTGGCATCCAAATTCACAGCGAAGTCATGAACATCTTCATACTCGCCGGATGAGTATTGGTGGGGTGATTCCAAGCAGCATATTTTACCGCAAAGTAACGCAGCAGGCGTATCAGGTGAAACTTATTTTTTACCAAAAAAAAACCGCCTCTGACGAGGCGGCAAGATCACGGAGGGTTATAACTTAAGGTCAGGGTGCCACAACGGTACAGACATCTTCCTGTATCACGATGTCGTTGGAGACATTGGAATCAGCATCGGCCAGAGAGAACGAGGCCGTCGGTGCACCCGAGGATTCCGATGCATTGGTCTTGGTCAATGTTGCACTACAGGCAACCAGCTTGGTATTTGGCTTGGTGTAACCACTGACCGTTAACACGGGACTGCTACCGGCAATAAAGCAGACATAGCCATCTGATACCCGGTTACAGGCCATCTGTGATGCGGCAATATCCACGTTTGTTGCGCGGAAACCGGTCACACCGGACAGGATATCACCGGTTATGACAGATGTTCCTTCTGGTGGATCCGGCACCTCGTCGCTGGTCACGACCTCGATGGAGTTACCTGTAATATCCGAACTGTTGTCAATGGGGTCAGTATCAGTCAGGCCGCGGTTACTCCTGTCACCGCTGGCTTCGACAATGGATGTTCCCAGTACAGTGATGAGTTCGGCCTTACCGCGACTGTGGGCATTCTCAGTTGCCAGCGCTTCGTTGGTGGTATCAACCGGGTCATTGGGCGGGTCTTCGACCCAACGATTCAGGAATGTCATCTGAACGTCGTAAAACGGGATGATCGTCAGCACATTCTCAGAGGATAAGGTATCCAACTCGATGGTCGGGTTTTCCCAGGTGGCATGACCACTTCCATGGGAGCACGTTTCTTTCGACTGATCGGCCTGCAGGCAGTCAACCATAAAACGCAAATCCTCGGTCATGTAGTCCACGTAGATACCACGGGAACGCAATTGCTGGTAATCGGTACCCAGAAAGGTTGGCAAAATTGTTGACTCGGGAAACAGGTCCGCTGCGGGTTCATCAAGAACAACCAATTGCGGGTCGTCATCCTCGTAACCATCTGTCATATCAGCTTCCAGCGCCAACACCGCGTCGGTCACGTAGCCAGAATAGACCGCAATTTCATCACTGTGGTCCAGGTAATCATATGCAAAAACATTCAGGCCTTCGCGGCGCATATCCTGGGCAACGCGGAAAAAACCGTCTTTGCGAACCAGCCGACAGGATTCTACGTAATCGTCACCGTCGGTATCGGCCAGCACCAGGGCACCCTGGTTATTGTAACTATAATGCTTGTGATCACCGTTAAATGAACCATCGGTAAAGTAATCAGCGGCGGCGCGCCAGGGGCTGTACAACGACCGACCCGGGTCACCTGCCTGGTCACTAGATGCTGTACCGCCGTCGTGGTGGTCCTGGCAGCAGGTGTCACAAAAAGCACTCTGGATGTTGGATGTCGAAGTACCGTACGGCTTGATGGCAAACTCCGGTTCCTCGTATTCATCAGCTGCCCACACGGTCGGACGTCGACCCGCAGATGCAGCCGAACCGGGTGGTACATTCAATTCGCAGGTACAGCTGACCGAAATGAACTCCTCGCGACGAAGAAAAACATTGGACTCCGATTGCGCGTAGGTGATGACGTCAAAACGGGTTTCCACCAGTTCATCGGACCGTATCACATCCGGCTCCGGCAGTGAGGATTCCTTGAAACGGTTTTCACCCAGATCAAGCGCAACAATGTCCGGATTGTCACCCGGCGTGAACGGCACAATGGGTGCAATCTGGTTGTTGCTTTCCTGGGTCAGCGACAGGCTGTTGGTTTGCGATGCTGCCGAGGACAAAAAATTTGACATGGTGATGCTGCCTGTTCCCAGACCACCCGTGGTTGTCTGGGTATCATCGATGGCAAATTCACGGGTATCGTCCCAGGAGACTGTCAGGGTGATCAGTTTCAGATCAGAAAAATAGGCTGAATAGTTATTGGTAGTCGTAAAGTCACCGGCATCATGGTCATAAAAATAATCTACCGCCGTCTGCGTCACGCTGTAGGCGATACCACCACGAATGAATGTCAGAGTGACCACACCATCGGTGGTGGTGGTGGTGTAGGAACCCATCATATCCAGCGGATCATTATAGGTATCACCGTCATTGGTAATCTGCAGGTCCGTGATGTCATTGGTGATATTGGCATAGGCCAGTTTTTCACCGGTGATATCGATATCGAGCCAACCGAACCCCTTCTCGAACTCAATGATCTCCTCGGCGATATTACTCGCGACACTGCGAACATTGGCATCTGCGGTCGATCGCGTCAGACCACCCTGCAATTGAGCCAGGGCCAGCATGCCGACGGCAAATATGACCACACCGATCAGGACTTCAAGTAGATTGAATCCCTTCTGGTAACTTTTTGTGTAAACTTGATGATTCATGATAGTGTCCCTTTTAGCGCCAGTCCTTTGGAAAATCGGTCCAGCCGCCCATTAACTCTCCGACCGACCCGCCCCCGTCACGGGCCCGTTCAATAATACTTTCTGCATAGACCAGTTTCAGATTTCCCGACCACTTGTTGATCTCCACGTCGACGATGATGGCGCCGTAAAATACGTTGGAACCCGCCGAGTTCAATTCGGCATCGGCATCTTCGGCGTCGGTGATGAACAATACCCCCCATACCTCCGTGTTACCGTTAAGCCAGGTGGTGGTGGCAGCGGATATGATGATGACGGGGTGATCCGGTGTGCCTACCTGTTTCCCGCCGAAATTACACGTTGATCCCGATACCCAGTAAAGACCGTTTGAATCGATGTCAAAGGCGTCACAGTCACTGACAATCTGCGCAGACTGCTTGATGACCTGGTACTGGGAGGTAGGTATGCCAAAATAGTATTCAAACAGACTGCAAGGAAAATCGCTATCCCAGAACATATCCTGACCCAAAGTTGGATCGGGATCGGATGGATCGGTATAACTGATGGCCTCGCTGCGTGAGCAACTGCAGTTTGCGGTGGGACACTCCAGATCGTCTGGCAGATAATCCACCCCAAAATATTCATGACGCTCACAGGTGGTCCAGGCAACGCCACTGGACAACGCTTCAGTTGGATCCGTGGGACAAGTAGAGTTATTACTGGCCCACACCGACAACGGAACCCCTACCCCACCACCATTGGGGTTGGTTACGATCTCGGCGGTACCCCCGGGAGGGAAGGTGGTCTTGGTCGACAGTGGAACTGAAGGCGGTGGTCCATTCAGGGAACTGAAATTGGATATTGGAACCGCGATCAACGCCTCCGCTTTGCATTCAGCACCGATGCAATCGGTTTCACCACGTGACAGGAAAGTCACCATGAACTGTTCACCATTGAGGGTGCCCGCCGTGTCATTACAACCACTGAACGGCACACCGCCATTGGTGGTCGGATCAAAATCGAGCTCCAGCACGCACAACACGGCACGCACATTGACCCGCTCGCTAGCCGATAAAAAACTTTCCGTATCAAGTTTCAATTCATAGGGATCATCGTTGGCGTCATCGGGGTCATCCCAATAGTAGAAAAAACTGTTGGCCCGGCGTGTCGTACTCGATTCGCCGCGACAGGGGTGAGCGACTTCAGTAGCACTGGTTTCGGTATCAAAATCTGCTGTGTATTCACTGCACTTGAGCCAGCGCTCGGAACCCGCCAGCATCCAACCGTCGTCACCGTTGCTGTTAAGATCTGCCTTCTCGGACACCACGAAACGGTTGATCCCCACAAAATACTCCTTGGCGTGGGAGATACCGGCTTCGGCAGCATGGAAGGCGATCTTTTGCCGCATGTCATTGGCCGATACACGTTGCTCGAGTATACCGACGCGTGAAGCATAGAAAATAAACAGTGTCATCAGCATCAGGATCATGACACCGGTAAATATGGTCATGCCACCGGCTTCCCGGCCGCGAAAGCGTTTGAACTGTGTACTGGAGGAGTGAAATATGCTCATCTGTATGTCCTTGGTTAAATCCTTCCCTGTGTTGCCTGTCACGGCAGGATAATCACGTCATTTCGTATTCTTATGACGTCCTCAATCACACGTGATACATCGGAATTTCCAACCAGTTCCGCTTCCATGTGCAAATAGATTTTGCGCACCTTTGATAATGTCTGATTGCCATCACCGTCATCGAGGATGACATCGGTATAACCGAAATAACTGTTGCGTACCTGGAAATCGGTGACGTCCACAACGTTTGGATCCGTAATCGGGCACCACTCACCCAGGTCACAGCGGCTGGAAGATGTCGACGAACAATTGGGTGTGGTGTCGTCGTCGTCCATCCAGATTTCCAGGGTTCCGACACCGCTGACCGAACCGAGTTTGAAGCCGCCGTATATGTCGTTGGTTACATCTCCATCGTGATCACGGTCTACCTGAAAGTAAAAGCAATCATTATCGGCATCGATCGTGACGTCATCACCAGGACTCGCGGTCCCATCAGTGGCGCAATCCACGTTGCCGAAACACAATATGGCTTCGGCCGAATAATTGGCCCTACGCACATCACGGGTCATCAATTGAAACGTGGTGCGCATCTCCTGGGTCAGACGGCTCATCTCTATTGTGCGTGTGCCCGTTTCCAGGGTATTGGCCATCAAAGCCACCATCGCTGCGACCACCACCAGGCTGATGGCCATGGCGATCAGCAGTTCCATCAGTGTCACGCCGTTTTGTTTCACCGGGTTATTTGACAGCCTGTCGAAACGGTGTCTGACTCGATTGCGTATTAACATATCGCATAGCCTCCGACCACCCGGTCCCGGTCATCATCGGTACAAATGGTGGCTCGACCGGTAAGACTCATCCTGATCTGGAGTTCATAAAGACGTTTGTTGTTCTGTTCGTTTTTCATATCAGAATGGACGTAAAACAGGTAATCGCCATCGGTGCTCTCGGTGTCCTCAATGTCCACCACGATGCCCCGGATTGGGTCGAACGCGAAACTGCTGTCATTGGGGTTCATATGGATAAAATCATAGTCAGCGTTGGCAAAATCTGACTGGACCCAGCGATAGGAGACACCGTCGATAGAGCAGTAGTCAGCCTGCGTATCGTCGGTCTCTTCGCAGTCACATGGTGTGTTCTGGGGAAACATTGAAGCCCCCATACACCAGTTCTTGTTGTGCCCGCCCGGGGAATCCCAGGAAAACGAAACCGTTTCATTGCGTTTGATGGCTTCACTCTGCGCCAGGTTCAGGTAGGAAGTGATCTGTTCAGCGAAACCACTCAGTTCACGTTTTTGTTTGAAACCCACCCAGGAGGGCATCGCCAATGATAAAAGGATGGCAAGGATTACAATGGTGACCATGAGTTCCAGGATTGTAAAACCACCATTTCTTCGAGAATGAGGATTGTTGACGTGATGCCTTCCTTGTTGTTTTGCAAACATATTTTGCTTCCTTGTTGGCAGTTTCGCGCCAGGGGCTTATAGTATATGCAGGAACAGCATGCCGGTGGGCAGCTTACAGAACCGCTGGTCTGAACGATGCTACCGTCCATCCGGAAACGGATTTTTCCGGACCGACAGAGAAGGACTATTCGATGAAAAACAGATTTTTTAGAAATGGTTTCACCATGACCGAACTGCTGGTCATCATGGCCATCATGGTTATTCTGGTAACGATTGCTATCCCGAGTTACCAGACCTATGTACTCAAAGCCAATCGTGGCGAGGCCCAACAATTGCTGATGCACTGGGCCAACCTGCAGGAGATCTGGCGATCCAACAACGCCACTTTTGCAGATGATGTTGCATCTCCCAATGGTATCCCCCTGCCCACGCATGAGGATTTTACCTTTTCTCTGGGTACCCCCAACCCGCCCACGGCGACAGCCTATATCCTGGTTGCCACCGGAATCGACGACCAGGCGGACGATCACCAATACGGTACATCCTGCACGACAATGACCCTGGATCAAATAGGCGCTAAAACTCCTACAGATTGTTGGAAATAATTTATATATTATTCATTATCTTAAAGGTTTTTTCGCGAAACAACTGAAGGTTTGGTATAATGACTCCGGTCGCCTGCTGGGCAAAACTGGAGTTGAGGCTTTGCACAAAGCATTGACAAACAAAAGACCGGGATTATCACGACTTCTATTGGCCGGTATTCTCATCCTGCCATTTCTGACTTCCGGTCATGATGACCCCACCCGCCTGGAACAGGTTAAACAACGCGGCAGTATCACCCTGCTGACCCGTAATGGCGCCAGCAGTTATTTTATCGGACCCGAGGGTGGAACCGGACCGGAATACGATCTGGCAGCAGCCTACGCCGAATTTATCGGGGTCGGAATTGATGTTCGCGTGGCCGATGCATTCGGAGACCTTGGTAAGCTGCTCGACGGCGGACAGGGTGAATTGATTGCAGCCAACCTGACCCGCACACCCAGCCGTGAACTGAAGTTCAATTTTGGCCCGGACTACGACCAGGCTGAAACCATCGTCGTTTACCGCCGAGGCAAGTCCCGTCCGCGCAGGCTGGAGGATCTCCAGGGTATCAATCTGGCGGTTATAGGTGGTTCCAGTTACGAAGACATGTTGATCAAAGCACGCGAGAATCTGCCTGAACTGAACTGGACCAGCGAACAGTCCATGGGGATGGAAGACCTGCTGCTTGCCATTACCGACGGCAACATCGACGCCACCCTGGTGGATTCCAATATCTTCAAGATTAACCAGCAGTTTTATCCCGCGTTAAAGGCGGGCTTTACGCTGGCTGAAAAGCAACCACATGCATGGGCGTTTGCACAAGGTGATGACGACTCACTGGTGCAACAGGCGCGATCGTTTTTTGAACTGATCATAAATGACGGCACGCTGGCAGCGATTCGCGGGCGATACTACGAAAACAACAATGATCTGGACCGGGTGGGCATGTTTCAATTCATGAAACAGATGCGTAAGCGGCTGCCGCCCCTGTTGCCATTATTCCAGGAGGTCGCATCGGTACATAACATGGACTGGCGCCTGTTGGCGGCCATGGGTTACCAGGAATCGCACTGGGATCCCGGTGCTGCATCCGTCACCGGGGTGCGGGGGATCATGATGCTGACCCAACGCACCGCCAAACAACTTGGAATCGCCGACCGTCTTGATCCCGAACAAAGTATTGAAGGCGGTGCAAGATATTTCCTGCGTATGCATCATCGTATTCCCGCCCGCATTGTTGAGCCCGACCGCAGCTGGATGGCACTGGCAGCCTACAACATGGGCTGGGGTCATCTCGAAGACACCCGAGTGCTGACACAAAAACAGGGAGGCAATCCGGACAGCTGGCATGATGTTAATCAAAGACTCCCCCAACTGAGCCAGGAAAAATGGTACCAGCAGACCCGCTATGGTTATGCCCGCGGCTACGAGGCACAACAATACGTCAACAACATTCGCAGTTATTTTGAAATTCTGGTCTGGATGGACACCCGCTCACATCCCATGATGGTGGCAATGACGGATTAGCTTCGTTGCTATTCCCCTGGTTGGGGGTGAAGATACATGCACTGGCCGGATTGCTTTTCTATTTCCGCCAGGCGGGCCTCGTGCAATTGTAATTCTTCAGCGCTGGCTTTCAGCACAAACAGTGCCGGATGTTCTGCATGTGCATGCATATCCTCTTCCATCGGGTCGGGTGTGATTTCCAGGCTCAAGCCAAGGTCGGGTTGACCGCCGGTCATGGCCAGGTAGACGTCGGTCAGTATCTCGGCATCCAGTAACGCCCCGTGCAGGCTGCGGCTGCTGTTGTCCACATCGTAGCGCTTGCACAGGGCATCGAGGTTGTTGCGTTGCCCGGGGTGTAAGTCCCGGGCCAGTTCCAGCGTATCGAGCACCGAGGCCAAATGAGTGATGGACGGGGTTTGATGACCACATACCAACAGCTCATTGTCGATAAACCCGATATCAAAAGGTGCGTTGTGGATCACCAGTTCCGAATCTGCGGCGAATGCCAGCAGATCATCAGCAATTTCGAAAAATCGCGGTTTGTCGCTTAGGAACTCCGCTGTAATTCCGTGCACTTCCATGGCGCCGCGTTCGATCTCGCGCTCCGGATTCACGTAGGCATGGAATCGTCTGCCGGTCAGTTGCCGATCAACCAGTTCCAGGGCACCGATCTCTATGATGCGGTGACCCTGTTTCGGGTCCAACCCGGTGGTTTCAGTGTCCAGTACAACTTGTCTCATTTACCATCCTTTTGAAAGTGCCGATGAATATTCTAGCTTCTCGGTATCGCCAGTCGCGCCAATTCATCTGCTCGTTCGTTGTCAGCAACTCCGGAGTGTCCCTTGACCCAATGCCAGTTCACCTCGTGACGTTCCAGCGCTTGCTCCAACAGCTTCCAGAGATCCACGTTTTTTACCGGTTGCTTGGCAGCGGTACGCCAACCACGACGTTTCCACCCTTCCACCCACTGGGTCATTCCCTGGATCACGTATTTGGAATCGGTGTGGATGTCCATCCTGCAACCCCGTTTCAAGGCCTCGGCACCCCGGATCACCGCCATCATTTCCATACGATTGTTGGTTGTATCCCTCGTACCACCGGATATTTCCTTGCGGTGCTTGCCTGAAATCAGTACCGCGCCCCAGCCACCGGGTCCGGGGTTGCCGCTGCAGGCACCATCGGTGAACATGACGACACTCAAGATGCCGCTTCCCGGCTGCTACAACCATCCAGTGATGCCGATACAACACCGGCCGGATGGACGCTTTTAAAGCGCAGGACAGTGGAATTATTTGACAGTCCCTGGTGTCTGCCTTGCAGCACTACCCGGTCTGAAAAAGGCAGACCAAATTCGTGCCATCTGGAATTAGCGGCCGGCTTCGACAGCCCGGCAAGCCCGCTCATCAGGCAGTGTCTGATCTTGAAGGATCTGGATTGCAAGTGGTTGCAGGTCTTGCTGAGTCTCAGTCCCGGGAAGCTGTTGTCGCGGTTTGCCAGGTGATAACGCAAACCACTGGCGTTTAACCCGCTGATGACGATGTCGCCACCGGGCACCAACACATGCAGTGCCTGTGCGAGGATCACGTCGGAACCATCGCAGACCAGATGGTGCAGCACCACCAGGTCGAAAACTGATTGTTCAAATGGCAACGCCTCAAGCCGGCATCGTACCCTCGCACTTTCTGAATTCCTGTCTGCGCTAAGACGAACAATCTGCACGGGACTGACCGTATCCAGTGCAAGGTCACCCGCCCCGGCGTGCTTCAATACCAGCACCCTGCCCGGGCGCCGTTTCGCCATCAATGGCCGGAGTATTTCCGTGGCCAATTTTTGCTGGGCCGATTGATCCGCAGGATGATGTGACTTTTTTTCTGTCATACGCCGACGATAGATTTAACGGAAATGCAGCACGCCGGTGGCGACAATGTATTAAAATTGTCAGACGTCCCACATGATCTACAAAGGGGTAAAACGTGATTAAACATCAATGATTCCATTTCCCACCGGTATGGGTTTGTTACATGGTCATCTGACACCAGGTCACAAGCTACAGACATACGTAAGCATAAGGGGTATAACTGTGGCTGCACAACCACCAAATCAAAGGAAATTCACATGCGGGGAAGTGAACTCAGTATTGAAGCCATTCCGGCCTTTTATGACAACTATATCTGGTTGTTGACAGCGGGCGGTTCGGCCTGTGCCATCGTCGATCCCGGCGACGCATCACCCGTATTGAGGGAATTGGAAAAACGCGGACTGGATCTTCGCTATATCTTGCTCACACACCATCATGCCGATCATATTGGCGGTGTGGCCGAATTGCTCAGGCACTATCCGGCAAAGGTATTCGGACCCGTTGATGACCGCATATCCTTTGAGCGGCATCTTTGTCACCAGGGCGATCGGATAGATTTACCTGATTTGAATACTGGTTTCGGGGTGCTCACGGTGCCGGCACACACCAGCACCCACATTGCGTATTACAACGACAATGTCCTGTTTCCAGGCGATACACTGTTCAGCATTGGTTGCGGACGCTTGTTCGAGGGCACCCCTTCCGACATGCAAACAGCACTCGACAAACTGGCCGCCCTGCCAGCGGCCACCAGGGTCTATTGCGCACATGAGTACACACAGTCCAACTGCAACTTCGCACTGGCCGTCGAACCGGATAATGCTGCGCTCAAATCCCGTACCGAGGAGGTCATAGAACTCCGCAGGGAGGGTAAAATCACCCTGCCTTCGATACTTGGGGAGGAACTGGCCGCCAATCCGTTCATGCGTACACGGGAGCAAGGCGTAATCGAAGCGGCCCGGAAAATTGATCCATCCACCAGTCCGGGTGTCGGCGTTATGGGTGTAATCCGCGCGTGGAAAGACAGCTTTTAGTTGTGCCGCACCATACCTCTGTACTTGACCCCACGTCTGCAAACCGCATAATAGCGGGCTATTAGAATAATTATCGGAGTGCGCGTGTCCCCAAAATTTCCATTTGCATTGCTGTGCCTTGCACTCGCGGGCTGTGCTGCAACCCAAAATCCCGAATTGGACACCGAACCACTGGTGATCGCTTCGGCACCCGAGGAACTTCCCAGGGGCACCGGTGAATCCATCGACGAACACCTGTTTGTACCCGAATCCGCAGAGGTCATTTCCCAACTCGATGGAGATGTATCCGAAGACGATTCAGGGTCACCTGCCGGAGAGTCTCAAGTTGAGCAGGCCGTTGTATACACCAATGTCTGGGAACGGTTGGTTGATAATTTTGCCCTGCCCAATTGTGGTGAACAGAAGATTTCCCTCAACTGGGCCAAGTGGTACGGGGATCGGCCGGAATATATGGCCCGTGTCATAAAACGTGCACAGCCCTGGATTTTTTATATCGCCGAGGAACTTGAAGCACGTGGTATGCCCGGTGAACTCGCATTACTGCCGGTGGTGGAATCCGCCTACGATCCGTTTGCCTATTCCAGCGGCCGCGCGGTCGGAACCTGGCAGTTCATCAGTTCCACCGGCAAAAATTATGGTCTGAAACAGAACTGGTGGTATGAGGGACGCCGTGATGTGTGGGCCTCCACCATCGCTGCTCTGGATTATCTTGAATTTCTGCACAATAAATTTGAAGGCGACTGGTTGCTGGCACTTGCCGGCTACAATTCAGGGGAAAACCGTGTGGCTCGGCGGGTCAAGAGCAACCTTGCCAATGGCAAGCCTGGTGACTTCTGGAATATCAGGCTACCCAAAGAGACGGTGGGATATGTACCCAAGCTGCTCGGTCTGACCTGTCTGTTCCAGGATCCTGACCACTATGGCTACACCCTGCCGATCGCACCCAACGAGGCGGTAATCACTGCGGTTGAGATGGAATCTCAAAGTGACCTGGTGCTGGTTTCTCAACTCAGCAAGGTCAGTGTCGACGTTCTGTTCAGTCTGAACCCGGGATTTAACCGTTGGGCAACTTCCCCGGATGGTCCCTGGCGTGTGGTTCTTCCCATTGAAGGAGCCAAACGACTGAATCAACACCTGGCCAGCGATGACGTGCCCAACCTGATGAAATGGGACCAGGTCGTCGTCAAGAGCGGTGACACCCTGTCTGCACTGTCCACAAGGCATCATGTACCGGTGTCCGTGTTACGCAGCAGTAACAAGCTGGACAGCGATCTGATCCGCATCGGTCAGAAGCTGCGTTTACCCCGCGATGAACAACTGTTGGTGGACCCCCTCTACGTCGCAGCCGCGAGTGAACTCCAGCGTCTGCAATCCGGTCTGATTGCTTCTGAACGTGTTACCCACACGGTGCGCCAGGGTGAGAGCCTCTCTGTCATTGCAAGACGATACAAAGTGACCGTGCGTGAATTACAGACCTGGAACAATATTTCCGACCCGCGCAAGTTAAGGGCCGGAACCACGTTGACATTGATGCACAATCCGGCACCGGCAACGGTTGCTGCCAGGGGCGGTACGATCAAGCACACTGTGCAACGCGGTGACTCACTGTGGAGTATTTCCCGCCGCTACAAGGTCAAGGTCAATGACCTGATGCGCTGGAACGACCTGAGCAGAAACGCCGTCATCCAACCCGGACAATCCATTACCATCAGTTTATAAGTAACCATGGCACAGCAGTTTCACCGACGGGCAGCACTGATCCTTGCAGCACTGTTGCAGTGTACAAATATTGAAGCACTTGAACTCGAAGGCAACGCCATCCAGGGCGGCCTGATTTTCGCACAGACCGAACCCGGCAGCAGCGTCTCACTGGATGGTCAGGCCGTTGCCTTGTCCCCGGATGGTCGCTTCGTGATCGGTTTTGGCCGTGATGAAACCGGTACGCGTCGTCTGCTGGTTACCCCGCCTGATGGAAATACTTCATTGAACGAGTTGACTGTGCAGCCCCGGGAATATGCCATTGAACGGGTCGATGGTCTTCCCCCTGCAACGGTCACCCCCGGTCCTGAGGCCGCGGAACGGATACGGGAAGACGCCCGCATGGTGAACAATGCCCGTGCACACCGAGACGACAGCGCATGGTATCGCACAGGCTTTGACTGGCCGTCAACGGGCAGGATATCCGGTGTTTACGGCTCTCAGCGCATACTCAACGGGGAACCCCGCAGACCGCACTTCGGTCTCGACATTGCGGCCGATGAAGGGGCACCGGTCCACGCACCCGCCCCCGGCTTAATCACAATGGCGCACCCCGATATGTATTTTTCAGGTGGCACGCTGATACTGGACCACGGTCAGGGGCTCTCATCCACCTTCCTGCACTTGAGCGAAATCCTGGTCGAAGCCGGTACTTTTGTCCAACAGGGTGATCTGATCGCACGCATCGGCGCCACCGGCCGCGCCAGCGGACCACATCTGGACTGGAGGATGAACTGGTTGGACCGCAGGGTGGACCCGCAGCCATTGCTAAAAGAACCTGCAGATTTACTTGATTGAGTGTTCCAGGCGTACCGGTGCGCCGGCACCTGCCACGTAACCGCCGTCCACCCCCTTGGTGACAACAGAAACCGCATTGTGTGGATGCAGGCTCTCGTAGTGGGTACAACGTGCCCAGAAATCGAGTATGCGTTCGTCGGCATTGAGTGCGGTCTGTATTTTTCTGCCGGAGTCTTCACAGAACATCAGGTTGCGGCCATTGAGCAGTGCAAATGCCTGTTCGTCTTCACGCTTGACGGTGGCCTGCACCGGGGTTTGCAGGGAATTTTCGACCTCGTCGATCAGTTCGATAATCGGGAACATCTGAAAAGTGGGTGCCAGACGAACCCTGATCTCAGCGGCACTGCGCTGGCTGTGTGGTGTGGCGATAATGCCTTCTTCCGATCCGAGCCACTGATGTACTTTTTCAAAATCAATTGAACCGTCGGATTCAAAATCCTTTGTAAACTGGTCCTGGATCAGTTGCCGCGCCAGGGCAGCAGAACAGGGACAGGTACTGGAATAGAGCACTTCCAGACCCATTTCCAGGCTGAATTCATGACCTTCGAGGATACCGATCATGGAAACCGGATAACGTCTCCAGCCAACATTCTCACTTTTCAGGGCCTTGCGGCGGATTATATAGTCAAAATCGATCCGTACCAGCGCCCGGTCGCTGAGACCTTCATGTGAATCCAGGAAGGAACGCAGCATCTGGCGCAGGGATGCGGGTGTCAGGGGCCGGTCCTGGAAATTCTGATCCAGGTGCAGATACAGACGCGACATGTGAATACCGCGTACTTCGGGATCGATCAGATTGACGCACGCCGTCACACGGGCAGTGGACTGGATCAGGTTGCCAAGGTCATCCTCGATCCGGATCGGCAATTCGATGTCGTCCATACCGACCCACTCGAGCTTGCCACCAATTGAAGGCTGTGCCTCATTGGCGATGTCCGGCATCTCCCGCAGTACATTATCTATTAACTTCATCTGTTTATCCCAAGCCTGAACAATGCATATCTGTTCCGGCAAGGCTCATTTCAAGCCAATTTCCGGTAACAAGAGTCAATTATCCTTGAAAAGTACCCCCTCAGGCAAAGAAAACATTCTTCCCTGTTAATAAAAACCCAGCGATTGCCATTATGATCAGTCTGGAATTTACTGGCATATGGACCATGGACTGACCGGGCGTCCCTTCCACAGTGATCCGAAAGTGTGGTTGAGAACCTGTGGTAGCCCAACCTGCACCTTTATTACCGTAAGACAAGGGATTCAATCAGTCGGCATCGACCCAAAGGAAATTTCTTGTGAAGCGTTGAAAGGATTCCAACGGAATGTCATTTCTACCCAATGATGATTCCAAATGTAATTGATGATACAGCCGCCCTACAATTTGATAGGCTGTAAACATCTATTGGAAATTTTCTGATTTTGGGGGTGAATGGGAATCGTATTGAAAACAATTTCGAATTTCAGAGTGTTGTGACAAACGGCAATCAAATACTCAATTTATTTTTCAAGGATGCGCTGAATTGTTTCTCTCTGCTGGACAGGGAATTCAATTTTATTCGTGTCAATGATGCCTATGCCGCCTCGGTTGACAAGAGCCTGGATTTTTTATCGGCAGAAACCATTTCGACCTGTATCCCTCTTCAGTAAAACAGATCTTTGAGCAGGTAAGGGATACCAACCGCAGACACCAGCAAACGGATTACAAATTTCAGTATCCCGATGCACCGGACGTTGATACCTACTGGGACTGGCCATCACCCGCCATCTCGCGTACTTGATGGGTGGGGAGGTAGGAGTTGAAAGAGAGGTGGGCAAGGGCAGCACCTTTTGGCTTTCAGCGCGTTTCCAACGTGGTGTGGATGCACAGCCGGTGGCATCAACCACTGCGGCGGGTGACAGCGAAGTCAGGTTACAGCAACATCATCGGGGATCGCACATTCTACTGGTCGAAGATAACGCCATAAACTGTGAAGTGGCCATGGCGATGCTGGATGGTGCCGAATTGCGGGTGGATACCGCAATACCTGTCATCCCCACCCCTGTCATCCCCACTAAGTTACATAAATTTTCTCAAAAAAAAGCGGCCCCGAGGCCGCTTTATCTCTGTAACTGGTCGGGGCGAGAAGATTCGAACTTCCGACCCCCACAACCCCATTGTGGTGCGCTACCAGGCTGCGCTACGCCCCGACATGCTCAACCCGGACTGTAACATGGGAAAGCCGCGGCATGTTACCTGAAATCAGCTCGAGGGAAAAGGGCGAATCAGGCTTTTGGTGGTAACAGTGACTGAAATAACTTCATTGCCGGGATGACGGAGGTAGTCCGAACGTCATTCCCGCGAAAGTGGGAATCTCCAAACGCTGTCGTGATCTGAACCAGTTGTACTTCTAAACGCTCTGCCAGCGTATGGAGATCCCGGGTTCCGCTACTCGCGGCCCCGGGATGACGGAGGGTTTCGCTATTCGCGGCCCCGGGATGACATCGCTATTTTTAACAATCTTTAATCATAAAAAAAGCGCCCGCAGGCGCTTTTTTCAGCTTGAAATAAAGCTTCAGCGTTTCAATACATGCAGTACCTGCTCCAGTTCGGTGCGTACCTGCCGGATTATCTGTTGACTCCGACTGACATCGTCCTGGGCCTTTTCTCCCTGCAGTTGTTGCCGGGCACCACCAATGGTAAAACCCTGCTCATAAAGCAAACTTCGGATTTGACGGATCATGATCACATCGCCACGCTGGTAATAGCGGCGATTTCCGCGTCTTTTAACCGGTTTGAGTTGCTCGAACTCTTGTTCCCAGTAACGTAGAACGTGTGGTTTTACACCACAAAGTTCACTCACTTCGCCAATGGTAAAATACCGTTTGGCAGGTATTGGGGGTAAATCCTTTTCAATCCCCGGGTTCAACATAAGCTTCCACCCTTGCACGTAGCTTTTGTCCGGGTCTGAAGGTCACCACACGACGGGCGGAAATTGGAATTTCCTCACCCGTTTTTGGATTCCGTCCCGGACGTTGGTTTTTTTCGCGCAGCTGAAAGTTACCAAATCCTGAAAGTTTGACGTTTTCTCCGTTTTCCAGGGCTACCCGGATAATTTCGAAGTACGCGTCTACGAATTCTTTTGCCTCACGCTTGTTCAAACCCACTTCATCGAACAAGCGATCAGCGATATCTGCCTTTGTCAGTGACATCATTAACCTCTAAGCTGTGCGTCCAGTCGCTGTTCCAGGCCCTGGATTACTTTCCGGACCAGTAAATCAACGACTTCATCTGTAAGAGTGCAAGAAACATTCTGTAAAATCAAGCCAATAGCCAAACTTTTGTAACCTTTTTCAACATTTTGGCCTGCATACAGATCGAATAGTATCAGGTTTGTCAATAAATCGCCTGATAAATCAATCACATTGGCACGAATTTCGGCAAAAGTGACATTTTCAGGGACGATGAACGCCAAGTCCCGTCTCATTGACGGAAAACGGGAAATAGATTTCGCGTATGGTATTTCGCGATTAGAAAGTAAATCAATATTCAATTCAAACGCCATCACGGGTCCCCTGATCTCCAACTGCTTCAAAACCAGGGGGTGGATACTGCCTGCCCAGCCAATATCCTGACCGTTAACGGATGCTGTTGCTGCCTGACCGGGATGTAGCCAGGGTAGCTGAGTATGACGAAAGCTGATCTCGCCCGAGTCGCCACGTAAAGCCAGCATGGCTTCGAGATCACCCTTGAGATCAAAGAAGTCAGTGCTGCGACTCTGAATACCCCACTGTTCCGGTGCGGAACTACCACAGGCAACGGCACCCACATGCCAGTATTCCGTCAGGGTTTCCTTTTGTTCAAACACCATACCGGTTTCGAAAAACCGCAATCGGTCCTGCTGGCGTCGCAGATTGCGCGACAGGGTTTCCATCAGACCGGGCAAGAGGGCCGTGCGCATGACCTGCAGATCGGTACTCAGGGCATTTGCCAGTGGCAGAACATGTTTATTCATTGAAAACAGTTCCAGACTGGCGGTACTGGTAAAACTGTAATTTATCGCTTCCTGGTAACCTGCCGCGCACAAAGCCTGTTGGATATTCTGCAATGACAGACGTGATTCACTCACCCATCCGGGGTTGAGATCACCTGCAGGCAGTGCCGGTGGAATATTGTCATAGCCGAATATACGTGCAACCTCTTCGATCAGGTCTTCTTCAATACTGATATCAAACCGGTCGGAAGGTGCGGTCACGGTCCACGTCCCGTCACTGAATACCGGCTGCATGCGCAGATTTTCGAATATCCTGCTGACCACAGTTTCTTCGAAATCCATTCCCAATACCCGGTTCAGGCGTGCGTGACGCAGTGATACCTGATTTTGGACCGGTATATGACGCTCAGATACGGCATGGATAAGAGGACCGGCCTGTCCACCGGCGATTTCCAGCAGCAATTCAGTAATTCGCTCGATAGCCCTGACCTGACCACGCGGGTCCACACCACGTTCAAATCGGTGCGAGGCATCGGTATGCAGGCCCAGGTCCCGGGCCTTGCCCGAAATGGTCTCTGGCTTGAAATAAGCGCTTTCCAGCAGGATGTTGCGGGTAGAATCTGTCACACCGCTATCCAATCCACCCATAATACCGGCCAGCGCAACCGGCCCGTTCTCATCACAAATGGCCAGCAGACTGTCATCCAGGTCAACCTGTTTTCCGTCAAGCAAGTCCAGTTTTTCTCCACAACGGCCCCTGCGTACGCTGATGTCGCCAACCAGATGATCCAGGTCAAAGGCATGCATGGGCTGTCCAAGTTCAATCAGCACATAGTTGGTCGCATCCACACTGGCACTGATGCTGCGTATACCACTGCGTCTGAGTGCTTCTACCATCCATAACGGTGTTGCTGCGGTGGGGTCAATACCACGGATTATTCGTCCCACATAGCGCGGGCAGTCTTCCGGATGCCCGAGACTGACATCGATCGTGTCGTCAATACCGGCTGGTACAGGACTGGCATCCGGTGGCGTAAAAACAACGTCACAGCTGGCGGAAACATCCTGTGCAATACCCTTGATGCTGAGGCAATCGGCCCGGTTGGGTGTCAGTTCGATTTCAATCGTGTGATCATCCAGTTCAAGGTACTGTCGAAGATCCAGTCCCAGCGGCGCATCGGCTGGTAATTCCATAAGCCCTGCATGGTCATCAGACAAACCCAGTTCACGTGCAGAACAGGCCATGCCGGAGGATTCGATACCCCTCAGTTTCGCTTTGCGTATTTTAAAATCATCACCAATTACCGCACCCACCCTGGCCAGCGGTATTCTGATGCCCGGACGTGCATTGGGTGCACCACACACGATGGATACGGGCTCCCCTGCCCCGCTGTTGATGGTGCAGATACTCAGCTTGTCGGCGTTTGGGTGATTTTCGCAATGGGTTATTTCTGCCACCACTACATCCGAAAATGATGTCGCCACGGGTTCGATCGTATCTACTTCCAGACCGGACGCGGTCAGTCGTGTGGCCAACTCATCGGTTGCCAGCTCCAGATCCACCCATTTTTTTAGCCAGTTTACGCTGAACAACATGTGCTTACCCTCTCCACACTGGCCTAGTGAAACTGGCGCAGGAAGCGCACATCATTTTCAAACAACTGGCGCAGGTCACTGACGCCGTAACGCAGCATCGCCATTCGTTCTGCACCCATGCCAAAGGCGTAGCCTACATATTTCTCACTGTCTATATCACAGGCTTTGAGGACATTGGGATGCACCATGCCACAACCCAGAATTTCCAGCCACCCCGGCGCTTTTCCATCCCCACGGTCCCAGGTTATGTCGACCTCGGCCGAGGGTTCGGTAAACGGAAAATAGGAAGGCCGGAAACGCATGGGGAGATCCTTTTCGAAAAATGCGTTGACGAAGACCTGCAGAACACCCTTCAGATCAGCCATGCTGACTGTCTCACCAACCAGCAAACCTTCCAACTGGTGAAACATCGGTGTGTGGGTCTGGTCGGAATCGCTGCGGAAGACCTTTCCTGGGGACACGATACGAATGGGTGCACCCCGTTTTTTCATTTCACGGATCTGCACCGGTGATGTATGGGTACGGAGCAGACGTCCGTCCCCAAAGTAAAATGTGTCGTGCATGGCACGCGCGGGATGATGGGGCGGAAAATTCAGCGATTCGAAATTGTAATAATCGTCTTCAACTTCCGGACCGGTGGCCACGTCATAACCCAGCCTGGAGAAGATTTCGGTCATCCGTTGCAACGTGTAGGTCACCGGGTGGAGACCGCCCCGCTGCTGACCACGGCCAGGCAAGGTGACATCTATGCTCTCAGCAGCCAGGCGAATGTTCAATTCCACGCTTTCAAGGTCCTGCCTGCGCGCTGTCACGGCCTGTGCTACTTCACCCTTGGCACGGTTTACCGCCTGGCCAAAGGCCTTGCGCTGTTCATGCTCCATCGAACCCAGTGATCTTGACAGGGAGGTGATTTCACCCTTTTTACCCAGGTAGCGCACGCGCAGACCGTCCAGCATGGACAAATCTTCGCAGACCGATATTTCGGCCAACGCCTGCTTGAGAATTTGATTAACTGATTCCACCGCTACCATTCCAACGGGAAGACCTTGCGCTCTTCCCCGTGAGAAGCCGGGTAATCTTCTGACTACCCGTAATTACTTATCAATCCTTGCGGATTTCAGCCAAGGCTTGCCTTGGCTTTTTCAGCGAGTGCGCCAAATGCAGCCAGGTCATGAACTGCCAGATCGGCCAGCACCTTGCGGTCCACCTCGATTCCGGCCTTGTTCAGACCATCCATGAAACGGCTGTAGGAAAGCCCGAACTGCCTTGCAGCAGCATTGATTCGAACGATCCACAAACGCCGAAACTGGCGCTTGCGTTGACGACGGTCACGATATGCATATTGACCTGCCTTGGTCACCGCCTGCTTTGCTACGCGATAGACCTTGCGACGGGCACCATAGTAGCCCTTGGCCTGCTTCAGAACTTTCTTATGTCGCGAACGGGCGACAACACCACGTTTTACTCTAGCCATTTTCTGATCCTCCTGTTATGAATAAGGCAGTAAGCGTTTGACGGTCTTCTTGTCGGCGGATGAAATTTCATCCGTGCCGCGCAAGTTGCGTTTACGCTTCTGGCTCATCTTGGTCAGAATGTGACTTTTAAATGCGTACCCACGTTTATAATTGCCAGAGGCAGTTTTCTTGAAACGTTTGGCCGCACCCCGATTGGTTTTCATCTTGGGCATGGTCTACTCCATTGGGTCCTTTTCGGACCTGTTTAATGCGTTACTCAAGCGGCCGGTGAAGTTTTTTTCCGGCGCTTTTCTTTTTGCTCAGTAACGCTTCTTCAAAATGTGACTGCAATGCAGCCACGGTAAATTTGTCAGACGATCATTTCTTGACGTTGATCATCATGGTCATCTGGCGGCCTTCCATTTTGGGCATCTGTTCCACCACGGCCTCGTCAACCAGGTCATCACGGACCCGTTCCAGCATGGCGACACCAAATTCCTGGTGGGCCATTTCACGGCCGCGAAAACGCAGGGTTATCTTGACCTTGTCTCCCGCATCCAGGAAACGGCGTACATTGCGCATCTTGACCAGGTAATCGGCAACCTCGGTACCGGGTCTGAACTTGACCTCCTTGACATGCGTTATCTTTTGCTTTTTCTTTGCCGCCTGTCCTTTCTTGGCCTGTTCGAACCGGTATTTACCATAATCCATCACCCTGCAAACCGGTGGTTCGGCATTGGGTGCAATTTCTACCAGGTCCATACCGGCTTCTCTCGCCAGTCCCATTCCCTCATCAGTGCTCATGATCCCGGCCTGTTCGCCGTGTTGATTAATCACCCTGATTTTCGGCGCGATAATGTCCCCGTTACGCCGAGTTTCTTTTTTCGATGCGATGTTAAATTCTCCTGTCAGTCAAATGTTCGGCCCCGCCGGGTCACGTCACTTTTCAAATGTGCCGCAAAGGATTCGAGATCCATGCTGCCGAGGTTCTCACCACCCCGGCTACGCACTGCAACAGTTCCCTCTTCGACCTCGCGGTCTCCCACCACCAGCAAATAGGGAACTCTGCTTAAAGTGTGATGGCGGATTTTAAAGCCGATCTTCTCATTTCTCAAGTCCAAATCGACCCGGAAGCCTTTATTTTCAAGGGATTCGGCAATTTCTTTACATCTTTCGTCCTGGCGGTCGGTAATATTCAGCACCACGGCCTGAACGGGTGCGAGCCAAACGGGCATCTTGCCGGCATAGTTTTCAATCAAAATTCCGATGAACCGTTCCAGTGATCCCAGGATGGCGCGATGCAACATTGCCGGAGTCTGACGCGAGCTATCCTCGGTTACATATTCGGCACCAAGACGCCCGGGCATGAAAAAGTCCAGTTGCAGGGTCCCGCACTGCCAGACACGACCGATGGTGTCCTTGAGAGAGAAATCAATCTTGGGACCATAGAAGGCTCCGTCACCCGGATTCTCACGGTATTCAATACCACTTTCATTAAGGGCCGCCGCCAGCGCCTGTTCTGCCTGGTCCCACTGCGAATCATCACCGATGCGCTCTTCGGGGCGGGTGGACAATTCGACCATCACTTCTTCAAAACCAAAATCACGGTACACACTATAAAGTAAGGACAGGAACGACGTGGCCTCACCCTGCACCTGTTCCGGGGTACAGAAAATGTGTGCATCATCCTGTGTGAATGCCCTGACGCGCATCAACCCGTGTAGTGCACCGGAGGCCTCGTTGCGATGACAGGAACCAAACTCTGACATCCTCATCGGCAGGTCACGGTAGCTGTGCAGACCCTGGTTGAATATCTGCAGATGACAGGGACAGTTCATAGGCTTGATCGCGTAGGTGCGGTTCTCTGCCTCGGTGATGAACATGTTGTCAATAAATTTCTCAGCATGACCCGATTTCTGCCACAGGCTGATATCGACAATTTCAGGTGTATTGACTTCCTGGTAGCCTGCCCGTCGCAGACGATTGCGTATGTAGTTCTTGACCTGGGTATAGATTATCCAGCCATGGTCATGCCAGAAGACCATGCCGGGTGCCTCTTCCTGGAAATGGAACAGGTCCAGTTGTCTGCCGATACGCCGGTGGTCCCGTTTTTCTGCTTCTTCCATGCGAAACAGATACGCCTTCAATTCTTTCTTGCTGGCCCATGCAGTACCGTAAATTCGCTGCAACATCTCATTGTTGCTGTCACCACGCCAGTATGCGCCAGCCAACTTGGTCAGTTTAAACTGACCCAGGTGTGACGTGTTGGGCACATGGGGTCCACGACACAGGTCAATGAACTCGGCCTGCTGATAAAGAGACAATTCATCACCTTCCGGAATGGACTCGATAATCTGAGCCTTGTACTCCTCACCCTTCTGACGGAAAAACTGTATTGCTTCACCACGTTTCATCACCGTGCGGGCAACCGGCAGCGCATCCTTGACCAGACGTCTCATTTCGCTGGCGATCCTGTCCAGGTCCTCGGGTTTGAATCCGGGTGGGTAGGCGAAGTCGTAATAGAATCCGTTTTCGATCACCGGACCGATGGTGACCTGTGCGTCGGGAAACACACGCTGGACCGCCTGCGCAAGCAAATGTGCGGTGGAATGCCGGATAATTTCCAGGCCTGCTTCGTCTCTGGAGGTAATAATACGTAAACCGGAGTCGTCTGCGATCTCGAAGGATGCATCAACGAGTCGACCATCCACCTCTCCCGCCAGCGTTGCTTTTGCCAGGCCCGGGCCAATATCGGCCGCCACATCCATGATCGTGACCGCCTGATCAAATTGTCGCTGGCTTCCATCAGGAAGCGTAATTACTGGCATCGCACTCTCACAAACTCACTTTTACGGGACCGGATAACAGGTGCCGGCAGGCAATATCAACAAGCCCTAAAACAAAGGACGCATAGCGCCCTGACGGTTGCATTATTGTACGCGCGAACCGGCTCGCATCCTACTCTTTTTAACAGGAAAAACCGTGAAAAGGTGGTGGGCACGACTGGGATCGAACCAGTGACTCCTGCCATGTCAAGGCAGTGCTCTACCGCTGAGCTACGCGCCCCCAAAACCGACCCTGGCAAGCAATCACCAGGGGCGCGCAAGATACCACAGGCGTGGGTCCGGTCTCAACCTAATTAAGAGACAATGTCATCCCGGGGCTGCGGGTAGCAGTACCCGGGACCTCCGTGCGTTCGCAGAGCATTGAAGTAGTGCAATTGTTTCAGGCTGCGGCAGCGTTGGGAAATTTCCGCGTTCGCGGGAACGACGCTGGGTTGTGGCACCGTCATCCCGGGGCTGCGGGGAACAGAACCCGGGCCCTCCGAGCGTTCGCAGAGCGTAAGGCAGTGCAATTGTTTCAGATTACGACAGCGTCAGGAGATTCCCGCTTTCGCGGGAACAACGTTGGGGGGGCGCGGGAATGATGGCTCCTGAACTGCACCTGTTCCCGAATCGTAAAAAACCCTTTCGAACCCACTCCCACACAGTCATAATAAACACTTCCTCTGACCTGATTTATCCGGTAGAAAGATCTCATGCCACAACCCTTTGTCCACCTGCACCTGCATACTGAATATTCACTGGTGGACAGTACCCTCAAATTGAAGGAACTGATTGCGCGTGTGTGTGATCTGGATATGCCGGCGGTAGCGGTTACCGATCAGTTCAATTTGTTCGCGCTGGTCAAGTTTTACCGGGCTGCCCTGTCTGCCGGTATCAAGCCGATCGTGGGTGCGGATGTACTGGTCCACAACCCCACCGAAACCGACAATGTGGAACGCCTGGTGCTGTTGTGTCAGAACCGGGAAGGCTACCTCAATCTGTGCCAGTTGCTCAGTATGGGTTACCAGCAGGGCCAGCAATTGGGCATCCCCTATCTGCACAGGGACTGGATCGCACGTCATTCGGCTGGACTCATTGCCCTTTCCGGTGGCCGTGAAGGCGATGTTGGCCAGGCCCTGATCAACCAGCACCCCAAGCGGGCGAGGCAGCTTGCCCTGGGCTGGATGCGTGACTTCAAGGACCGTTATTACCTGGAGATCCAACGCACTGGCCGCGAACAGGAATCACGTCATGAACGCCACGCCCTGCAACTGGCTGCCGAGCTCGGATTACCGGTCGTCGCCAGCAATGATGTCCGTTTTCTAACCCGTGATGATTTTCCTGCACACGAGGCACGTGTGTGCATCCACGATGGCCGCCTGCTTTCGGACAAACGGCGTGAAGTTCGTTATTCAAAAGAGCAATATCTGAAGAGCCCCGAAGAAATGTCAGCATTGTTCTCCGACCTGCCTGAGGCACTGGAAAATTCATCCGAATTGGCCAAGCGCTGCAATCTGGAACTCGAATTCGGAGAATATTTCCTGCCAGACTTCCCCACACCGGATGGTGAGAGTGTCGAAGAGTACTTAAAAAAGGCGTCAATGAAAGGACTCTCGAAACGTCTTAACAGCCATGGACCGGCACTCGACTTCACCGATGACGACTATCGTGAACGACTCGAACTGGAACTCACCGTAATCAACAATATGGGCTTTCCCGGTTACTTCCTGATCGTTGCAGACTTTATCCACTGGGCGAAAAACAATGCCATCCCGGTTGGCCCCGGACGCGGTTCAGGTGCAGGCTCACTGGTCGCCTACGCGTTGGAGATCACCGATCTCGATCCATTGCAATATGACCTGCTGTTCGAGCGGTTTCTGAATCCTGAACGTATATCCATGCCTGATTTTGACGTAGATTTCTGCATGGAAAAACGTGACCTGGTCATCGATTATGTCTCTGAGACCTATGGACGCGACCAGGTTAGCCAGATCATCACCTACGGCACCATGGCCGCCAAGGCCGTGGTTCGAGACTGTGGCAGGGTACTCGGTCATGGCTATGGATTTGTGGACAGCATTGCCAAGCTTGTGCCGATGGAACTGGGTATTACCTTGGAAAAAGCCCTGCACCAGGAGGCCGAACTCAAAAGACGCTACGACGAAGAGGAAGACACCCGCGGTTTACTGGACCTGGCCATGTCATTGGAAGGATTGACTCGCAATGCGGGCCGTCACGCCGGCGGTGTTGTGATCGCGCCATCGCCCTTGACCGATTTTGCACCTTTGTTTTGCGAGCCCGGTGGCAGCAGCGTGGTCACACAGTTTGACAAGGACGATGTGGAAACCATTGGCCTGGTCAAATTCGACTTTCTCGGGTTGCGTACCCTGACCATTATTGACTGGGCGTTAAAAGCCATAAACCAGCAATTGCTGAGGGATGGATCAGAACCCATCGTACTGGAAGAACTGCCATTGGCAGACACTAAAACCTTCCAGCTATTACAGGACTGCCAGACCACTGCTGTTTTCCAGTTGGAATCCAGCGGCATGAAGGACCTGATCAGGAAACTTCAGCCGGACACTTTTGATGAAATCATCGCCCTGGTCGCATTGTTCAGACCGGGACCACTCGAATCCGGTATGGTCGGCGATTACATCGACCGTAAACATGGTCGTGCAGTCGTCAGTTATCCCCACAAGGACCTGGAACATATATTGCGCCCAACTTACGGTGTGATCCTCTACCAGGAGCAGGTGATGCAGATTGCCCAGGTACTTGCCGGTTACACCCTGGGTGATGCCGACATCCTGAGACGTGCCATGGGTAAGAAGAAGGCCTCGGAAATGGCCAAGCAGCGGTTGGTATTCGTCGATGGGGCAACCAGTCAGGAACGGGGCGTCAGTGATGACCTGGCAAACTATATTTTTGACCAGATGGAGACCTTTGCCGGCTATGGTTTCAACAAATCCCATTCCGCCGCCTATGCACTGATCGCCTACCAGACCGCCTATCTGAAGACCCACTACCCGGCGGCCTTCATGGCGGCCGTGTTATCGGCTGATATGGACAACACGGACAAGATCGCCGGCTTCATCCGTGAATGCGAAAACATGAAACTGGTCATTGAACCACCCGACATCAACCATTCCAGTTATGCCTTCAGAATGATTGATACCGACACCATCCGCTATGGTCTGGGTGCAATCAAGGGTATCGGCAGTGCTGCCATTGACTACATCGAGGCAGACCATAAAGCCAACGGGACTTACCAAAGCCTGGATGATTTCTGCAATCGCATGGACCTGAAAAAGGCCAACAAGCGTGCCATGGAGACACTGGTACGATCAGGCGCAATGGATTCACTGGACCCCGATGCCAATCGGGCGCTTCTTTTTCACGACCTGCCGCGTTGCACCCACGCCGCCGAGCAATCGCAGCGTGACCAGGAAGCGGGCCAGGGAGACATGTTTGGAACCATGCCGGTTGCAAGCGTCACCCGCGTAACGGAACGCGCCGATGTGAGCCCCTGGCCGGAACTGCAACAGCTACAGGCTGAAAAGGACTCGCTTGGCCTGTACCTGAGTGGTCACCCGGTCAAGGTGCATTACCGGGATATCCGAAAGTTCACCACCTGCCAACTGGGAGACGTGCACCGGAGAATACCGAGGGACGGTCAAAACCGCCGGGGTGTGAGTATGACAATTGCGGCACTGGTGACCTCTCTGAGACGCCGTACCGCACGGGGGCATTTTATTGCCATTGAAGACCACAGCGGCAGGATGGATGTGTTTCTGTCCAACGAAGCGTTTTCCACCTACGCCGACCTGATGAAAAAAGACGAGATCGTCGTTATTGAAGGCAATACCGTGGCCGATGATTTCACCGGCAGTTACCGGATCTCGGCAAATCACATCATGTCCCTGGCAGATGCAAAGGCCCGCTTTGCACGGGGGGTCAACATTGTGGTTTCAGGCCCCGACAATCAATTGTGTGCCGCGCTCACCTCCACTTTTAATCCGTATCAAAACGGATCGGCACCGGTTTATATTCATTATAGAAATCAGCGTGCGCGGGCCAGCCTGGAATTGGGCAGGGCCTGGACCGTCAAACCCTGTGAGGAACTGATAGCGGCCCTGAATGAACTCGAATCAGTCAAGCAGGCCAGTCTTCACTACTGACTGGCGAAACACCGGCCAAAAAGCCAGATATCAGTTTCTGCCGTCACCGTAGCGCCGGTACAGGATCCTGACACGCTTCACATAGTTTCGGGTTTCTTTGTAGGGAGGAACACCTCCGTATTCACGTACCGCACCGGGACCGGCATTATATGCCGCAGTGGCCAGTTCAACGTCGTAACCAAATTCGTCCATCAAGCGTGCGAGGTGCCTGGTGCCGCCTTCAATATTGCTCACTGGGTTGAACGCATCCGCTATCTGCAGCTCTTTCTGGGTCGCAGGCATCAATTGCATCAATCCCTGGGCCCCACGTGGTGACAGGGCATCGGACTGGTAGGCAGACTCCGCGTGAATAATGGCCCGGATCAAAGACTCATCCATACCGGTATCCCTGGCAGCCCCACGGATTTCGTCTGCGAATGCCTGCCGGTTGAGCGGTATGCGCTCCCAGTCCAATTGCCCGCAACTGGGGTCCGATGCGTAACATGGAAAGGAAAAAGTCGTGACATTTTGTTGCCCGGCGGGCCGCACGTTGGTGTAATGAACCACACCATCGGCGTCAGTGAATTTGTACATCTCGGCATTAGCCGCCCTGTCTGTCCCGAACAAGAACAGGAACGGCAACAGGAACAGCAAAACGACTTTCGCGCTTTTGCTGTGCGGCGTTTTGTTCATTTCAAATGGCGCACATGCCCAGACCGTTTTTCTCAAGATAGCGCTGGTGATACTCTTCCGCACGCCAAAAGGTGTCTGCCGCCACCACCTGGGTGACAACCGGTTGTGACCAGCGTCCTGACCGCTCGAGTTCAATGATTGCCTCGCGGGCAGCCCGATGCTGATCATCATCATGAAAAAACACCACCGAACGGTACTGACTGCCTATGTCCGGCCCCTGCCGATTGATAGTTGTCGGGTTGTGCATATCAAAAAAAAGGGTCAGCAGCGTTTCATATGCCAGTTTGTCCGGGTCAAATCGAACCTGTACAACTTCGGCATGGCCGGTGTTGCCACTGCAGACACCCCGGTAGGTTGGTTCCTGGATTGCACCACCCATGTATCCGGATGTGGCTTCCGTAACACCCGGCAATTCGCGGAAGCGTTGTTCGACTCCCCAGAAACAACCGGCGCCAAAAGTTGCGATCCCATCATTATGCTTCAATTCGTTTGCTGTCATTGTGTATCCTTTCCCGGTGGACGATCACCTACCCTGATCATACCCTCCTGTGCGACGCTGGCAACCAGTCTGCCCTCACGGTCATAGATCGAACCCCTCGCCAATCCGCGTCCTCCGCTGCTGCTTGGACTGTCACAGGAATACAGTAACCAGTCATCCACGTGCGCCGGGCGGTGAAACCACATGGCATGGTCCAGACTGGCCATCATGACGTTATCCTGGATGAACGAGATTCCATGTGGCAGGGTTGCCGTTCCAACCAGGTGAAAATCAGATGCGTAGGCCATCAGTGCCCGGTGCATTCCATCCGGAACATCTATTTTGGCGCACAGACGAAACCAGACATTTGCAAATGGCGGCTGTGGCTGCGGGTCAAAAATATCCACCGGGGATACCGGCCTGAAATCAAATGGTCCGGTACGGTTAAACCAACGGCGTAACAACTGGGGTATACGGCTGAGCCGCTCCTCTGAAATATTGTGCTCCGAGGGCAGGTCTTCGGGCAACGGAACAGTGGGCATTTCAAACTGGTGGTCCAGGCCCTGCTGCTGCAACTGGAATGATGCCGCCATTGTGAATATGGGCCGGCCGTGCTGGATTGCAACCACCCGGCGAGCCTTGAAACTGCGTCCGTCCCGGTTACGGTCCACGTCATAGACTATGGGTGAGGTCGCATCACCGGCACGCAAAAAATAAGCGTGCAACGAATGGATACTGCCTTCATCAACGGTACGACTGGCGGCGATTACGGATTGGGCGAGCACCTGTCCTCCAAACACGCGGGGTGTGCCTATATCACGACTTTCACCCCTGAACAGATTGACTTCCAGGGATTCAAGATCCATCAGGTTTAACAGTTCATCAATTGTGTTATTTGCATACGCCATCTGATTCAAATGTACCCTGTGAGTGAGTTTTTCAATCTCATTTTGCCAAGCCCTCGGAAATCCCGCGAATGCGCTATCATGCCCCCATGAGCAAACAGTGTATCCCAAGCGCTGCCGCCTGGCTTACAAAACATAGCGGGCTGGAACTGCATCAACGTCAACTGATGTCCGAATTGTGCCCGCTACTGATCGGTTCACTGCCCGTCGTTAATCCAGGCCAGAGACCCGCAACCCTGTGCATCGGGGGTGCCCCGGGCAGTGGCAAGTCAACACTGGCCCGTATGCTCGCAGCGGTCCTTTCCGATACCGGACACCCATGCCAGTTGCTGTCGCTGGATGATTACTATCTGACCAGGAGAGAACGTCAGGAGTTGGCCAGTCAAATACACCCTCTGTGCTCCGTTCGTGGCGTACCGGGCAGCCACGACCTTGAACTGCTGTTGAAACATCTGCAGCAATTGAAGCATGATGATTGTACGGAACTGCATGTGCCCCGATTTGACAAGGCCACTGACGATCGCATGCCAGACACCGTTCGTTGCAAGGTACTGTTCCCGCTGGAGTACATTGTTGTGGAGGGCTGGGTTTGTGGAGCACCTCCACAACACGAGGACGAACTTGCACAGGCCGTGAATTCACTTGAGGCCGAACATGATAGCAAACAGGAATGGAGGTACTGGGTCAATCAGAACCTTGCGCACTATGATCGGGAGTTTGGGCGGATACTGGACCAACGCTGGTATATGAAGGTGCCGGATTGGAATTCCGTAGTCAACTGGCGTACTCAACAGGAACAGGAACTGAACATGGCCGCATTGAAAACAGCGGGTGAAATAAAGCATTTCCTCGCGCATTACCAGCGCTTGGTACAGCACATGCAGTCCAGCTGTGAATCGTGGGCGGATCTGATCATAAAACTTGATGTGTCACACTGTGCCTCAATCTGACCATGCTGCAATTTCATTGAGCTGACATGAAGAACCAGTCTACTTTTCTATGGCACGATTATGAAACCTTTGGTGCCCACCCGAAGCTGGACCGGCCGGCACAGTTCGCAGCACTTCGAACCGACATGGACTTACAACCGGTGGCTGATCCGATCAGTTGGTTTTGCCAACCGGCAACCGATGTTTTCCCCCACCCGGTGGCCAGCCTGATTACCGGAATCACACCGCAGGATGCGCTCCGGGACGGTATGACCGAGGCCGGGTTTGCCAGTAAAATTCGTGCGGAAATGCTGGAGCCCGATACCTGCAGTGCCGGTTACAACAGCATCCGCTTCGATGATGAGTTCAGCCGCAACCTTTTTTACCGAAATCTCTATGACCCCTATGAGCGCGAGTACAAGAACGGCAACAAGCGCTGGGACCTGATCAACCTGGCCAGGATGTGCTATGCATTGAGACCCGAGGGCATCAAATGGCCGGAACATGAGGCGGGCAAGCCCAGTTTTAAACTGGAGGACCTGAGCTCAACCAACGGCATCAGCCATGAAGGCGCCCACGAAGCATTGTCGGATGTGCTGGCGACCATCGGTCTCGCCCGTCTGATCCGTACATGCCAGCCGCGATTGTTTGATTGGGCTTTGGGATTGCGGAATCAAAAATCGGTTATGGGTTTGCTCAACACGGTCAACCCGGTTCCGATCCTTCACACCTCCTCACGTATACCGGCCACGCGCGGGTGTACAACGCTGGTGCTGCCGATTTGCATCTATCCTGATCGGGCCAAGTCGGTCATTGTGTTCGACCTGATGGGTGATCCACAGGCACTGATCGAATGCAGCGCTGAACAAATTTCAGACCGTGTGTTCACACCCGCTGTTGATCTGCCGGAAGGGGTCGAAAGAATATCGCTCAAAGCCATACACAGCAACCAGGTGCCCATGCTTGCACCTGCCTCTACCTTGCGTGGTGTCGATTGTGAGCGCATTGGTCTGGACAGCGAATTGTGTGAACTGAATGCTCAGAAACTCAGTCCGGTACTGGCGCAGGTGCGAAACAAGGTGATGGAGGTGTTCAAACCATATATTGCAACACCGGACAGTGACCCGGATCATGGGATTTATTCGGGCGGATTCTTTTCGAACAGTGATCGGGCCCTGATGAACAAAATCCACAATATGCGACCCCGGCAATGGACAGAAAGTCACTGGCCGTTCAAAGACCCGAGACTGAAAGAAATGTTGTTTCGCTATCGTGCCAGGAATTTTCCGGACGCACTGTCCGCATCCGAAAGTGAGCGTTGGGAGGCAGATCGGCTGCACAGACTGAATCTGCCTTCCGATCCACGCCAATTGAATCCGGCTACCTTTGTAATTGAAATAGCCGTGGCCCGCGAACAACACCAGGGCGACCCCCGTGCACAGAAAATCCTGGATCAGCTGCAAGCCTGGGGAAATGATTTGATTGGCCGGAGCTTGACAGATCCGGTTTAAATTACGGGGTCTGCAGGTTTGTAGTCCATAACCCCAAATCAATGACTTATTGCCTCTTTCTCGATTAAAGTCGAATTATTTATACACAAGTCTCTGATTGTCCATGGTGTCAATCCACCAATGAGTTATAATCCTGATGTGTCAGGAGACCGATCCATAAGTTATTGTTTAATAAGGACTTTTAAGAATTGGTCAATTTTTGACCAATGTAAAGGCCAGCGTACGCTGGCTATGTACCCGCAACATTACCCACAGGGTTATCCACAGCTTTTGTGGATAACCTCTTCAAGCTGCATTTGCGGCCAGGGATGAGGCCTCGGAATGATCCGTGGAATGTGCCCTGGCGTGCTGATTCATCGTACGTTTATGCCCACCGGTCGTTTTGATCAAGCGCCGTCTTGCCGTGGGTGAAACAAACTCAACGTGGCTACCATCTGAGAACTGCAACATCCAGATTCTTCGGGGTTCATTATCCTTTCCGGGTGTTGCAACAACACCCGTGATGGTTTTGCCAACCAGCTGATAATCGTTGTTCATACGCCTGTCTCCTTGTTCGATGACCTGCATTAGAACAAATCCGATTCTCAAATCGTGAGAGGGCAGAGGAAATGGTTTCTCCGCAGAGATTTCCTACCCGTTTGCAGGTTGAATTGCCCTATTTACTGTACTTCCTGCGGGCTAGTGTGTAGCAAGCCCGCAGATGCGGGTGAAACTTAAAAATCAGTCATCTCAAACATTGGGGGTTTTATGAAAAAACTTATGTCAATATTGTTAGCAAGTCTGTTTTCCATCTGTGCCTGGGCTTTCCAGCCAGTCAATGTCAATAACGCAAGTGCCGAGGAAATTGCAGATTCACTCAAAGGGGTTGGAATGAGCAAGGCAACCGCCATCGTCGCCTATCGTGACAAGAATGGTTCCTTCAAACACATCGACGAGTTGGTCAATGTCAAAGGTATCGGTATTCGCACCGTCGACATCAATCGCGAGT
The DNA here is from genome assembly GCA_014238945.1 of Lysobacterales bacterium. Taxonomy (GTDB): domain Bacteria; phylum Pseudomonadota; class Gammaproteobacteria; order Xanthomonadales; family SZUA-36; genus SZUA-36. The sequence continues at coordinate 32,690 of JABAAB010000117.1, forward strand.
ATATTCTGCTCGATGACAGCGGCAAGCTGGCAACTGGCAAGTAAGGCAGTCGAAAACGATTATCTGTACCGGTCCGGGAACTTACTGGGCCGGTCAGGTATTTTTTCAGATTCAGTCGATTAACAAACGACTGCCGAACGCATGCGCAAGTGTTGACTTGTCGGTGTATTCAAGCTCGCCACCGAGGGGTACACCGTGGGCGATACGGGTGACGCGAATCCGGTGCGCACCGGCCATTCTTTGCAGATAGTAAGAGGTTGCCTCTCCCTCAACCGTCGGGTTGGTTGCGATGATCAGTTCTTCCGGTGGTTGCTGTTCCAGACGCAATGCCAGTTGATCCATACCGAGTTCCGCTGGCCCAATTCCATCAAGTGGTGACAATCGACCCAGCAATACAAAGTACCGGCCCTTGTAGGCTGTGGCCTGTTCAATGGCCAGCACATCAACCGGTGATTCCACCACACACAACAGACTCTGGTCGCGACCGGGATTCGCGCAAACAGCACAGACCTCCCTTTCTGTCAGGTCACGACACTGGCTGCAACGACCGATATTCTGCATGGCTTCGGCAATCACTTCGGCAAGTTGCAACCCACCTTCGCGGTTTCTTTCCAACAGGTGTAGTGCCATGCGTTGTGCGCTCTTCGGGCCGACACCGGGCAGGCATCGCAACGAAGTGATTAACTGGTTCAGCAGTGACTCTGTGGTCATGGATCAGAATCTGTGTACAGGCCCTAAAAGGGCAGTTTAAAACCGGGAGGGAGATTCATTCCCTGGGTCAGGCCGGACATTTGCTGTTGGCTGGTTTCCTTGACCTTGTTGACTGCATCATTGGTGGCAGCGGTTACCAGGTCTTCCAGCATTTCCATATCATCGGCCAGTGTGGGATCGATGGTAACTCGCCGAACCGCGTGCTGTCCGTTCATAACCACACTGACCATACCGCCACCGGCCTGCCCGGTAACCTCCATGCCAGCCAGTTTTTCCTGGGCTGCCTGCATGTCCTGCTGCATTTTCTGCGCTTGTTGCAGCAAGCCTGCGATGTTTCCTTTCATTGCTGTTTCCTCTTTGGATATTTTCTGCACACAACACCGAATTTCCGGTTCCGGGCTTTCTGTGCATTATTGAAGCGGTTGTACTGAATCCGGGACAATTTTTGCATCAAAATTCTTCTTGATTTCCTTGACGGTAGGATCAGACTCGATGGATTGTTCTGCCTCGCTCTTGCGAGTTAATTCTGCCTGTTCTGTCACCGCAGCCACCGACTGTACAGACTCCGTCGCGGTGTGTAAGTCCAGCATCACTGGCCGTCCAAGGTGGTCCGAAAGAGCTGACTGTATATTTTGCACCACACTGTTGGATCCCAGATGCTCCAGGGTATCAGGAACGAGAAACTTCCAGCGGTTCTTATTGGCAGATTCAAATTGCAGATTGCGGGCCAGTTCTCTTGCTGCGCCGGAAAGTTTCAGGCTGGCCTGAAGTCTGGCCCAGTCCTGCTCCAGTGTTTCCTCTGGCGGAATATCCAGCATCGGCAGCGCCTGTGACCCGGTTACTTCAGTCTTTGCAGGGTCTGGCCTGTCATCCTCCCGGGTCAAGGCATCAAACGCCTCCCGGGCTGTATTTCTTGCCGTTTTATCAGGGCCTGCTACTTTGTCCGGAGCAATAGGTTCCGTCCTGACCGAACCGGCGCTGGTTGCTGTTTTTTTGCTCCCACCGGGGGCCGACCCCTCGGTGGCACCAGAATCTGCCTCAACCGGTCTGAAGGCAAGCATACGCATCAGGGTCATCTCCAGACCGGTGCGAGGGTCAGGGGCAATCCCCAGGTCCCTGCTGCCATTGATGGCGATCTGGTAATAAAGTTGTGCGTCTTCGGGAGTGATCTGCCCTGCACTCTCCACCAAAGCGTCCCAGTCCGGCCGTTCGGGGTCACGAAAATCCGGAGCGGAATGTATCAGAACGATCCGGTGCATGGCCTGTGCCAATTCATCCAGCACGCTTTCAAGTCTGCGTGATTGCAGACTCAACTCGTTGACTACGTCCAATATGGTATTGCCATCACCCGCTACCAGCGCAGCCATGATGTTCGCAATGTGTGCATGATCTATGCTACCAAGCATACTGGCAACATCATCATCCGTCAGGCTGCCACCGCCAAAAGCAATCGCCTGGTCCAGCAAACTGAGCCCATCACGCATACTCCCGTCTGCAGCTCGTGCGATACGCATGATCGCAGAGTCTTCGGCTTCAACAGATTCGGCCTTCAATATCATTGCCAGACGATCTCGGATCTGATCGGGCAACAGACGGGTGAGACTGAAACGCAGACAACGTGAAAGAATGGTGATCGGTAGTTTTTGCGGGTCGGTTGTTGCCAACACAAACTTCACATGAGGTGGTGGCTCTTCAAGTGTTTTGAGCAAAGCATTAAAACTATGCCCGGACAGCATGTGAACTTCGTCAATGATGTACACCTTGAATCGCCCACGAGAAGGCGTGTACTGAACCGTTTCCAGCAATTCACGGGTATCGTCCACCTTGGTCTTTGAAGCCGCGTCAATCTCAAGCATATCGACGAAACGTCCGTCATCGACGTCGGTACAACTGGAACATTTGCCACAGGGTTTTGAAGAAACGCCGGCCTCGCAATTCAAACACTTGGCCAGAATCCTGGCAATGGTTGTCTTACCCACACCACGTGTTCCCGTGAGCAGGAAAGCATGATGAACTCGATCCTGGTCAAGGCCATTGACCAGTGCCTGCACCACGTGCTGTTGACCGACGAGATCGCTGAATGTCCGGGGACGCCATTTACGCGCCAATACCTGATAACTCATTGGAGATAATTTACACCAAAACAGGATTCACGGGAACCGAATTCCCACTATTACGGAAGGGTGATGGCAGCCTCTGCCCACCGATCCCCGGCACCCGAGTCCACTGCTGCCGCTGCTCCCTTCCGGGCCTGACGGGGTTCACAATGTATCGTCGCGGGGCGGCCGACAGGGGCCACCACTGAACCACATATCCCAACATTCCAATATGCGGGAACGGAATTGTGCCGCATGCCATGGACAGGATCAATCTTTCAATCCCAAATATATTGGTTTTCAGGTCCAATGCCATAAATTATGCGAAATTTCATCATTCAGCTATTGTCAGGTGACCCGCCTGACGCGACAATGGCATTTTTATCGAACCAAAGAATCATGCTGAAGACAATCACATCACTTGAAGCCATCACCGGGTTGTTGTCGGATCACAGTTCACGGGATCCACGCAGGTCTGTCGATGCTGCCAGTATGGGATGGCAGAAAGACACTGCTATTTGTTCTTATATCGACTCTCTCGAACCTGAAAACAGAGGCGCGGAACATTTCCGAATGCATGTCTTTTCCATCGACAGTACACCGGCGGACAGCACGACTGCATTCGGGAAAATTGTCGGTGGCGAGATCCGGACCGACGACGATATCATGGTCGCAGCCACACTGAAACGTGGTCGGGTCAGGCAAATCACCACTGCCGATGGAACGGTAAGCATTGCCCGTTCGGGTGACATGGTAAACCTGCAACTGCACGAGACCATGGATTTCAAAGAGGGGGACCTGTTACACAGACCGGGTGAAACCCTGCAGCGCAGCGACCAGTTCCGGGCCCACCTGCTGTGGATGCACGCCGACCCGATGCTCCCGGAACGAAGTTATCATCTTAAAATAGGCTCCCAGACAACCTCTGTACAGGTCACCGACCTCAAATACACCATTAATTTCAACCAGGGTGAACATCTGCCGGCAACCAAGCTGAACCAGCATGAAATTGCAGTGTGTAATTTTGCAACGGCTCAGGCCATCGCCTTTGACCACCACACGGAGAATGCCGAAACCGGCACCTTTGTGCTGATTGACCGGATCAACAACGACATCGTCGCTGCGGGCTTGATCGACTTTGGTCTTCATCGTGGGCAGAACCTGTCCTGGCAATCATTTGAAATCAGCCGCAATCTGCGCGCTCAAATGAAAAACCAGAAACCGTTGATCATCTGGTTCACGGGACTGTCCGCATCGGGCAAATCCACCATTGCCGATATGGTTGAGCAAAAGCTGGCGGCACAAAACAGGCACACATACCTGCTCGACGGAGATAACTTCCGTCACGGTCTGAATAAGGACCTCGGCTTCACCGATGCCGACCGTGTTGAAAATATCCGGCGGGTTGCCGAGGTCGCCCGACTGATGGCAGATTCCGGACTGATCGTCATGGCGTCGTTCATATCCCCGTTCCGCAGAGAGCGCAGGATGGCCCGGGAAATCGCCGGTGATATTAATTTCGTGGAAGTATTTGTCGACACACCCCTGGAAGTCTGTGAAGCACGTGACCCCAAGGGAATGTATGCAAAGGCCCGCAGGGGCGAAATCCCCAATTTCACCGGAATCAGCTCAGCCTATGAAGCACCGGAACTTGCGGATATCCACCTGGAAGCGGGTGAGCGTACATCGGAAGAACTGGCGGATCAGGTATTGCATCAGCTGGATTTCACCTGAACAGTAAAATTTAGCACAGGAAACAATGGCCATGCCTGAATTAACGAGTGTACGTCTGAGGGCACCGTATCTGATCCTGATCGGTAACATCACCGACCCCACTGATGCAAAAACCGGCCAGGGCATCGTCCAGTGGCGGCCCGAACTGGTTGCGGGACAATTGCGATTCCCGGAATGCAAAATAGGAATAGGCGTGCCCGATCTGACCATCGCCGACGCCAGCCAGGCCGGTGTGAAGAGTCTGATCATTGGTGTTGCACCTGTTGGCGGGTCAGTCCCGGACAACTGGTGGCCATATATCGAAGAAGCCGCAGCCGCCGGTCTGGATATCGTTTGCGGTCTGCATCTGAAACTGGCCGACTACCCCCGCGTTGTGGCGGCCGCACGGAAATCCGGTGCCCGTCTGATCGATGTCCGCAACCCACCTACTGAATTGCCGGTGGGCACCGGTGTCAATCGCAGCGGCAGGCGTGTTCTGATGGTGGGTACAGATTGCGCGGTCGGCAAAAAATATTCTGCATTGGCATTACACCATGCCATGAAAGACACGGGCATGGACTCGACTTTCAGGGCCACGGGACAGACCGGAATCATGATTGCTGGTGAAGGCCTGCCGATTGATTCGGTGGTAGCAGATTTCATCTCCGGTGCTGCAGAGATGATCTCCCCTGATAATGATGCAAACCACTGGGATGTCATCGAAGGCCAGGGCTCCCTGTTTCATCCTGGCTATTCCGGTGTCAGTCTCGGTTTGCTGCATGGATCCCAACCCGATGCCTTTGTGGTTTGCCATGATGCAACCCGCACCGCCATCGCCGGATGGGAACACATTGCTGTGCCTTCCATAGCAGACTGTATCAACCAGCATGTGCTGGCCGGTCAACTGACCAACCCGGGAATCCGCTGTGTGGGGATCAGTGTGAATTCCTCAAAATTACCTGCATCCGAACGCACGGCATACCTCGGTCGACTGGCCGATGAAACCAGCGTACCGGCGATTGACCCGCTGATCGATGGTTGCACTGCCATCGTGGATGAAATCCAGAGACGTTATCCAATGGAGTGAAATCATGGAATTCCAATTGCATATATCCGACTGGGAACTGACCGTCCCGTTTCGTATCACTGGTAGCGAGTGGGTCAACACCCGTAGCCTGGTCGTGCAACTGGTCGATGACGGTCATGTCGGCCGGGGCGAGGCTCAAGGTGTGTATTACATGGGCGAATCTGCAGAAAGTATTTTGCAGCAGGCCCAGGCGATCGGCACCGATATACGCCGGGGAGCCACTCTGGATGACCTTCAGCATTTGCTGCCACCTGGCGGAGCACGAAATGCCATTGACTGCGCGATGTGGGACCTGGAATGCAAACGGCAGGGTTTGAGCATATGGCAGATCACCGGCATTAAACCTGGCCCGGTGACCACGGTGTTCACCATCGGTCTGGAAGAAACACCGGCAGCGATGGCGGCAAAGGCCGCGGCAGCATCGGACAGCCCGATTTTGAAGATCAAACTGGATGACCACATGCCATTTGAAAAACTGGCAGCAATCCGTGCCGTACGCCCGGATGCCCAGTTGGTTGTTGACGCCAACCAGGGCTGGAGCTTTGAATTGCTGCAGGAGGTGCTGCCGAAATGTGTTGACCTGGATCTCGCTATGATTGAGCAGCCACTCAAGCGCGGTGGCGATGATGAACTCGAAGGATTCGAATCGCCGATCATACTGGCCGCGGACGAGTCTTGCCTGGACACCAGTGAGCTGGACACAGCGGCCCGGCGTTACGGCATGATCAATATCAAACTGGATAAAACCGGTGGTCTCACCGAGGCATTGAAACTGGCCAGGGCGGCGCGGGAAAAGGGCTGCAAGCTGATGGTGGGCAACATGGCCGGCACCTCACTGAGCATGGCACCCTCGTTTGTGGTGGCGCAATTATGTGATTTCGTCGACATCGACGGACCACTGCTGCTCAACTACGACGAAGCCTTTGGTCTCGAATATGACAATGGGGTCGTCAGCCGGATTGATCCGCGTTTGTGGGGTTGAATATTACCGTGAACGCGCCAGTCTTTTTTCCAGTAGGTCCACATCCCGCACCGCGCCCCTGTCAGCAGAAGTCGTCATCAGCGCATAGGCCCTCAACGCCACGCTGACCTTTCGGCTACGGTTTTTGGGTTTCCAGGCCTCATTCTCAGGCAGGGCGTTCATGACGTCACGACGGGCATCCAATTCCTGTTTGGAGATTATTACGTCAATACGGCGTGCCGGGATATCGATCTCGATCTCATCACCGTTTTGCAACAGACCAATGGCACCGCCTTCTGCCGCTTCTGGTGATACATGCCCGATCGAAAGCCCGGCGGTACCACCTGAAAATCTGCCATCGGTCAACAACGCACAGGCCTTGTCCAATCCCCTGGTTTTAAGATAGCTGGTGGGATACAGCATCTCCTGCATACCCGGCCCGCCACGCGGACCTTCGTAGCGGATAATGACCACATCACCGGCCTTTACCTTGTTGTTCAAAATCGCAGCGACGGCCTGCTCCTGGCTCTCGAGAATATGGGCGACACCTTTAAACCTCAACTGGTCATCACTGACACCGGCAGTTTTGACTATACATCCATGTTCGGCAATGTTGCCGTACAGCACAGCCAGGCCCCCATCCTGGCTGTAAGCGTTTTCGATTTCCCGGATACACCCGTCTCGCCGGTCCAGGTCCAGGTCTTCAAAGCGCTTGCCCTGGCTGAATGCCTGTTGCGTGGGCCGGTTACCCGGTGCTGCCTTGAAAAAACGCCGCGTTGCTTCACTGGGTGAACGACGGATATCCGATTCCCCTATGGCGGTGCCCATGGTGGTGGAGTGAACGGTGCTGCAATCCTGGTTGATCAGGCCACCCCGTTCCAGTTCACCCAGGATGGCAAACATACCACCGGCACGGTGTACATCTTCAATGTGAAAGCGGTCGGATGAAGGCGATACCTTGCAGATGTTCGGAACCTGGCGAGACAGTTCGTCAATGTCTTTCATTCCAAAATCGACACCGGCTTCCTGCGCCGCCGCCAACAGATGCAATACCGTGTTGGTGGAACCACCCATGGCGATATCAACGGCCATGGCATTTTTAAAGGCCGCGTAGGATGCGATGGATCGGGGCAATACAGATTCATCACCCAGTTCGTAGTAGCGGTGGGTCAGAGCAACAATCTGCCGTCCTGCTTCGACAAACAGACTCCTGCGGTCCTCGTGGGTCGCCAGCACGGTGCCATTACCCGGTAAGGACAGACCCAGTGCCTCGGTCAGGCAGTTCATCGAATTGGCAGTAAACATTCCCGAGCAAGAGCCACAGGTAGGACAGGCAGAACGTTCTATACGGCCCGCCTCCTCGGCAGACATCTCTGCATCGCCAGAGGCGGTCATACTTGCAATCAGGTCTATCCTCCGGTCTACATTGTCCAGAATTACCTTGCCGGATTCCATCGGACCACCGGTAACAAAAATGGCGGGAATGTTCAAACGCAATACCGCCAGCAGCATGCCGGGTGTGATCTTGTCACAATTTGAAATACATACCAGGGCATCGGCACAATGGGCATTGACCATGAACTCCACAGAATCTGCAATCAACTCACGTGACGGCAGGCTATACAGCATACCGCCGTGACCCATGGCTATGCCGTCATCGACCGCGATGGTATTAAACTCGCGGCCCACCCCTCCGGCAGAATGAATTTCATCTGCGACCAGCTTGCCCAGGTTTCTGAGGTGTACGTGTCCGGGTACAAATTCGGTGAAGGAATTGGCGACCGCAATGATCGGTTTGCCAAAGTCACTATCTTGCATACCGGTGGCCCGCCACAGACTGCGTGCAGCCATGGCATTGCGACCGTGAGTGGTGGTCCTGGAGCGGTAGTCAGGCATAGTTAAAATCCCGTATCGTATGTTCCATCAGGTGACGCTTGCCGGCTATGTGAACCGGGCGTCACAGTATTGGCTATTCATAACCCTGAGTGTATCTGCGTTTAATTTCCATGTCTGCAAAAAAACACCCCCCAGCGTGCTGGAAGAAGATATTGAGCGGTATGTAAAGCAGAATCCCGCTGATGTTTTGAACCCAAACAGTTACAATCTGCCAGATCACGCGACGGTGTCATCCGGTTTGGGTACAGGCCAACTCATGACCTGCTCGGAAATTCCGGAATCGCACACATCCATACAGCCGTAACACGTGCTGCGGATGATTTGTCACAGGCCATTGCAAGCTTGAACTACAGGAGTCGAAGTCATTGTTTGAACATCTGAAAGCTATACCAGCAGACCCGATACTGGGTCTTATCACCTCCCATGCGGTCGATCCAAATCCAAAAAAAATTGACCTGGGAATCGGTGTGTACCGCAACGAGCAGGGTAATACACCCATGCTGGACTGTGTGGTGCAGGCAGAAAAACTGATGATAGCCGCACAAACGACCAAGTCCTATCTCGGACCGGCGGGTGTCACCGGGTTCAACGCCTCTATGAGTAAATTGCTTTTTGGTGCCGACAGCGATGCCCTGCAGCAGGGTCGCGTGCGTACAGTGCAGACTCCTGGTGGGACCGGTGCTTTACGGGTAATTGCAGACCTGATCAAGTCCGCCAGGCCCAATGCCGAACTTTGGGCCAGTGATCCTACCTGGGCCAACCACCTTGCACTGTTTCCGGCCGCCGGGGTCAACATGCATTCCTACCCCTATTTTGATGCCGCAACCTCCAGTTTGCGTTTCGATGAAATGATGGCATCGCTGGCACAACGACGAGCCGGTGACGCCGTCCTGTTCCATGCCTGCTGCCACAACCCCTGTGGTGTGAGTCCCGACCCGGACCAGTGGCAAGCCATTGCAGAACTGGCCGCCGAACGCGGCTTCACACCGGTGATCGATATCGCCTATATGGGTTTTGAACGGGGTATCGATGAGGACGCGCTGGCGGTAAGACTGTTTACCGAACGGTGTCCCGAGGTTATTGTTGCCAGCTCCTGCTCCAAGAATTTTGCCATGTACCGGGACCGCGTCGGCGCCATTTCCATCGTTGCAGAAAACTCTGGCAAGGCCGATGACGTGCTCAGTGTCATCAACAATGTCACCCGAAAAAACTATTCCATGCCACCCGCCCACGGTCCCGCTGTTATCGACATCATCCTGAGTTCGGAACAACTGACCGAACAGTGGATCTCCGAGGTCGCGAACATGAGAAACCGCATCAACAGTCTGCGCAGCACCCTGTCTCAACAAATTGCAACCAATGGTATTTCACGCGATTTCACATTCCTTGAAAGACAGAGCGGTATGTTCTCTTTCATGGGTCTGACCGTTGAACAGGTCCACCGCATGCGCGATGAATTTTCCATCTACATCGTCGATTCGGCACGTGTCAATGTGGCATCGTTCAACCAACAGAACATGGCTTATTTTATCGAGGCTCTGGCGACGGTACTGGATGAATGAGCGGTCAGAGACTCGACTGCCAGCGAGACAAGTTTGACCTGCCCGGTGACATCACCTACCTCAACTGTGGTTACCAGGGGCCGCAGCTGAGAATATCCACCGAAGCCGGCGAGAAGAAATTACTGCAGAAAGCACGTCCGTGGACCATTACACCGGATGATTTTTTTGTACCAGCGGACAGACTGCGAAAATTATTTGCCCGCATGATCGGAGCGCGCACCCAGGACATCGCCATCGTCCCGAGCGTCAGTTACGCCATGTCCACCGCCGCGGCAAACCTGCCTCGTAACAATGGCCAGCACACCGTCATGCTCGCTGAGCAATTCCCATCCCACGTATATCCGTGGACGGGAACAACGGATGGGGACAAAGATCGAATTCGCACGGTTCAACGGCCGCATAGTGGCGACTGGACGGACGATGTGATCCAGTCGATTGATTCAGCTTGCGCCATCGCGGCACTTCCGGGTGTTCACTGGACCGACGGTTATCGCCTCAGGCTGGATGATATAAGCCGCCACTGCGCAGACAATGGCACGGCCTTATGTCTTGATCTGACCCAGTCCCTGGGCGTAACACCCTTTTCGGTTTCGGAAGTAGAAGCTGATTTTGTGGCGGCATCAGTCTACAAATGGATGCTGGGGCCGCCCGGTGTCTGCCTGTTGTACGTCAACCCCCGGCACCAGCACGGCAAACCCATTGAACCCAACTGGCTGAGCCGCAGGGACAGTCACGATTTCGCGGGCCTGACTGATTACACGGAAGAATTCCAACCCGGTGCCCGGCGCTACGATGCCGGTGGCCGTGCCAACCTGGTCAACATGGCCATTGCCATCAGCGCACTGGAACAAATTGAGTCCTGGGGTGTGGAAAACATCACCGATTACATCAGTAAACTGACGGGTCTTGCGAACGACCTGGCCAACGACCGGGGGCTGTCCTGTACACCCAAGGCGCACCGTTCACCCCACATCGCGGGTATCGGTCTGCCCCGGGACAGGGCCCGCGAGGTCACGACCGCACTGCACGAACAAAACATTTACGTCAGTCTGCGTGGAAATAAACTCAGGATCACACCGCATCTGTACAACACCAGAAAAGACATTGAGCGGCTGTTTGAAGTCTTGGATGTCTAAATCCCCGCATACTATTACGTTCACCTGAGCACTTATCGACAACAAAGCCTCGAAGGACTTCGCAACGAATACCGACTTATACCATCTGCACTGTCAGATTTAGCCCCCCGTAGTCGCTGAGGTACCACTCATCCCCTCAGGACTGTATGAAACAGGAGGTTTCATACCAAGCCCCCAGGGATGGGTTTACGGCGTGTCCTGAGGGGATGAGTGGTACCGCTGCGGCGGCCTATTCGCACACTGATGATTTATGAATCCGTTCCCGCCTTCCTCTTCAGTGTAAAGCGTATTTCGCTGCCAAGCGGTTCGCCCCACTTCGGCAGCCAGATCCCGCATCCATCGCTGGTCCACACCCTGGCCATGGCTGGCACCGGCAGAGCGCGTAATGCTCTCATTGATCAGCGTGCCACCGAGATCATTTGCACCAGCTTGCAAACAGGCTTTCACACCTTCCCGACCCATCTTGACCCAGGATGCCTGGATATTGGTGATATGTGGAAACAGTACCAGACGTGAGACAGCATGCATCAACACGGCCTCACGAAATGTCGGGCCGCGTCGTGATTGTCCACGCCGGTATATGGGGGCCATTTGTGCTACAAACGGTAAAGGCACCATTTCGGTAAAGCCACCGGTGCGCGATTGTAGATCACGCAGAACCAGCAGATGATGTGCCCAGTGCCGATATGTGTCTATGTGACCAAACATAATGGTGGCCGTGGTGTTCAAACCGGTGCTGTGGGCTGTATCCATCACCTCCAGCCATTGACGGGTGTTGATTTTGTCAGCACACAAATCCTGGCGCACTTCATCATGCAGGATTTCCGCCGCGGTACCGGGTAGTGAACCCAGGCCTGCATCACGTAGTGTATTCAGAAATGATTTTAACGATACGCCCAGGGTGCTGGCCCCCTGCCATACCTCCAGTGGTGAAAATGCATGGATATGCATGCGGGGCACGGCCTCTTTGATCGCGTGACAGATATCGATATAGTGCTGGCCAGTGTACCGCGGGTGTATTCCCCCCTGCAGACAAACTTCCGTTGCGCCGAGTTCGTTGGCCTCGACCGTGCGCAGCTGAATTTCATCCAGGCCCAGATCATAGGGCCGGTCACGCAAGTCTGCGGACACCTTGCCCTTGGAAAACGCGCAGAACCTGCACTTGAAATAACAGATATTGGTGTAGTTAATATTGCGGTTGATGACAAAACTGACGGCATCGCCCTGCACCTCCGCCCTCAGCTCGTCCGCCCCCTGGCAAACTTCATCAAACGCTTCACCGCGGGCCTCAAACAAGCGGCTGATCCCGTCAACCCCGAGCGTAGCGGCATCACCACCCCGGCAACGCTGCAACAGGGCCGTCAAAGCAGACATCCGCTGAGACCGGCGGTTTCCCTGGATGATATTCCCTGGCGGTCCCACCGGTTTCGAGTCACTGATACCTGCCAGCCAATTATCCTCGCGTGCATATCCCTGCCCATCGGCCAGTTTCAATACCCCGGCCTGCACCGGGGGTGCTGTCCAGGTCCGGGCCTTTCGCACATATTCGGGATACAGGGTCAGGCGTTGTTGCAGAAATTTGCCCATGGTTTCGAGTTGCCTGGCAAGTTCATCCAGGTGTGGCCAGGGGGCTTCCGGATTAACGTAATCCGGAGTCAATGGAGATATACCTCCCAGGTCATTGATCCCCGCAGCGATAACCTGCTCCAGCGAACCAGGCACCAGATTGGGCGGTGCCTGGATGTTCATCTGTCCACCAAGAATGATCCTGGCCACGGCGATGGTCCAGCACAGATCATCCAGGTCGGGTTCGGGCGCAGCCGCCATCAACGTTCCGGGTTTGGCGCGGAAGTTCTGAATAATCACTTCCTGGATGTGACCGAATCGGTCCTGCAGATCACGCAGCGCCAGCAACGCTTCAATACGTTCCAGTCGGGTTTCACCGATGCCGATCAGGATTCCGCTCGTGAACGGGATTTTCAACTCTCCTGCAAGCTCCATGGTCTCGAGACGTCTTGCCGGTACCTTGTCCGGTGAACCATGATGTGGCATGCCCCTGGCACCCAGTCTGTCCGACGAAGACTCAAGCATGATACCCATGGAAGGAGCGTGGTCCCGCAACATGGCGAGCTCACTGGCATCCATGCAACCGGCATTGATATGCGGCAGCAATCCGGTTTCCTCATATATCAATTTTGCGACATGAGCCACGTATTCCAGCGTGCTGGAAAAACCCAGCCCGGCCAATGCCTCCCGTGCTGCCGAATACCGCAGTTCCGGTCGCTCACCCAGAGTCAGCAAGGCCTCTTTGCAACCCATTTCAACACCCTTGCGGGCCACCGCAAGCACTTCTTCCACGCTCATGTATACATTGCCGAGCTGCCGGGGCACCCGGGCAAAAGTACAGTAATGACAAACGTCCCGACACAGATGGGTCAGCGGTATAAAAACCTTGCGGGAATACGAGATGATATTGCCGTGTTGTTGGTCCCCGATGGTGGCCGCGCATCTGCTCAGCTCAGCGCTGGCACTGACCAAGGCCAGCGACCGGGCCCGTGCCGCACTGGGTAAGGAGCCACGACCGGCTGCTTCAATCAGGGCGCCGGTGTCGTGCAACAGACCCAGTTGTTGCAGGTACCGGTAGCTCAAACTGTTCTGATATTGCGAATGGCCGCGATAATAACGGCACAGCTCCAACAGGTCTTCCGGGGTGTCCACATCCAGTGCCAGTTCCTCAATCTGCAGGCTGCACACCTCCATTCCGGCCTGGCTGGCCGCATCCATGTGTTGGATATAACTGTCCTGGCCATAAAGAAAGGGAGTCCTCGCGGGGACCGGTGTCAGCAATGCATTGCTGCCCTGGTCTTTTCTGCAGGGGAGCAGGGACAGTGCGCTGGAGTCATACTCTTCAACCAACCGGGTCAACAAATCAGCATTCAGCAGTGGCAGATCGCCATGCAACACCAGTGCCCGGCTGACACCCAAAGCATCAAGATGATCAATACCTGCCTGTACTGCACTGTTCAGGTCACGGTCCTGTTCCACCGCCAGCACCCCGGCACCGTGTTCCTCCGCCAGCGGAGCAATACCGGTATCCCTGCTGATCACCAGTACCCCCTCGATTTTCGGACAATCTCGCAAGGCCCTCAGCATGTCCGTCAGCATGACCCGCATCAGTTCACCGCACTGTTCGGGTGTGAGAACCGGGGCCAGCCGGGATTTTACCGGCTGCAGTGCTTTAACAGGAATAACAGTCCACATAACGATCTCTCTATGTATAGGCTTTGGGGGGTGACCATTGCAGGGCAAAATTCAGGCATTCTTTGGCGAGCTCCACCCGCTCTTCCAGGCTGTTCATAAGTGTGTTGCAACAATGAATACGTCCGGGATCTGGAAATTCCGGCACCAGGCTCCGGTCGGTTGTGTCGATCACAAAGCCATCCAGCAAATCACCGTAGTGCCTGAAAACACCCACGGAGGATAGGTCCATACCCAGTTCTGTCATCATTTTTGTGGTTGGACCCTTGATTGCACTGATCCCGATGACCGGTGACACGGCGAGAACCGGTGCCGCACAGGCTTTCAGCCGGGCCCTGATACCGGCTAGCGCCAGCAACGGATCGATGCTGACAAATGGATTGGATGGGCAAATGATGATCGCCGCGGTCGCCGCATCTTCCAATGCGCGGCTAAAGGCAGGGGCAGGCAGCGCCTCATCAGCACCGGCAAAATGAAAGCCGCGAACGACAGGCTGGCATTGCTCCCGCACAAAGTAATGTTGAAAGCTCAGCTCCCCTGTATCCGTGTAGACCCGTGTGCGGACCGCCTCATCGGTCATGGGTGAAACCGGGTGGTCAACACCCAGCTTCCTGCAAATTTTCGAGGTCGCATCGCTGAGGCTGTCACCACCGTCCGTCATTGCGCGTCTGGCCAGGTGAATCGCAAGGTCCCTGTCACCCAGGCGGAACCAGGTTTCAGCCCCCAATTGTTCGAGTGTATCAAGACAATTCCAGCTGTCATTTTCTCGGCCCCAGCCCAATTCCCGGTTACTGACGCCGGCCAGCGTGTAGGTCACGGTATCGAGATCGGGGCAGATGGGCAGACCAAAGTGTTCAAAGTCATCACCGGTGTTGACCACGATGGTCAGCTGGTGCGGGGACAGTACACGGGTCAACCCCAGTGCCAACTTGGCACCACCGACCCCGCCACACAAGGCCAGTACTTTTTTGTCCACAGGCCAGTTCACTGGAACAGGTCCTGTTCCACCGGTCTTTGCAGGTGGGTAGCCGACTCCGGTTTGCGTGGAAACTCCAGCCCCCGCACCACCACGACGGGTCGTGCCTCATCTGCCTGCCCCATCAGCAGGGAGGCCGCCGTGGCGATCTCATCCCCCAGCGCCACCTGGGTCACCATCATTTCACGACCGAAAAGATCCGCTTCACCCCGTTGATCAACCGGGGAAGCAATTCCGGCACATCCGATACACACAACGGTGGTTCCCATACGCCAGGGTCTGCCGAAGCTGTCGTTGATAATGACACCCAGTTCCAGACCGGTGGCGTGTTCAAGACCCTTTTTGAGTTGACCTGCGCTGAAATCCGGATTCCGTGGCAGCAACAGTACGCAAGGATCGGCACCCGTTGCGGGCAGATTTGATTGATCGATTCCAGCGTTTGCCATGACCAGCCCGAGTCGGTGACGCACGATGATTACACCGGGGACACAACGCAATACCTGCTCTGATTCATCAAGAATCAACTGGACCAGGCGGGGGTCCTTGTCACATTTCACCGCCAGCAGAGCCGCCTCGGATGAGGGTTTGATATCGCGGAGATTGACGTAGCAATTTTCGGATTGGGAAACGATTTTCTGGGCCAGTACCAGTACATCGTGATTTCGAAGGACAATATCTTCCCGCTCGAGCGAGTCCAGCAGCATTTGCAGCAGATTATCCCCGGGAGCAACCAGCGGGAACTCCTGCGGGGAGAGAATCTCAAGATGCTTAGTCATTCCTGCAACCATTTGAGGTCATCACTCAGCGCACTCCCGTGTTCATACCTATGACCCGCGTATTGACCGGACCCTGAGGCTGTAACCAATCAGTTAAAAAAAACAGATGCCGCAAGCACGTTAAACCGGTCTTGGCCGGTATACATCTGCACTTCACCTGTCAGCATATTACATGGAATAACAATCCACGCAGTTGCCAAAGGTGTTCAAACGACATGATACCGGTAAATTCAAAAAATACGCCAATTTTGCGTCACGGCATCAGTACATAATATTCATTGTTCCACACTTTATAAGCAGACCTGAGAAAACACGCTCAAACATATCCAGGTAAGTCGATCTGACACTGACCATCGAACTGTCGATGGCATCAGGGACTTGTCGCATTCCGGGTCAAGTGACATTGCCGTTACGGATTGAGCGAGTCAGCCACAATGATCCTTGCAACAGTTATTCCAGTCATGCCCTTTCCCGTCAGAACAAGCTGATTTCAGCCATTACCGGCATACCGGTCTGGGATCCGGGTCTGACCGGGGTGCTTGGTCCGGTCACAATCGTGCACTTAAATTGGGAGTTCGGTGGTGTGCTTAACCTCCGTCAGGGCAATACTGGAGTTCACCTCCTGAACGTCTGGCAACTGGGACAGCCGTTCAAAGAAAAAGCGTTCATAGGCTTCGATATCGGGGGTCACTATACGCAGCAGATAATCTACATGACCCAACAACAGATGACACTCCAAAACCTCAGGAAACTTTCTGATGGCTTCACCAAACTCGGTAACCTTGCTGCGACCATGTGCAGTCAGCTTGACATGGGCAAAAACCATGGTGTCAAAACCCAGCTTCTTACGGTCAAAGACCAGGCCCTGTTCCTTGATCAATCCCGATTTTCTAAGTCGCTGTATACGTCGCCAGCAAGGTGATTGTGACAAACCAATCCGCTCCCCGATGGCAGATGCCGAAAGACTGGAGTCTGATTGCAATAAGCGAAGAATTTTACGATCTAATTCGTCTATATCTATTTTTTGCATGATTTATGCACCAATTTCAAATAATTTGGATATTATATGCATAATTCGTTTTTTATTCAAAAATAATGCAAAGCAATTTTTGTCCGTCAGGGGTATATTAGGCTCCTTTTTTACAAGTACACCCCTGGTGTCCCCGAGACAAACTGAAACCGATGACATTTTTCGAAAACAGCGCCTGGCAAGGGCATGAATCGATCCATCATTTCCACGATCCGCACAGCGGACTCAAGGCCATCATTGCCATTCACTCAACGGCACTGGGTCCAGCCGCGGGTGGTTGCCGTATGTGGCCCTATGACAACGAGGCTGAAGCTACCCGGGACGTATTGCGTCTGTCACGAGGTATGACCTACAAGAATGCCATGGCAGGATTGCCGCTGGGTGGTGGGAAGGCCGTCATATTATCTGGAATTGAACCCCCGGCAGATGACCTGTTCACGGTATTCGGGCGCTGTGTTGAATCACTTGATGGACGCTATGTCACCGCCGAGGATGTCGGTGTGACGATGGAGAACATGCGCCAGGTCAAACAGGTTACTGACTTCGTAGCGGGTTTACCAAGCAAGGACGGTTCCGCGGGTGGTGACCCGTCGCCGTGGACGGCGGACGGTGTGTTTCTCGGAATCCGGGCAGCGGTACAACACCGCATGGGCAAAACTTCCATGGATGGACTGAAGGTTGCAGTCCAGGGCATAGGCAAAGTGGGTTATGACCTGTGCAGGCAACTCCACTCGGCCGGGGTGGAACTGGTGATCAGTGACGTCAACGAGCAACGTCTGCAACGTGCCAGGGAAGATTTTGGTGCCCACGTGGTAGCACCGGAACAGATTGTTTTCCAGGAAGTTGACGTGCTTTCCCCCTGTGCCATGGGTTCAATTCTCGATGCCGACAGTATTCCCGATATCAAAGCCGTGGTTATCGGCGGCGCCGCCAACAATCAGCTTGCGACCGAAGAAGATGGTCAACGTCTCACCGACAGGAACATACTGTACGCACCCGATTATGTAATTAACGGCGGGGGCATCATCAGTGTATCAATGGAATATATGGGTGACCGCTCAGCGGCGGATGTACACACGCAAATTGCACATATCCCCCTGAGGCTTGATAAGATATTTGCCGCAGCCAGTAAACAACAGAAACCAACCAATGTAATCGCCGATATAATGGCTGAGGCCCTGGTGGCCGAAGGTGCTTCAGACCTGCCGGTGTCCCAGCAGTAACTTATATTGAAAACCATGACTCCGAAACAATGACGCCGAAATCAAGTCTTCACATTCCTCATCCATCCGCACGACCGGGGGAGAAGCCCGATTTCAGTTATCTGAAACTGTCCGAAGCCGGGGCTGTGGCACGTCCAGCCAGCGGCGCCCATGCCAGTGAAATTGAAAATCTCGCCCATGAACTGGTTCGGGTACTGGACGATAACGGCCAGGCACAGGGTGAATGGAATCCCGGCATGACCAGGGAACAACTCATCGGGGCACTGCGCCTGATGCTGCTGACCCGTCAATACGATGACCGTATGCAACGAATACAAAGACAGGGGAAGATTTCGTTCTATATGCAGTCGCTGGGTGAAGAGGCGGTGTCGATTGGCCAGGGCATGGCGCTGGAAGCCGGAGACATGCTGTTCCCCTCATACAGAAACCAGGGACTGTATATTCTGCGTGGCAGTGCCCTGGTCGACATGATGTGCCAGTGCCTGTCCAATACCCGCGATATGTGCAAGGGACGGCAGATGCCCATCATGTACCACAACCGCAAGGGCAATGTGTTTTCGATATCCGGTAATCTCGCCACACAGTACCCACACGCTGTCGGCTGGGCCATGGCCTCGGCCATCAAGGGTGAAGACCATATTGCAGCTTCCTGGGTAGGGGACGGCAGCACAGCGGAGGCGGACTTTCACCATGCACTGACCTTTGCGGCCGTGTACCAGGCCCCGGTAATCCTGAACGTGGTCAACAACCAATGGGCCATTTCGACTTTCCAGGATTTCGCCGGTGGGGAAAAACGGTCTTTCGCAGCCCGGGGACTGGGTCTGGGAATTCCGGGTGTGCGTGTTGATGGCAATGATATTCTGGCCGTATATGCGGTCACACGATGGGCGGCAAAACGCGCCCGCCAGGGTGGTGGCCCGACACTGGTAGAACTGGTGACTTACCGGGGTGGCGCACATTCCACCAGCGATGACCCGACAAGATACCGTCCCAAGGACGAATGGGCGGCTTTTCCACTGGGTGACCCCATAGCACGCCTCAAGCAGCACCTGGTGACCAACGGGTACTGGTCGGATGAACAACATGAGGAACTGCAGAAAAACCTGGAGCAGGAAGTCAAAGAGGCATGGAAGGAGGCGGTCACATTCGGAACCATGACCGAAGGACCGAAGCTCGGTCTGCATGAGATGTTTGACGATGTATATGCCGAGATTCCTGAACATCTGGAACAACAACGCAAGCAATTGCTGGCGTTCAAAGGCAGGTCTTCATGAGCCAGATGAACATGATCCAGGCCATCAATTCCGCACTGGACATCATGATGGAGAAAGATCCTACCGTCATCATATTGGGTCAGGATATAGGCTATTTTGGTGGCGTATTTCGTTGCACCGACGGTCTGCAGAACAAGTATGGTGAACACCGGGTAATCGACGCGCCAATTGCCGAGGGAGGTATCATCGGGTCGGCCATTGGTATTGGCGTCAACGGTTTGCGTCCGGTGGCAGAGATCCAGTTCGCCGACTACATCTATCCGAGTTACGACCAGATCGTAAGCGAACTGGCACGATTGAGGTTTCGCAGTGGTGGCGAATTTTTCTCACCGGTGACCATTCGCACGCCCTGCGGTGGCGGGATACGCGGAGGTCAAACCCATTCACAGAGCCCTGAAGCAATATTTACCCATATCTCCGGTATCAAATCCGTCATGCCATCGTCTCCCTACGATGCCAAGGGACTGCTGATCAGTGCCATTGAGTCGGATGACCCGGTGGTGTTTTTTGAACCCAAGAGAATTTACAACGGACCGTTTGACGGCGACCCGAACAAGCCCGCTGTGTCGTGGGCCACCCACCCGGGTGGCGAAGTACCCAGGGATTATTATTCCATACCACTGGGCAAGGCCGAGATTGTCGAGAAGGGCGATGAATTGAGCATCATCACCTACGGAACGATGGTACACGTGGCCCAGGCTGCGGCACACAGAACCGGGGTCAGTGCCGATATTATCGACGTGCGCACACTGGCCCCCCTGGACATCGCCACATTACGCCAGTCGGTTGAAAAAACCGGGCGCTGCCTGGTGGCCCACGAAGCAACCCGCTTTGGTGGCTATGGGGCCGAACTGGTGGCCACCATTCAGGAACAATGTTTTTATCACCTCGAGGCGCCCATTGAGCGAGTGGCCGGTTGGGATACACCCTACCCCCACGCTTTCGAGTGGGAATACTTCCCAGGACAGGAACGGGTCATGGCGGGTATAGAAAACATAATGGAAGCAGCATGAGTGAGTACATTTTCAAACTTCCAGATCTTGGCGAAGGTACGGTAGAGGTAGAAATTGCCGAGTGGAATGTACAAGTCGGGGATATGGTGCAGGAGGAAGATCTGATCGGTGCGATGCTGACCGACAAGGCCGCCGTTGAATTGTCCGCACCGGTAACCGGCCGGGTCGTCAGCCTGGCGGGCGAACCGGGTGACACGGTGGCGGTTGGCGCAGCATTGATCGTATTTTCAACAGATAACAGTCAGCCAGTTACCGAGGATGCCGCACCATCATCATTCGACATACCGGCTGCAGATGCAGGGCAATCTGACAATTCTGATGCGGAGATCGTGGCTGAACCGGTCACCCCAAGAAAGATTCTTACCTCACCTTCGATCCGCCGGCGAGCCGGCGAGGCGGGTGTTGACCTTGCCCTGGTCACGGGCAGTGGCCCACGTGGGCGCATCAAGGCTTCAGACCTGGATGACTACCTGGCAAGCGCGGGGTCTTCGAAACCACCCGTATCCTCAGCGGAACTTCTAACCGCTCCCGTAACGGCGGATCCGGTAGCAGAAACCACCGGTACAGTAACCGAAATCAAGGTGGTCGGACTGCGAAGAATGATCGCAAACAGGATGACGGAGGCGAATCAGGAGATTCCCCATTTTGCCTATGTCGAGGAAGTCGATGTTAGCGCGCTCGAATCATTGCGAAAACATCTGAATGATACAAAAGCGGCGGATGATGGGAAGTTGACCCTGTTGCCTTTTATTGGTCTGGCCCTGGCACGCACACTGGCAAAATTCCCCCAGTGCAATGCCCACTACGACCGTGAGCGGAATGTAATCATACGCCACAGTGCAGTACACCTGGGTATCGCCACGCAGACTCCGGACGGGCTCAAAGTACCCATAGTCAGGGATATCGGCTCCCTCAGTGTGCACCGTCTGGCGGCTGAAATTCGCCGGGTCTCGGGTGCAGCACGCGACAACACGGCAAAACGTGAGGAACTTTCGGGCTCAACCATCACCATTACCAGTCTCGGTAAACTGGGCGGGATAGTTACCACACCGGTGATCAACTTGCCGGAAGTCGCGATCATCGGTGTTAACAAGGCAGTGGAAAGACCCACTGTGGTCAACGGTCAGGTCGTGATCCGGCTGATGATGAACCTGTCTTCATCGTTCGACCATCGCTTCGTCGACGGTTACGATGCGGCCATGATGATCCAGCAATTGAAGTCCTTGCTCGAACAGCCTGCAACCCTGTTTATGGATTGACGGCCCTGACCGTACGAATAAGCGGTGTATCCCATGATCAGACTGTTTATGCTGGCGGATGAAAGGGAAATGCGGGACGAACGATTAATCAATCGCGTCTGAATACCAGGCAGGCATTGGTGCCGCCAAAGCCGAAATTATTACTCATCACTGTTTTAAGTTCGGGGTTGTCCCTGCTCTTTTGCAGTATCGGCATATCCTCGGCCCGGGGATCGAGATCGGTGATATTGGCCGAACCCGCCATGAAACCGTGTTCCAGCATCAACAGGCAATGGATGGCTTCCTGCACACCCGTGGCACCCAGTGAATGACCACACAGTGACTTACTGCTACTGAGGGATGGAATGCTGTCACCAAACACTTCGCGTATGGCCTCCAGTTCAGCGATGTCCCCCACCGGCGTGCTGGTACCATGCGTGTTGATATAATCAATGGGTGAATCTACCGTGGCAACGGCCTGTTGCATACAACGAACCGCACCCTCACCGGAAGGCGCCACCATGTTCGCACCATCGGAAGTTGCACCATAGCCGACCAGTTCGGCATAAATCTTTGCACCGCGTGCCCGTGCGTGATCCAGTTCTTCAATGACCAGCATGCCGCCACCGGCGGCAATCACAAAACCGTCCCGACCGTTGTCATAGGCGCGGGAGGCGACCCCGGGCGTGTCATTGTATGCCGATGACAGTGCACCCATACCGTCGAACATCATGGCCAGTGACCAATCTTCCTCTTCACCACCGCCGGCGAAAATCAGGTCCTGTTTACCCCACTGGATCTGCTCCATTGCAGCACCAATACAATGGGTGCTGGTGGCGCAGGCCGAAGTAATCGAATAGTTGAGACCGTGGATGCCAAAATGGGTGGCAAGACAGGCGGATACGGTGGAACTCATGGTACGCGGCACCAGGTAGGGGCCCACTCTGCGCACACCCTTGTCACGCAACTTGTCGGCACCCCAGATCAGGTTCTTGGATGAAGCGCCCCCGGACCCAGCGATCAGGCCGGTGCGTGCACTGGATACCAGTTCCGGTTCCAGTCCCGCATCGTCGATGGCGTTTTGCATGGAAATATAGGCATAGGATGCAGCATCACCCATGAAGCGGAGTTTCTTACGCTCGATGTGATCCTTCAGGTCAATATCCACGGACCCGCATACCTGGCTGCGTAAACCCGCCTCGGCAAAACCCTCGTTGAACGTTATACCCGATTGGGAGTACCGCAGGGAATCAAGCACAGTTTGCTGCGTATTTCCCAGGCAGGAAACCATACCCATACCCGTGACGACTACCCGGCGCATCCAAAGCCCCTCAAAAATTGTCTGTGGAAAGGAACATGCCAACACGTAAATCATCGGCCGTATAAATAGTACGACCGTCGACGGCAACGGTTCCGCTGGCGATCGCCATACACAATTTGCGCATTATCACCCTTTTCATGTTCAAGGTATAGGTTACCACCCCTGCGGTGGGCAAAACCTGTCCGGTAAATTTCACCTGCCCGGATCCCAGGGCCCTGCCCTTGCCGACAGCTCCACTCCAGGACAGGAAAAAACCGCTCAGTTGCCACAATGCATCAAGACCCAGGCAACCCGGCATGACCGGGTCATCAACAAAATGACAATCAAAGAACCAAAGATCCGGTCTGATATCGAGTTCGGCTTGAATAACGCCTTTGCCAAATTCTCCGCCATCGTTGGTAATCTGGGTAATGCGGTCAAACATCAGCATGTTGCCAGTTGGCAATTTACCGGTTTGAAGACCAAACAGTCCGCCCGTGCCACAAAGCTCCAGGTCCTCTCTTGTGTAGGCATTTTTTCTGTTTTCAGGTATGGCCATAAAGATGTCTTTCAAAAATTATCAATTGTAAAAGCTATGGTAACCTTCAACATCCGGACCGAATCCGGGACAAGCAGTTGAGAGGTGACTGAGCCATGAAGGTTAATTTTACCCTAACCGATGCAGAAACCCTACGGGAATACCAAGAAAATGGTGCCTGCGTGGTGCGAAATGTGCTTTCAGCTGCGTGGATTGAAAAAATGGCCGGTGCTGTTGACCGCATTCTCGAGAATCCTGGCCCTGCCAGCATGGAGTACACCCCCAGGGGCAATACCGGTCGTTACTATGGCGACTTCTTCGTCTGGCGCAGGGATCCGGATTTCGATGACTTCATGCGTTTGTCACCCCTGCCGCCACTTGCGGCGGAATTTATGCAGGTCGAGGAGCTGCGGTTTTTCTATGACCAGTTACTGGTAAAAGAACCCAATACTGCGGAGCATACTCCGTTACACCAGGACCTGCCCTACTGGCCCATAAGAGGTCAGCAGATCATTTCTATTTGGGCAGGATTTGACCCGGTAACAGAGGAAGCTGGCGCGGTTCAATATATCAAAGGATCACATAACTGGGGTAAGTTTTACGTACCGGCCACCTTCGGAACCAAATCGGATTTTGCCGATATTTATCGCAAGGCCGGGCTGGAAACCATGCCGGACCCGGCCCGCCTGATCAGGGACAACGAGATGCTGCGTTGGGACCTGGACCCGGGCGATGTGGTCCTTCATCACCCCCTGACCCTGCACTATTCACCGGGCAACCAGACAGTAAGCGGACGCCGGCGGGGGCTGGCCCTGCGCTACATCGGCGAGGATGTGACTTACGACGACCGCCAGGGTACTTTTATGAAGAACCCAAGTTTGTCCAATACACTGCCACCGATAAAGCTCGCCGATGGTGATTCCATGCACGGGGAGCTGTTTCCGCTGGTGTGGCCCGTCAATCCAGTCTAGTCTCCCACCGGCACACCCCGTCCGGGCGTCCATGGCACACCGGCATCGTCCAAAGCTTTTTCCAAAGCCGGCAGATCAGTATCAAAAATCCGCTCCAGGGCTGTCCTGATTGTGGCAAATTCCTGTTCCCCGATTTCCAGACTGCGCAGATGACCCGGGGTCGGTCCATAGGTAGAGAATGAGGTTCCTAAACGCGCTACCGAGGCTCGTTGCTGCACCGATACCGGGCCGGGAGCACCGGCCAGATCACGGGCCTCATCACCGGACAAATGCAGTTGCAGACCCATCACCTCCCGCTCCAGTTCCCTGGTCCGGTCACCCAGTTGGCTATCTGCTGCAGAGCGCAACAGGGATTGTTTTATGGCCCCCAGCTGGATCAGTAATTCCTTCATGGCGGACTCGGCACCGTCACCCTGGCGCATCAACTCATCCAGACGCCGGCTAAAAGCGACGACTGCTTCGGGCGTGGCACTCGCCAGGGCATTCTGACGCATCATACGGACCTGGATGGTGGACTGTTGACCGGTGTCGGTGAGGGTACCGTCAACCCGTTTGGCCAGGCTGACGGTATAACTTCCCGGTGCAGCCAGTGGACCCGACATGACAATGTAATTATTCTGCGGCTCGTCCGTCCAGGGGCTGGAGTCCGGGTAGCGCAGGTCCCATGCCACGCGGTGGAAGCCGGCACTTGCGGGTCCTTCGATTTTCCGCACAATTTCACCGTTGGCGTCACGCACGGTCAGCACCACCACCGGTTCTTCCTGCTGGCGCTCTTTGATCAGCGCATCCCAACCGGGATACGGCGTATCGCCACCGGATTTCTCGATCTCCTTCTCGTCTTTGCGTCTTTGTTCCCTGGACGAAAGCAGCGACTCGGGCAGGTAGTAGGTGATCACGGCACCGAAGGGCGGGTTTTCGGCCACGTAAAACCCATCGCCCTGGGAGGATTTACTGCCAGAACGGAATTCACCCATCGGCATACGGGGCAGGTACCACAGGGCATCGCGTACCGGGAACAGCATGGTATCGGTCTTCAGATTTTCGGCACTGAGCCTGCGCAGGGGCCGGTAGTCGTCAAAGACATAAAAACTGCGACCAAAGGTGGCTCCTACCAGGTCGTTTTCCCGTTTCTGAATGGCCAGGTCACGAAACGCGATATTGGGTGCACCGCCGGTCAGCTTGACCCAATTGTTGCTGTCGATGGTAAAAAAGACACCAAACTCCGTTGCAGCGAACAACAGTCCCGGGTTGACATGGTCCTGCACCAGTCTCCATACCACGTGACGATCCGGCAGGCCCTTGCCGATATTGCTCCAGCTACGCCCACGGTTGGTACTTTTGAGGATATAGGGTGCGAAATCACCGGATTTGTGATCGTCGACCACCACGTACACGGTGTTCTCATCAAACAGGTCGGCCTTGATGTCGTTTACGAAAAAGTCATCCGGGACTTCGGGTAAACGCTCCACGACACGCCAACTGCCGCCACCGTCTTCGCTGACCTGGATGCGACCATCATCGGTACCGGCATACAACAGGCCTTCGGCGACGGGTGATTCCGACAGGGATGTGATGGTACCGTACTGCGACATGGCCATCAGGTCCCAGGCCGAATCATAGCTCCATATCCGCCCCATCATGGGTAATGTCATGCGGTCGCGACCATGGCTGAGATCGCCAGAAACTGCCCTCCAACTGTCACCGCGGTTATCACTGCGCCAAACCCTCTGGCTGGCAAAATACAGCCGCGCCGGGTCATGCGGGCTGATGACTATGGGTGAATCCCAGTTAAAACGGTCCGCTTCCTCATCCGCTTCAGGTTGGGGCTGGATGTAGATGATCTCGCCCGTGGTGCGGTCGTAACGTATCAGGTTACCCTGCTGCCACTCGGAATAAATAATATCCGGGTTGGTCGGGTCCACTGCCGACTGGTGGCCATCGGCAAACACCGTAACAAACCAGTCACTGTTTAAAATGCCATGGACATTATCGGTACGTGACGGACCACCCTGGGTGTTGTTGTCCTGGGTACCCCCGTAAATGTTGTAGAAGGGCTCGTCGTAGTCGACCGCCACCTTGTAGAACTGGGTGATGGGCATATTGGCAAAAAATTTCCAGTGCTCCGTACCATCAAAAGTCTCATAGACACCACCATCACTGCCAATCATCAGGTATTCAGGGTCGTCCGGATCAAACACAAGTGCATGGTAATCACCGTGGACATACTCGTTACGAACCGGCGCCATGGTCTTGCCGCCATCCACAGTCCGGTGCAGGGTTGGACCCACCTGGTAAACGGTGCCCAGATCATGGGGACTGGCGAAGATTTCCTGGTAATAATGCGGCCCGGTGCCACTGTAAAACTCGTCGCTGCGTTTCTCCCAGCTTTCACCACCGTCAGTGGAACGCCAGAATCCACCTTTGCGTTGTGCCAGTTCTATGGTCGCATAGACCAC
The DNA here is from genome assembly GCA_014238945.1 of Lysobacterales bacterium. Lineage (GTDB taxonomy): Bacteria > Pseudomonadota > Gammaproteobacteria > Xanthomonadales > SZUA-36 > SZUA-36. The sequence goes on from JABAAB010000117.1 coordinate 59,905, forward strand.
GTCCGGGTCCACTGGAGAGATGGCGAGACCAATCTTGCCCATGTCCTCCTTGGGCAGACCCTTTTTCAACTCCCTCCAGGTCCGCCCGCCATCTGCGGACTTGTGAATTCCGGATCCGGGTCCACCATCCATCAGGGCAGCAACATTTCTGAATCGCTGGTGTGTGGATGCGTAAACCACATCCGGATTACGCGGGTCCAGGTGCACCTCATTGGCACCGGTATATTGATCACCGGGCAGGATCAGTTTCCAGTTTTCACCGCCATCCGTTGTCTTGTACAATCCGCGTTCGCCACCAGCCGACCACAAGGGTCCCTGTGCTGCCACGTAGACCACTCTGGAGTCACGGGGGTCCACGGCAATCATTCCGATGTGCTGGGAATCAGCCAGACCCATATTGGTCCACGTTTTGCCACCATCACGACTTTTGTAGACGCCGTCACCATAGGCGACATGACGACCACTGACATTTTCACCGGTACCGACCCAGACGGTTTCGGGATCGTTGGGGTCGATGGTAATACAGCCAATGGAATAGGATCCTTCCTCATCAAACACCGGTGTCCAGGTAGTGCCCCGGTTCTCTGTCTTCCATACTCCTCCACTGCCCACACCAACATACCAGGTGCTCTTGTGCTGGCGGTTGACAGCGATGTCCGCGATCCGGCCGGCGGTCTTTGCCGGCCCAATGCTGCGCCACTCAAGTCCCTTGAGCGTCGATTCATTCAATCCCGGCGCAGGTTTTTCTTCTTCAGCCTGTACGGGCAGCACGGTGAATGAGAAAATAATGAGTAGCGATACCAGACGGCTGGAATTTAACATGGTCTCTCCCTGGGTTTGCTGCACGGTGACGACTGGCTTTTACTTTTTGTAAACGCCATCACCGTAAACGTGATGGAAGAATAAGAGCCATACCCGACAATGTCCATGCTCTTGTTGTTCCTGCCGAAGGAAGCACGGTCGCTGTGCATTCCACTCAATGATCGATCTTGCTTTTAGAAACTGAGAGAAAAACCATGTCAGAGGCTTTTATTTACGATTTTACCCGCACCGCGTTCGGCCGCTATGGCGGTTGCTTGTCAGGTGTCCGCCCGGACGACCTGCTCGCCCACGTGATCCAGTCACTCACCCGGCGCTCAGGTTTTGACCCGGATGCCTATGAAGACGTGGTTGCCGGCAATACCAACCAGGCGGGGGAAGATTGCAGAAACGTTGCCCGCAATGCTGCCCTGCTCGCCGGGATGCCCCTGACTACGGGTGGAATCACCGTCAATCGTCTTTGCGGTTCCAGCCTGGCAGCGGCTCTGGATGCTTCCAGGGCAGTACGTTGTGAGGAAGGAGAATTGTTCATCGCCTGTGGGGTTGAATCCATGAGCCGCGCACCCCGGGTTTTGTCCAAGGCCATCAGTGCCTTTGACCGCAATCAGCAACTGTTCGATTCAACCATGGGTGCACGTTTCCCCAATTCGGTATTTACCGAACGTTTTGGTGCACATTCCATGCCGGAAACCGCAGAAGAGATCGCATCGGATCTTGGTATCTCCCGGGAACAGAGTGATATCTTCGCATTGGCATCACAGTTGAAATATGAGACTGCGCGATCCCAGGGGTTTTTCGAAAACGAAATCATGCCGATCGAGGTTTCCGGTGGCCGAAAGAAGCCCCCGTTAACCATTGACTGCGATGAACACCCACGACCGGGATCTGATATGGCCGCATTGTCCCGATTGCGCCCATTGTCTGTAGGTGGTGTGGTGACAGCGGGCAATGCCTCAGGTATCAATGATGGTGCTTCTGCAATGATCATTGGCAGCGAAGCGATCGGAACACGTTCCGGAATCGTCCCGCGTGCCCGTATGCTTTCCGGTGCCATTGCCGGGGTTGAGCCCCGCGTTATGGGTCTGGGGCCGGTCCCCGCCAGTCGCAAGGCACTTGATCGTGCCGGTCTGTCGCTGGATGACATGGACGTGCTGGAATTCAATGAGGCCTTTGCTGTGCAGGTACTGGGTTGTCTCAAGAAACTGGGAGTAGACTTCGATGACCCGCGGGTCAACCCCAACGGCGGTGCCATCGCCGTGGGTCATCCACTGGGTGCTTCCGGTACACGTATCCTGATGACCGCCCTGAACCAACTTGAACACAGTGGCGGCCGCTATGCGCTGGTCACCATGTGCATCGGTAATGGACAGGGGGTTGCCACGGTGATCGAACGTGTTTAGCCTGCACATTGCGGCAAGTCCTTCTCAATCCATAGCTATCGCTATGGTTTTTCGAACGATTTACCAAACTGTTTCACCAACTACAGCGTAAACTCCGGATTTTTGGTGAAATATGCAGCTTAGGGTCCCTTTTTCAGGAGAATGACATGTCAGTTATCCGTTATGAATTAATCGGTCAGATCGGGGTGATCCGGATCAATTACCCACCGGTAAATGCCCTGGGTCAAACGGTGCGACAAGGTTTGATCTCTGCTGTCGATGCTGCACAGGGAGATTCCAGCAAGGCGCTGCTGATCCTGGGTGAAGGCAGGATGTTCAGCGCCGGTGCGGACATATCCGAAATGGGTAAACCACGTCTCGACCCGAGCCTACCTGAAGTGCTGGAATGCATCGAACAATCCGCAAAGCCGGTCATCGCCGCCATCCATGGCTCCACCATGGGCGGTGGGCTGGAATTGACCTTGTGCTGCAATTACCGTTGCGCAGCACCAACGGCCAGACTGGGATTACCCGAGGTGAAACTGGGTCTCCTTCCCGGTGCTGGAGGCACCCAGCGTGTACCCAGGTTGACGGGTATCGATGCAGCACTGGATATGATGACCGGGGGCAGACCAATGACTGCTGCAAGGGCCCTGGAGATCGGACTGATCGATCGACTTACCGGTGATGACCTGGAGACCGGTGCACTGGCCTGGGCCCGTGAATTGATTGCTGACAAGGCACCGCTTAAGCGGGTACGGGACCGTGTGATTGAAGCTGAAGGGTCCACTGGGGTATTCGAGCGCTGGCGGCAGAAACTGGCCCGGCGCAGCCGCGGGCAGATCGCACCGGGGCATATTGTCAGCTGTGTCGAGGCTACAATTAATTCGCCATTTGATGAAGGCCTGGCTCTCGAACGCCGCCTGTTCATCGAGTGTATGGACTCATCTCAGTCAAAGGCCATGCGGCACATGTTTTTCGCCCAGCGGCTTGCGGCCCGTGTTGAGGGTCTGGGCCGTGAAACACCAGTTCGGGACATTCGGCAGGTGGCCATCATCGGTGCCGGCACCATGGGCGGTGGTATCGCCATGAATTTTGCCAATGCAGGAATACCGGTGACGATGCTGGAAATCAGTGACGAGGCCCTGCAACGTGGTCTGGACACGATCAACACGAATTACCGCATGACGGTCAAAAAAGGCCGCATGAGTGAAACGGACATGCAACAGAGTCTCGCATTGATCGGGGGTGTCACCCAATATGATGCGCTCGGGGAAGCCGACCTGGTCATCGAGGCGGTATTTGAAAATCTGGACGTGAAACGGGAGGTATTCGGCAAGCTGGACCAGGTCTGTAAACCCGGCGCCATCCTGGCAACCAATACCTCTTACCAGGATGTCAACCGGATTGCCGCGGCCACCCACCGCCCCGAGGATGTCATCGGACTGCACTTTTTCAGTCCCGCCAACATCATGAAGCTGCTGGAGGTCGTACGTGCCGATGAGACCGCCGACGACGTGATCGCTAGCTGTATGAAGATGGCCAGGCGTATTGGAAAAATCCCGGTACTTGCCGGTGTGTGTTACGGGTTTATTGGCAACCGGATGTTGCGCTACTATGCCCGCCAGGCCCAGCTTTGCCTGGTTGAAGGCGGCAGCCCCGGGCAAGTAGATGGCGCCATGGAAAAATTTGGTATGGCCATGGGCCCGTTGGCGGTCGGCGACCTGGCCGGTCTGGATATAGGGTACATGGCGCGTCAGTCCCTGAGCGATGAGGAAAAGGGAGACCCCAGGGCCTACTGCATACCTGACACACTGGTAGAAATGGGGCGGCTGGGCCAGAAAAGCGGCTCTGGATTTTACCGCTATGATGCCGCCACCCGTGCCCGGCTCAATGACCCCGTTGTGATGGAAGTTGTCGAACGCCAGGCTGCTGCCCAGGGTGTACAACGTCATGACATCGCCGATGTGGAAATCGTGGAACGTCTGGTCTTTTCATTGATCAATGAAGGGGCCCGGATCCTGGAAGAGGGTATTGCCCAGCGGGCAAGCGATATAGACGTGGTTTACGTCTTTGGATACGGTTTCCCGGTCGCCCGTGGAGGCCCCATGCATTATGCAGACAGTGTTGGTCTGAAAAAGATTCATGACCGCATTTGCGACTTCAGGAACCAGTACGGCGAAGAGCAGTGGTCACCTGCACCCCTGTTGAAAAAACTTGCGCGAGAGGACAGGACCTTTGCTGACTGGGGTGCCTAGACCGGGTTTCCGGGTACCGATCCGGAAACATCAGGCCCCGTGTTTCATCAGCAGATGCCGGTAGCTGCTTTATCGAAAACAATACATGCCAGGAGAAATGCCATGACCGTTGAATACCACCGCTTTTTTATTGATGGACAATGGGTTGAGCCACAGGACAGGGCTCGCCTGGATATCATTAACCCCGCCACAGAGGAAGCATTTGCTTCTATCTCGATGGGTACGGCCGAAGATGTCGATGCTGCTGCCAATGCTGCCAGGAAGGCCTTCACCGGCTGGTCGCAGTCCAGCGTTGAAGAACGAATCAGTGTTATTGAAAACATACTTGCCGGTATGAAGAAACGCTCGGAGGAACTGGCACGGGCGATTTCCGATGAAATGGGTGCACCCAGAAACCTGGCGTTGAGAGCGCAGCTTGGCTGTGGTTTTGGGCACTTCAAGACCGTACTGGGCATACTGAAGAATTATTCATTCGAGGAAGCCAGGGGAACCACCAGGATCGTCAGGGAAGCCGCCGGTGTGTGTGGGTTTATCACCCCCTGGAACTGGCCCATGAACCAGGTTACCTGCAAGCTGGCACCTGCCATTGCAGCCGGGTGCACGATGGTTCTTAAACCCAGCGAAGTGGCACCGGTCGATGCCTATATCCTGTCTGAAATCATCGCTGAATCCGGGTTACCCAACGGTGTCTACAACCTGGTGAATGGCGATGGCCCCACCGTGGGTGCCGCAATTTCTGCTCACCCCGAGATTGACCTGGTCTCATTTACCGGCTCCACCCGTGCCGGCCGTCTGGTCGCACGTGCGGCAGCCGACGGCATCAAGCGGGTGACCCAGGAACTGGGTGGCAAATCGGCCAATATCATCCTCGATGACGTGGATGATTTCACCGCTGCGGTTGCCAGCGGCGTAATGCGTTGTGTTAACAACAGCGGTCAGTCCTGTAATGCACCCACCCGCATGCTGGTACCGAAACACCGCATGGCGCAAGCCGCTGCTGTGGCAAAAAAGACCGCGGCCGCAGTGCGTGTCGGTCACCCCGATGACGAAGGCACCATGCTGGGCCCGGTGGTCAGTGAAATCCAGTTTGAAAAAATACAGGCTCTGATCGCTGTGGGTATTGAAGAAGGCGCGGAACTGCTCACCGGTGGGACCGGTCGTCCCGACGGACTGGACAAGGGCTATTATGTAAAACCCACCGTGTTCGCAAACGTCAATAATGACATGACCATTGCGCGTGAGGAAATCTTTGGCCCGGTGCTGACCATCCTTTCCTATGAAGATGATGATGATGCGGTGCGGATCGCCAATGATACCGAATACGGATTATCCGGTTATGTTTCAGGAGAACCCGCACATGCACGCGCCATCGCCAATCAACTGCGGACCGGCATGGTGCACCTCAACGGCGCTGACGGTGATTTCAACGCACCATTTGGCGGCTACAAGAAGTCCGGTAATGGTCGCGAGTGGGGCATAGAAGGATTCGAAGAGTACCTCGAAACCAAGTCAATCCTGGGTTGTGAGTGATCACAGACAAAATTCTTAACATGGCATCAAGCACAGGAGCCGTGACGCGAGGTCGGCTTTCACATCCGCCAGCCCGATTCTGAGCCGCCCTGCAGAGACTGACTGGCTCCCTCAAGCCAGTTGATCACCAATCGGCAATGCCCGGATACGTTTACCGGTAGCCGCATGGATCGCATTGCATAACGCCGGTGCGATGGGTGGTAAACCCGGTTCTCCCACACCACCGAGCTCCACTTCCTTGCCGGGGTCAACCAGGTGCACGGAAAGCGACCGGGGTGCCTGCGGCATACGCGGTATCTGATAGCCATCAAAGTTACTCTGTACAGCACGGCCATCCCTGAAACTGATTTCTCCGCTCAATGCCAGCCCGATTCCCATGACACAGGAACCTTCCATCTGTGCACGGATTCGGTCCGGGTTGATCTGAGGTCCACAATCGACCGCCATGGTGGCATTGTGTACAACCAGCCTGCCGCCTGCCGCAACTTCCACTTCCAGAACCGCCGCAACATAGCTTACAAAACTGTAGTGCACCGCCAGACCCAGACCGCGACCCGCGGGCAATTTCTTTCCCCAACCCGCTTTCTTCGCTGCCTTTTGAATCACCCTGCGTAAACGCCCGGTGTCAATCGGGTAAAGCTCCGGGTTTTCACCATGATTCCAGACATCATTGACATCCAGCGGGTCGATCACCCGGTCCTCAGCCAGCAGTTCCAGGTAAAATTCGAGGTGATCACGACCGGACTGTTGCGCCAGCTCATTGACGAAACTCTGTACGGCAAATGCGCGTGGAATATTGGATACCGAGCGGAACCATCCAATGCGCGTATGGGCCTGCGCCGTGGCGTTTTCGATGCGCTGGTTGGGAACGGCAAACGGGGTATTGTTGTGTCCCATGTTGGACTCCCAGTCAGCCTGGTATTCCGATTCCATGAACACGGTCATGATCGATGGCGCAACCGAACGATGCAACCAACCGGTGGTTTTTCCCTGCTGGTCGAAACTGGCAGCCAGGTATTCGACCGATACCGTATGAAAATAGTCGTGGGCCAGGTCGTCTTCCCGGGTCCACTGGACACGAACTGCCCTGCCCGGCATGGCGACGGCAATTTCAGCGGCCTCGCAAAGGAAGTCTGGTTTGGATTTGCGCCCAAAGCCTCCGCCCAGCAATGTAATGTTCAGACGGGTCTTATCCTCCGCCATGCCAACGTGTGCCGCCATGGTAGAACGGGCCTCCTGTGGTGCCTGGGTCGGTGTCCAGGCTTCCAGGAAATTACCTTTCAGCAGGGCCGTGGCAACCGGTGGTTCCATGGTTGCATGCGCGATATGGGGCAGATAGTAACTGGCCTGGTGTTTTTTGTCCGCCTCCGCAAATGCCTTGTCCAGGTCACCCTGTTCACGCAGGACCCTGGCGGGCTTGAGTGCCGCCTCTTCCATAACTTTCCGATAGGCACCCGACTCATAACCATCGTTCGGGCTGCTGCTCCACTTGACCTTCAGGGCGTCACGACCCCGCATGGCGGCCCAGGTGTTTTCAGCCACCACGGCAACCCCACCCAATGGGCTGAAGGCGGTGGGAATAGCCGCCGACTTGATCGCCATAACCCTGATCACACCGGGAACCTTCAGCGTCTCGCTGTCGTCCCATGATTCTGCCCTGCTGCCCAGGCAGGGTGGCCGGGCAATGACCGCATAGACCATGTTGTCAAAACGGACGTCGGCACCGTAGGTTGCACTACCGGAAACAATGTCCATGCCATCGGCACTCAGGGTCTGCTCCCGACCGATGTAGCGATGATCATTTTCATCTTTGAGTTTTACCGTGGCACTGTCCGGCACGCTTACCGACTCCATGGTACCTGCGAGCGCACCATAAGCCAGCGAACGACCGGTTTTTGCATGGCTGACCGCGTGGTTTGCGGCCACCACTTCAGATACCGCCACCTGCCACTGATCCGCCGCCGCCTGTTCCAGCATGGCACGGGCTGTTGCGCCGCATCGGCGCATGGGTGAGAACCAGTGGCGCATACTGCGGGAGCCATCGGTATTCTGGTTACCATAGATGACCCGGTCACCCGGTGCCTGGATCACCCGGCATTGTTCCCAGTCCGCCTCCATCTCATCAGCCACGACCAGGGCCAGGCTGGTTCGAATGCCCTGACCCATTTCCACACGGGCGCAGGTAATATCCACTCTTCCGTCTTCATGGATAGCAATAAAAATCCGGGGATCATGCTTCACTCCACCCGGCTGACTGTCACCACCGTATTTCTTTTCTTCCGCCTGCTCGGCCCAACTCCAGTTGGCGGTGAGTATCAAAGCCCCGGTTGCCCCCACACCCTGGATGAACTTACGCCGGTTCAGACCATGGTTGCTCATGGAAAAATTCTTTACGGGCGACTTCATGCCGGATCCTCCTTCAGACTGGCGGAAGCAGTAAGAATGGCGGTCCTGATGCGGTTGTAGGTACCACAACGACACAGGTTACCGCTCATATAGTTGTCAATCGCCTCGTCATCGGGTGTGGGGTTGCTCTTTAACAGGGCCGTCGCACTCATCACCTGCCCTGCCTGGCAATACCCACACTGCGGTACACCTTCGGCCACCCATGATTTTTGTACGGCATCTCCGACAGGGTCGGATCCAATGCCTTCAATGGTGGTGATCTTCCTGCCCGAGGCTGCACTGACCGGTGTCTGGCAGGAGCGTACCGGGTTACCATCCAGGTGAATGGTGCAACTGCCACACAGACCGATACCACATCCGAACTTGGTCCCGGTATAGCCCAACAGGTCACGAAGTGCCCACAACAGGGGCATGTCGTCAGGTGCTGAGATATCGATGGTTTTACCGTTTACAGTGAGTGAGGTCATGATTTGTTACCACGGTTGCGGGTTTGGATTTATCAACTGGTGGTCAGCCCAGATGGTGATATCAGTAAAATAATGAACAATGGCGGAGCTGATGGCAAGCACTGTGCCTCCGATGACCCACAAATGTAGTTAATGGAATGTGTCTGGAAACCAACTGCTGCGGTTCCATCACTGAATTTGGCGGCCAATCAGGCCCTATAAACTGCCGGCAATATCCCAGGCAGCCTCTGTAATTTGTCGATACACACGGCCACGTTCGATCGCCCTCGGGTCAGCCGCATTGCCTTCTACTCCACGTTTGAGCACACCGGCCAGGATGGCAGCGAGTCGAAACATCGCAAATACGATGTAATAATCAATGCCCGTAATTTGGTCAAATCCCGCACTGCGGGCGTATTTTTCCAGCAATTCCTGCTCGGTCGGTATCCCCAGTGCCTTCAGATCGAGACCCCTCAGGCCATTGACCGAAGTACCGGTGTCCAGACGAAAGGGCATCAGGAAATAACCGAGATCAGCCAGTGGGTGACCAATGGTTGACAACTCCCAGTCAAGCACCGCCGAAACCCTGGGCTCGCGTTCGTGAAAAATCATGTTTCCAGGTCGAAAATCGCCATGTACGATGGATGATTGATCCTGTTGCGGATCGTGCCCTGGCAACCATTCAATCAGTCTGTCCATCAGGGCAAAATCTTCGATTTTTGACGCCTGGTATTGCTTTGACCAGCGGGCCACCTGGCGTGCGACATATTCGTGGGGTCTGCCGAAGTCGTCCAGGCCCAGCTGGCGGTAATCCACCGAATGCAGACAACCGAACACTTCGGCCATGGAGTGATACATCGCAGTGCGCTGCGCAGCTGTGCAATTGGGCAGGCGGCCATCTTCAATCACCCTGCCCGGTACGTATTCCATAACATAGAAAACCTGTCCAAGGACGTTCTCGTCCTCACACAGGACCAAAGTGCGTGGTACCGGCACCCCGGTGGCCGACAATGCCGTGATCACGCGGAACTCCCGATCCACCGCATGTGCGGACGGCAGCAATCTGCCCGGTGGTTTCTTTCGCAGCACATAGGATCCGGAAGCAGATTCGATCAGGAAGGTCGGATTGGACTGACCACCCAGAAATTGACGAATATTGCAGTCGGGTTCGAATCCGGGTATCAATGCCCCGAGATATTGGGTCAGTGCCCGCTCGTCCAGACGGTGGGCTTCCAGGCAGGGTCCGAGTTCGCGGCCGGAGTGTTCCGAAGTCATCTCAGCGCTGTCTTTTTGGCACGGCTCAAGAGCGCTCCGGACGTTGATATTTCTTCATCTCAAGCCGGGCGATCTGGTCGCGGTGTACTTCATCAGGTCCATCGGCCAGCCGTATCACACGGGCCTGAGTATAGGCCTGGGCCAGGCCAAAATCGGTGGTCACACCGGCACCACCGTGCATCTGAATGGCCCAGTCAATCACCTGGCACGCCATATTGGGTGCCGCGACCTTGATCATGCCGATTTCCTTGCGGGCTTCCCGGTTACCGACCTTGTCCATCTTGTCGGCGGCCGAGAGCACCAGCCAGCGAGCCTGGTCGATCAGGATGCGGGATTCGGCAATCCGTTCACGGCTAACCCCCTGCTCAGCAAGTGGTTTGCCAAACGGGCGACGTAACTGCGCCCGCTGACACATTTTCTCCAATGCCACCTCGGCCAGACCGATCAGGCGCATGCAATGGTGTATCCGGCCAGGTCCCAGGCGCCCCTGCGCGATTTCAAAACCACGACCCTCACCGAGCAACATGTTGCTCACCGGCACGCGGACATCTTCAAACAAAATCTCACCATGACCGTGTGGGGCATCATAAAAACCGAACACCGGCAGGTTACGAAGTATGGTGATACCGGGTGTCTCCCGGGGTACCAGGATCATTGACTGTTGCCGGTAAACATCACTCCCATCCGGGTCAGTCTTACCCATGAAAATAAACAGTGTGCAGCGGGGATCGCCACTGCCGGATGACCACCACTTGTGGCCATTGATAACATATTCGTCACCATCACGAATGATGGTCGAGCAGATATTACGTGCATCGGATGAAGCCACACCGGGTTCGGTCATGGCGAAACAGGAACGGATCTCCCCGTTCAGCAACGGCACCAGCCATTGTTGTTTCTGTTCATTGGTACCGTAGCGCACCAGTGTTTCCATGTTGCCGGTATCAGGCGCTGAACAGTTGAACACCTCGGCCGACCAGGCAACACGACCCATCATTTCACACAGGGGTGCATATTCCAGGTTGGTGAGACCCGCACCCCGCCCCGATTCAGGCAGAAACAGGTTCCACAAACCGGCTTCACGGGCCCTGGGCTTGAGTGATTCGACAAGCGGCACGGCCCGCCAGTCATTTCCCATGTCCTCCACCTGTTGTTGCCAGGTGTCCTGTTGGGGATAGATGTACTCCTCCATAAACGCCGCAAGACATTCAAGCAGGTTTTTTACCTTGTCGCTGTGTTCAAAATCCATGAAAGTTCCCGGTAAAAGCCACTACAATGATACCTGTTTTGCATGCTGCAAATACCCGACCGGGCATACAATGATCTCACTGGACGACGCGAACTTATGATTTCTCTAATAATCAGCTTATTTCTCAATGTTGCAGATGCTTCACCCGAAGGTCAATCCAGCGACTATTCCATTAGTGTAAAAGGTCCCCTGGCGACGGAAAGTTTCATTTGTAATGATCCGTGCAGAATTGATGAAACCTTGGTAATTAAACAAAATAGCAGCGATATTGCGATAGGCACCAACAGCAAAACCGAAGAGGTAAGCAAGCAAGTTAAATGCAAAGGTAACTGTATCAAACATGATGAACGTATGCAGGTTGTCTTGAAAACGGCACCCAAACTTCGCCGGGGATTGGAAATCACCATCGTCGATGGCCACGCACATTTCATTTTTTACTCAGTCGCCGAATCCGAAAATGGCCCGTCAACCCGAAGACAACACTCGGAATTCCGCGTAGACCGCCCATTGATTGAACTGGAACTCCATGATCACGATGTCGTAATCAAGGCCAGCATCGTGAGGTAATTGGCAACCTGGCAATCACATTGGTTGGTCAAGGGATGGCGCACCAGCATTGGTGACATGAGATACGCCGGTTTTATTTCATGGCCCCGTGTTTCAATCGATGTAAATCACACCCTCACTGACCATGACACAAGTACCGCCGACCCACGTGTCTGTTACCCCGCCATCTGATTTCTCAGCCCTCGTCTCAAGCAAACTCGGACGTCCCATTTCAACACCCTGGGCGATGCGCCAGGCAAACATGCCCGTACCTGCCTGCTCATGATGGGCCAACAGTCCGGCCAGCGCACAATTGGCACTGCCCGTGGCGGGGTCCTCCGGTACACCATCGAAAGGCGCAAACATTCGTGCCCTGATGTCGAATTCATCATCGCTGTGAACATAAAGGTGAATATCAGGGGTGACACCCAGTGCTTCGATTTTTTCCATTTCCGTCATGTTGGCCCGGGCCCGTTCCAGAACGGACCGGTCACGAAGTTCCACCATGATAAACGGCAAACCGACCGAGGCAACCCGCGGTGGGTGGGTGCGGCCAACGATGTCAGCGCTTGAAAGCGAAACCGAGGCGGCCACCAAATCCACCGGCAGGGCCTGACCCAGTGAAATGGTTTCCGGCGCCCTGAGTTCACACCAGACCGGTCCATCATCCGGTTTCTGAATGGTGACGGGCACCAAACCTGCTTTTTCCTCAAATACCACTCCGGTCTGTTTCTCCTCCATCTCCACCGCATCCAGTGAAGCCAGCACAAAGGCGGTCCCGACATTCGGATGTCCTGCAAAGGGGACCTCAGTGGCGGGGGTAAAAATCCTGACCCTGCGGGTATTGCCCTGTTCCGGTGGAAAAACGAAAGTGCTCTCGGAGAAATTGAATTCTCTTGCAATCTGTTGCATCTGCCGGGTGCCCAGTCCTTCGGCATCGGTCAGCACGGCGAGTTGATTGCCACCGAATCGACGGTCGGTGAAAACGTCACAGATGTAGTATTTGTATTTCATTCTCTGTTCTTGGTTGCAGTGAGATAGGGATCGATTTGGGGTCGATGACGGGTCCCATATTTTCAACGGGCTGCCCGGACGGTGCAACCACAGCAAGCTCTGCATCCCCGCTGTGACCGGCAGTTCCGGCTACGGAGAACTTGTCGTATAGAAGATAGACAACGGCCAGCGCCAGCAACACCACGATGGCGCCATTCAGTTTCTTGCCGGTCTGGGGCGCAATGGACTGGCTTCGGTCAACCTCGAACTCACGTTTGACACCTTCGGGTGTCATTTCGAAAGCCCAGGCGAAAAATACCGTGATGGGAAAGCCAATGGCCACGACCGAAACCACCATGGGACCAACGGTCTCCGGCAAATTCAATAATTCTGAAAGTACCTCGGCAAACTGCAGCAGCAACCACGCGCCCACTACATAGGCAAAACCCACCTTGAACACATTGCGTCTTCTTAGTTCATCAAAGAAGCTCATGGTCCTGCCTCGATATTCATGCCCTCAAAACGGCCGCATTGTTTGGCGGATTCAGGGTTCCTCAGGTAATCAGGACGCATATCGACCATATTGCCACAAACACCGGGACTTTGATAAGTAAGTAAGTCCATTTGAGACTAACACTCACAATGAAAGAACGTCTATTTCTGAAAGAAAAAGCGGCCGCGTTCCACCTGGTTGGGCCACAGCTGATCCATGCTGTTGGCATCGTAGACGACGCCGTTTATCACGGTCATGTTGACGCTGTCGGTGTTTTCGATCCTATCCAGCGGGTTTTCATCCAGTACCACCAGGTCGGCGAGTTTACCTTTGGTGATCGAACCAAGGTGTTCGTCCATGCCAAGATACTCGGCCCCATTGATGGTCGCCGCTTTTAACGCCGCGTGTGGCTGCATGCCACCATGGGTCATAGCCCACAATTCCCAGTGGACACCCAGCCCCTGCAACTGACCGTGTGCGCCGAGCGTGACCAGTCCACCGGCATCGTCGATGGCTTTCAGATGACCCGCAACATTTTTGTGATTGTAGTCATCTTCGGCCGACATGCTGCGACGTCTTGAGCGGGCATCTATGGATCGCGGAGGGAAATATGACTGGAGTTTTTCATTCTCCCAGACGTTGTAGTGATGGTAAAACCAGTTTTCACCGGACTGTCCGCCGTAGGCCACCAGCAGGGTCGCGGTGTAGCCCGCGCGGGACTTTGCAAACAGCGATACAACATCGTTGTAAAGTTTGCCGGGAGACATGGCGTGTTCAATGCCGCTGTGACCATCGAAAACCATTCCGATATTCTTCGGAAAGTCACCACCACCTTCCGGCACCACCAGCATGTTCTCGGCGGCCGCTGCACGGATGATCCACTGACGCTGGTCCCGGCGCGGTTGCTCGTAGCTCTTGACGCTGAATGCACCCTGGCTTTTCAGACGACGGACGTGTGACAGCGCATCGGCATAACTGTTGACGATGGCCCGGTCCTGGATCAAGGCACCATACAGAATGAATCCGGTAGAAAATATCCGCGGCCCGGTCATCAGTCCAGCCGCCACCATTTCTGCCTGGCTGAATATGGTGTGCGTGCTCGCTGAAGGGTCGTGCACCGTAGTTACGCCGTAGGCGAGGTTGGCGTAATATTGCCAGTCCTTTTGCGGGTTCACATCAAGTGAGGCGTAGCCAAGGTGTGCGTGCACGTCGATCAGTCCGGGCATGATGGTTTTGCCGCTGACATCAAATTTTCGCACATCATCCGGAACCATCACTTCTGATGATGGGCCCACTGCAGCAATGCGGTTGCCATCGACAACCACGGTACCCTCCTCGATCACCTGGTTACCATCCATGGTGATGATCCGGGCACCTGTCAAAGCAAAGCGGCCATCCGGCCTGGCATGAGGCAGCGAAAGATCAATTTCATAGGATTCCGGCTCAAATTTATTTTTGTCTTCTTTGCCATCTTTCTCTGTTTTGTCTTCCTCTTTATCATTTTCTGCCGCGACCTGCTTGACACCAACCTTGACCTCTCCCAGCCACTCCTTCAGTTCCGACCAGGCGCTGAATGGCGCATCATCGTTCATGGTGACATCGACGCGTGTATGTGGTGAATCCTGCCAGCCATCCTCGAGTACCGGTTTGAGCGTATCGAGGTCGTAGGACTCCTCACCGCGTGAATATTGACCATGCGGGGAAATCGTGATGGCCACCACATCAATACCATGATCACCCGAGTCACGCGGTTTGGCTTTGGCCACGAAGGCAAGATCGTCCACGGCAGCCCTGAATACCTTGCGGCCAAACCCCCAGCTGAGGTGCCCGCTGTCATGACTCCAGTTCAGCCATTCACCACCATCCTGGCTCAGTTGCTGAAAAGCAAAGGCTGCAGACGTGGGATCGAAATCCACCGCTGCACCGGTCGAGGGCAGTGAAGTCACGAAGGCATTGTGTAGTTCGGTAAAGGCAACCCGGGTCTCATCGGGACTGACCATCACGTCCTGTGCGTAACGAAATCCCATGTGCTTTTTCTTATCCGTGCCATCGAGCTTGATGGACAGCAACAAGGTTTTGTTCGGTTTGCGCGAACCCCGTTCTCCCGGGACGGCTTCATCTTCGAAATACCAGATGCGCTGACCATCACTTGAAAAACTTGGTCGGGTCACACGTAATTGCGCGCCCCGGTTGGTGGTCGATGTCACGTACCTAGATTCACCGCGTCCATTTGCATTGACGACCACAATGTCATGACGTTGCTCAGATCCCAGGTTCCCCCCGCGGAGATTGACACCACTGCCGGTGACGACCAGCAACTGCTCGCCATTCGGCGAAAATGCAGGGTTGACCAGTTGCGTTGGTGACTCAAAAACCATGGTCGATGATCCTGGTTTTCCTCGACGCATGGATATCATTTGCAGTGTTCCGCCAGCACGGTCGTCCCAAGTGGTGAAAGCAAGCTTGCTGCCATCCGGCGAAAAAGTGGGGGCAAACTCGAACTCATGGGCATCGGTGACACGTTGTGCGGTCCCCTCGGGCAGGCTCTGGTAATACAGGTGACCGAAGGCGGTAAAAACCAGTGTCTTGCCATCAGGACTGAAAACCGGCCAGCGGATCAGTTTCGCCTGTACCGTCCCAGGTGCCGGGTCCTGCGATGCACGAAGGGGCTCACGGTAGCGGACCGAAACAGCCGCCTCAAAGGGAATAATGACCGCGTCACTGCCATCAATCGCAATCCGGTTGATCTTGCCGCCAGCCCAGATCACCAGGCTCTGCCCGTCGGGTGTCCAGTCGTAACCGGGGTAGATGTAATGGGTACCAAAACCCTCGATCTGATCCCGGTCCAGACCATCCCAAATCTGCCGTTCGGAGCCAGTACGGAGGTCGTGAATCCAGAGCGTCGAACGGGTACCCACACGCCGTACAAATGCAATGGATCGCCCGTCCGGACTCAGTGCCGGTGCGACCGCACTGCCATTACCACCGGTAACGGGTCTTTTCTCGCCCGTTTTGCGGTCGTAGCGCATCACCGACCAGACACGGCCATGCGGGTTGCGGTCATAGCTGAAGGGCCCGGAGGCACCGAAATAAATGAAGCGGCCGTCTGCACTGGTGGAAAAAGAGTCAACTTCGCCTTTATCAGCAACCAGCTTGACACCCGAACCACCGTCTTTGTGGTACATCCAGAGCTCGGCTATACCGATCGAACTGGTATCTGTCACCCGTTTCCTTGCCAGAAGCCACTCACCGTCCGCCATCCAGTCAGCCCCATTGAGCTTATGGCCGGTTTGTTTGCTGACCTGTTTGATACCGGACAGTTTTTCACCATCGAAGTCCGCCATCCAGATGTTGGTGTTGCTGCCCCGATCGGAGGTGAACGAAACGTGTTTACCATCCGGACTGAATCGCGGCTGCAGGTCCATTGCCGCCCCTTCGGTCAGCCGGGTAGCCTCGCCACCGCCGATGGGCATGAGGTAGAGATCACCGAGCAGATCAAAAATCACCTGGTCGCCATCCGGATGGACATCGAGACTCATCCAGGTGCCTTCATCGGTGGTTATTTCGAGTAATGACGAAGGCCCCATAGGGCCGTTTACATCCCAGGTGCCGCTTCGGTCAATGGTGTCCGCTTCGGCAAATACGATCGGTGTTACGAAAAGCGCAAAAAACAAAAAGCGGTGCATCTGGCATCTCCTGGAAAGTTCAGCGAGGAATTGTAACGAAAATCTACCGGCCGCAGGGAGTTATAAGGCAAGTCGTGTATTCAAAACTGTCGTGTCAACGATGGCGTATCGCCCGGTAGCACTTCATAGCCAGCACCTCGAAACACAAGCACGGGTTCAGGGTCAGAAGATATGTGCGATCGGTTGTAAACGGAACATTGATTTCGACGTACTTACACGTATTATTGCATGATGATTTTAAGTCTGAATGTACCAATAACTCTATGACACGCACCCGTCTGTCACCGCACCCTGATTTCCGCCAGGCTGTGGAAGCCCTGAAATCCGGCAAACCCGATGTGGCGGAGACCCTTTGCCGCAAGCATCTGAAGTTGTATCCCGAGAGTGTTGAACACTTGCGTCTCCTGGGGCAAACGCTGATGCAACAGCAGCGGTTTGGCGAGGCCGAGACCCAGCTGAGGATCGCGATTGAACTGGCACCCGGCTTTCCACCTCTGTTGGAGGATTTGGGAAGCGCCCTCATTCGGCAGCAAAAATTTGAAGAGGCGATCCCTTTGCTTGAGCAAGCTGTCCATTCGGACCCAGGGTTAACCAATGCCCTCAAGAAGCTCGGACAGGCACTCGCCGCCGTCGGACGCGGAAAGGAAGCCGACGAGATCTTTTTGCTCCTGTTTGAAAAAGATCAGGAATTAGGTGCGGTTGCCGTTGGCGCCGAGCATATGCGCGCGGGTCGAGAGGATGATGCAATCCAGTGTTTTCGCCGGGCACTGAAGGACAGCCCGGATAATGTGGATGCCATGCGGTTCCTGGCGGCCATCTACATCAAACAGGAAGTCAAACTGGGTGATGCAGAGGCGCTACTTCAACGTGCAACATTGCTGGCACCGGACTTTGCGGGGGCCTGGGTTGATCTTGGCCGGGTCTCATTGAAACGCGCGAAACGGATGGAAGCAATCGAAGCCTTCAGCCGGGCGACCGTTCTGGAACCCAGAAACGGTAATGCCTGGGAAAAGCTGGCCAGTAGCCTGTCAGGCGCAGGGTACCCGGAGCAGGCCGCAGAGGCGTTCCGCAAAGCGATTGACTTAACCCCGAGTTTCCCTGGGTTCCACATGGGTTTTGGTCATGTTTTGAAGACGCTGGGCGATCAACCGGCGTCTCTGCGCGCATACCGCGAAGCCATTCGGCTCAGACCTGACTTCGGTGAGGTCTACTGGAGTATGGCCAATCTCAAGATCTTCACGTTTGAGGACGCGGAGGTCGAGGCCATGGAGAATCAGCTCGAAAATACCGACCTGACGGAAGTGACCGACGTGCATTTCCGCTTTGCGCTGGGTAAGGCGTATGAGGACCGCAAGAATTATGACAAGGCCTGGACCTATTATCACTCCGGGAATGAGCGCCAGCGTGCGCTCGTGCATTATGACCCGGTCACCAACAGCACCATGCAGGAAAAAATTCGATCGCATTTTACGCGCGATTTTCTGAGCAAGACTGAGGGTAACGGTTACCCCGATGAAGGGCCTGTTTTCATAGTCGGGCTGGGGAGATCCGGCTCTACACTCGTTGAGCAAATTCTCGCCAGTCACAGTCAGGTTGAGGGGACTGAGGAATTATCCATTCTGGCCAACCTGTCAGATAGCATGGGCCGTTACCAGCCTGAAAAACAACGCTTTCCTGAAATACTGGATACCATGCGTACGATCGACTGGCGTGCCCTCGGGCTTGAGTATCTTGATGGAGCAAGCCGGTACCGCATGACCGACAAGCCGATTTTTACGGACAAATTACCCAACAATTTCCCCTTCATCGGTTTGCTTCACCTGATTCTGCCGAACGCGAAAATCATCAACGCGCGGCGCCACCCGCTTGACACCTGTCTCGGCAATTACAAGCAACTGTTTGGCCGGGGCCAGAATTTCACCTATGACCTGTTTGATTTAGAAGATTATTACAAAGAATATTGTCTGACCATGGATCACTGGAATGAGGTTCTGCCAGGCAAAGTACTGGATGTGCATTACGAAGAGACGGTTACCGATCTTGAAGGTCAGGTGGCTCGCATTCTGGAACACTGCGGTCTGCCGTTTGAGGAAAAATGCGTGCGCTTCCATGAAACCAAGCGGGCCGTCAAGACAGCAAGTTCCGAGCAGGTCCGCCAGCCGATTTATACCGGTGGCATGGGTAAGTGGCGAAAATATGAAAGTCACCTTGGCGAGTGGATGGAAGGGCTCGGTGAAATTATCGATGACCTGCCAGATGTGGTCAAAAACGCCGGTCTCTAAAGCTGTGCTGGACTGAACCTCATAGCATCGCTATGGGGTGAAGGAAGCTCCAGCCCAGACGCAGATGGACAAGCCAGGATCCTAATAAGCACCGGTCACTAATTCCACTTAACCCCTGGATTGTGCCGGTTTGAGGGTCATGGCGAAGGCCTGCTGTGGTTGGGCGCCGTGCTGGACTGAACCTCATAGCATCGCTATGGGGTGAAGGAAGCTCAAGCCCAGACGCAGATGGCCTAGCCAGGATCCTTAAACCGGTGCAATCCAGGGGTTCTACTCAAACGGCCAAACTTCCAGGCCGTGAATGGCGTTGCGGATATCCATGGACAGGTTAACCGACAGCAGTGTCTTTGAGTCCTGCAGATCATGCAGCGAAATGGTTGATGGTGACGATCCGGCCGCGACCACCCGGTCATTGATCAGGCACAAACCCCGACCAAAACCCTGCCGGGCGACCCGGGTATCAGCAATACCCTTGTTTTCGATATCGCCAGGTTCGTATTTCGGGACCTTGAGGGCCCGGTCTTCCCCACCCGTGCGCGATGCATAGCGCACGACATCAGCCTTGCTGTCATTAAACAAGACACCGTCCCGATAGGGCTGCGCGTTGTGTGTTCCCTCCGGAAGTGTCACGGACATATTGACGGCTTCACCATTGAAATGCAGCATACCACCGGATTTCATACCGGAAATATACATGCCGTGGTCATTGGCGTGGACATTGTTCAGGTGCAGTTTATTGAGAAGTAGCGGACCCTCGTCACCCATCGGGTCATAAATCGCCCCCTTGAAATTAAAACGATCAACATCGACATGAAGTGCCCAGTAAAACTTCCTTTGGTCCAATTCAAAGGCGAGAATGCTGTCATATCCGGTGGAGGTGATATAGAGATTACGTCCATAAATGCTCAATTCGTGGGCGTGCTTCAGATAAGGATTACGCCACGACCCGATGAGTCTGAAATCCGGTGTATAGGCAAAAAGCTCGTCACTGGCCACGATATAGATGGTCTCGCCGTCAATGGCGATGCCGCGCAGGCCACGGTCCCAGCCACGTCCCTGCCAGTCGATATCGGTGGTGTTCCAGTCCAGTACCTGGCGCACATCCTGCCCTTCAACGTCAATGATATAGACTCCGCCGTGGCTTTCGCCCTGTTTGCTGCCACGCACGACTGAGGTAGTGATTAGTTTTACCATGTGATGATTGTAATCCCTGTCATAACGAAAACGGCCGCCCCGGATGAGGGGGCGGCCGCCTTGTTTCCAAGTTGAATCCTTAGAAACTCTTGGTGAGCTTTATGCTGACCGTTCGAGGTCTGGCGAGATTATTGGTTTGACCAAAACCCGAATGGCCCCAATAATTCATAGCATACCAACCGGCGTCACCGTTACTTGTAAAGGTATTCGCCCTGGCATCGAACAGGTTTCGAATAAAGAGGGTCGCTGTCCAGCTATCCTTCTCCCAACCAATCTGCAGGTTGGACTTGTTGTAACTTTCCACGTCATACCCGGCCCCTTGCTCATAATCGGGATGATCCGGGTTTGCAGCGCCAGCGGCGCCCCAGGTGGAAAACAATCCGCCTACATAATAGTAGTCAACCCGGAACCACATGTCTCCACCCAGCACACCCGGGAGCAGGTAATCAGCGGATAGCGAGGCTTTATCACTCGCCGCATCCACCATCGATGTGCCCGCCCACAATTGCTGCGCTCCTTCGGGTGAAAACCAGTCATCCGTGTAATGCGCATCACCGGTATAAAAGTTGGCAGATAGTCTCAGGTTTTCTGAAGCCTGCCAGATGACATCGAGTTCAGCACCCTGGTTTTTACCACCGCCACCGTTGGCTATGCCATTGAGCCACCACAAACCATCCTGTTCGGAACCAATGGATAACTGAATATCTTCCCACTCCATGTAAAAGACCGTGGCGTTGACCTGCAATCGATTGTTCATCCACTCCGACTTGATACCGATCTCATAGTTATTCACTACGTCCGGATTATAGAGTTCGGGCACAAAGTCCACCCTGACTGCTTTGGGATTGTTGCTGCCGCCCAGTCGGAAACCCTGACTGAAAAGGCCGTAGATCATTTTGTCGTCGTCAATACGATAGCTGAGACCGAACTTCCAGGCCTGATCGCTTTCTTTGGCTTCTTCAACGCTGGCACCTTCGCCGTCTATCGCAATGGCTTCGACCGGCATATACAGAGGCCATTGCCGATCATTGACGACATGACGATCGTATTGGAACCAACGCAGGCCAGCAGTAAATTGCAGTTGTTCAGTAAGGTCGTAGTTGACCTCGCCAAAGATAGCCGTTTGCGTAATCTCGCGGCGATAGCTGTCCTGGTACCAGATGTTACCTGGATTTGGCGCGGGACAGGAGACCAGCGTCACTCCATCA